>JBGAGZ010000118.1:0-8860 GCA_044226465.1 Burkholderiaceae bacterium | reverse complement strand
GTGCTGGCCGACATCGACCTCGATGCGCAGCGCCTGGTCTACTTCCACAACGCCGGCTGCTTCGCGCTGGACGGCGAAGACTTCGCCGAGACCTTCCGCCTAGGCCGGGAGAACGACCCTGACTACCTGCCCCTGTTCGCCGAGGTGATCCGCCCGGACCGCCGCGTGGTTCGCTCGCTGGCCGAGCTGCGCGCCGCGGCCCGTGCCGACCTGGCCGAGCAGTTCGCTCGCCGCCCCGCCAGCAACCCGGTGCGCCGTTTCGCCGAAGCCTTCGAGCGCGACCTGCCGCTGATGCGCGAGCGTGGCCTCGCCCACTACCACGCCTGGGCCTTCGCCGGCACACGCCAGCTGGGCGCCGCGGCCGAGCTGACCGCACGCTGGCTGCAGTGGATGAGCGACACGCCCAGCCCAGCCGAGCAGCGCGCGATCGCAGCCTTCGACCGGCTCTCCGCCGGCGCCAAGACCTTCATCCTCAAGGGCGCGCGGGTCGTGTCGTCGACCAAGCCGGCCGACCTGGGGGCCCTGTTCGGCGGCATGGTCGACGCTTGGGACGAGGGCATGGGCGCCCTGGCCGAACTGCCGGCCTGAGCCGCCTGGGCCGGGCCCCCGGCTCAGAAATGCAGCGCCACGACCTCGCTGACGGCGCCGGATTCGGCCACGACCGGAATCGCCAGCACCGAGTGCAGGTCGGCGTCGCCCGCCACGCCGGTGGCCGAGGCGGCTTGCGCCACGCCGGTGGTCCAGGCGGTGCCGATCGCGCCCAGCGCGCTGGCCGGCGCCGCGCTGCGCCCGTTCACTGTCAGCCGGCCCCGCACCTCGCAGAAGCCGAATGCACGCTGCAGGTGCGACGGTTGGGCTTCATCCGGCAGCCAGCTCTCGACCCGCCGCGCGATCGGGGTGCCGGCCGACGACAGCAGGCTCAGCACCCAGGCCTCGCGCCCCGGCAAACTGCACGGCAGGGCCAGTGCCCGCAGGATGCCCGCACTGGCGGCCACCTGGGCACGCAGGAACTGGGTCGAGCTTTCCACATGGTCGATGAAGACGGCGGCCTCGCGCTGCCACGCCAGGCCGGGTGCCCCCGCGCCGCGCGGCAGGGAGCCGTCGCGTGTCAGGTCTTCCAACGGCGCGGGCGTGGAGCCGAAATAGCCGTCGGCCAGGGTGAGGTCGCTGGTGACCCGCGGGTCGTTGCGCCACGGCTCGATCGCCCCGACGTGCTCGGTGCTGTCGCCGCACAGCAGCACCACCACGGACGTGAGCTGGTCCTGCCGGAAGATCGGCAGCGCCACGGCGCAGCTCAGCCCGGCGGCGCGCGCCGCCGCGGTGCGGCGAAAGTAGCTGCGCTCGAAGCTGCGCAGCAGCACCGGCCGAGCCTCGTCCCAGGCATGGCCGGGCAGGCCCTCGGCGCGGCCGAAACACATGCTGCGGCTGATCGCGCCGAACGCCGGGGCCTGGTCGAACAGGCCGCTGCCCAGCTCCAGCAGGTTGCCATCGGCCGAAGGCACCCAGACCTCGGCCACGCGGATGAAGGTCTTGTCCATGCAGGGTTAGTACGCATCTTTCGCGCCAACCCGGCAGGGCCTCGGCTCACCAACGCAGTGCGGGCGTGTCCACCGGCGCGTCCCACAGCGCCTTCAGCTCGTCGTCCAGTGCGGTGAGCGTCAATGAGGCGCCCGCCATCTCCAGCGAGGTGGTGTGGTTGCCCACCAGGGTGCGGGCCACCGCCAGGCCCTCTTCGGCCAGGCGCTGGCGGGCCAGGTGGTTGAGCAGGTACAGCTCCATCAGCGGCGTGCCGCCCAGGCCGTTCACATGCAGCAGCACCTCGCGGCCGCGAGCCAGCTGCAGGTCCTTCAGGATGGGCGCCAGCAGTTGCTCGACGATCTGCGGCGCCGGCAGCAGGGCCTGCCGTTGCCGGCCCGGCTCGCCGTGGATGCCCACGCCCAGCTCCATCTCCTGCTCGCCGATGTCGAAGGTGGCCACCCCCGCCTCGGGCACGATGCAGCTGGTGAAGGCCACGCCCATCGACGCGGTGGCGCCGTTGACGCGGTCGCCCAGCGCCTTGCAGTCGTAGAGCCCGGCGCCGGCCTCGGCGGCCGCGCCCACCATCTTCTCGACCACCAGCGTGCCGGCCACACCGCGGCGGCCGGTGGCATGCGGTGAGTGCTCGATCGCCACGTCGTCATCCACCACCACCATCAGGTGGTCCAGGTCGTCCAGCATGTCGCTGGCCATCTGGAAGTTCAGCCGGTCGCCAGCGTAGTTCTTGACGATGAAGAGTACGCCCCGGCCCGCGTTCACCGCGTGCGCCGCGGCCATCCACTGGTCCGGCGTGGGTGAGGTGAAGACCTGGCCCGGGCAAGCCGCGTCCAGCATGCCCGGCCCCACGTAGCCGACATGCAGCGGCTCGTGCCCCGAGCCGCCACCGGAGACCAGCGCCACGCGGTCCTGCTTGTGCACGCGGCGGTGCACGAAGGTGGGCTCGATGCTGAGCTGCAGGATGCGCTCGTGCGCGAGCGCCAGGCCCTGCAGGCTGTCGGCGACCAGGTCGTCGACCTTGTTGACGAACTTCTTCATCTTGGCGCTCGTTGGCAGCCACCGCCGTTGGCGGCTGCGGAAGGGGTGATCGTGGCGCGGAGGCACGCGGCTGTCATGCGAGGTTCTCCGCGGTCAGGATCTCGACGCGTGGGCTGCTCACCGCCAGCGCGCCGCGCACGCCCTCGCACAGCGCGCGCAGCACGCGCGCGGCGGTGGAGACGGCGTACTGCACGTCCTGGTGCAGCACGAAGCTCAGCGCGCCGGACATCAGCATCGCGCGGTGCACGTCGAGCAGGTCGTGCGCGATCAGGCCCGGCAGCGGCGCGCCGCCCATCTCGGCCAGGGCCCGGTGCACGCCGTGGCTGCCGGGGCCCACGTTGTAGACGCCCGTCAGGCGCGCCCCGCCCAGCGCGGCCGGGGCCAGTGCCTCGCGCACGCGCCGCCAGGCCTCGTCATCGGTCTCGGGCATGTCGTCCACCCGCAGCAGGCGCGCGGCAGGGAAGCGCTCTTGCAGCACCTGGGCGAAGCCGATGCCGCGGTCGATCTCGGCCGCGTAGCGCGTGGCCGGCGACAGCAGCGCGCACAGGCCCTCGCCGCCCGGCGCCAGGGCCACGGGCATTTCGCGGCCCAGCAGCAGGCCGGCGGTGCGGCCCGCGGCGCGGTTGTCGGCGCCGATGAAGGTCTCGCGCATCGATCCGGCCACGTCCGAGAACAGCGTCACCACGTGGGTGCCGCCGCGCACCAGCTCGTTGACCGCCAGCTTCACAGGCGGCGTGTCCGGCGCCAGCAGCGCGATGCCATCCATGTCCGCCAGATGGGCCAGTTCGTCGGCGAAGGCGGCCGGGTCCTGCGAGGGCAGGCGGCGCGTCACCTCGGTGATGTGCTGGTGGCGGAACTCGCCGGCCGACTGCGCGACCACGCGGTCGACCAGGTCGAAGAAGCCGCGCCGCGCCGCCGGCAGCACGAAGGCGAAGCGGAACGAGGTGGTCGACCGTGGGCGGCCGCGCACCGGCGCCGTACCGCCCAGCTCGGCCATGGCCTGGCGCACGCGCTGCACGGTGGCCGGGTTCACGCCGGGGCGGTTGTTCAGCACGCGGTCGACCGTGGCGGTGCTGACGCCGGCGGCTTCGGCGATCTGGGTGATGGTGACGGGGGCGGCCAACAACGGACTCAGAAAAATCAATCAGGCCATCTTCGCAGAACCGTGGAGACGGGTCCATCCGGCCCGGCCCGGGGCCACGCACGCCCACAGGCGCGCGGGCGGTAGCGAACCGACACGCAGCCGAGATGAAATGATGGATTAGGGTTTGCGTTGATTGATTTATTTAATGCGATCTTTAACCTCATGCCTCACCGACCGGCCACCCCAAGCAAGCCGGCCCCGGCAGCGTGGCGCCCGCCACAACCGACCGATGGACCCACAGGAGACGCACGGCATGAAGCCTCTTCACTCGCCCACCACGCTCGCCGCGGCGCTGCTCGCCGCCGGCCTGGCCTTGCCTGGCGCCGCCCACGCGCAGGCCAAGCAACTGACGCTTTGCTGGGCCGCCTGGGACCCGGCCAACGCCCTGGTCGAGCTGTCGAAGGACTTCACCGCCAAGACCGGCGTGCAGATGAAGTACGAGTTCGTGCCCTGGCCCAACTTTGCGCAGCGCATGCTCAACGAGCTGAACTCCAAGGGCAAGCTGTGCGACCTGCTGATCGGCGACAGCCAGTGGATCGGCTCGGCCGCCACCGAGGGCCACTACGTCAAACTCAACGAGTTCTTCGACAAGAACGGCATCAAGATGGGCGATTTCATGCCCGCCACGGTGACCGGCTATTCCGAGTGGCCCAAGGGCACGCCCAACTACTGGGCCCTGCCCGCCATGGGCGACGCCGTGGCCTTCACCTACCGCAAGGACTGGTTTGCCAAGCCTGAGCTGCAGGCCGAGTTCAAGCAGAAGTACGGCCGCGCGCTGGAGGCGCCCAAGACCTGGGACGAGTTCAAGCAGGTCGGCCAGTTCTTCCAGGGCCGCCAGATCGACGGCAAGAAGGTCTACGGCGCGGCGCTCTACACCGAGCGCGGGTCGGAGGGCATCACGATGGGCGTGACCAACACGCTCTACGCCTACGGCTTCGAGTACAGCAACCCCAAGAAGCCGTACGACATGAAAGGCTTCGTCAACAGCGCCGGCGCCGCCAAGGGCCTCAAGCTCTACAAGGAGCTCTACGACTGCTGCACCCCGCCCGGGCACGCCAACGCCTACATGACCGAAGACCTGGACGCCTACAAGAGCGGCCAGGTGGCGATGCAGATGAACTTCATCGCCTTCTTCCCCGGCATCTCGAAGGACCCGGCCGTGGGTGGTGACAAGACCGGCTTCTTCGCCATCCCCAAGGGCGACAAGCAATTCGCGCAGTTGGGCGGCCAGGGCATCTCGGTCGTCAAGTACTCGGACAAGAAGGACCTGGCGCTCGAGTACATGAAGTGGTTCGCCCAGCCTGCGGTGCAGAAGAAGTGGTGGGACTCGGGCGGCTTCACCTGCCTGCGCTCGGTGCTCGAGGCGCCGGGCTTCGAGACCAGCACCTCGTACGCCAAGGTCTTCCTGGACTCGATGAAGATCGTCAAGGACTTCTGGGCCGAGCCCGACTACGCGCAGTTGCTGCTGGCGATGCAGAAGCGCAGCCACGACTACGTGGTGGCCGGCAAGGGCACGCCGCAGGAAGCGCTGGACGGCCTGGTCAAGGACTGGACCGAGGTCTTCGTCGAAGACGGCAAGTTGAAGAACTGACCGCCCGCTCGCTTGCCACTTCATGACCACCGCCCCACTCGGTGGCCGTGCGGCGCTCGCCGCCGGCCACCTGGCCCCACCCATGCCTGCTGAACGGCTTCAACGCGCCGCGCGCGGCCTCAGCGACCGGGCCCTGGCCTGGCTCTTCGTCGGGCCGACCATCCTGCTGCTGCTGGCCTTCAACATCTTCCCGCTGATCTGGACGATCGCGCTGTCGTTCACCAGCTACCGCGCGAACCGGCCCAATGCGGACCTGGTGTGGGTGGGCGGGGCCAACTACTCGCGCGTGCTGGCCGACGAGGACATCTGGGCCAACATGCAGGCGACCGCGCACTTCCTGTGCTGGTCGATCACGCTGGAGCTGCTGCTGGGCTTCGGCCTCGCGCTGCTGCTGAACAAGCGCTTCAAGGGTCACAGCTTCTGGAGCACGGCGATCCTGTTGCCGATGATGCTGGCGCCGGCGGTGGTCGGCACTTTCTGGAAGTACTTCTTCGAGCCGCAGTACGGCATCTTCAACCACATCGTCGCCGCCTTCGGCGTGGCCCCCGGCTTCACGATGCTGGGCGACACCGCGCTGTCGCCCTGGGCCATCGTGCTGGTCGACACCTGGATGTGGACGCCCTACGTGATGCTGCTGCTGCTGGCCGGGCTGCGCTCGATCCCGTCGTACCTGTACGAAGCGGCCGAGATCGACCGCGCCAGCGAATGGACCAAGTTCTGGCGCATCACGCTGCCGATGGTGCTGCCCTTCATCGTCCTGGCGCTGCTGTTCCGCCTGATCGAGAACTTCAAGATGTTCGACCTGGTGGACCAGCTGACCAATGGCGGCCCCGGCTCGGTGACCGAGCTGGCCTCGATCCACCTGAAGCGCGAGGCCTTCGAGAAATGGCGCACCGGCTACTCGTCGGCACTGGCCATCATCCTCTTCGTCGCGATCTACGGCCTGTCGCTGGTGACCGTGCGCTTCCTGGACCGGGTGAAACAGCGATGAGCGCCGTCCTGCACCCTTCCGGCCGCGGGCCGCTGGAGCCCACGCGGCGCGCGCAGTGGATCGCCGGCATCCTCGTCGTCGGCTATGCCGTGCTGTCGCTGATCCCGCTGGTGTGGATCGTGCTGACCGGCTTCCGCACGCCGTCCGACTCGATCGCCTACCCGCCCAAGCTGCTGGCCGAGCCCTCGCTGGTCGGCTACGTGAACCTGTTCACCACGCGCTCGCGGGTCAGTGCCGAAGAGCTGGCTGCCCTGCCCGCGCCCGCCACCTGGTACGAAGGGCTGGTGCGCGAGCAGCAGATGATCCTGGCCGGGCCGTCGCGCTTCGGCGACCGCTACCTCAACTCGGTGCTGATCGGCTTCGGCTCCACGCTGCTGTCGGTGGTGCTGGGCACGCTGGCCGCCTACGCCTTCTCGCGCTTTCGCGTGCCGGGCAAGGACGACCTGCTGTTCTTCATCCTCAGCACGCGGATGATGCCGCCGATCGCGGTGGCGATCCCCGTCTACCTGATGTACCGCGCCGCCGGGCTGTCGGACACGCACCTGGGGCTGATCCTGCTCTACACGGTGGTCAACCTGTCGCTCGCGGTCTGGCTGCTCAAGGGCTTCATGGACGAGATCCCGCGCGAGTACGAAGAGGCGGCCATGGTCGACGGCTACACCCGCTTCCAGGCCTTCACCAAGGTGGTGCTGCCGCAGGCCGCCACGGGCATCGCCACCACCGCGATCTTCTGCCTGATCTTCGCCTGGAACGAATACGCCTTCGCCCTGCTGCTGACCAGCGGCACGGCGCAGACCTCGCCCCCCTTCATCCCCACCATCATCGGCGAGGGCGGGCTGGACTGGCCGGCCATGGCGGCCGGCACCACGCTGTTCCTGCTGCCGGTGCTGGTCTTCACCGTGCTGTTGCGCAAGCACCTGCTGCGCGGCATCACCTTCGGCGCCATTCGCAAGTGAAGCCCATGAACGCCCGCCGCATCGTCGAACCCGCGAGCATCGCCCTCATCGGCCTGGGCCTGGTGATGCTGATGCAGCCCTGGTCGCTCTGGCTCTACGGCCACTCCTTCGCCGTGCTGCTGGCCGGCGTGGCGGGCTACACGGTGGCGGGGAAGTTGCCTGCTGCACCGGGAGCATCTCAATGACGCGCTTGGGGTGGAGCGGGATCAGGGCGCTGGGGTGCTCCGCTCCGTTCATGTCCCCCGTCGGCCTGCGGCCTCCTCCTCCTTTACTTCACTTCGCGAAGCACCCCACCCCCCTGATCAGTCACCGTCGCGGCTGTTCAACGCCTGGCCGCCCACGGTGGTTGCCGAGGGCGTTGGGGGATTGGCGCAGTGAAGTATTAGGAGGAGGTGACGGCCAACGGCCGGCGCCGGGGGACATGAACGGAGCCAATCCCCCAGCGGCCTCGGCACGCGCCAAGCCCACGCCACGCGAGACCAACCATGGCTGAGATCCGCATCCAGAACCTGCACAAGCGTTTCGGCGATTTCATCGCCGTGCGCGACTCGACGCTCACGCTGCACGACGGCCAGTTCGTCGTGCTGCTGGGCCCCTCGGGCTGCGGCAAGACCACCACCTTGCGCATGCTCGCCGGGCTGGACACACCCAGCGCCGGCCAGATCCACCTCGGCGGCCAGGACGTGACTTGGGCAAGGCCCCGCGAGCGCGACATCGCCATGGTGTTCCAACTCTTCGCGCTCTACCCCCACCTCGGCGTGCGCGGCAACCTCGAGTTTCCGCTGCGCAACGAAGGCCTGCCGCGCGCCGAGATCGACCGCCGTGTGAAAGAGGCCGCCGCCATCTTGCGCATCGAGCACCTGCTCGACCAGCGCATCGGCGGCCTGTCGGGCGGCGACCGCCAGCGGGTCGCGCTCGGCCGCGCCATCGTGCGCCAGCCCCAGGCCTTCCTGATGGACGAGCCGCTGGGCACGCTCGACGCCGAGTTCCGCGAGCTGATGTGCATCGAGCTGCGCCGCCTGCACGAGCGCCTGCGCACCACCACCGTCTTCGTCACCCACGACCAGAACGAGGCCATGGCCCTGGCCGACCACATCGTCGTGATGGACCGCGGCGAGATCCTGCAGGCCGACGACCCGTCCACGATCTACCACTTCCCCAGCTGCCGCTTCGTCGCCAGTTTCATCGGCCGCCCGGCCATGAACTTCCTGGCCCTGGACGGTGCCGTCCGAACCGGTGAAACCCAGGTCAGCCTGCGCGGCAACCCTGTGCCGGTGCCATCCGTGGAAGCCGATGCGGAAGGTGCCGTGCTGGGCGTGCGGCCCGAGCATGTGCATTTCAGCGACGACGGCCACGGCCTGGCCGCCGAGCTGACGCATGTCGAATACTTCGGCTCGCACTGGGTGGCCGAGGCCCGCACCGAGGCCGGCACGCTCAAGGCCGTGGTCGACAAGAGCCGCCGCCCCGCGCCGGGCGACCGCGTGGGCCTGCGCTTCGACACCGAGCGGGTCGTGCTCTTCGACGCGGCCACCGAACGCCTCCTGCCCAGCCAGACCAGCCGGCTTCACCGCGAGGGGCTTCGCCATGGCCAGCATTGAGCTCCAGGG
>JBGAGZ010000117.1:0-8955 GCA_044226465.1 Burkholderiaceae bacterium | reverse complement strand
AGCGCGCCAGTTCGAGCGTCTGCTCCAGGCTCGCGAGGCTGGCGGCCGTGATGCGCTGGCGGGCCTGGGCGCCGCGCCATTGCACATAGGCCAGGCCCAGCTCGGCGCTGATCGTCATACGCGTGGTGCCCAGGTCGGCCAGGGCTGCTTCCAGGTCGGCGTCGGCGGCCGCCAGGCCGCTGGCCTGGGCGCCGCTCAGGTCGGGTTCCCAGCTGGCGCTGAAGCCCAGCTTGTAGAGGTTGCTGGCCTGGGTGCCGGTGCTGGTGGTGGCGCGGCTGAAGCTGCGGCTGGCGCCGGCCGAGGTGGCGACCGTGGCGCCGCCGCTGGCCTCGGTCGCGGCCCGGGCCGCCTGGGCCTGGCGCAAGGTCGCCTGGGCGGACTTCAGGTCCAGGTTGCCGGCCAGGGCCTGCTGCATCAGGCGGTCGAGGCCGGCGTCGCCGAACTGCTGCCACCAGGTGGCCAGGGCCTGGGCGTCGGGGGCCGCGGCCTCGGGCGGAACGTCGACCCGCGCCCATTGGCCGAGCGCCGCGGGGGCGACGCGGGGGGCGGTGTCGGTGGCCTGCGGGGCGCTGGCGCAGGCGGTGAGCAGGCTCAGGGCCGCGCAGACTGCGGCATGCGGCCACGCAGGCCTGGGTCGGAAGGGCGGACAGGGCATGGGTTGTCTTGGCGGCAGGGCCGCTGGTCACGGCGCACCGTGCGCCGGCGCGGCTTGTCGTTGCCGCGAACCATCATGCTGCGGGCCGGCCGAAAGGCCAGCGCGTCCGCTTTGTAAAGTAAATCGCTACCGAATGTGTCAGCCGTGCGACCCGCGCGCGCCGTCAGCCGGCGCGTGCCGGCCGTCACTGGTCCACGAACGCGCGCTCGATCACGTAGTCGCCCGGCGTGCTGGTGTTGCCTTCCTTCAGGCCGCGCGCTTCCATCATCAGCTTCAGGTCGCGCAGCATGGCCGGGCTGCCGCAGATCATCACGCGGTCTTCGGCGGCGTTGAGGGCCGGCAGGCGCAGGTCATGGGCGAGCTGGCCGTTCTCGATCACGGTGGTCACGCGGCCCTGGTGCTTGTAGGGCTCGCGCGTGACGGTGGGGTAGTACATCAGCTGGCGCGTGACCATCTCGCCCAGGAACTCGTGCGCGGGCAGGTCGCGCGTGAGGTAGTCGTGGTATGCCAGCTCGTTCACTTCGCGCACGCCGTGCACGAGGATCACCTGCTCGAATTTCTCGTAAGTGTCCGGGTCGCGCACGATGCTGAGGAAGGGTGCCATGCCGGTGCCGGTGGACAGCAGGTACAGCCTCTTGCCGGGCGTGAGGTAATCGATCAGCAGCGTGCCCGTCGGCTTGCGGCCGACGATGATGCTGTCGCCCACCTGGATGTGCTGCAACCGCGAGGTCAGCGGGCCGTCCTGCACCTTGATGCTGAGGAACTCGAGGTGCTCTTCGTAGTTGGCGCTGACGATGGAATAGGCGCGCAGCAGGGGTTTGCCGTCGACCCGCAGGCCGATCATCGTGAAGTGGCCGTTCGAGAAGCGCAGCGACGGGTCGCGGGTGGTGGTGAAGCTGAACAGGCGGTCGGTCCAGTGGTGCACGCTCAGCACGCGTTCTTCATTGAATGCGCTCATGATTCTTCGGGCTTTATTCGTGGGATGGGCAGCGGTGGCAAACCCCGTATTGTCGCCGATGCTTCACCGCAGCTGTTGCGGTGCAACAAAACCGTTGGAGATCCCGATGAATCTGCGTTTGAACGCCGCGGCGGCCGCCACCCTGGCCGTTTGCTGCATGGGCACGGCCACCGCCGGCCCGCTGGTCTGGGTATCTGTGGGCGAGGATGCCTACCGCCTGCTGCGCCGTGCCGGCGCGCAGATCGACCAGGTCGAGGTGCACTCGGTGCCGGTGCAGGTGCCTGCCGCTGCGGGCAGCGACCGCCTGGTCACCCGCAACGACTCGGTCTACCTGATGCGCGTCGACGAAGACGCGCTGCCTCGCCTGTCGACCGACGTGCACCAGCGACTGCACCGCTGCGGTGGCTATGTGCTGCACACCAGCCGCACCGAAGGCCGCCAGCATCTGGCCACCTTCAAGAACCTGCCGCTGGCGCAGGCCAAGGTCAACTACACGATCGACAACCAGGCCGAGGTCAACGCGCTGCTGCCGCAGTTGCAGGAAAGCAATGTGCGCTCGACCATCGTGCACCTGTCGACCGACTACAAGAACCGCTACTACCGCACCCACTACGGCGTTGCCGCCAGCGACGACCTGGTGCAGACCTGGAAGGCGCTGGCCGCCGGGCGCAGCGACGTGACGATCAAGCAGTTCAGCCACAACTGGGCGCAGAAGTCGGTGATCATGACGATCAAGGGCACGACCAAGCCGAAGGAGATCGTCGTGATCGGCGGCCACCTCGACTCGACCGTCGGCAACACCCAGGAAGAAAGCATCGCGCCCGGAGCCGATGACGACGCGTCCGGCATCGCCAGCCTGCAGGAGGTGGCGCGCGTGCTGCTGACCAGCGGCTACCAGCCGCGCCGCACGCTGCAGTTCATCGCCTACTCGGCCGAAGAGCTGGGCCTCCTGGGCTCAGCCGATATCGCCGCCGACTACAAGGCCAAGGGCAAGAAGGTTGTCGGCGCCATGCAACTGGACATGACCAACTACCAGGGCGGCAGCAGTGACTACACCATCATCACCGACTACACCAACGCGGCGCAGAACACCTTCGTCAAGAACCTGGCGGCGTTCTACACGCCGAGCATGGTGGTGAACCAGGGCGCCTGCGGCTACGCCTGCTCGGACCACGCCTCGTGGACGCGCAACGGCTTCGTGGCCTCGTTCCCGTTCGAGTCGCTGCTGAACCAGGACAACCCGTACATCCACACCTCGCAGGACACGATCGACAAGAGTGGCAACACCGCCAACCACGCGATCAAGTTCAGTCGCCTGGCGCTGGCCTTCGCGGTGGAACTGGGCAGCGACGGCCCCGCGCCGCTTGCAGCGCGCCCCTAGAGCCCCGCTGGCGGCGCGGTCTTGACCGCGCGCCGCCTCAGGGCGCCATGGCCTCGGCTTGCCGGAGCCCGGCGCCCGAGGCGGTCTTCAAGGCCGACAGCCGCGTCGCCAGGCGCGACTTGAGGTCCGCCGACGCGCTGGTGTAGATGTTGGTCAGCTGCGCCGGGTCGGCGGCGTTGTCGTAGAGCTCGAACTCCGACGTGTCGTACTCGATATAGGTGTGGCCAGCCGTGGTGCGCAGGCCGCTGAAGCTGGTGATGTTGATGCCCGCGCCGCCGTTCAGGTCGAAGGGGTCGGCCGGCTCTCGGGTGCCGTCGAGCACCCACAGGCCGTCGGGCACGTCGGACTTGTGTTCCAGCAGCAGCACCTGGCGCCAGCTCGCCGGCGTCTGACCCTTGAGCAGCGGCACCAGCGAGCGGCCATCGACGAACGAGGGTGCCGACACGCCAGCCAGTTCAGCGAAGGTCGGCGCGTAGTCGACGTTGGCGGTCATCAGCGTCGCGGTGGCGCCGGCAGGAACGCCCGGGCCGCGCACGATCAGCGGCACGCGAAGGTCTTCCTCGAAGGCGGTCATCTTGCCCGAGTCCAGCCGGTGCTGGCCCTGGTGGTAGCCGTTGTCCGAGGCGAAGACGATGTAGGTGTTGGCCAATTGCCCCTTGGCCTGCAGGACGTTGACGATGTTCTTCACCAGGTCGTCAACCGCCAACAGCGTCTGCAGACGGTGGCGGTAGAGCTTGTCGATGTCCGCGATCAGCGCGTCGTCGAGCAGGGGCAGGGCCTTGACCCAGTCGGGCTTGTCGCTCACGTCGGCCTCGTTCCACGACGCGGTGCGTGGGGCTTGCACGCCGGGGAAGGCGTTCTCGTAGCGCGTGGGTGGCGTGGCCGGCGAGTGCGGCGCGTAGGTGGCGATGTAGGCGAAGAACGGTTTGTCGGGGTACTGGTCGATCGAGCGGGTGATGAAGTCGGCGGCCTTGGCCGACAGCACGTCGGTCATGTAGTCGGCGTCGGTGGCGCCGTAGGCCACGGTGGTGCCGTTCTCGTTCAGCGAGTAGTTGTATTCCTTGTAGGGCGTGCCGTCGTTGGGGCTGTACCACTCTGTCCAGCCGGGCGGGATGTAGGTCTTGGGGGCCGTGTTGGGGTAGCCGTTGAGGTACTTGCCGAACAGCGCGGTTCGGTAGCCCGAGGCTTGCAGCCAGGTGGCGATCGTCGACGATTCAAGCCCCTTGGCATAGGTGCCTTCGAAGCCGCCGTCGGGCGCGCCGTTCTTGTAGATGCCCGTGTTGTGGGCGAACTGGCCGCGCAGGCCGGTGACCCGCGAAGGGCAGCACAGCGACAGGCTCACGTAGTGGCTGCCGAAGCTCAGGCCCTGGTCGGCCAGCAGGGCCTTGGTTTGCGGCATGACCGACAGGTCGGCCAGGGCCTGGTCGTCGGTCAGGATGAAGACGATGTTGGGCGGCTGCGAGCCCGGCGGCGGCGCTACGCCGCTGCCGCCACCACCACCGCAGGCGACGTGCATCGCCAGCACAGCAACCGCCGCCACTCGCAGCAGGGGTCTCATCGCGCCTCCTCGTTGTCGACGGCCGGGATTCTGAGCGTCGCGCCGTCGCGCGGCAACGGGGCTGGGGCCGGCTTTACCCGGCCGCAACACAAGGCTCAGGGTGCCGACAACTCGGCCTGCCGCAGGGCCTCGCCAGACTTGTCCTTCAGCGCCGCCAGCCAGTTGGCCAGTCGCTCGCGGGTCCAGAAATTGGTCTGGTTGTACCAGTTGCGAAGCTGCGCCGAATCCGAGCCGTTGTTGTAGAGCTCGTGCTCGCCGGTGTCGTATTCGATGTAGGTCGTCCCGTCGGTCACGCGCAGCCCCAGAAAGCCGTCGATGTTGGGGCCGGCGGTCCTGTGCATCTGGTGGTCGAACAGGTCGGGCGGCTCGCGGCTGCTGTCGAGGTTGCGCGCTTGGACCGCCGGCGAGCTGCCCGCCTTGTGCTCCAGCAGCAGGGCCTGGCGCCAGCTGGACGGGTTCTGCCCACGCAGGAAGGGCATCAGCGAACGGCCGTCGACAAAGCTCGGCGCGGTGGCGCCGCCGATCTCGGCAAAGGTCGGCGCGTAGTCGACGTTGGCGGTGTAATAGTCCACCGTCCGGTGTGGGACGCCCGGGCCGCGCACCGACATCGGAATGATCAGGTCTTCTTCGAAGGCGGTGTTCTTGCCCGATTCCAGGCGGTGCTGGCCCTGGTGGAAGCCGTTGTCCGACGTGAAGAAGATGTAGGTGCTGCCCAGCTGGCCCTTGGCCTGCAAGGTGTTGATGATGCTTTGCACCATCTCGTCGACGGCCAGCAAGGACTGCCGACGAGCACGGTAGAGCTTGTCGATGTCCTTGATCTGCGTCGAGTTGAGCTGCGGCAGCGAGCGCACCCAGTTCGGCTTGTCGCTCACGTCACTTTCGTTCCACGAACTGGTGCGCGGCGCCTGCATGCCCTTGAAGGCCTTGGCATGGCGCGGCGCGGGCGTGGCCGGCGAATGGGGAGCATAGGGGGCGAGGTAGAGGAAGAACGGCTCCTCGCCGTGCTCGTCCACCGAGCGGACGATGAAGTCGCTGGCGGCGGCCGAGATCACGTCGGTCATGTAGTCGGTGTCGGCAGCTCCGTAGCTTTCGGTGATGCCGTTGTGGTTCATCGTGTAGTCGAAGCCCTTGTACGGCGTGCCGCCGTTGGGGCTCATCCATTCGGTCCAGCCCGGGGGCACGTAGGTGGCCGAGGGGGCGGTGTCAGGGTAGCCGTTGAGGTACTTGCCGAACAGCGCGGTGCGGTAGCCCACGCTCTGCAGCCAGGTCGCCGCGGTGGAGGCCTCCAGCCCCAGCGCGTACGCGGTCTCGAAGCCGCCGTCCGGCGCATCGTTCTTGAAGACGCCGGTGTTGTGGGCGAACTGGCCACGCAGCGTGGTCACACGTGACGGGCAGCACAGCGACAGGCTCACGTAGTGGCGTCGAAATTGCGTCCCCTGGTCGGTGATCAACGCCTTGACTTGCGGCATCTGGGCGGCGGCGGCCGAGTCCAGGTCGTCGGTCAGGATGAAGACGATGTTGGGCGCCTTGGCCACCGCCGGCATGGCCAAGGCCACACCGAGGGAGGCAGCCATGAGGCCGCGGCTGAAGAAATGGCTCATCGAAGAGACTCCCCGGTGTGAAAAATGGTTGGTTGCCTGCCAATGAACGCCAGGCGGACACAAATTGTTTTCTAACACAGGGAGATTGCTGCAAGGCAGCAAAGCGTTACCGTCGTAACGCTCGGAACCGTCATATCCACTATTTTGTTGAGAGTCCGGCCCGGCCGGGGCCGCTTCTAGGGGGCGTCGAGCTCGGCCTGGCGCAAGGCTTCGCCGGCGCTGGCGTTCAAGGCTGCCAGCCAGGCGGCCAGGCGCGCCTTCAGCTTCGCCCCTGCGCCGGCGTAGCGGTTGCGCAGCTGGCGCGGGTCCTTCAGGTTGTCGTACAGCTCGAACTCCCCGTTGACGTATTCGAGGTAGGTGTGGCCGTCGGCCGTGCGCAGGCCGGTGTAGAGCGGTATGTTCAGTGCCAGGGGCTCGAAGGGGTCGGCCGGCTCGAGCAGGCCGTCTTCGGTCTCGGTGGGGGTGCCGAATTCGCCGTGCGACAGCACCACCGCCTGCCGCCAGGCCGGGGGAGTTTCGCCGCGCAGCCAGGGCATGAGGGAGCGGCCGTCGACCCAGTCCGGCATGGTGGCGCCGGCGATCTCGGCAAAGGTCGGGGCGAAGTCGACGTTGGCGCTGAAGGCCGTGACCGTCGCGCGCTTGGGGATGCCGGGGCCGCGCACGCTCAGCGGCACCAGCAGATCCTCTTCGAAGGCGGTCATCTTGCCCGACACGAGCCGATGCTGGCCCATGTGGAAGCCGTTGTCCGAGCTGAAGAACAGGTAGGTGTCGGCCAACTGGCCCGTGGCTTGCAGCGTATCGACGATGCTCTGGACCATCTCGTCCACCGCCAGCAGCGACTGGCGGCGCTTGCGGTACTGCATGTCGATCGTGGCGATTTCCACCTCGGTCAGCAACGGGGCGTCGTGCAGCCAGCCGGGCTTGTCGCTGACGTCGGCTTCGTTGAACGAGGCCTGGCGCGGCGCGGTGATGTCGGGCAAGGCGTGGGCATGCCGCGGCGCCGGTGTGGCGGGCAGGTGCGGCGCATAGGTGGCCACGTAGGCGAAGAAGGGCTGGTCGGGGTGCTCCTCGACCGAGCGGCGGATGAAGTCGCTGGTCTTGGCCGAAATCACGTCGGTGAGGTAATCCTCGGCGTCGTCGCCGTAGTCGACGGTGACGCCGTTCTCGTTCAGGCTGTAATTGAACTCGTTGTACGGGTTGCCCTGGTTCGGGCTGTACCACTCGTCCCACCCCGGCGGCACGTAGGTGATCGATGGCGCGCCGTTCGGGTAGTTGTTCAGGTACTTGCCGATCAGCGCCGTGCGGTAGCCCGCCGCCTGCAGCCAGGTGGCCACGGTCGACGTTTCCAGCCCCTTGGCGTAGGTGCCTTCGAAGCCGCCCAGCGGCGGGTTGTTGCCGTAGATGGTGCTGTTGTGGGCGAACTGGCCTCGCAGCGTGGACACGCGCGACGGGCAGCACAGCGAGACGCCGACGTAGTGGTGGTCAAAGCGCGTCCCCGCGCGGGTGATCAACTGCTTGACCTGCTCCATCTGGGTGGCCGCGGCCGCGTCCAGGTCGTCGGTCAGGATGAAGACGATGTTGGGTGGCTTGGCCACCGCCGCCGTGGCGAGCGCGCCGCCCAAGATGCACGCCAGCAGGCGACGCCAAATGCGAAAGACCATGACCTGCCCTGTCTGCTCTTGTGGAAGAGCCCGCAGTCTTCGCTGTTCGCGGCCGGCTTGGCTTGAGAAAGCGCAAGGCCGGGCGCTCGCCTCGTGAGGCGGCCCGGCGCGGAAGCGGTTGTCAAGTCAGCGCAGCCAGTCGGCCAGCACGTCGGCGGTGTGCTCGCCCAGCGTGGGCGGCGCGACGCGGTATTGCACCGGCGTGGCCGACAGGCGGATCGGGTTGGCCACCAGCGGCACCTCGCCGAGGCTCGGGTGCCGCATGGCCACGCGCATCTCGCGCGCCTGCACCTGCGGGTCGGCGAAGACCTGGTCGAGCCGGTTGATCGGCCCGCAGGGCACGGCCTCGGCCTCCAGCGCCGCGATCCACTCGGCCGTGGTCTTCATCACCGTGGCCTGGCGCAGCAAGGGGATCAGCACCGTGCGGTTCGCGACACGCGCGGGGTTGGTCGCGAAGCGTTCGTCCGCGGCCCATTCCGGCTTGCCGGCGATGGCGCAGAAGCGGGCGAACTGGCCGTCGTTGCCGATGGCCAGGATCATGTCGCCATCGGCCGTCGGGAAGTCCTGGTACGGCACGATGTTCGGGTGGGCATTGCCCAGGCGCTTCGGTGCCACCCCACTGGTGAGGTAGTTCGCCGCCTGGTTGGCGAGCGCGGCCACCTGCACATCGAGCAGGGCCAGGTCGATGTGCTGGCCCTCGCCGGTGCGGTCGCGGTGGCTGAGCGCCGCCAGCACGGCAATGGTGGCGTACAGGCCGGTCATGATGTCGACCAGGGCCACGCCCACCTTCTGCGGGCCGGCGCCGTCTTCGCCGTCGGCGCGGCCAGTCAGGCTCATCAGCCCGCCCATGCCCTGGATCAGGAAGTCGTAGCCGGCGCGCGGGGCATAGGGGCCGGTCTGGCCGAAGCCGGTGATCGAGCAGTAGACGATCTTCGGGTTGACGGCCTTCAGGCTGTCGTAGTCCAGCCCGTAGCCCTGGAGCCCGCCGACCTTGAAGTTCTCGAGCACCACGTCGGCCTTGGCGGCCAGCGCCCGCACCTGGGCCTGGCCCTCGGGCGTGGCCAGGTCGATGGCCACCGAGCGCTTGTTGCGGTTGGCGCACTGGAAGTAGGCGGCCTGGCGCTCGTCTGTCTCTTTCGAC
>JBGAGZ010000116.1:0-9041 GCA_044226465.1 Burkholderiaceae bacterium | reverse complement strand
ATCGTGTCCAGCCTGCGCAATGGCCACATCCTGCTGGCCAACCCCGGCTTCCTCGAACTGGTCGGCCGCGCGAACGTGGACGAGGTGCTGGGCCGCTCGGCGGTCGACATGGGCGTCTGGGATGACCACGCCCCCTCCCTGGCGCTGCGCGACGAGCTGGCCAAGGAGCCGGTGTTGCGCGGCATGCGCAACGTGGTGCACCGGCCCGACGGCAGCACCCGCATCGCGATGATCAACGCCGCCCGCTTCGAGTGGGACGGCGAGCCGGTCGCCGTGCTGATGGGGCACGACATCACGGACGCCGAGCGCGCACGGCTGCAAGGCGACGCGATCCTGAACCATGCGGCCGTCGGCATGGCCCTGGTCAGAGAGCGTCTGGTCGAGCGGGTCAACCCGCGGCTGGAGGAGCTGCTGGGCCAGCCTCCGGGCAGCATGGCCGGCCGGCCGGTGGCCGAGTTCTTCGGCGGCGAGGCCAGCTATGCGCAGTTCGTGGCCGGCATCCGCGCGAAGGTCGTGGCCGGCCAGCCGGTGGAGATCGACCACGAGTTCGTCCGCCCGGACGGCCAGCGCGTGCTGGCCCTGCTGCGCTCGCAGCTGGTGGACCCGCGTCAGCCCGAAGAGGCCGGCGCGATCTGGGTCGTCGAGGACATCACCCAGCGCCGGCGCGCCGAGCAGGCCCTGGCCGAGGCCAAGGCCGTGGCCGAGGCGGCCAGCGACGCCAAGAGCGCCTTCCTGGCGCACGTGAGCCACGAGATCCGCACGCCGCTGAACGGCGTGCTGGGCCTGGCCCGCCTGATGGCCGAGCCGGGCCAGAGCGACGGCCGGCGGCAGGAATTCCTCGGCTACCTGATCGACGCCGCCGAGAGCCTGAACGGCATCGTCTCGAACGTGCTGGACCTGAGCAAGATGGAAGCCGGCAAGCTGCAGGTCGAGAGCATCGACTTCGACCTGCACGACCTGGTCGACAAGGTGCACGGCGCCCACGCCGTGCTGGCCGAGGCCAACGGGCTGGCGCTGCGTCAGGAGATCGCGCCCGAGGTGCCGCGCCGCGTGCGCGGCGACCCGCTGCGCCTGCGCCAGATCGTCAGCAACTTCATCGCCAACGCGATCAAGTTCACGCCCGCCGGCGAGGTGCTGCTGCACGTCGGCCCCGGCCAGGCCGGGCGCCTGCGCTTCGAGGTGCGCGACAGCGGCATCGGCATCGCACCCGAGGTGCTGGCCGGGCTGTTCCAGCCCTTCGCCCAGGCCGACCACTCCACCACCCGCCGCTTTGGCGGCACCGGGCTGGGCCTGTCGATCGCGCGCGAGCTGGCGCAGCTGATGGGTGGCGAGGTCGGCGCGCGCAGCCAGCCCGGCCAGGGCGCCACCTTCTGGGCCGAGCTGCCCTTGCCGCCGGCCCTGGGCGAAGGCTCCACCGCGGTCCCCCACCCCCCCGGCAGCTACCCGCTGGCCGGCCTGCGCCTGCTGGTGGCCGAGGACAACCCGGTCAACATGCTGATCGCCGCCGAGATGCTGGGCCGCCTGGGCGCGCGCGTGACCCAGGCCAGCGACGGCCGCCAGGCCGTGCAGGCCTGCCGCGCCCGGCCCGGCGACTTCGACGTGGTGCTGATGGACCTGCACATGCCGGTGCTCGACGGCCTGGCTGCGATGCGCCTGCTGCGCGCCAGCCCCGAGACCGCCGACCTGCCGGTGGTGGCCTTCAGCGCCGCCGCACTGGACCACGAGCGCGGCCAGGCCCGCGACGCCGGCATGGCCGACTTCGTCGGCAAGCCGGTGCAGCCGGACGACCTGGTGCGGGCGCTGGCGCGTTTCAGGAGGTAGCCGCCCGCGCCGGTCAGTGCCGCTTCCTGAGCAAGGCGTGCAGCAAGATCGCGCCGAAGGTGGCGGTGCCGATGCCGCCGAGGGTGAAGCTGCCGAACTTCAGCGTGTAGTCGCCCGTTCCTAGCACCAGCGTGATGGCGGCGACGATCAGGTTGGTGTTGTCGGAAAAGTCGACCCGGTTGTCGACCCAGATCTTGGCCCCGGCGATGGCGATCAGGCCGAAGACGACGATGGACACGCCGCCCATCACCGGCAGCGGGATGGCCTGGATCAGCGCGCCGAACTTGGGGCTGAAGCCGAGCAGGACGGCGATCAGCGCCGCGACGACGAACATCGCGGTCGAGTAGATCTTGGTCGCGGCCATCACCCCGATGTTCTCGGCGTAGGTCGTCACGCCGGTGCCGCCGGCGCTGCCCGAGACCATGGTCGCGAGGCCGTCGCCGAGGAAGGCGCGGCCGATGTAGGCGTCGAGCGGGCGCCCGGTCATCGCGCCCACCGCCTTCACGTGGCCCAGGTTCTCGGCCACCAGGATGATGGCCACCGGCGCGATCAACAGAACAGCCTGGCCCGAGAACACCGGCGCGGCGAAGTGCGGGGCGCCCAGCCAGGCCGCCGCGGCGATGCCGCTCGCGTCGATCGGCTTGCCCCAGCCCAGGCCATTGGCCAGCAGCGCGTAGACCACGGTGGCCAGGATCAGCCCGACCAGGATCAGCAGGCGCTGCAGCATGCCGCTGGTGCGCACGGCCACCAGGCCGACGCAGACAAAGGTCACCGCCTGCATCCACTTGTCGAAATCGGTCGGCGCCATGTTCTTGATCGGGATGCCGGCCAGGTTCAAGCCGATCACCGCGACCACCGCGCCGGTGACCACCGGCGGCATCAGCGATTCGATCCACTTCGTGCCGACGGCCATCACGCCCAGGCCGATCAGCGCGTAGACCGCCCCGCAGACGATGATGCCGCCAAGGGCCAGGCCGATGTTGGCGTTGGCGCCGCCGCCGGCAAAGCCGGTGGCGGCAATGACCACGCCAATGAAGGCGAAGCTGGACCCGAGGTAGCTGGGCACCTGGCCGCCGACGATGACGAAAAAGATCAGCGTGCCGATGCCCGACATCAGGATCGCAACGTTCGGGTCGAAGCCCATCAGCAGTGGCGCCAGCACCGTGGCGCCGAACATGGCGATCACGTGCTGCACACCCAAGGCCGCGGTCTGCGGCCAGGGCAGGCGCTCATCGGGGGCGACGACGCTGCCCGGTCGTGCCGGAACTTCGCGCCAGGTGGGTAGCAAGCTCATCAACTCTCTCCTCGTGGGGCCAACGGGCAAGTGTAGACAGCGGCCTCAGGGTTGCAGCAACCGGCGCAGGCGGCGCAGCGCGGCCGTGATCTGCGCCGGCTCGATGACGCCGTAGCCGAAGGCGATGGCCGGCGGCACGCCGGGCTGCAGCGCGTACTCGGCGGTGGTCTGGGCGCCCGGGGCGGCTTCGCGCATCGCCGCCACCACGCGTGGCACATCTCGCACGCGGCGAACGCGCGCGGCCAGGTGCAGCCCAGCCTCGGACGGGATAGGCACCAGCCAGTCGCCCAGCTCGTCGGCCAGGCCTGTCAGCAGCGCCTCGCGCCGCGCCGCATACACCGGCTGCAGGCGACGCACGTGGCGCGCCAGGTGACCCTCCCGGATGAAGGCGGCCAGCGTGGCCTGGGCCCGGGCGTCGCCGTGGGCGTCGCTGGTGTGCTTGACCGTGACGAGGGCCGCGCGGGCCCACGCCGGCGCGACGACGAAGCCCTGGCGCAGCGACGGGAACAGGCTTTTCGAGAAGGTGCCGATGTAGAACACCCGGCCCTCGCGGTCCAGCGTTTGCAGCGCGTCCAGCGGGCGGGCGCCGAAGCGGAACTCGCCGTCGTAGTCGTCCTCGACCAGCACCGCCCCGCGCGCGCCAGCCCAGGCCAGCAGCGCGGCACGGCGCTCGCGCGACAAGGCCACGCCGGTGGGCGACTGGTGCGACGGCGTGACGCAGACCACGCCCGCATCGGCCGGCAGCCGGTCCACGCACAGGCCTTCGTCGTCCACCGGCACCGGCACCAGTTGGGCGCCAGCGGCGATGAAGGCGGCGCGCAGCGGCGGGTAGCCTGGTTCCTCCACCACCACCCGGGTGCGGCCCGGCACCACCAGCAGCCGGGCCAACAGGTCGAAGGCCTGCTGCGCGCCCGAGGTGACGACCACGTCGTCGGCGCCGCAGGCCACGGCGCGGGCAAAGGCCACATGCTGCGCGATGGCCTCGCGCAGCGCGGGCAGGCCGTCGGACGGCAGGTAGGCGAAGGAGCGGCGGGCCGCCTCCCGCATCGTCCGCGCCGCGAGCTGCCGCCACACCGCGTGCGGGAAGCCCTGGTGCTCGGGCATGCCCAGGCGGAAGCTGCGCTCCGGCAGCGCGCGCGCCGCCTCGGGCTGCAGCGCCGGCAGTTGCCACATCGGGTTCAGGCGCGCGACAGGCGCCGCGCGCGGCGGCACGGCCAGGCCCTTGGCGCCGCGGCGGCGGCCCAGCTCGGCCACCACCGGCCGCGCGCCGCGGCGCGGCAGCACATAGGCCTCGGCCACCAGCAGGTCGTAGACCTTGACCACGGTGTTGCGGCCCACGCCCAGCGCGGCTGCGGCCTGGCGGGTGGACGGCAGGGCCGCTCCGGCGGGCAGGCGCCCGTCGACGATGGCCGCGCGCAACTGACGGTGCAGCGCACTCGCCAGCGCGCCCTCGCCGGCCGCCGGCCGCTGCAGGTCGAACGGGAAAACTGGTTCCATGGTCTTTGCAATAACTGGCCTATTTTAGGAACCAGTGGCTGCTTACGCTGGAGGCCTCTTCTGTCGAACACCCGTCGAGGCCCATGACCATGACCTGCCCCCTCTGCGAGACCTGCGGCACCCAGTTCGCGCCGTCTGCCGCGCCGCCCGCCACCTGCCCCATCTGCGAAGACGAGCGCCAGTACGTGGGCTGGCAAGGCCAGCGCTGGACCACCCATGAGGCGCTCGCCCGACGACACCACCTGCGGCTGGAAGACGACGACGGCCTGCTGGGCATCGGCATCGCGGGCGACTTCGCCATCCCGCAGCGCGCGCTGCATTTGGCCACCGATGCCGGCCGCATCCTGTGGGAATGCGTGAGCCTGGTCACGCCGGAGGCGGTGGCGGCGCTGCGCGAGCGCGGTGGCGTCGACCGCATCGTCATCTCGCACCCGCACTTCTACAGCGCCATGGTCGAGTGGAGCGAGGCGTTGGGCGGTGTGCCCATCCTGCTGCACGAGGCCGACCGCGGCTGGGTGCAGCGGCCCTCGCCGCGCATCGAACATTGGCGCGGCGACGAGCTGCGCCTGTCCGACGCGGTGACGCTGCTGCGCTGCGGCGGCCACTTCCCTGGCAGCACCGCCTTGCACTGGCGCGACGGGCCCATCCCGGGCGGCGCGCTGTTCCCCGGCGACGCGCTGCAGGTGACCGCCGACCGGCGCCACGTGAGCTTCATGTACAGCTACCCCAACCACATGCCGATGCGGCCCAGCGAGGTGCGCGCGATGCGCGAGCGGCTGGCGCCCTACGCCTTCGAGCGGGTCTACGGCTACAGCTGGGGCCGCAACATCCGACACGGCGGCCGCGCGGCGGTCGACCGCTCGTTCGACCGCTTCCTGGCCGCCGTGGCCGCTTGACTCGAGGCCCCCCGCGATGAACTCGAGCCCTGTCCACACCAGCGCCATGCCATTCTGGCCGGCGCGCATTTCCGCCACCGCAGACCTGCCCTGGGTGCCGTCCCGCACGCCGGGCAAGTCGGCCAAGCCCTTGCGCTTCCTGGCGGGTGACCGCGGCTTCGCCGAACTGCTGCGCATGGCGCCCGGCGTGCTGATGCCGCTGCACCGCCACTCGGGCGAGATCCACGCCTACAACCTGAGCGGCACGCGCCAGCTGTGCACCGGCGAGTTGATCGGCCCGGGCGACTACGTCTACGAGTCGCCGGGCAACACCGACTGGTGGAAGGTGGTCGGCGACGAGCCGCTGGTCGCCCTGGTGGTGGTGATGGGCGAGGTCGAGTTCCTCGGCCCGGGCGGCGTGGTGCGCGGCCGGGCCGACGCCGCCACGCAGCGCGCCGAGTACCTGCGGCACTGCGCGGCGCACGGCCTGCCGGTGCACGACCTGGTGGAGCCGGGCTGAGCGATGGCGTCGAGCCCGTCGGCCTTCCGCCCAGCCGCCCGGCCGCCCGACCGGGACCGGGAGTTTCGACGCCCCACCACGCAACCCGCGTCTTGGGGATGGCGCACCCGCCGGACCCCGGCGCACAGTGAATGCGCTGGCCTCCGCACCCGTGGTGCACAACCTGTCGGCCTGCATTGGAGTGGCCATGTTGAATCGACCCGGCCTGATCGCCGCCTTGTGGTGCTGCGCGGCCATGGTTCAGGCGCAGATGCCCGAAAAGGTGCCGGACAAGGTGCCGGCCCCCTTCGTCGGCACCTGGAAGGTCACCTGGGAGGGCAAGTCGAGACCCCTCACGGCCGAGATGGTGCTGACCGAGAGCGGCGGGCACTGGCAGACCTTCAACGTCGGCTCGAAGACCAACAGCTGCTACGGCCGCACCGTGCCCATCGGCGTGCAATCGGCGAGCGCGGACGCGGTGGCGCTGCAGCTGCGCTTTTCCGAGGTGATCGACGGTTGCGGCAACGTCAGCGTCAAGCTGCAACGCGGCGCCGACGGGGTGGTCACCGGCACCCGCAGCGGCGAGCCGCTGACGCTGGTCAAGCAGTAGCCGCCGGCACCCAGCCCCGCGGCACGGCGCCGATCAGTTTGCGGGTGTAGTCCTGCTGCGGCGCGCGCAGGATGGCCTCGGCGCTGGCCTGCTCGACCACGGCGCCGTCCTTCATCACCAGCACCTCGTCGCTGATGAAGCGCACCACCGCCAGATCGTGGCTGATGAACAGGTAGGCCAGGCCCAGCTCGTCCTGCAGGTCCTTCAGCAGGTTGAGCACCTGGGCCTGCACCGACACGTCCAGCGCGCTGACGGCCTCGTCCAGCACCAGCACCTCGGGGTTCAGCGTCAGGCAGCGCGCGATCGCGATGCGCTGGCGCTGGCCGCCCGAGAACTCGTGCGGGTACTTGCCGAAAGCCCTGTCGTCCAGCCCCACCTTGCCCAGCAGGGCCCGGGCGCGCTGCTCGCGCTCGGCGGTCGACGCCCCGATGCCGTGGATGGCCATCGGCTCGACCAGGGTCTGGCCGATGGTGAAGCGCGGGTTCAGCGAGGCGTAGGGGTTCTGGAAGACGATCTGGATGCGCCGGCGCATGGCCTGGCGCTCGCTGTCGCGCAGGCCGAGCAGGTCGTGCCCGTCGAACAGCGCCTGGCCGCTCATCGGGCCCGAGTGCGTTTCGTGCAGGCGCAGCAGGGTCAGGCCGAGCGTGGTCTTGCCCGAGCCCGACTCGCCGACCACGCCCAGCGTGTGGCCCCGGCGCAGCTGGAAGCTCACGTCGCGCACGGCCTTGAACTCGCGCCGGCCGAGCACGCCCTGGCGCACCCAGAAGCTCTTGTTGAGCGACTTCACTTCGAGCACCACGGGGGCACCGGGGTCCTTGGCCTTGACCTCGCCCCCCGCACCGCGCCCGGCGATGTGGTCATCGATCACCATCAGCCGCGGCGGCTGCACCTCGGTGAGGCTGGGTCGGCAGGCCAGCAGGGCGCGGGTGTAGGCGTCTTTCGGCGCGCTGAAGATCTCGGCCACGGGGCCCTGCTCGCGCACCGTGCCCTGGCGCATCACCACCACGCGGTCGGCGATCTCGCCGACCAGGCCCAGGTCGTGGCTGATGAACAGCACCGACAGGCCGTGTTTCGCCTTCAGCCCGGCCAGCAGCTCGAGGATCTGGCGCTGGATGGTCACGTCCAGCGCAGTCGTCGGCTCGTCGGCGATCAGCAGCTGCGGCTCGCAGGCCAGCGCCATCGCGATCATCACGCGCTGCTGCTGACCGCCCGACAGCTCGTGCGGGTAGCTCTTCAGCCGCCGCGCCGGCTCGGGAATGCCCACCTCGGCCAGCAGCTGCTCGGCGCGCGCCAGCGCGGCCTTGGGTTTGAGGCCCAGGTGGGTGACCAGCGGCTCGATCAGTTGCTGGCCGACGCTGAACACCGGGTTCAGCGAGGACATCGGGTCCTGGAAGACGCAGGCGATCTCGCGGCCGCGCAGCGCGCGCAGGCGGGCCCGGTCCGCCTTGAGCAGATCGTCGCCCTTCCACAAGATGCGCCCCGAGCGCTCGGCGTTGTCGGGCAGCAGGTTGACGATGGACATCGCGGTGACGCTCTTGCCCGAGCCCGATTCGCCCACCAGGGCCACGGTCTGATTCTGGGCCACGTCGAAGCTGATGCCCACCTCGCCCCGGCCGACGGCCTCGGCACGCTGCACGGCACCACCCGCCTGCCCCATGCGGAAGGCGACCTTCAGGTCTTGCACGCTGAGCAACATCAATCAGCCCCCCGCAGCTTCGGGTCCAGCGCGTCGCGCCAGGCGTCGGCCATCAGCGAGAAGGCGGTGACGAAGACGGCCATGAAGGCCGTGGCCGCGGCCAGCTGCCACCAGTAGCCGAGGATCAGCTCGGCCTGGGCCTCGGCCAGCATCGTGCCCCAGCTGACCTGGTCCACCGGCACGCCCAGCCCCAGGTAGGACAGGATGACCTCGCTCTTGATGAAGCCCACCACCAGCAGGCTCATGCGCACCAGGATCACGTGGCTGACGTTGGGCAGGATGTGGCGGAACATGCGAGACGCGGTGGACGCGCCGATGGCCTCGGCTGCGCGCACGTACTCGCGGGTGCGGTGCTTGATGAACTCGGCCCGCACCTGGCGGTACAGGTCGGTCCAGCCGACCAGGCTGAGGATGATGACCACCGTCCAGATGCCGCGCGGCAGGATGGCATTGGCCCGATTGAGCACCGCGGCGAGCGCGAAGATCAGCAGGATGGCAGGGATCGAGGTCAGCACGGTGTAGAGCCACTCGAGGAAGTCGCCCACCTTGCCACCGAAGTAGCCCGACAGCGCCCCCAGCACCGTGCCGAGCACGGTGGCCAGCAGGGCAGCCGCCACGCCGACGGCCACCGACAGCTCGGTGCCCTTGATGGCCTTGCTGAGCACGTCGCGGCCGAAGCGGTCGCCGCCGAAGGGCAGGGTCTCGGCCTTGGGCACCTCGGCCGTGTGGTACTTCTTGGCCAGCTCGGC
>JBGAGZ010000015.1:0-84871 GCA_044226465.1 Burkholderiaceae bacterium | reverse complement strand
GCCACTCGACGAGGTCGAAACCGGTGACGCACTCGGTGACCGGGTGCTCTACCTGCAGCCGGGTGTTCATCTCGAGGAAGTAGTGGTTCATGCCGGCGTCGACGATGAACTCGACCGTGCCGGCGCCCACGTAGCCCACGGCCAGCGCGGCGGCCACCGCGTCGGCGCCCATGCGCTCGCGCAGGGCGGGCGTGACCACGGGTGAGGGGGCTTCCTCGATCACCTTCTGCCGCCGGCGCTGGGCGGTGCAGTCGCGCTCGCCCAGGTGCACGGCCTGGCCGTGCGCGTCCGCGAAGACCTGGATCTCGATGTGGCGGCCGTGCTCGATGAGACGCTCCAGCATCAGCCGGTCGTCGCCGAAGGCGCTGGCCGATTCGCGCCGAGCGCCGGCGATGGCCTCGGCCAATTGGTCGGCCGCGTGCACCAGGCGCATGCCTCGGCCGCCGCCACCGGCCACGGCCTTGACCAGCAGCGGGTAGCCCAGGGCCTCGGCCTCGCGAAGCAGGCGTTCGTCGCCTTGGTCCTCATCGCCCAGGTAGCCCGGCGCGCAGGGCACGCCCGCGGCGCGCATCCGGCGCTTGGCGCCGGCCTTGTCGCCCATGGCCTCGATGGCGGCCGGCGGTGGGCCGATGAAGACCAGGCCGGCGGCGGCGCAGGCCGCGGCAAAGTCGGCCCGCTCGGACAGGAAGCCGTAGCCGGGGTGGACGGCGTCGGCCCCGGTGCGGCGCGCGGCGTCGAGCAATGCGTCGATCGACAAATAGCTCTGCGCCGCCGGCGGCGGCCCGATGCGCACGGCTTCGTCGGCCAGGCCAACGTGCGGCGCGCCGGCGTCGGCGTCGCTGTAGACCGCGACCGTGCGGTAGCCCAGGGCTCGCGCCGTGCGGATCACGCGACA
The DNA here is from genome assembly GCA_044226465.1 of Burkholderiaceae bacterium. Classification (GTDB taxonomy): domain Bacteria; phylum Pseudomonadota; class Gammaproteobacteria; order Burkholderiales; family Burkholderiaceae_C; genus Ideonella. The sequence goes on along the minus strand of JBGAGZ010000015.1, from coordinate 83,976 downwards.
GGCGATCTCGCCGCGGTTGGCGATGAGGATCTTGCTGAAGCTCTTGTTGACGCTCATGTCTGGGGCGTCCACGACGGCGCGCGCTTTTGCACGAAGGCGGTCGTGCCTTCCACACCCTCTGGGCCCAGCACGGCCTGCGCGAAGACGGCGGCCGCATCGTCGACCAGCTCGGCGGGTGCCTGCAGGCGGGCGCGGGCCATCAGCGCCTTGGTGGCGGCCAGCGCGCCCGGCGCGCAGCGCAGGATGCTGGCCAGCGTCTCGTTCACGGCGTGGTCGAGAGCGCCAGAGGCATGCACCTCGTGCACCAATCGCAGTTGCAGCGCCTCGCTCGCGCTGAGTTTGCCGCCGGTCACGGCCAGGCGGCGCGCCTCGGAATAGCCGAGCCGCTCGACGAGGAAGGGCGCGATCTGCGCCGGCACCACGCCCAGCGAAGTCTCGGGCAGGCGGAACTGGGCCGAGTCGCCGGCCAGCACCACGTCCGCCACGCACGCCAGGCCGAAGCCGCCGCCCATCACGGCACCCTCGACCACCGCGATGACGGCGATGCCGGTGCGCGCATAGGCCGCACACAGCTGGCCGAAGCGGGCGTTGACGGCTGCCATGGCCGCTTGCCCATCCGCGGCCGTGCGGGCGGCGGCCATGTCCTTCAAGTCACCACCCGCGCAGAAATGCCCGCCCGCACCGCGCAACACGATGGCCCGCACGTCGCCGGCGGCCTCCGCCTCCGCCAGGGCGGCCAGCAGCGCGTCGACCATGGCCAGGGACATCGCATTGCGTGCCTCGGGGCGGTTCAGGGTCAAGTGCAGAACCCGGCCCGAAGCGCCCCCGGGTGCAGGCTCGTGGCGCACGAGCAGCATGTCAGTGCGCTCCCTTGGGCAGCGTGCCTTCGAGCTTGCAGATGATGCCGAGAATCACCTCGTCCGCCCCGGCGCCGATCGAGACCAGGCGTGAGTCGCGGTAGGCCTGCGAGATCGGGTTGTCCAGCGTGAACCCCATGCCGCCCCAGTACTGCAGGCAACTGTCGGCCACCTCGCGGCTCAGGCGCCCGCACTTGAGCTTGGCCATCGAGGCGAGCCGGGTCACGTCCTTGCCGGAGACATAAGACTCGACAGCGGCGTAGGTCAGCGCGCGCAGTGCCTCCACCTCGGTGCGCAGCTCGGCCAGGCGGAAGTGGACCACCTGGTTGTCGAGGATCGACTTGCCGAAAGCCTTGCGCTGGCGGGTGTAGTCGATCGTCAGGTCGATCAGCCGGTCCAACCCGCGCAGCGACGAGGCCGCGCCCCAGAGCCGCTCTTCCTGGAACTGCAGCATCTGGAACATGAAGCCCATGCCCTCTTGCCCGATGAGGTTGCGCTGGGGCACGCGCACGTTGTCGAAGAACAGCTGGGCCGTGTCCGACGAGTTCATGCCGATCTTGTGGATCTTCTGCTTGGTGATGCCCGGCGCATCCATCGGCACGACGATCAGGCTCTTGTTCTTGTGCGGGCCACCGGTGTCGCTGGTGTTGGCCAACAGGCAGCACCAGTCGGCCTTCAGGCCGTTGGTGATCCACATCTTGCTGCCGTTGATGACGTAGTCGCCGCCTTCCTTGCGCGCCGCTGTCTTCACCGCCGCCACGTCCGAGCCGCCGCCGGCCTCGCTGACACCCAGGCAGGCCACGTAGTCGCCGGCGATGGTGGGGGCCAGGTACTCGCGGCGCAACTCATCTGACCCGAAGCGCGCCAGCGCCGGCGTGCTCATGTCGGTCTGCACGCCGATGGCCATCGGCACGCCGCCGCAGGCGCACTCGCCCAGCGCCTCGGCCATCACCATCGAGTAGCTGAAATCGAGCCCGGCGCCGCCGAACTCTTCGGGGTATTTCAGGCCCAGCAGGCCCAGGTCGCCCAACTTCTTAAAGAGCTCGTGGCTGGGGAACTCCTCGGCCTTTTCCCAGGCGGGCACGTGGGGGTTGATCTCTTCCTTGACGAAGCGGCTGACCGTATCGGACAGGGCGCGGTGCTCGGGGGTGAATTTCACGAAGGTGTCTCCTGGTCGAAAGAGGCTTCAAAGCCTGGCGATGCCGAAGGTGTTGGGGCGCAGCTGGCGCTGGCTGGCCTCAGCGGCCAGGTCCAGGCACAGCGCGAGAACGCGGCGCGTGTCGCGCGGGTCGATCACGCCGTCGTCCCACAGCCGCGCGGTGCCGAAGAGCACGTCCGACTCGCGGTCGATGCGCAGCCGCAGCTGGTCGCTCATGGCCTTGAGCGCGTCGTCGTTGGCGGTGTGGCCACCGCGCTCGAGCTTGGCGCGGCTCACGATCTCCATCACCTTGGCGGCTTGGGCACCGCCCATCACCGCGGTGCGGGCGCTGGGCCAGCTGAAGATGAAGCGCGGGTCGAAGCCGCGGCCGCACATGCCGTAGTTGCCGGCGCCGAACGAGCCGCCGAGCACCACGGTGAACTTGGGCACCCGGGCGTTCGCCACGGCCTGGATCATCTTGCTGCCGTGCTTGATGGCGCCGGCCTGCTCGGCCGCCTTGCCGACCATGTAGCCGGTGGTGTTCTGCAGGAAGACCAGCAGAATACCGGCCTGGTCGCACAGCTGGATGAACTGGGCGGCCTTGGTCGAGCCCTGGGGCTGAATGGGCCCGTTGTTGCCGATGAGGCCGATGCGGTGGCCGCCCAGGCGGGCATGGCCGCAGACGGTGTCGGGCGCGTAGGCGGCCTTGAATTCCAGGAAGTCCGAGCCGTCGACCAGGCGGGCGATGACCTCTCGCACGTCATAGGGCTCGCGCTCGTCGGCCGGCACGATGCCCATCAGTTCGTCGGCGGGGTACAGCGGCTCGGGCGCCGGCAGGGCGGCCGGCACCTCGTCCCAGGGCAGGGCGGCGAGCAGCTCGCGGGTCATCAGCAGCGCATGGGCGTCGTTCTCGGCCAGGTATTCGCCCAGGCCGGTGACCTCGGCGTGCATTCGGGCGCCACCGAGTTCTTCGTCGCTCGCGTCTTCGCCGATGGCGGCCTTCACCAGCGGCGGGCCAGCCAGGTAGATGCTGCTGCGGTCGCGCACGAGCACCACGTAGTCCGACAAGCCGGGCAGATACGCCCCGCCGGCGGTGGACGAGCCGTGCACCACCGCCACCTGCGGGATGCCGGCGGCCGACAGCCGCGCCTGGTTGGCGAAGCTGCGGCCACCCTCGACGAACATCTCGCTCTGGTACATCAGGTTGGCGCCGCCGGATTCGACAAGGTAGACCAGCGGCAGTTTGTTCTCGGCGGCGATCTCCTGGGCCCGCAGTGCCTTTTTCAGGCCCATGGGCGCGACCGTGCCGCCCTTGAGGGCCGAGTCGCTGGCGGAGACCAGCACGCGCCGGCCCGAGACCACGCCGATGCCGACGATGGAGCCACCGCCCATGACCGACTTCTTGCCGTCGTCGTCGTGCATGCCAAGGCCAGCCAGGGGCGACAGTTCGAGGAAGGCGGTGCCGCGGTCCAGCAAGCGAGCGACGCGCTCGCGCGGCAGCAACTGCCCGCGCTGCTCGAACTTGTCGGCCTTGGCGGCGGACTCTCGCACCACGCGCGCCTGCAGCGCCTGGATCTCGGCCAGCTTGGCCTGCATTCGCTCGGCGTTGGCCTGGAAGGCGGGTGAGCGCGGGTTGATGTGGGTGGTCAGCGCAGGCATGTTTGGTGGTTGTTGGAGGTTGGCGCTGCAGCAGGGTGTGCGGGCAGGCGGCGGCGCTTCGGTTCCGCGGTCGGTGCTGCGCACCGACTGCCCTGCGTTGCTCGGGGCTGAGGCCGGGCGCTTAACTCGCCGCACTCGCTGCGCTCGTGCGCTCGGACAATCGCGCCCAATTTGACGGGGAGGCGCGCTTCGCGCGCTGGCCACACCCCCTGCGCTACTCGGCGCTCCACAGGCGCGCCGCCGCCTGCCCGCACACCCCGCTGCTCCACCGTCAGAGTGTCTTCGTCGAATGGCCACCCACCGCGACGCGCCAACCGAAAACTCACTTCAACACCTCAGGCACCACCGCCCGGTGGAAGCCGTTGTACGGCGGCGAACCCGAGTGATCGATGCTGGGGTAGATGGCGCTGCCGAGCGACGAGCCGCCATCGATCTGGATCGTCACGCCGGTAATGAACGAGGCGCCCGGAGAGAGCAGGAAGACGATGGCCGAAGCAACCTCGGCCTCGGTGGCCAGGCGGCGCATTGGCACATGGTGCTTCAGCTTGGGGATCATGGCCTTCACGGCGCCGCCATAGGTGTCCATGCCACTGCTGGCCACCCAGCCCGGGGCCACGGCGTTCACCCGCACATGGGCATGGGCCCATTCGTAGGCGGCGGTCTGGGTGAGGTTGGCCATGCCCGCGCGGGCCGCACCCGAGTGGGCCATGCCCGGCATGCCGTTGCGGAAGTCGGCCGTCATGTTGACGATCGCGCCGCCGGTGCGGCGCATCGCCTGGTCGAACACCTCGCGCATCATCAGGAAGCCACCGGTCAGGTTGTTGGCCACCACCGCGTCGAAGCCGCGCTTGCTGATGGCCAGCATCGGCGCCGGGAACTGGCCGCCAGCGTTGTTCACCAGGCCAGCGATCGGCCCGGTGGCCGCTTCTTCGGCCACCTGGGCTTTCACGGCATCCTCGTCGCGGATGTCGAAGGCGCGCCAGCTGCATTGGCCACCGTCTTCGGTGATTTCGCCGGCCACGCGCTCCAGCTTGTCGGCCGAGCGGCCGCTGATCACCACGTGGGCGCCCAGGGCGGCCAGCTCGTGGGCCACGCAGCGCCCGATGCCCGAGCCACCGCCCGTCACCCACAGGCGCTGGCCGGCAAACAGGCCAGGGCGGAACACGCTGTCGTATCGCGCAGGCATGGCGCGCTCTCCTCGCGTTGAATCAGATGGGCGTGAGGGTAACGTTAACGTCACCATGATGGCTAATAGGGAATTACGCTAGTGCTTGGCGGAAGTGGGTGGCCTAAAGTGCCGGGCATCCGACCAACCGGGAGAACGCGATGGATCTGCAAGCGGCAACCAAGCTGTTGCGCGAGAAGGTGGGCAGCGATTGCGGCCTGGGCACCACGCTGAAGTTCGATTGCGGCAGCGAGGGCATCGTCGTGATCGACGGCGCCTCGGTGCCGAACACGGTGGGCAACGGCGACACCGAGTGCGCCTGCACCGTGGGCCTGAGCCTGGACACGCTGAGCCGCCTGCTGCTGGGTGAGCTGGAGCCCACCACGGCCTTCATGATGGGCAAGCTCAAGGTCAGCGGCGACATGAGCGTGGCCATGAAGCTGCAGCGGGTGCTGTGAGCCTGCACATGGCGCGCCAGGAAGAGACGGTGCCCTTGTCGCCGCAGGACGCGGTGGCCGCGCACCGCGAGGACGCCACCAGCGACCTGTTCGGCATCACCGAGCTGTGCCGCGAGTTCGGCATCTCTCTGCGGGCCATCCGCTTCTACGAGGACAAGGGCCTGCTGCACCCACGGCGCGTCAACGGCACCCGCGTTTACACCAAGCGCGACCGGGCGCGGCTGGCGCTCATCCTGCGCGCCAAGGCCATCGGCTCGTCCCTGGCCGAGATCAAGCACTACCTCGACCTCTACGGCTCGCACGGTGAAGGCCGGGTGCAGCAGATGCGCTACGTGCTCAACCGCACCGACCAGGCCATCGCCGAGCTGGAGCAGAAGCGCAACCACATCGACGCCACCCTGGCCGAGCTGCGCGTCATCAACGACGCCGTGCGCAAGGGCCTGACGAAGTAGGGCCCCCACGCTCCCTGCCGGTCGCTGCCCCCCGAGGGGGCTCGCGCAGCGGACCGGCAAAGCCGGATCCGCGCACGCCACTTGGTTGGGCGCTGCGCGCCCAGAACGACAAGGAACCGGAGGACTTCATGCCACTGCCAAGCTTCCCATCAGGCTGGATGACCGATGAGCACCGCATGCTGCAAGACAGCGTGCGCCGCTTCATGGTCGACCGCTGGGTGCCGCGTGCGGCCGAGTTCCGCGAGGCCGGCCTGATGGGGCCGGACACCTGGCGCGACGCTGGCGCCAACGGTCTGCTGTGCGTGGGCCTGCCCGAAGCCTATGGCGGCGGTGGGGGAGACTTCGGCCACGAAGCCGTCATCCTGCTCGAGCAGGCGCGTGCCAACCTCAGCGGCTGGGGCGGCGGCCTGCATTCGGCCATCGTCGGGCCCTACATCCTGCACTACGGCAGCGAGGCGCAGAAGCAGCGCTGGCTGCCGAAGATGGCCACCGGCGAGCTGATCGGCGCCATCGCGATGACCGAGCCCGGCACCGGCAGCGACCTGCAGAGCGTGCGCACCAGCGCGCGGCGGGACGGTGACCACTTCGTGCTCAGCGGTGCCAAGACCTTCATCACCAACGGCCAGAACGCCAACCTGATCATCGTCGTCTGCCGCACCGGCGACGCCGGGGCCAAGGGCATCTCGCTGCTGGTGGTCGAGACCGAGGGCGCCGATGGCCGGCCAACGCCGGGTTTCCGTCGCGGGCGCAGGCTCGACAAGGTGGGCATGAAGGCGCAGGACACGTCCGAGCTGTTCTTCGACGAGGTGCGCGTACCGGTGACGAGCCTGCTGGGCGGCGAAAGCGGTGTCGAGGGCCAGGGCTTCGTGCAGCTGATGGAGCAGCTGCCGCAAGAGCGGCTGATCATCGCGGTCAGCGGCGTGGGCGCCATGGAGCGCGCGCTGGACGAGACGCTGGCCTACGTGAAAGAGCGCCAGGCCTTCGGCAAGCCGGTGTGGTCGTTCCAGAACACCCGCTTCAAGCTGGCCGAGGTGCAGGCCACGGTGCTGGCCGCGCGCGCCTTCGTGGACGCCTGCATGGCCGCCCACCTGAAGGGCGAGCTCGACCCGGCCCGCGCCGCGCTGGCCAAGGCCTGGGTCAGCGAGCAGCAGTGCCGGGTGATGGACGAATGCCTGCAGCTCTTCGGGGGCTACGGGTACATGATGGAGTACCCGATCGCCGAGATGTACGCCGACGCGCGGGTGCAGCGCATCTACGGCGGCACCAACGAGATCATGAAAGAGCTGGCATCACGCTTCATGTGACGCCGGCACGGAGCCCACGATGAACGCCAACGACCTGCCCCTGCAGCAGCAACTGCGCAACGCGCTGGACCTGCAGCGCGCCGCCTACCACGCCCACCCGGTGCCGACGCTGGCCGAGCGTCGCGACGACCTGAAGCGCCTGCAGGCCTTCTTGCGCGAGCACGACGTGGTGATCGCCGAGGCCATCAGCGCCGACTATGGCCACCGCTCGCGCCACGAGACCCGGCTGGCCGAGATCGCCCCGGCGGTGGACGGCATCTCGCACGTGCTGCGCCACCTGCGCGGCTGGATGCGCCCACAGCGGCGTGGCGTGGACTGGATGAGCTTCCCCGGTGCGCGCAACCGCGTGGTGCCGCAGCCGCTGGGTGTGGTGGGCGCGATCGTGCCGTGGAACTTCCCGATCAACCTCAGCTTCATCCCGCTGACCTACATCTTCGCGGCCGGCAACCGGGCGATGGTGAAGCTGAGCGAGAACTCGCGCCACCTGGCCGCGCTGCTGATCGAGAAGACCCCGGCCTACTTCCCGCCCGAGAAGCTGCAGTTCTTCGACGAGACCGGCGGCGTGGGCATCGCCTTCTCTCAGCTGCCCTTCGACCACCTGCTGTTCACCGGCTCGGGCACCACCGGCCGCTCGGTGATGGCCGCGGCCGCCGCCAACCTGTGCCCGGTGACGCTGGAGCTGGGCGGAAAGTCGCCGGCCATCGTCGACGAGCACTTCCCGCTGCAGACCGCGGCCGAGCGCATCCTCTTCGTCAAGTGTCTGAACGCTGGGCAGATCTGCACGACGGTAGACCACGCCTGGCTGCCCGAGTCGCGCATCGAAGAGTTCGTGCGCCTGGCCAAGGCCATCGTGCCGCAGCGCTTCCCCAGCCTGGCCTCGCCGGACTACACCTCGATCATCGACCAGCGCTCGTTCGACCGCCTGGCCGTGGCGATGGACGAAGCGCGCGAGGCCGGTGCCACCCTGGTGCCGCTGCTGCCCGGCCCGGCGCTGGACCCGGCCACGCGCAAGATCGCGCCGCACATCGTGCTGAACGCGCCCGAGGGCTCGGCGCTGTGGCGGCGCGAGATCTTCGGCCCCATCCTGCCGATCCGCGGCTACCGCAGCCTGGACGAGGTGATCCGCCAGGTGAACGCCGGCGACCGGCCGCTGGCCGTCTACCCTTTCAGCAACGACCGTGCCTTCGTGCAGCGTGTGCTGGACGAGGTCATGTCCGGCGGCGTGTCGGTCAACGACGCGCTGTTCCACGTCGCCCAGCACGACCTGCCGTTCGGAGGCGTCGGCCCATCGGGCATGGGCCACTACCACGGCCGCGAGGGCTTCGAGACCTTCTCCAAGCTGCGGCCGGTGTTCCACCAGGCCCGCTGGTCGGCCATGAAACTGATCGGCCCACCCTACGGCAAGCTGACCGACGCGATGCTGAACTTCCTGATCAAGTGAGCCAGTCATGACGGATGCGTTCATCTACGACCACGTGCGCACGCCTCGTGGCAAGGGCAAGAAAGATGGCGGCCTGCACCAGGCCAGCCCGGTGTGGCTGCTGCGCGGCCTGCTGAAGGCCCTGGCGCAGCGCAACCACCTGGACACGGCTCTGGTCGACGACGTCGTGCTGGGCTGCGTGACGCCCGTGGGCGAGCAGGGGGCCGACATCGCCCGCACCGCGGTGCTGGACGCCGACTGGGCGCAGACCGTGGCCGGCGTGACGCTGAGCCGCTTCTGTGCGTCCGGGCTCGAGGCGGTCAACCTCGCGGCCGCCAAGGTGCGCAGCGGACTGGAGGACATGGTCGTCGCCGGCGGCGTGGAGAGCATGAGCCGCTGGCCCATGGGCAGCGACGGTGGCGCCTGGGTAATGGACCCGCGCGTCAACCAGCACCTGGGCTTCGTGCCGCAGGGCATCGGCGCCGACCTGATCGCCACGTTGGAAGGTTGGGGCCGGGCGGACGTGGACGCCTTCGCCGTGCGCTCGCACCGCCATGCCGCGGCGGCCCGGCTGGACGGCCGCTTCGCGCGCTCGATCGTGCCGGTGCACGACATCGCCGGCCTGCAACTGCTGGCCGAGGACGAGACCATCCGCCCCGCCACCACGGCCGAGACCCTGGCCAAGCTGGAGCCCAGCTTCGCGATGATGGGCCAGATGGGCTTCGACGCGACCGCGCTGCGCAGGTACACCACCGTCGAGAAGATCGACCATGTGCACCATGCCGGCAACTCGTCGGGCATCGTGGACGGCGCGGCCTTGATGCTGATCGGCTCGGCCGAGGCTGGCGAGCGCGCTGGCCTCAAGCCGCGTGGCCGCATCCGCAGCGTGGCGGTGATCGGCTCCGAGCCGACCATCATGCTCACTGGCCCGGCGCCCAGCTGCCGCAAGGCGCTGGCCAAGGCCGGCATGGCGGCGTCGGACATCGACCTGTGGGAGATCAACGAGGCCTTCGCCGCCGTGCCCCTGAAGTGCGCGCGAGACCTCGGCATCGACATTGAGCGCGTCAACGTCAACGGCGGCGCCATCGCCATGGGCCACCCGCTGGGCGCCACCGGCTGCATCATCCTCGGCACGCTGCTGGACGAACTGGAGCGACGCAACCTGGCCACCGGCTGCGCCACGCTGTGCGTGGGCGGCGGCATGGGCATTGCCACCATCATCGAGCGAGTCTGACCATGCCCGCGATCACATTCGAACTTGGCGCCGAGGGCGTGCTCCTCGCCACGATGGACTTGCCCGGCAAGCCGATGAACATCATCGACGACGAGATGGCGGCGGCGCTGGCCGGGCTCGTCGAACGGCTGGAGACCGACCCGGCCGTCAAGGGCCTGGTCCTCGCATCCGGCAAGAAGGACTTCTTCGCCGGCGCCGACGTGGACAAACTCTGGGCCATCGCCACCGCCCAGCAGGCCTTCGACGAGTCGATGCGCTTCAAGGCCTTCCTGCGGCGCATCGAGCGCTGCGGCAAGCCGGTGGTGGCCGCCATCCACGGCCGCTGCTTGGGCGGTGGGCTCGAAATGGCGATGGCCTGCCACCACCGCATCGTGCTGGATGACAAAGATGGCGATGGCGCGGCCCGGCTGGGCCTGCCCGAGGTGAAGCTGGGCCTGCTGCCCGGCGGTGGCGGCACGCAGCGGCTGCCGCGCCTGGTGGGCATGCAGCAGGCCTTGCAGTGGATGGGCGAGGGCACCGAGGTGCGCGCCGCGCAGGCCCTGTCCAGCGGGCTGGTGCATGCGCTGGCCAAGACGCGCGACGAGATGCTGGCGCAGGCACGCGCCTGGATCGCGGCCAACCCCAAGCCGCAGCAGCCTTGGGACGCCCCGAAGTTCCGCTACCCCGGCGGCGACTCGCGCGCCCCGGCCACGGTGCAGATGCTGGCCATCGCGCCGTCGATGGCCAGTGCCAAGAGCTTTGGCAACTACCCCGCGCTGACGCACATCATGAGCAGCGTGTTCGAGGGCGGGCTGGTTGACATCGATTCAGCCCTGGCCATCGAAAGCCGCTACTTTGCCGCCTGCGTGGTGAGCCCCGAGAGCCGCAATCTGATCGGCACCCTGTGGTACCAACTGGGCGCGATCAAGAAGGGCGCGTCGCGGCCGGCCGGGCCGGCGCACGCCAAGGTGTGCAAGCTGGGGGTGCTGGGCGCCGGCATGATGGGGGCGGGCATCGCCTACGTCAGCGCCAAGGCCGGCATTGACGTCGTTCTGCTGGACATGACGATCGAGCAGGCCGACAAGGGCAAGGCCTACAGTCAGGGGCTGCTCGACAAGGCGGTCAAGAAGGGGCGCAGCACCGCCGAGCAACGCGACGCGCTGCTGGCCCGCATCACGCCGACCACGGACTACGCGGCACTGCAGGGCTGCGACCTGGTGATTGAGGCGGTGTTCGAAGACCGCGCGATCAAGGCCGACGTCACCCGCCAGGCCGAGGCCCGGCTGCCGGACACGGCGGTGTTCGCGTCCAACACCTCGACCCTGCCGATCACCGGCCTGGCCCAGGCCAGCGCGCGGCCGGCGAACTTCGTCGGTCTGCATTTCTTCTCGCCGGTGGACAAGATGCCGCTGGTCGAGATCATCGTCGGCGCCGAGACCAGCGACGAGACACTCGCCAAGGGCTTCGACTACGTGCTGCAGATCGGCAAGACGCCGATCGTCGTCAACGACCGCCGCGGCTTCTACACCAGCCGGGTCTTCGCCACCTACGTGATGGAAGGCTTGGCGATGCTGAAAGAGGGCGTGCACCCGCGCCGCATCGAGATGGCGGGCCTGAAGGCGGGTATGCCGATGCCGCCGTTGGCGTTGCAAGACGAGGTCAGCCTGTCGCTGGGCGTGCACGTGGCCGACCAGACCCGCCAGGACCTGGCCGCCGAAGGCCAACCCTACCGCGAACACCCGGGCGAGGCCGTGCTGCGGCAACTCTGCGAGATCGGCCGCGTCGGCAGGAAGGCCGGCCAGGGCTTCTACGACTGGCCCGAAGAGGGCAGCCGGGGTGAGAAGCGCCTGTGGCCCGGCCTGGCGGGCCTGTTCCCGGTGGCGGCCGAGCAGCCCGACGAGCAGGAACTGATCGACCGGCTGCTCTACGCCCAGGCCAACGAGGCTGCCCGCTGCCTCGAAGAAGGCGTGCTGCGTTCGGTGGCCGACGGCAACGTGGGCTCGATCCTGGGCTGGGGCTTCGCGCCATTCCAGGGTGGTGCGTTGCAGTACATCAACAGCGTCGGCGCGGCCCGGTTCGTCGCCCGGGCGCGAGAGCTGGCGGCGCGGCATGGCGCGCGCTTCGAGCCAGCAGCCAACGTGGTGGCGTTGGCCGAGGGCGCCGGCCGGCTCGAGTAGACGCAGGCCGTCGCTGGGTCAGACGCTGCCGTTGGCGCCTACCCCGTCCAGCATCTGGTGCACGTCGTGCACCACTGGTACAACACTCAGGCCGCCGGCCTGTCGCCGCGGCGGAACACCTTGGCCACCAGCGCGCCTACGCCGGCCAGGCCGATCAGGATCAGCTTGGCGAACTTGGCGAAGAACACGCCGGCCATCGCCAGCAGGCCGAGCTTCTTGGCACCCACGCCCAGCACCAGCGCGGCCAGGCCGTACTCGGCGACGTGGTCGGTCTTCTCGTTGAAGTCGTCGTAGCGGTGGCCCTCGTTGAAAGCCAGGGCGCCCAGGATCGCCTGGCCTTCGGGCTTGTGTTGCGGCAGTTCCTTCAGGCCGGTGACGAGGTTCATGCTGAAGTAGCCCTCACGGCCCAGCAGGTAGGTGTTGTAGTTGACGCCCTGGTCGTCGGTGGCGGAACTGCCCTTGTCCCGTGAGGACATGGCCCAGACCAGGCGGTGGGTCGAGGCTTCATACGCGGGCTTCTCGGCCCAGCCGACGATCTCGATCGCGGGCACGCCCATCTTCACGCGCTCTTCGTTGGAGGCCTCGGTGCCCTCCTTGTAGCTCTTGAGCAGGTCGTCGGCGTTCCAGTCCTTGGCGTCGTCGTCCTTGATGTGGCCGGATTTCTCGTAGCGCACCGTCATGAACCAGCCCTGGTTGTCGCCCTTGGGAAAGACCAGGCCTTGCAAGCGTGGGTCTTCGCCGGGGTTGCCCATGGCCTGCAGCAGCTTGGTGGCCTGCGGCTGCGGGATGAAGACGCGGCCCTCGGGCAGCTTGAGCAGGGCTTGGTCCAGCAGCTTGACCTCGGCCGGGCCGTGGGTGGCCGCCTTGGCGGCCTCGTCCCAGGCCTTCTGGGCGTCGGCAGCGTTGTCGGCATGGCCTGCCGAGGCGGCGGTCAGCAGCGCGAGCGGCAAAGCCACGGCACGCAGCGCAGCCAGGGTGGTGTGTCGGAGTCGTTGCAGCATGTTCCCTCCCTTGGAAACCTCTTGTATGGAAGGCGGGGATTCTCCCATGCAGGCCATGCGTTATCGTCGCCGCCGTGCCGTCCACGACCACTCCTGCCGCGCCGGCCCCGGCGACGCGATTTGCCCGCCTGGACGCCCTGCGCGGCGTCGCCATCGTGTGGATGGCCGCCTTCCATTTCTGCTTCGACCTGAACTACTTCGGCTACTTCACGCCGTGGCAGCAGTTCCAGGTCGACCCGTTCTGGACGGTGCAGCGCACGTGCATCGTCAGCCTGTTCCTGCTGTGCGCCGGCATGGGCCAGGCGGTGGCGTTGCAGGCGGGCCAGGGCTGGCCGCGCTTCTGGCGCCGCTGGGCCCAGGTGGCGGGTTGCGCGCTGCTGGTGTCGGCCGGCTCGGCGCTGATGTTCCCCAAGAGCTGGATCAGCTTCGGCGTGCTGCACGGCATCGCGGTGATGCTGCTGCTGGTGCGCCTGGTGGTACCGCCGCTGCTGGCGCGGGGGCTGGCCGGCCGCACGGCGCTGTCCGCCCTGGCGGCCGGGGCGCTCGTGCTGCCCCGAATCTGGCACCACACGGCCTTCGACAGCCGCTGGGCCAACTGGACCGGCCTGGTCACCCACCTGCCGCGCACCGAGGACTATGTGCCGGTGCTGCCCTGGCTGGGCGTGCTGCTGGCTGGCCTGCTGCTGGGCGACTGGCTGCTGCGCCGCCTGCCGCAGGCCCTGGCTGGCTCGGTGCCCGTCGGCCTGCGGCCCCTGGCCATGCTGGGCGGCTGGTCGCTGACCTTCTACATGGTCCACCAGCCGGTGCTGATCGGCGCCATCCGGCTGTGGCGCTGGGCCACCACCGGCGGCTTCTGACCCGGGCTCAGCGCCGCGCCAGCTTCTTCAGACCGCCGCCCGGGCCGTTGTGGCAGTCGTAGCAGGTGACCTGCTGCGCCGCCGTGTAGTGCACCTGCTTGTCCTCGGCCTTGAAGTCGCGCGCCGCGCGGGTCACCGCCAGCGGGCTGCCGCGGAAGTCGGCGCCGTGGCAGTAGGTGCAGGCCTGGCGGTTCTTCTCGGCGTAGTTGCCGTGCTTGTCGACCCAGCCTTGCCCGATGGTGTGCAGGCCGTGCGGGCCACCGTTGGGTGTGGTGGCCAGGCCGGTGTGGCAGGCGCTGCACTCGGCGATGGTGCCCACATGGCCCTGGGTTTCGATGGACTGCACGTTGTCGGCGTCGTGCGAGCTGGTGTATTCCGCATGCGTCGAGCCGTGGCAGGCCTCGCACTGCAGGCCGCCGTGGCCCTTGCTGAAGCGGTAGAGGTTGAAGCCGGGTGCCGGCACGTCGGGGTTGGTGGCAAAGCGCGTGTCGGCCGGCTGCTTGACCTGGCCCTTCTTGTTCACGGCCATCAGGTCGCGCTGGCTGTCGTGGTGGCAGGCCTGGCAGGTGGGTTGTTGCAGCCAGCCGGTGCGCTTGGCCGAGCCCACCTGGCTCATGCCGGCATGGCAGCTTTGGCACTGGATGGCGGGCGAGCCGTCCGGCAGCTTGGCGTTGCCCATCACGCCGCGCAGGCACTTGGTCTGCGAGCCTGGGTGGCACATGTAGCAGGCGCCGCGGTCTTTCTCGTCGCCCAGGGGCAGGCCGGTATCGGGATTGATCACCTTGGCGTGCAACGTGTGCTCGGCGGTGGTCAGCGGCGTGATGCCGGCCACGCCGGTGCCTGGCAGGGCGTTGGATGAATGGCAGGCTGCGCAGAGGATGGGCCGGCCGCCGTCCGACGTGGCCAGCAGGCCGGCCTTGTCGTAGCCGAGCTGCTTGAGCGCCTTCTTGTATTTGGACTGCGACAGGTGCTTGTCGTCGTGCAGCGCGAGGATGTTGCGGCGGTAGTCCTTCTCGGCACCACGGGTGTCCCAGACCCAGCCGTGCACCGGCGGGCGGGCGGCGTCCTGCGAGCCGCTGGCGTGGCAGGCGACGCAGGTCATCTCGTCGGACACCGGCAGCACCACGTGGCCCTCGGCCAGGGTGTTGCCCACCGTGTCCTTGGCCACCACCTTGACCATCGGATAGGTGTTCTTCTGGTGGTTGTCGTCCCAGGGCGTGATGGGGATGCCCACCGCCTCGAACATGGCCGCGGCGCTCTGGAAACTCATCGCCTGTGGCGTCGTGCTGGCCGTGCTCCAGCCGGCCAGACCCACGTCGGCGGGCAGGTTGGCGCCATACAAGGGCAGGGCGTAGGTCCAGAAGTTGGTCTTGTCCGACGAGTGGCTGTTGAACGAGCCGTTCAGGTCGGTGGTGGCCTCGAAGGTGACGTTGACGCCGCTGGTCAGCAGGCGGTTGGTCGTGGCGTCCAGCACCTGTGCGTGCAGGTTGTTGAACGGCGGCAGGATGGAAAACACCGAGTAGTCGGCGTCCATGCAATGCATGCCGAGGTCGTTCCAGCCGAGCAGCTTGTAGGTGTTGGCCGAGGCCGGAAGGCAGGCCGACAAGCCGGCGGCTGCCACCAGCAGGCCGCGCCCGAGGCGGGCAACCAGGGAAGGGAATCGCATCGCTCACTCCTCGGCATGCCGCCCTGGGGCAGGTGGCGCTTGACATGGATCAAATATACCCATAAGGGTATAAAGGGAACGATGCGATCGTCGGCCCGTCTCAATGTGCTGTCAACACATTTGTCATTAAGTTCGTAACCGAGCTCATGGCGACTGGGTCAACGTGCCGGCGCAATCGCTGACGTTGTCGTTGCCGTAGCGGGTGACGACGATCTGCGGGCCAACCTGGCGCGCCGCGATCACCGCGTTGTTGTAGAAGCAGCTGCCGTAGTAGGTGCCGCCGACGATGGCGCCGTCGATGCCCCAGTTGTAGTCGCGGTAGCCGTTGATCTTGTCGATGCCGGCAGACAGCAGTTGCAGCTCGTAGGGGTGACCGGCGATGTCCCCGTTGTCGACCGTGAAGTTCCACTGGTAGCCGGTGTTGGTGCTGCAGGTGACCGACGCCTCCTGCCGCCCGTCGGCCAGCGTGGTGGTGTGCACGGTGCAGGTGCCGCCCCAGGTGTCGGTGTAGTTGCCGGCGACCAGCCGGTTGGTGCGCACCTTGGGCTGAGGCACGGCGGTGACCGTGGCGTTGCCAAGGGGCTTGCCGCTGGTGTTGACCGAGAGGTCGACCGTGATGTCCCAGTACTTCACCACGCCGAGGCTGTCGGTGGCCGGGACGCCGTAGGCGCGGATCTGCCCGCCCGAAGCCTGGCTTTCGGCGCGTTCCAGGAACAAGGTCTGCGGCGTTTCGGCCGCCTGGGCGCCGGTGATCAGAAGAAAGGGAAAGGCGAGCGGCGCAGCGATCAGGCTGTTGCGAATGCTCATGATGGGAATCCTCCGGAGTTGATGTGCCAGGGTGACGACAGCGATTCGCCACCGACGGCCATTGCAGCCGCCGGCCCGCCGCCGCGCCATCACGCCACCTTCACCGATTCATCACCCCCGCCATCTCGCGAGGCTCAAGCGAGGGGATGGCCGGGTACCGACCGGCATGACACACTCGCCGCGCTCGCGGGTCACCGGGGCGACGAGCGGGGGGGCAACATCACGGCATGAGCAGCACAACAGGCGTCATCAGCCATCTATTCCGTTTCGGCAGCGCCGAGTTCGACGAGGCGCGGGCTGAGTTGCGTGTCGGCGGCCTGCCGGTCGACGTGCAGCAAAAGCCCCTGCAGTTGCTGGCCTTGCTGCTCGCCCAGCCCGGCGAGGTGGTCAGGAAGGAAGACCTCTACCGCCAGCTCTGGGGCGACCGGGTGACGGTCGAGAACGTGCTGGCCAACGCCGTGCTGAAGCTGCGCACCGCGCTGGGGCCCGACAACGGCCAGCGCATTGCCACCGTCGCGCGCCAGGGCTACCGCTTCGACGGTCCCGTCGAGCGTGTGGCCACCGGCCGCCGACTGGTCAGCCGGCTGGACCTGGCCGCCGGCGCGCCGGTGCCGATGCGCGACAACTTCGTGCTGGCCGAGCAACTGGGCGCCTCGCACCAGAACGAGACCTGGCGTTCCCGCCAGCCCCGCACCGGCGAGACCCGCGTCTACAAGTTCGCGGTGGACGGCGAGCGCCTGGCGACGCTGAAGCGCGAGGCCACGGTCTACCGGCTGCTGCGCGAGGGCCTGGGCGAGCGGCCCGACATCGCCCGCGTGCTGGACTGGAACTTCGAGCAGCCGCCGTACTTCCTGGAGTGCGAGGACGGCGGCCAGAGCCTGCTGGGCTGGGCCGACGGCGGCGCGCTGGCCGCTTTGGCGCCCGAGGCACGCCTGGGGCTGGCCCTGCAGGTGCTGGACGCGGTGGCCGCCGCCCACGCCCTGGGCGTGCTGCACAAGGACCTGAAGCCCGGCAACGTGCTGATTGCAGCAGCAGGGGCGAAGGGTGCCCCGGGCTGGCAGATCCGCCTCACCGACTTCGGCAGCGCCGGCCTGCTGGAGCCGCAACGCCTGCAGGCGCTGCAGATCACCGCGCTGGGCATGACCGTGTCGGCCGAAGCCGGCAGCAGCGACCTGAGCGGCACGGCCTATTACATCGCGCCCGAGCTGCACGGCGGCGCCGCCTGCAGCACCCGCAGCGACCTGTACTCGCTCGGCGTGATCGTCTACCAGCTGCTGGTGGGCGACCTGCACCGCGTGATGGCCCCCGGCTGGGAACGCGACATCGCCGACCCGCTGCTGGTGGCCGACCTGGCACGCGCCACCGACCTGGACCCGTCGCGCCGTTTCGCCTCGGTGGCCGAGTTCGCCGACCACATTCGCGCGCTACCCCGCCGTGCCGCTGACGAAGCGGCGCAGCGCCAGGCGCTGGCCGAGGCCGAGCACGCCCGACAGGCCCTGGGCCGCGCACGCCAGCGCCGCCCCTGGCTGATCGCGACACTGGGGCTGCTCACGCTGGGCCTGGGCGCCGCGCTGTGGCTGGCCGACGGCCAGCGCCGCGCCCGCGCCGAGGCCGACGCGCAGCTGCAGCTGGTGCGCGCCCTCAACGGCGTGCTGACCGACGACCTGATCGCCGCCGCCAACCCGGCCTTGGCTGGCCGCAGCAACGTGACCGTCGTCGAGGCGGTGTCGGCCGCAGCCTCCGGCGTCGAACGCCGTTTCGCCAAGGCGCCACCTGCGTTGCGCGCCGGCCTGCACCTGGCGATGCAGCGCGCGTTCTCGAACCTGGCCCGCTACCCTGAGGCCCTGGGCCAGGGCCGGCTGGCGCTGGCGGCCTATGCCGAAGCCGGCCAGTCCGCCACCGACCCTGCTGCCGAGGCCCGCCTGACCATGGCGGTGGACCTGGTGCAGGTGGGGCAGACCGACGAGGCGCGCACCGCGCTGGCCGAATTTGCGCCCGCCGAGGGCAGCGGCCACCTGACGCCGGTGTCGCGGGCCCGCTCGCTGTGGGCGCGGGCCTGGGTGTCCAACGGCCAGCTGGGGCTGCAAGAGTCGCTGCCCCTGCTGCAAGAGGCCGCGCGGCTGCTGGACGCCGAGCCCGCGCCGCTGCCGCCCGAGGCGGCGCTGCTGCGCGAGCGGGTCGATTTCGACCTGGGTCAGACGCGCATGATGCTGGGCGACTATGCGGACGCCGAGAAGACCATCGCCAACCTGGTGGCGTTGCAGGAGTCGCGCTACGGGCCCACCCACCCGCGGCCGCTGTACACCCGTGTCGCGCTGGCGGCCTGCCTGGGCTACGAGGGGCGCCATGCCGAGGCCGAGGCCATGCTGGCCAAGGCGGCCGACGGCCTGGCCCGGGCGCTGGGCCCGGACGACCGCAAGACCATCAGCGCCAAGGACCAGCTGGCGGCCGTGCTCTACCGCCAGGGCGACAACGCGCGTGCCGCCGCCCTGTGGACCGAGGCGCTCGCCGGCTTCGTCAAGCTGATGGGCGAGACCGCGTCGACCTCGGTCACCACCGAGTCCAACCTCGGCCTGGCCTGGTTGCACGGCGGCCAGCCCGCCAAGGCCGAGCGCTACCTGCGCGCGGCGCTGGCCCATGCGCGCGCCACCGAGGGCGACGAGGCGCCGCGGGTGCAGCAGATCCGCTTCGTGCTGGCGGACGCGCTGCTGGAGTTGAACCAGGCGGCCGAGGTGCCGGCCCTGTTGCAAGGCCTGGCGCCAGAGCAGCTCAACCTCGCCGAACAAGAGCGCGACTGGCCGGCCCGGCTGGCCCTGCTGAGAGGCCGGCTTCTGCTGGCGCAGGGCCAGGCCGCCGCCGCGCGCACGGCGCTCGACGAGGCGGCGGCGGGCATCGACGCCGAAAGCGACAGCCCGCGCTTCAGCAAGGTGGTGGTCGAGCGCCTGCGGGCCAAGGCGGCGCCGGCACGCTGAGCGGCGCGGGCGGTCAGGTACCCTTGGCACCATGGCCACCCGCATCCTCTTCGGCTTCCACGCCGTCACCGTTCGCCTGAAGACGGCGCCCAACTCGATCACCGAGATCCACGTCGACGCCACGCGGCGCGACGCCCGCATGCGCGGCTTCGTCGAGCGGGCGCGCGAAGCCGGGCTGCGCATCGTCGACTCGGACGACGCGCGGCTCAGCAAGCTGGCCGGCAACCCGCGCCACCAGGGCGTGGTGGCCCGGGCCGAGGCGCTGCCGCCCATGCATTCGCTGGACGAGATCCTCGAAGGCGTCGAGGCCGCCAAGGAAGACCCGCCGCTGGTGCTGGTGCTGGACGGCGTGACCGACCCGCACAACCTGGGCGCCTGCCTGCGCGTGGCCGACGGGGCCGGCGCGCATGCCGTGGTCGCGCCCAAGGACCATGCCGTGGGCCTGAACGCGACGGTGGCCAAGGTGGCCTCGGGGGCGGCCGAGACCGTGCCCTACCTGATGGTGACCAACCTGGCGCGCAGCCTGAACGAGATGAAGGAGCGTGGCATCCGCATCGTGGGCACCAGCGACGACGCCACGCAGACCCTGTACGACATCGACCTGCGTGGCCCGGTGGCCCTGGTGCTGGGCGCCGAGGGGGCGGGCATGCGGCAGCTGACCCGCAAGACCTGCGACGAGTTCGTCAGCATCCCCATGGCCGGCGCGGTGGAAAGCCTGAACGTTTCGGTGGCGGCGGGGGTGTGCCTGTACGAGGCGCGCCGCCAACGGCGCACGCCCGGCTGAGGCGATGGACGCCGCGCCTGCGGCCATGGATTCCGAACTCGCCGCCTTGCGCGAGCGTGTCCGCACGGCGCGGCACGTGGCCGTGCTGACGGGCGCCGGCATGTCGGCCGAGAGCGGCATCCCGACCTTCCGCGACGCGCTCACCGGCTACTGGTCGCGCTTCGACCCGATGCAGCTCGCCAGCGAGGCCGGCTTTCGCGCCAACCCGGCCCGCGTCTGGCGCTGGTACGCCGAGCGCCGCGTGGGCGTTCAGGCCGCGCAGCCCAACGCCGGCCACCGGGCGCTGGGCGATTTCGCACGTGCCCACCCGGGCCGGCTGACAGTGGTCACCCAGAACGTCGATGACCTGCACCAACGCGCGGGCAACACCGACGCCATCCGCCTGCACGGCGACATCCTCGCCGACCGCTGGCTGGACGACTGCCCGCGGCGCCTGCGCGGTAACGCCTGCGACACAGCCTGGGCCGCGCCGGGCGAACCGCCCACCTGCGGCGAGTGCGGCAACCGGGTACGCCCGGGCGTGGTGTGGTTCGGCGAAAACCTGCCCGTCGCCGCGCTCACCGCGGCCGAGGCTGCCGCCGACACCTGCGCGCTGATGCTGGTGATCGGCACCTCGGGCGCTGTCTGGCCTGCCGCCGGCCTGGCCGCGCGGGCGCGCCGGGCCGGCGCCTGGGTGGCCATCGTCAACCCCGAGGCCAGCGAGATCGACGGCGACGCGCACCAGTGCGTTCGCGGCACAGCGGCGGGCGTGCTGCCTTTGCTCCTGGTCGACTGAGCCGGCGGCAATCGTCCCTACACTGGCGGCTCGCCCGTTCCCGGCCCATCGCCGCCTGCACCATGCCCGTCATCGCCGTCACCCACCCCCTGGTCCGCCACAAGATCGGCCTGCTGCGCGAGGCCGAGATCTCGACCAAGAAGTTCCGCGAGCTGACCGGCGAGCTGGCCCGGCTGCTGGCCTACGAGGCGACGGCGGACTTCCCGCTGGCCACGGTGACGATCGATTGCTGGAGCGGGCCGGCCGAGGTCCAGCAGATCGCCGGGCGCAAGGTCACGGTGGTGCCGATCCTGCGCGCCGGCTTGGGCATGCTGGACGGCGTGCTGGATCTGGTGCCCAACGCCAAGGTCAGCGTGGTGGGCCTGGGCCGCAACCACCAGACGCTGCAGCCCGAGCAGTACTTCGAGAAGTTCGTCGGCAAGCTGGAAGAGCGCACCGCGCTGATCATCGACCCCATGCTGGCCACGGCCGGCTCGATGATCGCCACGGTGGACCTGCTCAAGCGCCGCGGCTGCAAGGACATCCGCGCCCTGGTGCTGGTGGCCGCACCCGAAGGCATCGCCGCGCTGGAGAAAGCCCACCCCGAGGTGCGCTGCTGGACGGCCGCCGTGGACAGCCACCTGAACGAGCACGGCTACATCATCCCCGGCCTGGGCGATGCGGGCGACAAGATCTTCGGCACCAAGGACGAGGGCACGCTGTGATGAGCCGCCGAACCCTGGCCTGCGTGGCCGCCGCCACCGCCGTCATGGCCCTGGGCGCCTGCACGCAGGAACAGCAGAACCAGATCAAGCGCGACATCCAGAACTGGACCGGCACCGACGGGGTGCTCGAGGTCTACTCGGGCAACCAGGTGGTCAAGCGCTGGCTCAAGATCGACAAGCTCTCGACCGCGCTGGGCACCAGCGACAAGGAGCCCCGCCACTACCGCTACGGCTACGGCGTGCTCGACGAGAACCTCAACGGCCAGGTGGACCCGGGCGAGAAGCGCGTGTATTTCGAGATTGGCGAGTTCAATGCCTATGTGTTCTACGAAAACCCGCATTGAGCTGACGGCGTTGGCGCTGCTCTGGCCGGCGCTGGCCGGGGCCGCCCATGCCGCCGACACACCGGCCAAGGCACCGGCTCTTTGCACTGTGCCGACCTCTGGCTACGGCAGCTACCAACTGCCCGACTCGGGCCGCTACACGGGGCAGTTCCGCGACGGCCTGTTCCACGGCCAGGGCAAGATCCAGTGGGGCGACGGCGACCGCTACGAAGGCGAGTTCCGCAAGGGGCTGATGCACGGCCGCGGTGTGCTGCGCTCGCGCGACGGCTCGGTGCTCAAGGGCCATTTCGCCAACGGCCGGCCGGACGGCGAGGGCGTCTACACCACCGAAGACTTCACCTTCCGCGGCCGCTACCGCAACGGCCGCTACGACGGCCCGGGCCGCATCGAGTTCACCGACGGCCGGGTCTACGAAGGCCATTTCGCGCAGGGCCAGTGGCAAGGCCGCGGTCGGCTCGAAGACCCCGACCACTTCGTCTACGAGGGCGACTTCGTCAAAGGGCGCATGGAGGGTCGGGGCCGCATCGACTGGTCCAACGGCGACTGGTACGAGGGGCCGTTTGCCGGTGACTGGCCGGACGGCGAGGGGGCCTGCGAGATCGATGGCGACATCGGCGTCTGCCAGTACGACCACGGCGACCTGCAAGACCTGCTGCGGGCCAACGACGCCAAGCCCGACATGACCACCAGCTGAGCGCGGGGTCTGGTGGTTTTCTACACCAGGCCCAGCGCGCCGGCCACCGCCCCGGCGGCCAGCAGCCACAGCGGGCTGAGCTTGGTGCGCCACATCGCCACCACCGTGGCGGCCACCAGGGCCAGCGCGACGGGGCGGTGCGCCAGCGGTGCGGCCAGCAGCCAGCCGGTGGACAGCAGCAGCCCCAGCGTGATCGGCGCCATGCCGGCCACGAAGGCGCGCACGGCGCGGTGCTCGCGCCGGCGCGCGCCCCAGCGCGTGATCACCAATGTCAGCGTGGTGCTGGGCAGCAGCATGCCGACCATGGCCGCCAGGGCGCCCGGCAGGCCGAGCGCATTGAAGCCCACGACAGCCATGAACAGCAGGTTGGGGCCGGGCGCAGCCTGGGCCAGGGCGACCGAGCCGGTGAAATCGGCCGCCGACAGCCAGCCCCGGTCCACCACCACGAAGCGCTGCAGGTCCGGCACGGTGGCGATCGCGCCGCCGATGGCCAGCAGGCTCAGCGTCAGGCAGTGCGCGAACAGCGCCAGCAGGTCGGGCCAGTTCACGGCGGGGTCCTTCTGGCCCCAAGCCGCCACCAGGCCGCCACGCAGGATGCGCCGCCGAGCCCCAGGATGACCGCCAGCAGCGGCCAGCGCCACCAGGCCACGGCCAGCGCGCAGGCCAGTGCCGTGGGCACCCAGAGCGCGCGGCCCAGCGGGTTGCGGGTCAGCGTCGGCAGCAGCTTGAGCGCCATCGCCAGCACCAGGCCGGCCGAGACGGCGCCCATGCCGCGCACGGCGCCCGCCACGGCGGGCAGGTCCGCGAGGCCGCGGTAGGCGGCGGCCAGCAGCAGCACCAGCACCATCGGAGCCACCAGCATGCCGGCCAGGGCGGCCAGGGCGCCACGCAGGCCAAAGAAGCGGTCGCCGACCATCAGCGACAGGTTGACCACGTTGGGGCCTGGCAGCACCTGGCCGATCGACAGGCTCTCGGCGAACTCGTCGGCGCTGAGCCAGCCGGTGCGCTCGACCAGCTCACGCTGCGCGATGGGCAGCACGCCGCCGAAACCCTGCAGGGCCAGGCGGGTGAAGACGATGAACAGGTCGCCCGGCCCGCGAGGCCGTGGTCGCGGCTTCGGCGCGTCGTCCGCCGCCTCGGTCTCAGCCACGGCCGCCCCGGCGCGCCAGGGCCCGGCTGGCCCACAGGCTGGTGGCCACCGCCACCACGATCCAGGCCAGGGCGACCAGGTGCATGCGCGCGAACGGCGGCCGGCCGGCCACCTGGTTGGCGGCCATCAGTGCGCCACCGCCCGCCGCGCCCAGCGCCTGGCCCAGGTAGATGGCCGAAGTGTTCAGCGCCATAAGCGCCGGCGCGAGGGCCGGCGCCGCGTGCCCCAGCCGCGCCTGCTGCGCCGAGTTCGACGCGAAGCAACCCAGCGCCCAGGGCAGGATCACCGCCATCAGCTGCAGCGGCGTGCCGGCCAGCGGCCACAGCAGCAGCGACGCGGCGACCCCCGCCAGCAGGGCGCTCACCGCGCGGCCCGCGCCGACGCGGTCGACATGGCGCGACAGCAGCAGGTTGCCCAGCAGGCCGAAGGCGCCGAACCAGGCGAACAGCAGGCTCACGGTGGCCGGGTCGGCGTGCAACTGGCCGCGGTAGTACGGGGCGAAGTAGGCGAAGAGGGTGAACTGGCCGGCGCCGGACAAGGCCGTGACCGCGACGATCGCCATCAGCGCCGGGTGCGTGAAGACCTCGCCCCAGGCCGCCAGGTTCATGGCCGGGGGGCGCACGCCGTCCGGCAACGCGCGCCAGACCCAGGCCGCGCCCAGCACCGACAGCACCGCCACCAGGCCGAAGGCATAGCGCCAACCGAAGGCTTCGCCGATGTAGGCGTGCAGCGGCATGCCGAACACCGAGGCCACGCTCCAGCCCAGGAAGATGAAGGTGATGGCGCGGCCGCGCTGCTCGGGCGGCGCCAGCCAGCCGATGGCCGCCGCGGCCTGCGGCGTGAAGACGGCCGCCGCCAGCATGCACAGCGCCCGCAGCGGCAGCAGCCAGACATAGTCCGGCGCCACCGCGCTGAGCGCATGGCCCAGCGCGTACCAGGCCAGCGACAGGGTCAGCAACCGGCGACGGTCCATGCCGCCGACCCAGGCGGCAAGCAGCGGCGCCCCGAGCGCCATGGTGACGGCCGCCGCCGTGATCAGCTGCCCGCCGACCGCCACGCTGACCTGCAGCGAGCGCGTCAGGTCGTTCAGCGAGCCCGCCACCACCATCACGCCGCAGCCGATGGTGAAATTGCCGAACATCAGCGCCCACCGGCCAGGGCCGGCCGCCGTGCTCACCGCAGCACTCTCAGCGCATCGGGGTTGACGATGTTGGTCGGCTGGCCGTTGACGAAGGCGACGACGTTGTCGAAGGCCGCGCCGAAATAGAGCTCGTAGCTGTCCTGCTCGACATAGCCGATGTGGGGCGTGCAGACCGCGTTCTCCAGCCGCAGCAGCGGGTGGCCCTGCAGGATGGGCTCGGTCTCGAACACGTCGACCGCCGCCATGCCGGGACGGCCGCGGTTCAGCGCGGCCACGAGGGCTGCGTCTTCCAGCAGCTCGGCGCGCGAGGTGTTGACGAACAGCGCCGTGGGCTTCATGCGGCCCAGGTCGGCCAGCGTGACCACCTGGCGCGTGCGGTCCGACAGGCGCAGGTGCACGCTCAGCACGTCGCTCAGCTCGAAGGCCTGCTCGCGGGTGTCGAACACGGTGTAGCCATCGGCCACGGCGCGCTCGCGCGATTCGTCGCTGGCCCAGATGCGCACGTCCATGCCGAAGGCGCGGCCATAGCCGGCGACCAGGGCGCCGATCTTGCCGTAGCCCCAAACGCCCAGCACCTTGCCGCGCAGCTGCATGCCGATGCCGAAGTTGGGCGGCATCGAGCCCGACTTCAGGCCCGACTGCTGCCAGGCGCCGTGCTTGAGGTTGCCGATGTACTGCGGCAGGCGTCGCATCGCCGCCATGATCAGTGCCCAGGTCAGCTCCGCCGGCGCATGCGGCGAGCCCACGCCCTCGGCCACGGCGATGCCGAGCCGGGTGCAGGCGTCGACGTCGATGTGCGGGCCGACCCGGCCGGTCTGCGCGATCAGGCGCAGCTTGGGCAGCTTCTCGAGCAGTTGCCGGTTGAACTGGGTTCGCTCGCGGATGGCGACCAGCACCTCAGCGTCACGCAGGCGGATGGACAGCTGGCCCAGCCCCTTGACGGTGTTGGTGAACACCTTGGCGTTCAGGTCCTGCAGCTTGGACGCGCAGCTGAGCTTGCGAACGGCGTCCTGGTAGTCGTCGAGGATGATGATGTTCACGCCCCGATTTTGCACCGGGGGTGTGCCGCCTCCGGGCGGCGGCCGTCAGCGAATGTAGCTGGGGCTGCTGCCGGCCATGGCTTCCCACGGCGCGGGGATGGTCGGCGGCAGCGTGGTGCCGCTGTCGAAGCCGAAAGCCTCGGGAAAGATCTGATCGAGGCCGCGGTACAGGTCGGACCGCAGGTGGCGGTGGTCGCCTTCGCCCAGGGCGCGCAGCACCGGGCCGCGCAGCAGCCACAGGTCCAGCGGGTCGTTGGCCACGCGCACCTG
This sequence comes from Burkholderiaceae bacterium, assembly GCA_044226465.1. Taxonomy (GTDB): domain Bacteria; phylum Pseudomonadota; class Gammaproteobacteria; order Burkholderiales; family Burkholderiaceae_C; genus Ideonella. Next base: position 57,928 of record JBGAGZ010000015.1, on the reverse strand, counting down.
GTGGCGCAGCCACTGGCCCTTGCGGTCTTCGAGCACGCCGGTCGCGCGCAGGAACAGCAGCTTCATCTGCACGAAGGCGCGGCGCGCGGCCAGGCGGCTGGCACGGTCCTGCGGCATGCCGGCGCCGATGTCGGGCATCAGGCTGGAATCGAAGGCGGTGTCGGGGAAGCTGTCCATGGCGTACTCAGGCGTCGATGCTGGGGCGCGAACTGGCGGGCTTCGTGCTGCTGGGAAAGTGGCGGTTGACGGTGCTCAGGCGGCGGTCGGCTTCGGTCTGGCTCAGGTGGCGGGCGACCAGGCTGTAGAGGTCGGCGCGCAGGTGCCACAGCTCGCGCAGCGAGCGGGCCGACTGGCCGCGCCGGCGCAGGTCGAGGGCGCTGTCGCTGTCGAGGTCGGCCAGGGCGGCGGCAAAGTCCTGCCGGGCGCGGTCGAGGGCGCTCAGGCGGCGCTGGTCGGGGGCGTCGCCGGCACGCATCCAGTTCCACAAGGAACGCCACACCGGCTCGGCCTGGCCCCACACCGCCGGGGGGCGCACGGCGCTGCGGCTGGGCGGCACGCTGGCCGGCTCTGCCGCGGCGCGGCGCCACCAGCGGCGCAGCAGGCGGGGAGGGCGAGTGGGCCCTTCGTCGTCGAGGGCCGGGTCGGCTTTCGGCATGACCTCATTGTTCGCTGCCGGCCGCGGGCCGAAGGGCCGAAAAGGCGGGCAGGGCCCGGCCTGTTTGTAAACGCTACCGTTGTATCAGGCCTGCGGCTGCGTGCTCATCGTCGCGCAGCGTCGATTGCTTCGCACAGGCGGCGGGCGCCCTGCACGAAGCGCGGGCCCATGCGGCCGATGAGGTCGCCGTCGATCAGCGCGAAGCGCTGGTGCTTCACCGCGTCCACGGCCGGGAAGCGCGGCCACTGCCCGAGTTCGGGATGGTCGCTCGCGGCGCCGGCCATGGCGATGAGCTGCGGGTTGCGCTGCACCGCCGCCTCCCAGCTCACCGTGGGGGTGAGGGCGGGCAGCTCGGCGAAGACGTTGACCCCGCCGCAGGCGCTGATCGCCTGCTGGATCAGGTGCTCGCGGTTGATGGTCATCAGGGGCTGGTGCCAGAGCTGGTAGAACACCCGCACCGGGGTGCGGTGGGCATAGTCGGCCTGCAGCCGGGCCCAGTCGGCCTCGAATTGGCGTGCCGCGGCCTCGCCCGCCTCGGCCCGGCCCAGCAGGCGGCCCACGGTGCGCAGGCTGCGGGCCAGCTCGGGCACCGAGCGGATCTCGCTGTCGAACACCGGCACGCCCAGCGCCGCCAGCGGTGCCCGCGCCCGGTCGGGGAAGCCGGTACGCCAGACCAGGACCAGGTCGGGCTTGAGCTGGGCGATCTGCTCGTGGTTGATCGCCACCGCATCGCCCACGATCGGCAGCTTCAATGCCTCGGGCGGATAGTTGCTGTAGCGGCTCACGCCCACCAATTGCAGGCCGCCGCCGACGGCGTAGACCTGCTCGGTGAGGTGCGGCCCCAGCGCGATCACACGCTGCGCCGGGCGCGGCAGCGTCAGGGTGTGGCCGCTGTCGTCGGTCGCCGTGACGGGCTGTGCCCCGGCGGCCAGGGGCAGGCCCAGGGCCAGCAGGGCGAGGGCGGCGCAGTGTCGGAATCCGGGCATCAGACGGCCGCCGTCTTGGGCTCGAACGCGCAGCAGTCGCGCACCTGGCAGGCCCCGCAGCGCGGCGTGCGGGCCTGGCAGACATAGCGGCCGTGCAGGATCAGCCAGTGGTGCGCGTCGACCCGGTAGGCCGGCGGCACGCGCTCGAGCAGGGCCTGCTCCACCGCCAGCGGCGTCTTGCCCGGCGCCAGGCCGGTGCGGTTGGCGACGCGGAAGATGTGGGTGTCGACCGCCATCGTCGGCTCGCCAAAGGCCACGTTGAGCACCACGTTGGCGGTCTTGCGGCCGACGCCGGGCAGGGCCTCGAGCGCCTCGCGCTCGCGGGGCACGTGGCCGCCATGTTGCTCGACGAGGATGCGGCAGGTCTCGACCAGGTGCCGGGCCTTGGTGCGGTACAGGCCGATGGTGCGGATGTGCCGCTCGACGCCTTCGACCCCGAGCGCCAGCATGGCCTGCGGCGTGGGAGCGGTGGCGAAAAGCGCCCGGCTGGCCTTGTTGACGCTGACGTCGGTGGCCTGCGCCGAGAGCAGCACGGCGGCCAGCAGCTCGAAGACGTTGGTGAACTCCAGTTCGGTCTCGGGCTGGGGGTTGGCGGCTTTCAGCGTGGCGAAGAAGCGCTCGATGGTGGCGGGTGTCATGTCGGGGTGGGGTCGTCGCCGGGCACGGCAGCGCGCTGGGCGCGGGCGCGCGCCAGGGCGGCCTCGATCACGGCGCGCTTGCGCTCGATGACCGCGGGGTCGGTGTGCAGGGTCTGGTTGGCCAGGTCGGCCAGCTTGTGGGCAGCCTTGGCGGCCAGGCGCTCGTCGTTCTCGCGCTTGTCGCGCGCCACCCGCATCTGGCGGAAGGCGTAGCGCGCGCGGGCCTCGGCGGCCTGCTCGGCGCTCCACGCGGCCCAGCCGGTCTGCGGGCCGGTCACCGGTGCCATCGTGATGCAGTCGACCGGGCAAGCGGGAATGCACAGCTCGCAGCCGGTGCACTCTGGCTCGATCACGGTGTGCATCTTCTTCGAGGCGCCGATGATGCAGTCCACCGGGCAGGCCTTGATGCACAGCGTGCAGCCGATGCACCAGGCCTCGTCGATGATGGCCACGCCGCGCGGAGCTTCGTGGCCGTTGTCGGGGTTGAGCGGTTGGACGACCTGGCCGGTGAGCGTGGCCAATCGGGCGATGCCCTCGGCACCACCGGGCGGGCACTGGTTGATGGCGGCCTGGCCGGTAGCGATGGCGCTGGCGTAGGCGTGGCAGTCCACGTAGCCGCAGCGGGTGCACTGCGTCTGTGGCAGCGCGTCGTTCAGGCGCTCGGCCAGGGCGGCCTGCGCGGGTGAAAGGTCGGTCGGCGCGGAGTTCGTCACCGCGCGATTATCCGCGCGGGTGCGGTGCCGGCCTGAGCGCTCAGGCTGCCTTGGCGCGCTGGCGCGGGGCGGCCTTCTTGGCTGGCGCCGAAGGCTTGCGGGTGGGTGCCGGGGCTTTCTTGGCGGCGGGTGCCGAGGCCTTGGCGGCCGGCGCAGCAATCAGCTCGGCCGGCTGGTTGAAGCGGGCGATGAAGTTGCGGACCTCGGGGTAGACCTTCTCGCGCCAGCGGCGGCCCGAGAAGATGCCGTAGTGGCCGGCGCCGACCACGTCGTAGTGGAACTGGCGCGCCTTGGGGATGCCGGTGCACAGCTCGTGCGCAGCCTTGGTCTGGCCTGCGCCGGAGATGTCGTCCAGTTCGCCTTCCACGGTCAGCAGCGCGCTGGTGGTGATGTCCTGCGGACGCACGAAGCGGCCGTCGACCTCCCAGGTGCCGTTGACCAGGGCGAAGTCCTGGAACACGGTCTTGATGGTGTCGAGGTAGTACTCGGCCGGCATGTCCAGCACGGCGTTGTACTCGTCGTAGAACTGGCGGTGGCCTTCGGCGCTGTCGTCGTCGCCGCGCACCAGGTCCAGGAAGTAGTCGTAGTGCGAGCTGAGGTGGCGGTCCGGGTTCATCGCCACGAAGCCGGTGTGCTGCAGGAAGCCGGGGTAGACGCGGCGGCCGGCGCCCGGGAAGTGCGGCGGCACGCGGTAGATGACGTTGTTCTCGAACCAGCTGTAGCTCTTGTTCATTGCCAGGTTGTTCACCGCGGTGGGCGACTTGCGGGCGTCGATCGGGCCGCCCATCATCGTCAGGGTGCGCGGGGTGAACTCGCCCTTGCTGGCCAGCAGCGACACGGCGGCCAGCACCGGCACCGTGGGCTGGCAGACCGAGATCACGTTGACCTCGGGGCCGATGTGGCGGATGAACTCCTGCACGTATTCCACGTAGTCGTTGAGGTGGAAGGTGCCGGCCTCGGTGGGCACCATGCGGGCATCGGTCCAGTCGGTGATGTAGACCTTGTGATCCTGCAGCAGGCTCTTGACCGTGTCGCGCAGCAGCGTGCTGTGGTGGCCCGACAGCGGCGCCACCACCAGCACCGTGGGCTGGGTCTTCATGTCCATCAGCGCGGTCGGGTCGTCGGTGAAGCGCTTGAAGCGGATCAGGCGGCAGAAGGGCCTGTTGATCGCCACCTGCTCCTGCACGGCGACGTCGACGTTGTCGACGCGCACGGTCTTGATGTCGAACTCGGGCTTTTCGTAATCCTTGGCCAGGCGGTGCATCAGGTCCAGACCGGCGGCCACGCGCTGCGACAGCGGCGTGTGCGTGAACGGTGACAGCGGGTGGCTGTAGAGCTTGGCCGAGGCACTGGCGAACTCGGAGAACGGCGCCATCAGCGCGCGTTGGGTTTCGTAGAGCTGATACAGCATGGGCGTGGGCTCCGGTTCAGGGCAGGCGAGGCTTGACGGCCGTCATGGTGTGCCGAAATGGCTGAATCCAGCCTGACGGCAAACGTTTTCACGCGGAATTGTGCATTGCAACATAAATTCTTGCATGCGTAGATACACGATCGGCATTCACCCTCATTAAATGCCGTGTGCGGGTGCAGCAAGCAGCGGAAAAAGGCGGCCCCGGTGAACCAGTTCAGGCCATCCAGAACAGCACGACCGCCATGCGCTGCTCGCCGGGTGCCTCGCCGCCCCAGTAGGCGGTGGCGCTGTGGATCAGGTCGGCGCGGTACAGCAGCAGGCGGTTGAAACGGTGGTCGACCGCCGTGTCCATCACGAACAGGTCGGGCGGGACGAAGCGGGTGTCGAGGGCGTCGACGAGGTTGTCGAAACGCGCCGCCGGTGTGTTGCCGCCCAGTTGCCCGTCGGGCAGCCGGACGCGGTAGAACCCCGTGCCGCAGTGGTCCGGGACGGCCGGGTTCAGGTAGAGCACCGCGGCGTAACGGCAGAGACGGCGGGCATCGGTGTGGGGGCGAGGGCGGGCCTCGTGCGCCGCCACCAGTTGCACGCAGTTGTGGTTCAGCAGGTTGCCCATGCCCGCGGCGCCAGGCACGGCGAACAGGCGCTTGGCGCCCGTCCTCGCCCGGGCCCAGGCTTCGAGCGGCGCCAGTTCTTCGGCGGTCAGCGCTGGCTGGGCGCGGCGGCCGGGCCAGCTTTCGGGGCGCTTGGGCGCGCCTTCCACCCAGTCCTCGCGCGTCAGCAGGCGGGCTCGCACCCCCAGCGGGTCCGCCAGCGCGTCGTCCAGCACCCAGTAGTCTTTGCCCAGGGTGGGCGGGCGGTAGACAAGGCGGTTGACTTTGGGGGACGGGTGAACCTGGGGCCGCATGGCGGCCATTGGATCACGCCGTTCCGGGGGCGCCCGCGGCGGCCCGGACGCGGTAGGCGCAGCGGCGCGCGCCGGCCAGCAGGTGCTCGGTGCGCTGCACCTCGACGCCGGGCCCCAGGCAGCGCTGGAACAGGGCCAGCTCCGAGCGGCAGAAGCCCTGGCAGGCGGTGGCCGCGGCGCAGATGGGGCAGTGGTCTTCGACCAGGAGCCAGCCGTCGCCGTCGGCAGCGGGCTCGGCGCGAGCCATGTAGCCCTCTTCGTGCCGCGCCTGGGCCAGGGCCGTGACGCGCTGGTCCAGGCTCTTCAGGCCGGCCAGGCGTTGGCGGTACAGCGCCTCGGCATCGGCCTCGCGGGCGGTGATCAGCGCGTCCAGGGCCTGCGGGCCGAACTGGGCGGCGGCATGGCGCAGCAGCTGCACGGTGAGGTCGGCATGGCGGTCGGGGAAACGGCCGTGGCCGGCGTCGGTCAGCGCCCAGATGCGCCGTGGGCGGCCAACGCCCTGGGCCTCGTCATGGAAGCTCACCAGCCCCTGCGTGGCCAGGGCCTGCAGCTGCTTGTGCGCCCCCATCGGCGTGATGGCGCAGGCCGCGGCCAGCGTGGCGGCACTTTGCGGGCCGCGGCTCTTGAGTTGGAACAGCAGCCGGTCGGTGGTGGCGGTCATACGGCCTCCACCGGGGCGGTGGCTGGCACGGTGGCCGCAGCGGCGGCCTCGTGCCGCGCCCAGCGCCAGAAGGCCCAGGCGGCGGCCCCGGCGCACAGGGCGCCCAGGCTCATGACGCCGCGCACGGTCCACAGCGACAGCGCGCCGCCGGCCAGCGCGATGACCACGTTGGACACGCAGAAGATCGTCGTCAGCAGCCCCATCATGCGACCCTGGCCGTGGTGAGCGAAGCGCGACGAGACCCAGGCCGGCAGCAGCGCGCTGTAGACCGCCAGCGGCACCCCCAGGGCCACGATGGCGACCAGGCCCGGCGTGGCCGGCAGCACCACCAGCAGGGCCAAGCCCCCCGCGCCCAGGGCCGCTGCCAGCGCCGTGCCACGCAAAGGGTGGCCGAAGCTGGGCATCCGCCCCGCCAGCCAGGTGCCGAGCAACATGCCGCCGCACTGCCCGGCGGTGATCCAGGCGATGCCGGTGGGGCCGAAGCCGGCCTCGGTGACGCACCACAGGGGCGCGTACTCGTACAACGCAGTCACGCCACACATGTAGGCCAGCTGCAGCAGGAACAGGCGGCGCAGCGACGCGTCGTGGATCAGCGGCGCCAGGGTCGAGGCGCCGAGGCCGCCGACCGCCGGTGAGCCTGCCGTTGCCGGCGCCGGGGCCGCGCGGCCGGCCGGCACGCCGACCATGACCAGGGCCGCGCAGGGCAGCATGGCCAGCGCGGCGAGTGCAAAGGGCACCGGCTCGCCCCAGCGCAGCATCAACCCGCCGGCCAGGGGCCCCAGCAGCCAGCCGCCGTACTGGCAGGCGTTGAGCCAGGCAAAGGCGCGCACCCGCGAGCGCTCATCATGGTGGTCGGCCAGCAGGGCCCGCGCCACGGCGATGTTTCCCTCGGCCAACCCGGTGGCGAAGCGGGCGAAGACGAACAGCGGGTACCAGCGGGCCCACAGTGCGCCGGCCGTGACCAGGTTGCCGACGGCGCAGACCAGCAAGGTGGCGACCAGGATGCGGCGACGCCCCAGCCGGTCCGACAGCGGGCCCAGCACCAGGCTGCCCAGCAGGATGCCGGCCGGGTTGGCCGCCAGCGCCATGCCCAGCAGCCACTCGGGGGGCAGGCCGGCGAAGCGGGTGAAGCCGTCGGCAGGCCCGTCGACGAAGATCGGCGCCAGGATGGGGTAGGGCATGGCCATGCCCACGGTGCACAGCAGCGTCACCGCACAGACGGCGACGAGCAGGCGCCGCGCGGCTTGCCGCTCGGCCCGCTGAAGGTCGTCGGGGCTCGCTGGAGTACCTTCGCCCTGGACGGGCTTCGGTATGAGCGCTTGGGAGCGGCCCGGCGCGCTCATGCGCGGCCCCGCATCGCGCGGGCGTAGCCGGGCCAGCCGCGAAGCCGCCATTCGTCCAGCGTCGTCCAGGCGAGCTTGATGCGGTGGTCGTCGGGCGAGGCCGCGATGGCGGGCAGGGCGGCCAGCCAGTCGGCCTCGCTGGCCGTGCCGGCGTGCACGGCAGCCCAGTCGGGCCGCGGCCGGCCGATCGACAGCCAGGCGGCCAGCCAGGCCCGCCACAGGCCGCGGCGGGCGATGCGCGCCTGGGCGGCATTCAGCCGGGCCAGCGGTTCGACCAGGCGCCAGGCGTGGCAGGCGGTGACCAGGTGCAGCGCGGTGAAGTCGAAGCTGGCCAGGTAAACGGCGAGAGAGGCTTCGGCCAGCGCGTCGATGGTCAGTGCCTCGTCGGCGGGTGCGTCCACACCGTGCGCCGCGGCTTCGAAGCCGGGCAGGGCTGCGCAAGCCTGCATGTCGCTGGTGATCGTGGTGCCCTGGCGTGGCGAGAAGGCGAGGCTCGGCCGGGCCTGTAGGCGGTCGAGCGCAACGGCCACGCTGGGCAGTCCGCCAGGCAGCGGGGCCTCTGGCACGGGCCCCAGGCTGAGCCGGCTGGTTTGCCAGGCCGCCAGTGCCCGGGCGGTTTCGCCGAGGTGCTCGGCGTCCAGCGCGTGGGCCAGGCGGATCAGGCCGTGGAAAGCGGCGGTCTCGGCGGCGAGCAGCAGGCCGGGCAGGTGCGTTGCCAAGGTGGTGGGCCGTCCGTGGCGCTGCAGGTCATCGGTGAAGCCCGCAGAGGCCAGGGCCTCGACGCTGTTGGCCGTCAGCGGCACCAAGCGCGAGCGCATACGCTCCAGTGCCGTGCCCAGCGCATCGGCAGGGGCGCCCAAGCGCCACAGGGCGGTCAACACCATCGGCAGGTGGCTGGACAGTTGCAGGTGGCCGGCCGGGTAGTGGGCCGCGTAGGCCAGGCTCTGGTCCAGCGCGCGGTGCAGATCAGCCCGAGACGCAGCCATCATGCACCCCAGGCCGCGTTCTGCAGCACGACGCGGTAGCCGTCCGGGTCCTGGAAGCTGCGGCCGCGCTGGTCCCAGTAGGGGTTGAACGAGGCCACGGGGGCGAAGCCGGCGTCCAGCAGGCGCTGGCAGCGGTGCGCGAACTCGGCTTGATCGGGCACGTAGAGCACCAGCAGGTCTTCCGCCGTGGGTGCCGGCGCCACGGGGTGGCGGCGGGCGTGGGTGAACTCCAGGTGGTGGTCGGCGCCGGGCTGGCCCAGCATCACGCCGTCGAATCCGTCATGGTCCTCGAAGCGGCCCAGCTCGACCAGGCCGAGGCCCTGGGTGTACAGGTGCGTGCTGCGGGCCAGGTCGGCCACGGGGCGCGCGATTCGAAGGTGCAGCAGGGGCGAGTTCATGGCCCGAATGATGCCGCAATAAATAAACTATTGGTTTATAAACTGGGTCGAGAAAAGGGCCTTGCGGCCCTCGTCTTGCGGCGGCGTCAGAGCACCTTGGCAATGGCTTCGGCGACGTAGCCCAGGTTCTTCTCGTTCAGCGCGGCCACGCAGATGCGGCCAGAGTCGACGCCGTAGACGCCGAACTCGCTGCGCAGGCGCTCCATCTGCGGCTTGGTCAGGCCCGAGTAGCTGAACATGCCGCGCTGGGTGTTGATGAACGAAACGTCTTGCTTCACGCCAGCGGCCTTGAGCCGCTCGACCAGGGCGCCGCGCATGGCCTTGATGCGGTTGCGCATGCCGGCCAGTTCCTGCTCCCACTGGGCGCGCAGCGCGGGCGTGGTCAGCACCGTGGCAACGACCTGGGCGCCGTGCGTCGGCGGGTTCGAGTAGTTGGTGCGGATGACGATCTTCAGCTGCGACAGCACGCGCGAGGCTTCTTCCTTGCTCTCGCAGACGACCGACAGCGCGCCGACCCGCTCGCCGTAGAGCGAGAAGCTCTTCGAGAACGAGGTGGAGACGAAGAAGTCGACGCCCGACTGGACGAAGCGGCCGATGACCGCGCCGTCTTCGGCGATGCCGTCGCCGAAGCCCTGGTAGGCCATGTCGAGGAAAGCCACGAGCTTGCGCGACTTGACGGCCTCGATCACCGCGTCCCACTGGGCGGTGGAGATGTCGTAGCCGGTCGGGTTGTGGCAGCAGGCGTGCAGCACGACGATCGTGCCGGCGACGGCGGCGTTCAGCGCGGCCAGCATGGCATCGAAGTTCACGCCCTGCTTGCTGGCGTCGTAATAAGGGTAGGTGTCGACCGTGAAGCCGGCGTTGGTGAACAGCGCACGGTGGTTCTCCCAGCTCGGGTCGCTGATCAGGACCTTGGCGTTCGGGTTGATCTTCTTCAGGAAATCGGCACCGACCTTCAGGCCACCGGTGCCGCCCAGGGCTTGCACCGTGGCCACGCGGCCGGCGGCCACCAGGGGGCTGCCTTCACCGAAGACCAGGCCTTGGACGGCCTTGTCGTAGGCGGCGATGCCGTCGATCGGCAGGTAGCCACGGGCGCGAGCGGCCTCGACCAGCTGAGCCTCGGCCGCCTTCACGCAGGCCAGCAGCGGCAGCTTGCCGTTCTCGTCGGTGTACACGCCGACGCCGAGGTTGACCTTGGCGGGGTTGGTGTCGGCATTGAACTGCTCGTTCAGACCCAGGATGGGGTCGCGCGGGGCCATTTCGACGGCGGCAAACAAGGACATGGAGCGGATTCCTGAAGGGACGGTGGCAGGACGTTGGCATGGGGCGCGAAGCCCGCGCGGGCAATCCCGGCGCACAACGCTTAAGCTGCAAGGTTCTTCGCGTGGACCGGACCACCCGGCAGCGCGGCCGATTTTAGACGTTCGACCAGGGATAACCCCATGCCGGAAATTTCTGAGGTGATGCCGGAGGCCGAAGCCCCCGGCGCGCCACAAGGTGAGTTCGTGAGCTTCCCGGACTCGCCCTTCCAGCTGTTCCAGCCGTATCCGCCCGCGGGCGACCAGCCGACGGCGATCGCCCAGCTGGTCGAGGGTGTCAACGACGGCCTGGCCTACCAGACGCTGCTGGGCGTGACCGGCTCGGGCAAGACCTTCACGATGGCCAACGTGATCGCCCAGCTGGGCCGGCCGGCGATCGTGTTCGCGCCGAACAAGACGCTGGCGGCGCAGCTCTACAGCGAGTTCCGCGAGTTCTTTCCGAAGAACGCGGTCGAGTACTTCGTCAGCTACTACGACTACTACCAGCCCGAGGCCTACGTGCCGCAGCGCGACTTGTTCATCGAGAAGGACTCGTCGATCAACGAGCACATTGAGCAGATGCGCCTGTCGGCCACCAAGAGCGTGCTGGAGCGGCGCGACACCATCATCGTGGCGAGCGTCTCGGCCATCTACGGCATCGGCAAGCCCGAGGACTACACCCAGATGCGCTTCATCGTGCGGGTGGGCGACAAGATCGGCCAGCGCGACGTGATCGCCCAGCTGATCCGGATGCAGTACACCCGCAACGAGACCGACTTCTCGCGCGGCACGTTCCGCGTGCGTGGCGACACGATCGACGTCTTCCCTGCCGAGCATTCCGAGCTGGCGGTGCGGCTGGAGCTGTTCGACGACGAGGTCGAGTCCCTGAGCCTGCTGGACCCGCTGACCGGCCGCATCCGGCAGAAGGTGCCGCGCTTCACGATCTACCCCAGCAGCCACTACGTGACGCCGCGCGAGCGCGTGCTGTCGGCCATCGACACCATCAAGGCCGAGCTGCGCGAACGGCTGGATTTCTTCGTCAAGGAGGGCAAGCTGGTCGAGGCCCAGCGGCTGGAGCAGCGCACCCGCTTCGACCTGGAGATGCTGCAGGAAGTGGGCCACTGCAAGGGCATCGAGAACTACACGCGCCACCTGTCGGGCGCCGCGCCGGGCGACCCGCCGCCGACCATGGTCGACTACATGCCGCGCGACGCGCTGATGTTCCTCGACGAGAGCCATGTGCTCATCGGCCAGCTTGGCGGCATGTTCAACGGCGACCGGGCGCGCAAGACGGTGCTCGTCGATTACGGCTTTCGCCTGCCCAGCGCGCTGGACAACCGGCCGCTGAAGTTCGAGGAGTTCGAGACCAAGATGCGCCAGGCGATCTTCGTCTCGGCCACGCCGGCGGCCTACGAACAGGCGCATGCCGGCCAGGTGGTGGAGCAACTCGTGCGGCCCACGGGCCTGGTCGACCCGCTGGTCGAGGTGCGGCCGGCCACCCACCAGGTGGACGACGTGCTGCAGGAGATCCGCAACACGGTGGACAACGGCGAGCGGGTGCTGATCACCACGCTGACCAAGCGGATGGCCGAGCAGCTGACCGACTACCTGAGCGACAACGGCGTCAAGGTGCGTTACCTGCACTCGGACATCGACACCGTCGAGCGGGTCGAGATCCTGCGCGACCTGCGTCTGGGCACCTTCGACGTGCTGGTGGGCATCAACCTGCTGCGAGAAGGCCTGGACATCCCCGAGGTGAGCCTGGTCGCGATCCTGGACGCCGACAAGGAGGGTTTCCTTCGCGCCGAGCGCAGCCTGGTGCAGACCATCGGCCGCGCGGCGCGCAACGTCAATGGCCGGGCCATCCTCTACGCCGACAAGATCACCGAGTCGATGCGCAAGGCCATCGACGAGACCGAGCGCCGGCGCGCCAAGCAGATCGCGTTCAACACCGAGATGGGCATCGTGCCGCGCGGCATCCGCAAGGAGGTGCGGGAGATGATCGACGGCGTGGTGGCCGAGAAGTCCGGCAAGGACGACCTGCGCTTCGCCCAGCAGGCGGCCGAGGTCGAGGCCCTGAGCGAGAAGGACCTGAGCAAGCGCATCAAGGCGCTGGAAAAGCAGATGCTCGAGTTCGCCAAGAACCTGGAGTTCGAGAAGGCCGCCCGCGTGCGCGACCAACTGGCCCTGCTGCGCGAGCAGGCCTTTGGCGCCGGCGGCGCGCACGACGCCAACGTGGTGCCGCTGGTGGGCGGCGGCGCGGGGAGGGCAGCGTGACGCCCACGGCGCCGGTGCGCGTGTTGATGGTCTGCACCGGCAACATCTGCCGCTCGCCGACCGCCGAGGCCGTGTTGCGGGCCCAGGCCCTGGCCCGTGGCTGGGGCGACGACCGGCTGCTCGTGGACTCGGCGGGCATCGAGGCTTACCACGTGGGCTCGCCGCCGGACCCGCGCTCGCAAGACCACGCGGCGCGGCGCGGCTACGCGCTGGGGGCCCTGCGGGCGCGGCAGGTGCACGCGCGCGACTTCGAGACCTTCGACTGGCTGCTGGCGATGGACCGCTGGCACCTGGCGGCGCTCAAGCGCCGATGCCCGCCCAGCCAGCAAGGGCGCTTGCGGCTGCTGATGGACTTTGCTGCAGGGCAGCACGGGCACGAGGTGCCGGACCCGTACTACGGCCAGCCAGCCGATTTCGAGCAGGTTCTGGACCTGGTCGAAGCCGGCTGTGCGGGGCTGTTGGACCAGCTCGCTGGATACTCGACTAAATAGCTCGGCTTCTGCTATAATCCAGCAAAACAGTCGGACTCTGCCACGGGTTAACCCGCGAGGTGTCTGGCTGTCGACCCTGAAACGACAGGAGAAACCCTATGCGTCTGACCACCAAAGGCCGCTTCGCGGTCACCGCCATGATCGATCTGGCGCTGCGCTCGAACAACGGGCCGGTGGCGTTGGCGGCGATCAGCCAGCGTCAGCAGATCTCGCTGTCGTACCTGGAGCAACTGTTCGGCAAGCTGCGCCGCCACGAACTGGTCGAGAGCACCCGCGGCCCGGGCGGCGGCTACTCGCTGGGCCGCAAGGCCGAAGAGATCAGCGTCGCCGACATCATCGTCGCGGTCGATGAGCCCATCGACGCCACCGGCTGCGGCGGCAAGGAAAACTGCATGGGCGACGACACCGGCCGCTGCATGACGCACGAGCTGTGGGCCAGCCTGAACACCAAGATGATTGAGTTCCTGGACTCGATCACGCTGCGCAAGCTGGTCGACGACCAACTCGCCAAGGGCGTGTCCATCGAAGAGGCGCCGATCAAGCGCGCCATCTCCAGCCAGCCGGTGGTCAAGCCGATCAAGATCACCGCGCCGAATTCGGTCTTTGCCCTTGGCAACGCCTTCTCGAAGTAAGTCGAACCCGATCCAGACGCCTTTCGCCATGGACATGACTCCGCATTTCCCGATCTACATGGATTACGGCGCCACCACGCCGGTCGACGACCGCGTGGTCGACGCGATGGTGCCGTGGTTGCGCGAGCATTTCGGCAACCCTGCGTCGCGCAGCCACGCCTGGGGCTGGGAGGCGGAAGAGGCGGTCGAGAAGGCGCGTGGCCAGGTGGCCGCCCTGATCGGCGCCGACCCGCGCGAGATCGTCTGGACTTCGGGTGCCACCGAGTCCAACAACCTGGCGATCAAGGGCGCGGCACATTTCTACGCCGAGACCAAGGGCAAGCACATCATCACCGTGAAGACCGAGCACAAGGCCGTGCTCGACACGGTGCGCGAGCTCGAGCGCCAGGGCTTCGAGGCCACCTACCTCGACGTGCAGGCCGATGGCCTGGTCGACCTCGCGGCCTTCAAGGCCGCGTTGCGGCCGGACACGGTGCTGGCCTCGGTGATGTTCGTCAACAACGAGATCGGCGTGGTGCAGGACGTGGTCGCGCTGGGCCAGCTGTGCCGGGCCAACGGCACGATCTTCCACGTCGACGCGGCCCAGGCCACCGGCAAGGTCGAGATCGACATGGCGAAGCTGCCGATCGACCTGATGAGCCTGGCCTCGCACAAGACCTACGGCCCCAAGGGCATCGGCGCGCTGTATGTGCGCCGCAAGCCCCGGGTGCGCCTGGAGGCGCAGATGCACGGTGGCGGCCACGAGCGCGGCCTGCGCTCGGGCACCTTGCCCACGCACCAGATCGTCGGCATGGGCGAGGCCTTCCGCATCGCCCGCGAAGAGATGGCGCAGGAACTGCCGCGCATCCAGGCCTTGCACGACCGGCTGGTCAAGGGCCTGAGCGACATCGAGCAGACCTTCATCAACGGCCACCTCACGCAGCGGGTGCCGCACAACCTGAACATCTCGTTCAACTATGTGGAAGGCGAGTCGCTGATCATGGGCGTCAAGGGCATCGCCGTGTCTTCGGGCTCGGCCTGCACCTCGGCCAGCCTCGAGCCCAGCTATGTGTTGCGCGCGCTCGGCCGCAGCGACGAGCTGGCGCACTCCAGCTTGCGCATCACGATCGGCCGCTTCACGACCGAGGACGAGATCGACTACGCCGTCGCCACGCTGAAGGAACGCGTGGCCAAGTTGCGCGAGCTGTCGCCGCTGTGGGACATGTACCGCGACGGCGTCGACATTTCCGCCATCCAGTGGGCCGCACATTGAGATTGAAGGAGTAGCACCATGTCTTACAGCCAGAAGGTCATCGACCACTACGAGAACCCGCGCAACGTCGGCAACTTCGACAAGGGCGACGAGACGGTGGGCACCGGCATGGTCGGCGCCCCGGCCTGCGGCGACGTGATGAAGCTGCAGATCAAGGTCAACCCGGCCACCGGCCTGATCGAGGACGCGCGTTTCAAGACCTATGGCTGCGGCTCGGCGATCGCGTCGAGTTCGCTGGTGACCGAGTGGGTCAAGGGCAAGACGCTGGACCAGGCGCTGACCATCAAGAACACCCACATCGCCGAAGAGCTGGCGCTGCCGCCGGTGAAGATCCACTGCTCGATCCTGGCTGAAGACGCGATCAAGGCCGCGGTGGACGACTACCGTGCCCGCCATGACACCGCGGCCAACCCGGCCGGCGCTGCCCAGGCGAGCTGACCCGATGGCGGTGACATTGACCGAAGCCGCGGCACGCCATGTGACGCGCTACCTGGCCCGGCGCGGCAAGGGTGTGGGCGTGCGCCTTGGCGTCAAGACCACGGGCTGCTCGGGCCTGGCCTACAAGCTCGAATACGCCGACGACGTGGCGCCCGAAGACGTGGTCTTCGAGGGCCATGGCGTCAAGGTGTTGATCGACCCGAAAAGCTTGCCCTACCTGGATGGCACCGAGCTGGACTTCGTCCGCGAGGGGCTGAACGAAGGCTTCAAGTTCCACAACCCGCGCGAGAAAGACCGCTGCGGCTGTGGTGAGTCGTTCCGGGTCTGAGGACTGCTTCGACGGCTTCGCCGACAATTGCATCATCTTTGACCGGGCGCGGCGCTGCACAGGCCGCGCCTTTTTCATGCCGGACGCGGCCCAACCCCATCGCCCCTAGAGCACACAGCGGCCATGAAGCTCGACGACGACGATTTCACCTTGCTGGGCGTCCCGACGCGTTTTGCCCTCGACCGGGCCGAACTGGACACGCGCTGGCGCGCCGTGCAGGCGCAGGTCCACCCCGACAAGTTCGCCGCCGAGGGCGCCGCCGCGCAGCGCGTGGCCATGCAATGGGCCGTGCGCGTCAACGAGGCGCACCAGCGTCTGAAAGACCCGCTGAGCCGCGCCGCCTACCTGTGCGAGCTGCGCGGTGCGGCGATCGACGCCGACCGCAACACCGCGATGCCTGGCGCCTTTCTCGTGCAGCAGCTGGAATGGCGCGAGGCGCTCGCCGAGGCCACCGGCGAAGCGGCCGTTCAGGCCCTGGACGACGAGGTGGCTCGCTATGAGAAGAGCCTGTTCGTTGAGCTGGGCAGCCTGCTCGACGAGCAGGGCAACGCCACCGAGGCGGCGCAGCGTGTGCGCGCCCTGATGTTCGTCCGGCGCTTTCGCGAAGACGTCGACCGCCGGCTCGAAGCCTTCCAAGCCTGACCCATGGCCCTGCTGCAGATTTCCGAACCGGGCCAGGCGCCCGACCCGCACCAGCGCCGCATCGCGGTGGGCATCGACCTGGGCACCACCAACTCGCTGGTGGCCGCCATGCGCCACGGCGTGCCCGAGTGCCTGCCGGACGCCCAGGGCCGCACGATGCTGCCGTCCGTCGTCCGCTACCTGGGCGATGGCCGGCGTCAGATCGGCCACGACGCGGCGGCCGAGACCGAGGACGCGGCCAACACGGTGGCCTCGGTCAAGCGCCTGATGGGCCGGGCGCTGGCCGACATCGAGGGCCGCGAGCGGCTGCCCTACCAACTGGTCGAGCGGCCCGGCATGGTGGCCATCGCCACTCGGGAGGGGCTGAAGACGCCGGTCGAGGTCTCGGCCGAAATCCTGGCCACATTGCGCCAGCGCGCCGAAGACACATTCAACGATGACCTTTTCGGTGCCGTGATCACGGTGCCGGCCTATTTCGACGACGCCCAGCGCCAGGCCACCAAGGACGCCGCCCAGCTGGCCGGCATCAACGTGCTGCGCCTGATCAACGAGCCCACCGCCGCCGCGGTGGCCTATGGGCTGGAGAACGGCAGCGAGGGCCTGTACGCCGTCTACGACCTCGGCGGCGGCACCTTCGACATCTCGCTGCTGCGCTTGCAGCGCGGCGTATTCGAGGTCGTGGCCACCGGCGGCGACGCGGCCCTGGGTGGCGACGATTTCGACCACGCGCTGGCCGATTGGGCCAGTGCCCAAGCCGCCGTTGCCCCCCAGGGCGCGCAGGACCGCCGCGCGCTGGCGCTGGCTGCCCGCGCTGCCAAGGAGGCGCTGACCGGCCAACCCGAGGCCATGCTGCATTGCCAGTTGGCCGCTGGCGAGATCGCGCAAACAGTGACCCGTGCGCGATTCGACGAGATCACGGCGCCGCTGCTGCAGCGCACGCTGGCCGCCGTGCGCAAGGTGTTGCGCGACGCCAAGGTGCAGCGCGACGAAGTCAAGGGCGTGGTGCTGGTGGGCGGCTCGACCCGCATGCCGTCGGTTCGCCGCGCGGTGGCCGAGTTCTTCGGACGTGATCCGCTGACCGACCTGAACCCGGACGAGGTGGTCGCCGTGGGCGCCGCGATCCAGGCCAATGCGCTGGCCGGCAACGCCAAGGACGGCGAACTGCTGCTGCTCGACGTGATCCCGCTGTCGCTCGGGCTGGAGACCATGGGTGGCTTGGTCGAGCGGGTGATCGAGCGCAACACCACCATCCCGGTGGCCAAGGCGCAGGACTTCACCACCTTCAAGGACGGTCAGACCGCGATGGCCGTGCACGTGGTGCAGGGCGAGCGCGAGCTGGTGGCCGATTGCCGCTCATTGGCCCGCTTCGAGCTTCGCGGCATCCCGCCGATGGCGGCGGGCGCGGCGCGCATCCGCGTGAGCTTCCAGGTCGATGCCGACGGCCTGCTCAGCGTCAGCGCGCGCGAGCTGGGCTCGGGCGTCGAGTCGGCCGTGCAGGTCAAGCCCAGCTACGGGCTGGGCGACGACGAGATCGCGCAGATGCTCAAGGACGGCTTTGCCAGCGCGGAAGTCGACATGCAGGCCCGCGCCTTGCGCGAGGCCCGTGTCGAGGCCGAGCGCATGGGCCTGGCCACCGAGGCCGCGCTGGCGGCCGATGGCGACCTGCTGGACGAGAGCGAGCACGAGAGCGTGGCTCATTTGCTGGCCGTCGTCCGAGCGACGGCGCAGAGCGACGACGCATCGGCCATCGACGCGGCGGTGAAGGCCCTGGCCGACGGCACAGAGCCCTTTGCGGCCGCGCGCATGAACCGCGGCATCCGCGCCGCGCTGACCGGGCGCGGACTGGACGAGATCTAGAGACACCCCATGCCTGTCATCCGAATCCTGCCCCATGCCGAGTTGTGCCCCCAGGGCGACTCGATCGAAGCCGAGCCGGGCACCTCGATCTGCGAAGCCTTGCTGGAGAACGGAATCGCCATCGAGCACGCCTGCGAGATGAGCTGCGCCTGCACGACCTGCCACGTCATCGTGAAGCAGGGCTTCAACTCGCTGGGCGAGCTCGACGAGATCGAGGAAGACCTGCTGGACAAGGCCTGGGGCCTGACGCCGACCTCGCGCCTGTCGTGCCAGGCCATCGTGTCCGACCAGGACGTGACGATCGAGATCCC
This sequence comes from Burkholderiaceae bacterium, assembly GCA_044226465.1. Classification (GTDB taxonomy): domain Bacteria; phylum Pseudomonadota; class Gammaproteobacteria; order Burkholderiales; family Burkholderiaceae_C; genus Ideonella. The sequence continues at coordinate 39,707 of JBGAGZ010000015.1, read as the reverse complement.
CAAGTACACGATCAACCACGCGCGCGAGAACCACTGACACGTGGTGGTCGTTGTGCTCCCCAAAGCAAAAAGCCAGGCATGGAGCCTGGCTTCGTGGCGAGCGAGGGGAGCCTCAGGCCGTGAGGCGACGGAACCAGCTCGCAAATGCAGGGCGCCAACCGTTGTGGCTGGCGGCTTGGCGCACTTCGAGCACCTCGCGCGACGCCAGGAACTGCAGCAGAGCGCGCATTTCACTCGCCTTGATGCCGTCCCGCTTGAGCAGCATCGATTCGCTGATGTGGCGCTGCGAAAGCTCGCACAGCAACCGGCGAAAGGCGGTGCGGCGGAACTCGACAGGCAAGTCCGGCCAGGACAGCAGTTTGTACTCTTTCATACCCCAACGTTCGATCGGTCTTCTGTGGCTGGTTGCCCCATTGTGTGGGACACCGACACGCTATTCTGCGCTGATGACATTTTCATGGATGTGCGTCAAATCAGAGTTGGCAAGCGTAGCGTTCTCGTGTAGCAAGTCGCGTTCCAGGAGTAACGAGACGTGAACGTGTTGGGCATCGAATCTTCCTGCGACGAGACCGGTGTCGCGATCGTTGCCGTGGACGGGCCGGGGTTGCCGCGTTTGCTGGGGCAGGCGCTGCACAGCCAGATCCGCATGCACGAGGCCTATGGCGGTGTGGTGCCCGAGCTGGCCTCGCGCGACCATGTGCGACGCGTGCTGCCCCTGAGCGAAGCGGCGCTGGCCGAAGCCGGCCTGGGCGTGCGCGACATCGATGTCGTGGCTTTCACGCGCGGGCCGGGTCTTGCTGGCGCCTTGCTGGTGGGCGCCGGTGTCGCTTGCGGCCTGGCCGCGGCCCTGGGCAAGCCGACGCTCGGGGTGCACCACCTCGAAGGCCATTTGATGTCGCCCTTCCTGTCGGCCGACCCGCCCGAGTTTCCCTTTGTCGCCCTGCTGGTGTCCGGCGGGCACACGCAGCTGATGCGGGTGGATGGCGTGGGCCGCTACGAGTTGTTGGGCGAGACCATCGACGACGCGGCGGGCGAAGCCTTCGACAAGTCGGCCAAACTGCTGGGGCTCGGCTACCCGGGCGGGCCTGCACTGGCCCGCCTGGCCGAACAGGGGCGCGCCGACGCCTTCGACCTGCCGCGCCCTTTGCTGCATCAGGCGAACCTGGACTTCTCTTTCGCCGGCCTGAAGACAGCGGTGATGACCTCGCTGAAGCGCCTGGGGCCGGCGCCCACCGACGCTCAGCGTGCCGATCTGGCGGCCAGCACGCAGGCGGCGATCGTCGACGCGCTGCAGCGCAAGTCGTTGCGCGCCTTGCGAGAGACGGGCCTGCGCCGGCTGGTCGTGGCCGGTGGGGTGGGGGCCAACGCCGCACTGCGCACCGCGCTGAACGCGGCCTGCACCACAAGAGGCGTTCGCGTGCACTACCCCGAGTTGCACCTGTGCACCGACAACGGCGCGATGATCGCGCTGGCGGCCGCGCTGCGCTGCCAGGCGGGCGTGGCGGCCCTGCGCCATGACCACCGCTTTGCGGTGCGGCCCCGCTGGAGCCTGGCCGAGGCAGGCGAGTAGGCAATCCGAGGCCGAAGCGCCGGCTGTCAAGAGCTGGCCTGGGCCGGCGTCAACGGGGGTCTTCTCGCCCACGGGTGTCTGCTCAGTTGCTGCGGTACTGCTGGTGCATCTGATCCATGCGGGTCGTCTGGCCGGCGGTGAACTGGTTCATGCAGCTGTCGTCGGTGTAGTCCATGAAGTTGGTGATCGGGTCGAGACCGGCTTTGCTTCCGCAGGAATCGCGACCCACCGGGCAGCCGAAAGCGGCCGACTTCTCGGCGGCGGTGTCGCTCACCGAGTCGCCCGGGTTCTTGCAGCCGCCCTGGAACGTGTGGTACAGCCCCAGCCAGTGGCCGATCTCGTGGGTGCCGGTGTCGCCTTCGTTGTAGGGCGCCGCCGTGCCGCCGGGTACGCTGGAGTACAGGATCACCACGCCGTCCATCTTCGGCTTGGCGACGTAGTCGCTCGGGAACGTGGCCCAGCCCAGCAGGCCGCCGCCCAGGTTGGCGCTGTACAGATTCAACGTTTCGGCGCCGCCCTTGCGCAGGGCGTTCTTTGCGTTCTTCTCGGCCGTGGAGCCGGGCGTCATCGTGTACCAGGTGTTGTTGGTCGTCCGGTCGACGCCGGCCAGCGAGAAGGTGAAGGGCGTGCTGGCGTAGGCGGCGTTCAGAACGGCGATCTGGTCGTCGATCTGCGACTGGGGGATGTCGCCGTTCGAGAGGCCGCTGCCCTTGTTGATGACGTGGAACCACACCGGAATGGTCACGCTGCCGATGCCGCGGTGGGTGTCGCCGCCGCGGGCGTTCTTCATGCGCAGGAAGGCCGTCAGGTTGTCGTCGATGCGGGCGCGGTCTTCGGGCTCGGGGGCGACCGTGTAGCAGCGGTGGCTCAGGTGGTCGTCGCGGGCGGCGAACGCCAGGTTGGCAGCCGACAGCGCGGCGACGGCGGCCAGCAGGGCGGTGATCTTCAAGCGCATGGATGTCCTACGTAGGGCGAGGGTGGGGCAGGTTGCGGGCAAGCGGCCTGCTGAAGCGGCGCAGTATCTTGGCGGGCAGTGGCGCGGGCAAGACCGTTTCCCCCTGGCTGAGGCCAGCGCCACGCCGGGCATGAAGGTTCATGATGATCGGCCGGCAGGGTGTGTCCGGCCGTAACCGGCGACGGCCCTCGAAGGAGGGCATCGGGTATACTTCGCGAGTTTTGCGCCGTGAGCAGCCTGCTGTGGGCGGTGCAAACAGGCACGACGCGGGTCGGTTTCACCCGTGATCGCAAGTGAAAACCGGAAACCGTTCGACCTTGTTGCCGTGCCCTTCATTCGGGCGGGCTGTCGGCGGCTTCCATCCATAAAGGAAATCGCCATGTCCGTGGCAGACCTCAACAAGGCCGACATCGTCAAGGCCCACGCCCGCGGCGCCGCCGACACCGGCTCGCCGGAAGTCCAGGTCGCTCTGCTGACCGCCCGCATCAACGAACTGACCCCGCACTTCAAGGCCCACCTGAAGGACCACCACGGTCGCCGTGGCCTGCTGAAGATGGTCAACCAGCGCAAGCGCCTGCTGTCCTACCTGAAGGACAAGGACGCCGACCGCTACACCGCGCTGATCCAGAAGCTGGGCCTGCGCAAGTAAGCGTCCAAGATGAGCAAGAGCCTGTCTGGAGTACACCCCAGCACAGGCTCTTTGTCTTTGGAGCCGGCAGCCACGGTTGTTGCTGTGTCATTCCAAGGGGCCACCGCCGACGTGCGGCCCGCTGGAATGGCATACGACCCGCCGCCGCCACCGCTCCCGGTCTGACCAGGCGCCGCCGCAAGTGTGCCCGACAACCACCGGAGACTTTCATCCATGAGCATGTTCAACAAGGTCACGAAGACCTTCCAATGGGGCCCCCACCAGGTCGTGATGGAAACGGGCGAAGTGGCCCGCCAGTCCAGCGGCGCCGTCATCGTCAACATCGAAGACACCGTGGTGCTGGCCACCGTGGTGGCCCGCACCTCGGCCAAGCCCGGCCAGGACTTCTTCCCGCTGACCGTCGACTACATCGAGAAGACCTACGCCGCCGGCAAGATCCCGGGCAGCTTCTTCAAGCGTGAAGGCCGGCCGAGCGAGCTGGAGACCCTGACCAGCCGCCTGATCGACCGCCCGATCCGCCCGCTGTTCCCCGAAGGCTTCTTCAACGAAGTCCAGGTCGTCGTGCACGTGCTGAGCCTGAACCCCGAGGTGCAGGCCGACATCGCCGCGCTGATCGCCTCCAGCGCCGCGCTGGCCGTGTCGGGCATCCCGTTCAACGGCCCGATCGGCGCTGCCCGTGTGGGCTACATCAACGGCGAGTACGTGCTGAACCCGGGCAAGACGCAACTGGCCGACTCGAAGCTGGACCTGGTCGTGGCCGGCACCGAAGCCGCTGTGCTGATGGTCGAGTCCGAAGCCGACCAGTTGCCCGAAGACGTGATGCTCGGCGCCGTGGTCTTCGGCCACGAGCAGGGCAAGGTGGCGATCAACGCCATCCATGAACTGGTGCGCGACGCCGGCAAGCCGGTGTGGGACTGGAAGGCCCCGGCCAAGGACGAAGCCTTCATCGCCAAGGTCGGCGCGCTGGCCGAAGAGCCGCTGCGTGCCGCCTACCAGATCCGCTCGAAGCAGGCCCGCACCCAGGCCTGCCGCGAAGTCACCGCCAACGTGATGGCCTCGCTGAAGGCCGAAGGCGCCGAGTTCGACAGCGTGGCCGTCGAAGGCCTGCTGTTCGAGATCGAAGCCCGCATCGTGCGCGGCCAGATCCTTGCCGGCGAGCCCCGCATCGACGGCCGCGACACCCGCACCGTGCGCGGCATCGAGATCCGCAACAGCGTGCTGCCGCGCGTGCACGGCTCGGCGCTGTTCACCCGGGGCGAGACCCAGGCCCTGGTCGCCGCGACGCTGGGCACCGAGCGCGACGCGCAGATGATCGACGCGCTGGCCGGCACCTACGACGAGCGCTTCATGCTGCACTACAACATGCCCCCGTTCGCCACCGGCGAAACGGGCCGCGTGGGCAGCCCCAAGCGCCGCGAGATCGGCCACGGCCGCCTGGCCAAGCGCGCGCTGATCGCCGCGCTGCCGAGCAAGGAAGACTTCCCCTACACGATCCGCGTCGTCTCGGAAATCACCGAGTCGAACGGCTCGTCGTCGATGGCCTCGGTGTGCGGCGGCTGCCTCGCGCTGATGGACGCCGGCGTGCCGATGAAGGCCCACGTGGCCGGCATCGCCATGGGCCTGATCAAGGAAGGCAACCGCTTCGCGGTGTTGACCGACATCCTGGGCGACGAGGACCACCTCGGCGACATGGATTTCAAGGTGGCTGGCACCACGCAAGGCGTGACCGCGCTGCAGATGGACATCAAGATCCAGGGCATCACCAAGGAGATCATGCAGGTCGCGCTGGCCCAGGCCAAGGAAGCCCGCATGCACATCCTCGGCAAGATGGTCGAGGCCATGGGTGAAGCCAAGGCCGAGGTCAGCCAGTTCGCCCCGCGCCTGTACACGATGAAGATCAACCCGGAGAAGATCCGCGACGTGATCGGCAAGGGCGGCGCCACCATCCGCGCGCTGACCGAGGAAACCGGCACCACGATCGACATCGGCGAAGACGGCACGATCACCATCGCCTCGACCGATGCCGACAAGGCCGCGCACGCCAAGAAGCGTATCGAGGAGATCACCGCCGAAGCCGAGGTGGGCAAGGTCTATGAAGGCCCGGTCACCAAGATCCTGGACTTCGGTGCCCTGGTCAACATCCTGCCCGGCAAGGACGGCCTGCTGCACATCAGCCAGATCGCCCACCAGCGCGTCGAGCGCGTCGAGGACTTCCTCAAGGAAGGCCAGGTCGTGAAGGTCAAGGTGCTCGAGACCGACGAGAAGGGCCGCATCAAGCTGTCGATGAAGGCGCTGCTGGAACGCCCCGAAGGTATGGAGGAAGAGCCCCGCTTCGAGCGCCCGCGCCGTGAGTACGGTGACCGTGGCGACCGCGGTGACCGTGGCGGCCGCGGCGGTGACCGCGGCGACCGGGGTGACCGCCCCCGCCGCGAGCGTGCCGAGCAGCGCCCGGAAGACGCCCCTGCCGCCGACGCGCCGGCAGACGAAGGCCAGGCGCAGCAACAGCAGCAGCAGTAAGAGCCCGCCACCGCGATGCGAGCGATTGCGATCCGCGAATTCGGCGCCCCGGAGGTGCTGGTCGAGGCCGAGCGCCCCGACCCGCAACCCCGGGCGGGCGAGTTGCTGATCCGCGTCGCCGCGTCGGGTGTCAACCGGCCGGACGTGCTGCAGCGCAAGGGCGCGTATGCCCCCCCGCCGGGTGCGTCCGACTTGCCCGGTCTGGAAGTGGCGGGCACGGTCATCGGCGGTGAGCCGGCTGCGCTGGCCGCGGCTGGATTCGCCATGGGTGACCGCGTCGTCGCCCTGGTGGCCGGCGGCGGCTATGCCGAACTGTGCGCAGCCCCCATCGCCCAGTGCCTGCCGGTGCCGGCGCGGTGGAGCGACATCGAGGCTGCGACGCTGCCCGAGACCTTCTTCACCGTCTGGTCCAACGTGTTCGACCGCGGGCGCTTACAGCCCGGCCAGACCCTGCTGGTGCAGGGCGGGGCGTCGGGCATCGGTGTGACGGCCATCCAGCTGGCCAAGGCCTTTGGCGCGACGGTGCTGGTCACCGCGGGCAGCGACGAGAAGTGCGCGGCCTGCCTGGCACTGGGCGCTGACCATGCCATCAACTACCGCACGGCCGACTTCGCGGCCGAGGTGCTGCGCCTGACGCAGGGCAAGGGCGCCGATGTCGTCCTCGACATGGTCGCCGGGGACTACGTGGCGCGCGAGTTGAGCTGCCTTGCCGACGACGGCCGGCTGGTCATCATCGCGGTGCAAGGCGGCATCAAGAGCGAGATCAATGCGGGCGAGGTGCTGCGCCGCCGGCTGACCATCACGGGCTCCACGCTGCGGCCGCGGCCGGTCGTCTTCAAGGCGGCCATCGCCCAGGCCCTGCGCGACAAGGTCTGGCCCCTGCTGGAGGCGGGCCGTGTCAAGCCGGTCATCGAGCGCGTGTTCGATGCGCCGGAGGCCGCCGCGGCCCATGCCCTGATGGAGTCTGGCCAGCATGTCGGCAAGATCGTGTTGCGCTGGCCAGCCCGTTGACGACAACCCAACAATGAGTTCCACCATGCGACGCAAACTCGTGGCCGGCAACTGGAAGATGCACGGCAGCCATGCGGCTAACGCCGAGCTGCTGGCCGGCATCGTTGCGGCGCGGCCCTTCGGCTGCGACGTGGCGGTGTGCGTGCCGTTCCCCTACCTGTCCGAGGCCGCCGTGGCACTGGCCGGCAGCGACATCCGCTGGGGTGCCCAGGACTGCTCGGCGCACGAGCAGGGCGCCTACACCGGCGAGGTCTCCGCGGCCATGCTGCACGAGTTCGGCTGCCGCTATGTGATCGTCGGGCACTCCGAGCGCCGCGCCTACCACGCCGAGAGTGACCAGTTGGTGGCAGACAAGGCGAAGGCGGCGCTGGCCCGCGGCGTGACGCCCATCGTCTGCGTCGGCGAGACGCTGGCGCAACGCGAGGCGGGTGAAACCGAAGCGGTCGTCAAGCGCCAGCTCTCGGCGGTGATCCACACGCTGGCGCACTGCGCTGGCGAGATGGTGGTGGCCTACGAGCCGGTCTGGGCCATCGGCACCGGGCGCACCGCCACGCCGGAGCAGGCCCAGGCCGTGCACGCCGTGCTGCGCGCGCAGCTGCGCGCCGCCACGCCGCACGCCGACGCCATGGCCATCCTTTACGGCGGCAGCGTCAAGCCCGACAACGCCGCCACATTGTTCGCCCAGGCCGACATCGACGGCGGCCTGATCGGCGGCGCTTCCTTGAAGGCGGCGGACTTCGTCGCCATCTGCCGCGCGGCGGGCTGAGGCCCGGCACGCCGGCACACTGAATCTTTCGGAGTCTTCACAACATGCATATCTGGTTGAACCTGCTTGTCGTCGTCCAAATGCTGGCCGCCATCGTGATGATCGGCCTCGTGCTGGTACAGCACGGCAAGGGCGCTGACATGGGGGCGTCTTTCGGCAGCGGCGCTTCGGGCAGCCTGTTCGGCGCCACCGGCAGCGCCAATTTCCTGTCGCGCTCGACGGCGTTCTGCGCCGCGGTGTTCTTCACTGCCACGCTGGGCCTGGCCTTCTTGTCCAACGGCGTGACGCAGCGCGAGGGCAGCGGTGGCAGCGTGCTGGACAGCGCGCCCGCCTCGGCGTCAGCGCCAGCGTCGGGCGTGGCGGCCTCGGCGCCCGCGCCGGCCGCCTCGGCGGGCCCGGCGATCCCGACTCAGTGAAGCGGGCCCGGCCGCATCAGGAACGCATAAGTGTGCTGTTGCGATGCGGCAAAACCCTCGGAAGGGCCTGACAATCAGGCTAGAATCCAAGGCTGTTCAGCGAGCCATTCCTCATGCGAGCTGAGCCCGGTTGCGAAAGCAGCCAACACGTGCCGACGTGGTGAAATTGGTAGACACGCTATCTTGAGGGGGTAGTGGCGAAAGCTGTGCGAGTTCGAGTCTCGCCGTCGGCACCACGAGATCTACACGGCCAGGTCCGCTTGCCAAGCGCCTGCGCTGGCGACTGCTGGAACAAGCCGACCATGGACCTGCAAGCCTACCTTCCCGTCATCCTCTTCATCCTGGTCGGCGTGGCGGTCGGTGTGCTGCCCCAGATCATCGGCTTCGTCTTCGGCCCCAACCGGCCGGACGCCGAGAAGAACTCCCCCTACGAATGCGGCTTCGAGGCTTTCGAAGACGCGCGGATGAAGTTCGACGTTCGCTACTACCTGGTGGCGATCCTGTTCATCCTGTTCGACCTGGAAATCGCCTTCCTGTTTCCCTGGGCCGTTTCGCTCAAAGACATCGGCGCGTCAGGTTTCTGGGCCATGATGGTTTTCCTGACCATCCTTGTCGTCGGCTTCATCTACGAATGGAAGAAGGGCGCTCTCGACTGGGAATGAGTCGAAGGGCACAAATCAAATGGGCATCGAAGGCGTTCTGAAGGAAGGCTTCGTCACCACCTCGGTCGACAAGCTGGTGAATTGGTCCAAGACCGGTTCGTTGTGGCCCATGACCTTCGGTCTGGCCTGCTGTGCGGTCGAGATGATGCACGCCGGCGCGGCGCGCTACGACATCGACCGTTTTGGCATGCTGTTCCGGCCCAGCCCCCGCCAGAGCGACCTGATGATCGTGGCCGGCACGCTGTGCAACAAGATGGCGCCCGCGCTGCGAAAGGTCTACGACCAGATGGCCGAGCCGCGCTGGGTGCTGAGCATGGGCTCGTGCGCCAACGGCGGCGGCTACTACCACTACAGCTATTCCGTGGTGCGCGGCTGCGACCGCATCGTGCCGGTCGACGTCTACGTGCCAGGCTGCCCGCCGACCGCCGAGGCGCTGCTCTACGGCATCCTGCAACTGCAGGCCAAGATCCGCCGCGAAAACACCATCGCCCGCTGACGGGGCAAAAGGGCCGACCTTCGCATGACCCAAAAACTCGACAACCTGCAGGCGGCCCTCGAGGCCGCGCTTGGCGGGCGCATCAAGCAGTTCAAGCGCGACCGTGGCGAGATCACCATCACGGTGGCGGCCGCCGAATGGGCCAGTGTGGCCACCACGCTGCGCGACGACGTTCGCCTGCGCTTCGAGCAACTGATCGACCTGTGTGGCCTGGACATGTCCGCCTACAGGGACGAGCCCAACGACGGCGCGCGCTACTGCGTGGTCTCGCACCTGCTGTCCGTCAGCCTGAACTGGCGCCTGCGCGTGAAGGTCTTCGCGCCCGACGACGAACTGCCGCTGGTTCCCTCGGTGACGCCGGTCTGGTCGTCGGCCAACTGGTTTGAGCGCGAGGCATTCGATCTGTACGGCATCATCTTCGAAGGCCACCAGGATCTGCGCCGCATCCTCACCGACTACGGCTTCATCGGGCACCCGATGCGCAAGGACTTCCCGGTGTCCGGCCATGTCGAGATGCGCTACGACGCCGAGACCAAGCGCGTGATCTACCAGCCGGTCACGATCGAGCCGCGCGAGATCACCCCGCGCGTGATCCGCGAAGACAACTACGGCGGCCTCCATTGACAGGGACGTGAGCCAGGAACCGCAATGGCAGAGATCAAGAACTACACCCTGAACTTCGGCCCGCAGCACCCGGCTGCGCACGGCGTGCTGCGCCTGGTGCTCGAACTCGACGGCGAAGTCATCCAGCGTGCCGACCCGCACATCGGCCTGCTGCACCGCGCCACCGAAAAGCTGGCCGAGAGCAAGACCTTCATCCAGTCGCTGCCCTACATGGACCGCCTCGACTATGTGTCGATGATGTCCAACGAGCATGCCTACTGCCTGGCCATCGAGAAACTGCTGGGCATCGAGGTGCCGCTGCGCGCGCAGTACATCCGCGTGATGTTCGGCGAGATCACCCGCCTGCTTAACCACCTGCTGTGGCTGGGCTGCCACGGGCTGGACTGCGGCGCGATGAACATCCTGATCTACTGCTTCCGCGAGCGGGAAGATCTGTTCGACATGTACGAGGCGGTGTCCGGCGCGCGCATGCACGCCGCCTACTTCCGTCCTGGTGGCGTCTACCGCGATCTGCCGGAGGTGATGCCGCAGTACCAGGCGAGCAAGATCCGCAACGAGCGCGCGATCAAGAAGCTCAACGAGAACCGCCAGGGCACGCTGCTGGACTTCATCGACGACTTCTGCGCCCGCTTCCCGAAGAACGTCGACGACTACGAGACGCTGCTGACCGACAACCGCATCTGGAAGCAGCGCACTGTCGGCATCGGTGTCGTGTCGCCCGAGCGCGCGCTGAACCTGGGCTTCACCGGCGCGATGCTGCGCGGCTCGGGCATCGCCTGGGACCTGCGCAAGACGCAGCCCTACGACGTGTACGCCAACATGGACTTCGACGTGCCGGTCGGTGTCAACGGCGACACCTACGACCGCTACCTGGTCCGCGTAGAAGAACTGCGCCAGTCCAACCGCATCGTCAAGCAGTGCGTGGACTGGCTGCGCAAGAACCCGGGCCCGGTCATCACCGACAACCACAAGGTGGCGCCGCCTTCGCGCGTGGACATGAAGTCCAGCATGGAAGAACTGATCCACCACTTCAAGCTCTTCACCGAAGGCTTCCACGTGCCCGAGGGCGAGGCCTATGCCGCTGTCGAGCACCCCAAGGGCGAGTTCGGCATCTATCTGGTCAGCGACGGGGCCAACAAGCCCTATCGGCTGAAGATCCGCGCCCCCGGCTTCCCGCACCTGGCCGCGCTGGACGAAATGGCGCGCGGCCACATGATCGCCGACGCCGTCGCGGTCATCGGCACCATGGACATCGTGTTTGGCGAGATCGATCGATGAGCTTGAGTGAACCCACCAAGGCGCCCGCGGCGCCGCTGCCGGCGGCGACGCTGGCGCGTTTCGCCAAGGAAGTCGCCAAGTACCCGGCTGACCAGAAGCAGTCCGCCGTGATGGCCTGCCTGTCCATCGTGCAGCAGGAACAGGGTTGGGTCTCGGCCGAGTCCGAAGCGGCCGTGGCCGACTACTTGGGCATGCCCGCCATCGCAGTGCACGAGGTCACGACCTTCTACAACATGTACAACCAGCAGCCGACTGGCAAGTACAAGCTGAACGTCTGCACCAACCTGCCGTGCCAGCTGCGCAATGGCCAAGCGGCGCTCGAGCATCTGTGCCAGGCGCTCGGCGTCGAGGATGGCGGCACCACGGCCGACGGCCTGTTCACCGTGGCCAAGTGCGAGTGCCTGGGCGCCTGTGCCGACGCACCGGTGATGCTGGTCAACGACCGCCAGATGCTCAGCTACATGAGCAACACCAAGCTCGATGAGATGCTCGCGCTGATCCGCGCCGAAGAAGGGAAGGGTGCCTGAGCCATGGCCCTCGATCTTTCGCGCTTCCAGGCCAGCGGCCTCGAAACCTGCTTCCACGACCGCCACATTGGCGCCCAGATCTACACGGGCCTGAACGGCAGCAACTGGCGCCTGGCCGACTACCAGGCCCGTGGCGGCTACCAGGCCCTGCGCAAGGTGCTGGGGCTGGGCGGCGGCGAGCCGATGACGCCCGACCAGGTGATTGCCGAGGTCAAGGGCTCGGGCCTGCGGGGCCGCGGCGGCGCGGGCTTCCCGACCGGCCTGAAGTGGAGCTTCATGCCGCGCGCCTTCCCAGGCCAGAAGTACCTGGTCTGCAACTCGGACGAGGGCGAGCCGGGCACCTGCAAGGACCGCGACATCCTTCGCTACAACCCGCACATCGTGATCGAAGGCATGGCCATCGCCGCCTACGCGATGGGCATCTCGGTGGGCTACAACTACATCCACGGCGAGATCTTCGAGGTCTACGAGCGCTTCGAAGCCGCCCTGGAAGAGGCGCGGGCCGCGGGCCTGCTGGGCAACCGCATCCTGGGCAGCAATTTCAGCTTCCAGCTGCATGCCTTCCATGGCTTCGGCGCCTACATCTGCGGCGAGGAAACCGCGCTGCTCGAATCGCTGGAAGGCAAGAAGGGCCAGCCGCGCTTCAAGCCGCCGTTCCCGGCCAGCTTCGGCCTCTACGGCAAGCCGACGACGATCAACAACACCGAGACCTTCGCCGCGGTGCCATGGATCATCCGCCACGGTGGCCCTGCCTACCTCGAGTGTGGCAAGCCCAACAACGGCGGCACCAAGATCTTCTCGATGGTCGGCGACGTCGAGCGCCCCGGCAACTACGAGATCCCGATGGGCACGCCGTTCGCCAAGCTGCTGGAGCTGGCCGGTGGCGTCAAGGGCGGCAAGAAGCTCAAGGCCGTGATCCCGGGCGGCTCGTCCGCACCGGTGCTGCCCGCCGGCGTGATGATGGACTGCACGATGGACTATGACTCCATCGCCAAGGCCGGCTCGATGCTGGGCTCGGGTGCGGTCATCGTGATGGACGAGACCCGCTGCATGGTCAAGAGCCTGCTGCGCCTGTCGTACTTCTACACCCACGAGTCCTGCGGCCAGTGCACGCCCTGCCGCGAGGGCACGGGCTGGCTGTGGCGCCTGGTCAACCGCATCGAGCACGGCGAAGGCCGGGTCGACGACCTGGCCCTGCTGGACAACGTGGCCGAAAACATCATGGGCCGCACGATCTGCGCGCTGGGCGACGCGGCTGCGATGCCGGTGCGCGGCATGCTCAAGCACTTCCGCGACGAATTCGCGTACCACGTCGAGCACAAGACCTGCATGGTCCCGGCCTACGTCTAAGAAACCCCGCCATGGTTGAAATCGAACTCGACGGCAAGAAGGTCAGCGTCACCGAAGGCAGCATGGTGATGCATGCGGCCGACGCCGCCGGCACCTACATCCCGCACTTCTGCTACCACAAGAAGCTCTCGATCGCGGCGAACTGCCGCATGTGCCTGGTCGAGGTCGAGAAGGCGCCCAAGCCGATGCCGGCCTGTGCCACGCCTGTCACCCAGGGCATGGTGGTGCGCACCAAGAGCGACAAGGCGCTCAAGGCCCAGCAGTCGGTGATGGAGTTCCTGCTGATCAACCACCCGCTGGACTGCCCGATCTGTGACCAGGGCGGCGAATGCCAGCTGCAGGATCTGGCCGTCGGCTACGGCGGCTCGGCCTCGCGCTACCAGGAAGAAAAGCGCGTCGTCTTCCACAAAGACGTCGGCCCGCTGATCTCGATGGAAGAGATGAGCCGCTGCATCCACTGCACCCGCTGCGTGCGCTTCGGCCAGGAAGTGGCCGGCGTGATGGAGCTGGGCATGATCCACCGCGGCGAGCACTCCGAGATCACCACCGTGGTGGGCGACACGGTCGATTCGGAGCTCTCGGGCAACATGATCGACATCTGCCCGGTCGGTGCGCTGACCAGCAAGCCCTTCCGCTACAGCGCCCGCACCTGGGAGCTGTCGCGCCGCAAGAGCGTCAGCCCGCACGACTCGACCGGTGCGAACCTGATTGTTCAGGTCAAGAACCACCAGGTCATGCGCGTCGTTCCGTTGGAGAACGAGGACGTCAACGAGTGCTGGATCGCCGACCGCGACCGCTTCAGCTATGAGGCCGTCAACAGCGCCCAGCGCCTGACGCAGCCGATGATCAAGCAAGGCGGCCAGTGGCAGACGGTGGACTGGAACACCGCGCTGGGCTACGTGGCCGACGGCCTGAAGCGGGTCAAGGTCGAGTTCGGCGCGCAGGGCATTGGCGCTCTGGGCAGCGTCGGCAGCACCGTCGAAGAGTTGCACCTGCTGGCCAAGCTGGTGCGCGGCCTGGGCAGCGACAACATCGACCACCGCCTGCGCCATGCCGACTTTTCGGCGGGCGAGGGCGCGCAGGCTGCCCATTGGCTGGGCACCTCGATCGCCTCGCTGTCCAAGCTCGACCGGGCCTTCATCGTCGGCTCGTTCCTGCGCAAGGACCATCCGCTGTTCGCCCAGCGCATCCGCCAGGCCGCGCGCCACGGTGCGCGCGTGTTGAGCCTGAACGCGGCGCACGACGACTGGGCCATGCCCGTCGCAGCGACCATCACCGCCACCCCGGCCGCGTGGCCGCAGGCGCTGGCCGATGTGGCCGGCTATGTGGCCACGGCGCGTGGCGTGGCCGCGCCCGCCACGGCCATGGTCTCGCCCGAGGCCGAAGCGGTGGCCAATGCGCTGCTGAGCGGCGAGCGCAAGGCCATCTTGCTTGGCAATGCGGCGGCTCAGCACCCCCAAGCTGCCACGCTGCTGGCCTTGGCGAACTGGATCGGCGAGCACACCGGCGCCAGCGTCGGCTACCTCACCGAGGGCGCCAACCGCGTCGGTGCCCAGTTGGTCGGCGCGCAGCCCGCCAGCGGTGGCCTGAACGCCGCCCAGATGCTGTCCCAGCCCATGAAGGGCCTGCTGTTGCTGAACGTGGAGCCGGTGCTCGATGCGGCCGATGCTGCCGCGGCACGTGCCGCCATGCAGAGCGCCGGCCTTGTCGTGGCCCTGACGCCGTTCAAGGACGCCGCCGTCGACAACGCCGACGTGTTGCTGCCCATCGCCCCGTTCACCGAAACCGGCGGCAGCTTCGTCAACGCCGAGGGCCGCGTGCAGAGCTTCCACGGCGTGGTTCGCGCTCTGGGCGACAGCCGCCCGGCCTGGAAGGTGCTGCGCGTGCTGGGCAACCTGCTCGGCCTGGCCGGATTCAGCCAGGAGTCGGTCGAGGAAGTGCGTGCCGAAGCCCTGGGCGACCTGGGCACGCTGGCGCAACGCCTGTCCAACCGCAGCGCGGCCAGCCTGCAGCCTGCGGCTGTGGGCTCCGGCCTGCAGCGCCTGGCCGACGTGCCCATCTACGCCACGGACAGCTTGGTGCGCCGCGCCGCGTCGCTGCAGCTCACCCACGACGCCAAGGCGCCCGTGGCCAGCCTGCCCGCTGCGCTGTGGTCGCAACTGGGCTTGCAGGCGGGGGCCAAGGTTCGTGTGAGCCAGGGTGCCGCGAGCGCCGTGCTGCCGGCCCGACTGGACGCCACCCTGGCCGCCAACGTGGTGCGCGTGCCCGCGGGCCACGCCGACACCGCCGCGCTGGGTGCGATGTTCGGCCCCATCACCGTCGCCGTGGCCTGAGGCCGAATCAGGACGCAGGAACCCCTCATGATCGAAAGCTTCAATCAAGCCGGCCTGGCCCTGATGGGCGGCGTGCTGTGGCCGGTGGTCTGGTCACTGATCAAGATCGTCGTCGTCGTGGCCCCGCTGATGGGCTGCGTGGCCTACCTGACGCTGTGGGAGCGCAAGGCCATCGGCTGGTCGCAGATTCGCCCGGGCCCCAACCGCGTCGGCCCCTATGGCCTGCTGACGCCGATCGCCGACGCGGTCAAGCTGATCTTCAAGGAGATCATTCGCCCGACCGCCGCGAACAAGGGCCTGTTCTTCCTGGCACCCATCCTCACGATCATGCCGGCGCTGGCCGCCTGGGCGGTGATCCCCTTCGGCCCCGACGTGGCCGTGGCCAACATCAACGCTGGCCTGCTGTTCCTGATGGCCATCACCTCGATGGAGGTTTACGGCGTGATCATCGCCGGTTGGGCGTCCAACTCGAAGTACGCCTTCCTGGGTGCGCTGCGCGCGTCGGCCCAGATGGTCAGCTACGAGATTGCGATGGGCTTCGCCCTGGTCGTGGTGCTGATGGTCTCGGGCAGCCTGAACATGACCGACATCGTCATGGGCCAGGGCAAGGGCATGGCGGCGTCGCACGGCGTGGGCTTCCTGTCCTGGAACTGGCTGCCGCTGCTTCCGATCTTCGTCGTCTACTTCATCTCGGGCCTGGCCGAGACCAACCGCCACCCCTTCGACGTGGTGGAAGGCGAGTCCGAGATCGTGGCCGGCCACATGATCGAGTACTCGGGCATGGCCTTCGCCATGTTCTTCCTGGCCGAGTACGCCAACATGTGGCTGGTGTCGATGCTGGCCGTGCTGATGTTCCTGGGTGGTTGGCTCAGCCCCTTCGCGGCGCTCGACTTCATCCCCGGCTGGATCTGGCTCGGTGCCAAGCTCTTCGCGGTCGTCACCATGTTCCTGTGGGTGCGCGCCACCTTCCCGCGGTTCCGCTACGACCAGATCATGCGTCTGGGCTGGAAGATCTTCATCCCCGTCACGCTGGTGTGGCTGGTCGTCGTGGGTCTGTGGATCCAGTCGCCGTTCAACATCTGGCAGTAAGGCGAGGTCGAAACCAACATGTCCGCCGTCACCTCCCTCAAAGACGTCTTTTCCAGTTTCCTGCTGACGGAGCTGTGGAAAGGCCTGATGCTCACCGGGCGCCACTTCCTGTCGCCCACGATCACCATCCAGTTCCCCGAAGAGAAGACGCCGCTGTCGCCGCGCTTCCGCGGCCTGCACGCGCTGCGCCGCTACGAGAACGGGGAAGAGCGATGCATCGCCTGCAAGCTGTGCGAGGCGGTGTGCCCGGCGATGGCGATCACCATCGAGTCTGATGTGCGGGCTGATGGCTCGCGCCGCACGACCCGCTACGACATCGACCTGACAAAGTGCATCTTCTGCGGCTTCTGCGAAGAAAGCTGCCCGGTCGATTCGATCGTCGAGACCCACATCTTCGAATACCACGGCGAAAAACGCGGCGACCTGTACTTCACCAAGGACATGCTGCTGGCCGTTGGCGACCGCTACGAGAAGCAGATCGCCGCCTCCAAGGAGGCCGACGCGAAGTACCGCTGAGCAGCGGGTCCTTGCGCGCAAACACAATGAATACCACCTCCGCCCTGTTTTACCTGTTCTCGGCCGTGCTGCTGTTCTCGGCCTTCCGGGTCATCACGGCCCGCAGCACGGTCCACGCCGCGCTGTTCCTGGTGCTGGCCTTCTTCAACGCGTCCTGCGTGTGGATGCTGCTGAAGGCCGAGTTCCTGGCCATCGCCCTGGTGCTGGTCTATGTCGGCGCCGTGATGGTGCTGTTCCTGTTCGTCGTGATGATGCTGGACATCAACACCGACAGCCTGCGCGAGGGCTTCTGGACGCACTTCCCGCTCGCCGCCTTCATCGGCGTGTTGATCGCGCTGGAGATGGCCCTGGTGCTCAAGGGCGGCTTCCGCCTGACGGACGCGGCGCCGCTGCCGGAAGACCTGGTCAAGCTCGGCAACACGCGGGCGCTGGGCAAGGTGGTCTACACCGAGTACCTGTACCCCTTGCAGGTGGCCGCGGTGCTGCTGTTGGTCGCCATCATCTCGGCGATCGCGCTGACGCTGCGCAAGCGCAAGGACAGCCGCTACCAAGACCCGTCGGTGCAAGTGCGCGCCAAGGCCGCCGACCGGGTGCGCCTGGTCAAGATGGACGCGGTGGTGGAAGCCCCCTCTGCTCCCAAGACGCCGGAAGGAGGCCAGGCATGAGCCCGCAGAACCGCTTCAAGGGCGAATTCCCCCACAGGGGGACGGCGCTTCGCGCCAAGGGGGCCGCATGAACGCCACCGGCATCACCCTGGGCCACTACCTCTCGCTGGGCGGCATCCTGTTCGCCCTGTCGGTGGTCGGCATCTTCATGAACCGGCGCAACCTGATCGTGCTGCTGATGGCGATCGAGCTGATGCTGCTGGCGGTCAACATGAACTTCGTCGCCTTCTCGCACTACCTGGGCGACATGGCCGGCCAAGTGTTCGTGTTCTTCATCCTCACGGTGGCGGCCGCCGAATCGGCCATCGGCCTGGCGATCCTGGTCGTGCTGTTCCGCAACCGCGCGACCATCGCCGTCGACGAGCTCGACTCCCTGAAGGGTTGAAGAAGAGAAGAAGATGTCTGCACAACTCTCCCAGAACCTGCTGCTCACGGTGCCGCTGGCACCGTTGGCCGGCTCCATCGTGGCGGGCCTGTTCGGCAAGGCCATCGGTCGGCGCGGCGCCCACCTGGTCACCATCCTCGGCGTGCTGATCGCCTTCATCGTCTCGGCGATGGTGCTCAAGTCGGTGGCCCTCGAAGGCGCGCGCTACAACGCCACCGTCTACGAGTGGATGAACCTCGGCGGCCTGAAGATGGAGGTGGGCTTCCTGGTCGACGGCCTGACCGCGATGATGATGTGCGTGGTGACCTTCGTGTCGTTGATGGTGCACATCTACACCATCGGCTACATGGAGGAAGACCCGGGCTACCAGCGCTTCTTCTCGTACATCTCGCTGTTCACCTTCTCGATGCTCATGCTGGTCATGAGCAACAACTTCCTGCAGCTGTTCTTCGGCTGGGAAGCGGTGGGCCTGGTGTCCTACCTGCTGATCGGCTTCTGGTACAAGAAGCCGACCGCGATCTTCGCCAACATGAAGGCCTTCCTGGTCAACCGGGTGGGTGACTTCGGCTTCATCCTGGGCATCGGCCTGATCGTCGCGTTCACCAACTCGCTGAGCTACGCCGAGGTCTTCGGCAAGGCCGAGGAACTGTCTAAGCTGGCCTTCCCGCTGCCACTGTTCGGTGGTGAGTGGATGTTGCTGACGGTGACCTGCATCTGCCTGTTCATCGGCGCGATGGGCAAGAGCGCGCAGTTCCCGCTGCACGTCTGGCTGCCGGACTCGATGGAGGGCCCGACGCCGATCTCCGCGCTGATCCACGCCGCCACCATGGTGACGGCCGGCATCTTCATGGTCACGCGCATGTCGCCGCTGTTCGAGCTGTCGGACACGGCCTTGAGCTTCGTGATGGTGATCGGTGCCATCACCGCGCTGTTCATGGGCTTCCTGGGCATCATCCAGAACGACATCAAGCGCGTGGTCGCGTATTCAACGCTGTCGCAGCTTGGCTACATGACCGTGGCGCTGGGCGCATCGGCCTATTCGGTGGCGGTATTCCACCTGATGACCCACGCCTTCTTCAAGGCGCTGCTGTTCCTGGCCGCTGGCTCGGTGATCATCGGCATGCACCACGACCAGGACATCCGCAACATGGGCGGCCTGCGCAAGTACATGCCACTGACCTGGATCACCTCGCTGCTGGGCTCGCTGGCGCTGATCGGCACACCGTTCTTCGCCGGCTTCTACTCGAAGGATTCGATCATCGAGGCGGTGGCTGCCAGCCACCTGGCCGGCTCGGGCTTTGCGTACTTTGCCGTCGTGGCGGGCGTGTTCGTGACGGCGTTCTATTCCTTCCGGATGTACTTCCTGGTCTTCCACGGCAAGGAGCGCTTCCACCACAAGCCGTTCCCGGGCGAGCACGACCACCACGACGACCATGGTGAGCACCATGACCCGCACGAGTCGCCCTGGGTGGTGACGGCACCGTTGCTGCTGCTGGCCATCCCCTCGGTGGTGATCGGCTTCCTGACGATCGGCCCGATGCTGTTTGGTGATTTCTTCAAGGACGCGATCCTCGTCAACAGCGAGCTGCACCCGGCGATGGAAGAGCTGGCCCACGAATTCCAGGGCGCCACTGCCATGGCGCTGCACGCCTTCAGCTCGCTGCCGTTCTGGCTGGCGCTGGCCGGCGTGGTCACGGCCTATGTGTTCTACATGGTCAAGCCCGAGATTCCGGCGGCCATCGCGCGCACATTTGCGCCCGTGGTGCGTGTGCTCGAGAACAAGTACTACATGGACTGGATCAACGAGAACATCCTCGCCGCCGCAGCGCGCGCGCTGGGGCGCGGCTTGTGGAAGGGCGGCGATGTCGCGGTGATCGACGGCGTGGTCAACGGATCCGCCGGCGCGGTGGGCGGTATTTCAGCCGTCGTGCGCAAGATCCAGACCGGCCAGTTGTCCCTCTACGCGCTGGTGATGGCGCTGGGGCTGTTTGGGCTGTTGACATGGCAACTGTGGCCCTACCTGATGAGCCGCATCGCTCATTGAACGACGAGGGCGGAGAACAAGAATGGGTCTTTTGAGCGTTGCCATCTGGATGCCGATCGCTTTCGGCATCGTCCTGCTGGCCCTGGGCCGCGACAGCAACCCCGGTGCGTCGCGTTGGATCGCGCTGGTCGGTGCGGTCCTCAGCTTTCTGGTCACCCTGCCGCTGATCACGGGCTTCGACCCGGGCACGGCGGCTATGCAGTTCAATGAGAACCTGATGTGGGTTGAGCGCTTCAATGCGCACTACCACCTGGGCGTCGACGGCATCTCGGTCTGGTTCGTGCTGCTGACCGCCTTCATCACCGTGATCGTGGTGATCGCCGGCTGGGAGGTGATCACCGAGCGCGCCCACCAGTACATGGGCGCCTTCCTGATCCTGTCCGGCCTGATGGTCGGCGTGTTCTCGGCGGTGGACGGCCTGCTGTTCTACGTCTTCTTCGAAGCCACGCTGATCCCGATGTACATCATCATCGGTGTCTGGGGCGGCCCGCGGCGCGTCTACGCGGCATTCAAGTTCTTCCTCTACACGCTGCTGGGCTCGCTGCTGATGCTGGTGGCGCTGATCTACCTGTACTACAAGTCCGGCGGTAGCTTCGACATCCTGGCCTGGCACAAGCTGCCGTTGCCGATGAGCGCGCAGGCCTTGCTGTTCTTCGCCTTCTTCGCCGCCTTCTCGGTCAAGGTGCCGATGTGGCCGGTGCACACCTGGCTGCCGGACGCCCACGTCGAGGCGCCCACCGGCGGCTCGGTGGTGCTGGCGGCCATCATGCTGAAGCTGGGGGCCTACGGCTTCCTGCGCTTCTCGATGCCCATCGCGCCGGACGCCAGCCGCGAGTACGCCTGGTTCATCATCGCCCTCAGCCTGATCGCCGTGATCTACATCGGCCTGGTGGCCCTGGTCCAGCAGGACATGAAGAAGCTGGTGGCCTATTCGTCCATCGCCCACATGGGCTTCGTGACGCTCGGCTTCTTCATCTTCAACGAGCTGGGCGTCTCGGGCGGCCTGGTGCAGATGATTTCGCACGGTTTCGTCTCGGGCGCGATGTTCCTGTGCATCGGCGTGCTGTACGACCGCGTGCATTCGCGCGAAATCGCGGCCTATGGCGGCGTGGTCAACACCATGCCCAAGTTCGCGGCCTTCGCGCTGCTGTTCGCCATGGCCAACTGCGGCTTGCCGGGCACCGCGGGGTTCATCGGCGAGTGGATGGTGATCCTCGGCACGGTCAAGGTGAATTTCTGGCTGGGCGCGCTGGCGGCCACGGCGCTGATCTTCGGCGCCGCCTACACGCTGTGGATGTACAAGCGGGTCTACTTCGGCGACGTGGCCAACGATCACGTCAAGGAACTCGAAGACATCAACGCCCGCGAGTTCTTGATGCTGGCCATACTGGCCGTGTCGGTGCTGGCCATGGGCCTGTACCCGAAACCCTTCACCGATGTGATGCACACGTCCGTCGACGGCCTGCTGCAGCACGTGGCAGCGTCCAAGTTGCCCAAGCTGCCCACGCAGCCCTGATGCCGGCCGCGGAGTGCACCCCATGAACCAAATGAACTGGCTCGTTTCGTACCCTGAGATCCTGCTGCTGGTGGCCGCTTGCGTGGTGGCCCTGGTGGATCTGACCGTCACCGACCCCAAGCGCAGCCTCACCTTCTGGCTCACGCAGGCTTCGCTGGCCGCCGTGGCGCTGATGCATGGCATGGCGCTGCAAGTGGGCCTGGGTGCCGAGGGCGCGGCGGCCTCGGTCTATGGCATGCAGGGTCTGGTCGTCTCCGACCCGATGGGCCACATGCTCGCCACGTGCGCCGCGCTGGCGATGATGCTGACCATGGCCTATGCGCGCCCCTACATCGGTGACCGCGAGTTGCTCAAGGGCGAGTTCTTCACGCTGTCGATGTTCGTGCTGCTGGGCATCTCGGTGATGATCTCGGCCAACAACTTCCTGGTCATCTATGTCGGCCTGGAGCTGATGAGCCTGTCGCTGTACGCGCTGGTGGCGCTGCGCCGCGACCACGCTGTGTCCACCGAGGCGGCGATGAAGTACTTCGTGCTCGGCGCCCTGGCCAGCGGCTTCCTGCTGTACGGCATGTCGATGCTCTACGGCGCGACGCGCGAGCTGGACCTGCCGGAGGTCTTCAACGTCATCGCCCGCGGCGGTGCCAACGCCACGGTGCTGACCTTCGGCGTGGTGTTCATCGTCGCCGGCCTGGGCTTCAAGCTCGGCGTGGTGCCCTTCCACATGTGGGTGCCCGACGTCTACCAGGGCGCGCCGACGGCCGTCACCCTGCTGATCGGCGGTGCGCCCAAGCTGGCGGCTTTCGCCATCGCGATCCGCATGCTGGTCGAGGGCTTGTCTGGCCTGGCCCACGACTGGCAGCAGATGCTGATCGTGCTGTCGGTGCTGTCCATGATCATCGGCAACCTGGCGGCCATTGCGCAGACCAACCTGAAGCGCATGCTGGCCTTCTCGGCCATCGCCCAGCTCGGCTTCATGCTGCTGGGTCTGACCCCCACCGTCATCGACGCCAATACGCTCAATGCCGCCAACGGCTACAGCTCGGCCATGTTCTACGTCGTCACCTACGTGCTGACGACCCTGGGCACCTTCGGCCTGATCATGTACCTGTCACGCGCAGGCTTCGAGAGCGAAGAGATCAGCGACCTCGCCGGCCTGGCCAAGCGCAGCCCCTGGCTCGCCGGGGTGATGACGGTCTTCATGTTCTCGCTGGCCGGCGTGCCGCCGATGGTGGGCTTCTACGCCAAGTTCGCGATCCTGCAGGCGCTGATCACCACCAACGACACCGGCTACATCGTGCTGGCGGTGGTGGCGGTGCTGCTGTCGCTGATCGGCGCCTACTACTACCTGCGCCTGGTCAAGGTCATGTACTTCGACGAGCCGGCGCAGGCCAACGAGGTGCCCACCCGTGGCGGCGTTGGCGTGCTGCTGGCCTGCAACGGCGCGGCCGCGCTGGTGCTGGGCGTGCTGCCGGACGGCCTGATGGCCCTGTGCCGCGACGTGGTCGTGCGCGCGCTGGCCGGTTGACATGCCAGCCCCCACGTCGCTTCGCGCCCGCCCGCCCAAGGGGGCGCTCGGCCGGCTTGGGGCGGCCCGGCGCCGGCTGAGGCTGCGCGCCCGGTGAACCAGGCGGGCGCAGTCTGGCTGGTGCTGGTGGTGGCCATCCTGGCCGCCAACCTGCCGTTCCTGAACGAGCGCCTGTTCGTCCTGGGGCCACAGCAGCGGCCGGCCAAGGCTTTCGGCTGGCGTCTGCTGGAACTGCTCGTCTTCGCCGGCCTGACCCTGGCGCTGGGCAGTGGCCTGGAGGCATCGATCGGGCAACGCTCGCCGCAAGGTTGGGAGTTCTATGCCGCTGGCGTCTGCCTGTTCCTGACCCTGGCTTCGCCTGGCTTCGTCTGGCGCTACCTGCGCCGTGGCGGGCGGCCCGTGCCGTCGCATGAGTGACGTCCAGAACGGTGGCGACGACAGCCACCTGATCGAGACCCCGGTCGAGCGCCGGCAGGTCCTGCGCGGCAACTTCCTCGACGTGCGGCGCGACACCGTGCGCCTGCCGGGCGGCGAGACCGCCACCCGCGAATACGTCGTGCACCCCGGCGCGGTGATGGTCGTGCCCTTGCTCGACGATGGCCGACTCGTGCTGGAGCGGCAGTTCCGCTACCCGCTGGACCGGGTCATGCTGGAATTCCCGGCTGGCAAGATCGACCCCGACGAATCGACCCGGGCCTGTGCTCA
The DNA here is from genome assembly GCA_044226465.1 of Burkholderiaceae bacterium. Taxonomy (GTDB): domain Bacteria; phylum Pseudomonadota; class Gammaproteobacteria; order Burkholderiales; family Burkholderiaceae_C; genus Ideonella. Next base: position 16,108 of record JBGAGZ010000015.1, on the reverse strand, counting down.
ACGCGAACTGCGCGAGGAAACAGGCTACCGCGCCGCCGAGTGGGCCTGCGCGGGCCGCTTGCACAACGCCATCGCCTACTCGACCGAATTCATCGAGATCTGGTTCGCCCGCGGGCTGACGCTGGGCGAGCGCCACCTCGACCCGGGCGAGTACCTGGACGTCGTGGCCCTGAGCGAGGCCGAGCTCGACGGCCTGGCCGCGAGCGGCGAGCTGACCGATGCCAAGACGCTGATCGGCCTGCTGTGGCTGCAAAAGTGGCGAAACGGCGCCTGGCCATTGGCCTGGCACGCTGAAGGCGAAGTGCCGGCCGGCCGATAATCGGCCCATGAAGGTGCTCGACCTGCGCTGTGCGCATGGCCATGGTTTCGAAGGCTGGTTCGGCTCGGAAGCAGACTTCCTGCAGCAGCAGGAGGCTGGCCAGGTCGAATGCCCGCTGTGCGGCGACAAGACCATCGGGCGCCTGCCGAGCGCGCCGCGCCTGAACCTGGGCGCCGTTGCCCCGACGCCTTCGCCGACCGCCGCGGCCACCGCATCGGGCAGCAGCGCGCCGGCCACCATGCAGCATGTGTGGATGGAAGCGGTGCGCCAGGTCATGGCCCGCACCGAAGACGTCGGCGAGCGTTTCCCCGAGGAAGCGCGCCGCATCCACTACGGTGAGGTCGAGGCGCGCGGCATCCGTGGCCAGGCCACGCCCGAGCAACGCGAAGCCTTGCAGGAAGAGGGTATCGAGGTCGTGGCACTGCCGGTTCCCCCCGCCCTCAAGGGCCCGGCGCACTGACCGGGGCTCCCTGGAAGACGGCGTCAGACCACCCGGCCCGGGTTCATCAGGCCTGCCGGGTCCAGCGCGCGCTTGATCGCCCGCATCATCTGCAGCCCGACAGCCGAGCCGCGCTGGGCCAACTCGTCGCGCTTGAGTGCGCCTATGCCGTGCTCGGCCGAGATCGAGCCACCCAGGCGCTGCACCTCGTCGTAGACCAGGGCGTTGATGGTCGGCTCGTGCGTCGCCAGGAAGTGGGCGGCCGACTCGCCCTCGGGCGCCTGCAGGTTGTAGTGCAGGTTGCCGTCGCCGAGGTGGCCGAAGCAGACCACGCGAGCGCCCGGCGTGGCCTGCTGCAGGCGGGCCGCCATGCGCGGCACGAAGCCCGCGATGGTCGAGATCGGCAGCGCGATGTCGTGCTTGATGTTCAAACCCTCTTCGCTCTGAGCCAGCGGGATGGACTCGCGCAGATGCCACAGCGCGTGCGACTGCGACAGGCTCTCGGCCACCACCGCGTCGCTCACCAGGCCGCGCTCCAATGCCGCTTCCAGCACCGCGCCCAGCCGATCGCGCTCGACGCTTTCAGCTTCGGTGCCGGCCAGTTCCAGCAGCACCGTCCACGGGGCGCCGGGCAAGGGGCGTGGCAGTTGAGGAAAATGACGCTCGACCAGGGACAGCGCGAACCGCTCCATCAGTTCGAAACCGGTGAGCCCGGCGCCGAGCCGGTCGCGGGCCAGGTTCAGCAGGCCCATCGCGGCGTCGACCGTGTCGCAGGCCGCCAGCGCGGTCACCACGGCCGAAGGCTTGGGGAACAGCTTCAACGTGGCGGCGGTGATGACGCCCAGCGTGCCCTCGCTGCCGATGAAGAGATCGCGCAGGTCGTAGCCGGTGTTGTTCTTGCGCAGGCCGGTCAGCCCTTGCCAGAGCTCGCCCTGCGGCGTGACCACCTCCAGCCCCAGGCACAGTTCGCGGGCATTGCCGTAGCGCAGCACCTGCGTGCCACCGGCGTTGGTGGCCAGGTTGCCGCCGATGGTGCAGCTGCCCTCGGCGGCCAGGCTCAAGGGGAAGAGCAGGCCACGCTCGTCCGCCACCTGCTGCACCGTCTGCAGTACGCAGCCGGCCTCGGCGGTGAGCGTGAGGTTGTCGGCATCGATTTCGCGGATGCGGTTCAGCCGGCCCAGGTGCAGCAGCACCTGGCGGCCGGTGTCGTCCGGCACGCCGCCGCCCACCAGACCCGTGTTGCCGCCCTGCGGCACCACGGCCACGCCGGCGGCGGCACAGGCGCGCACGACGGCCATGACCTCGTCTGCGTTGCCCGGCCGCACCACGGCCCAGGCACGGCCACGGTAGCGTTTGCGCCAATCGACCTCGTAGGCCTCGAGGCCCTGACCTTGCAGGACCTGGGCCGCACCGACCGCAGCGCGCAGGGCTGCGAGCAGTGCATCGTTGGCGGCACCGTGGCTCATGGCAGCGCAGCGGCTGCTGCCGCGGCGTGCTTGAGGCGCCAGCGCACATGCGCGGCGCAGGCTGCGAAGAGGGCCACGCCGAGCACCGCCTCGGCCCAGGCCAGCCGAGCGCTCAGGCCCGCGTCGCCCTGGGCGCGCACCAGGCCTTCGGCCACGTACAGCCACACCACCAGGCTCAGCCAGCGGTAGGTGTACAGCCGCAGCCGCCACAGCCCCGGCATGGCAGGCAGCAGTGGCAAGACCTTGACCACCAGGGTGCCCCGCCCGGTGGGCGCCCACCAAAGCTCCCAGCCGATGCACAACCCCACCAGGGCCGCCCACAACACGACGGCCAGCGCCCGCGTCGCGCGGGTAGGCGCATCGGGCAAGGCAGGTGTTTTTTCGAGGGCGACAGAGGCGGGGGCGGGCGGCACGGCTGGCATGATAGCCGCCATGATTTCGACTCACGCCCTGCGACAGGGCTGGCAGCAGGCGGTGGCCGACACCCTGCAGACGCTGCGCACCTGGCCCTGGTTCGACACCCTGCGCACCCTGCGGCTGCGCTTTCGCGAAGACCGGCTGGGCCAGACCGCGGGCAGCCTGACCTTCACGACCCTGATCGCCATCGTGCCGTTGCTGACGGTGATGCTGGCCATCTTCACGGCCTTCCCGATGTTCGCCAGCTTCCAGGACGCGCTGCAAAAGTACTTCCTGCAGAGCCTGGTGCCTGACAGCATCGCCAAGCCGGTGCTGGGGGCGCTGACCCAGTTCGCCAACAAGTCGCACAAGCTGGGCAGCGCGGGCCTGGTCTTCCTGGTGATCAGCGCCCTGGCCCTGATGCTGACCATCGACCGCACGCTCAATGCCATCTGGCGCGTGCGCAAGCCGCGGCCGATCGCCCAACGTGTGCTCGTCTATTGGGCGGCGATCACGCTGGGCCCGCTGGTGCTGGGCGTGTCGCTCAGCCTGACCAGCTACGCCATCTCGGCGTCCAAAGGGCTGGTCGGTGCCATGCCCGGCGGTGTCAGCCTGGCACTGGACGTGGTCGAGTTCGCGCTGCTCGCGGCCACGATGGCCGGGCTATTTCATTACGTACCCAACACCCACGTGCGCTGGCGCCATGCCTTGGTGGGCGGCTTCTTCGTGGCGGTGGGCTTCGAGGTGGCCAAGCGGGTGCTGGGCTGGTATGTGTCGTCGGTGGCCACCTATTCCACCGTCTACGGCGCCTTCGCGGCGGTGCCGATCTTCCTGCTGTGGATGTACACCGGCTGGGTCATCGTGCTGCTCGGCGCGGTGATCGCCGCCTACGCGCCCAGTCTGCAGATGCGCGTGGTGCGCCACGCCAGCGGGCCGGGCCTGCGCTTCAGCCTGGCGTTGGCCGTGCTGGGCGAACTGGCGGCGGCGCGGGCGACCGAGCAACGCGGCGTCGATGCCGGCCAGATCGCCGCCCGCCTGCGCATCGACCCGTTGCAGATCGAGCCAATTCTCGAAGGCCTGGTGCAAGGCGACTGGGTGGCCCGGCTGGACGAGGAGGGCGCGCAGCGCTTCGTGCTGCTGTGCGACCCGGTGACCACGCCGGCCACGCCATTGATCGACCGGCTGCTGCTGCAGCCCGATGCGCGGGTGGCCGCTTTCCGAGAGCGCGCCGGATTGGACCGGCTGACGCTGGGCCAGTTGCTGGGCTGAATTGTTCGCGGGCCGTCAGGCTGGGTGCACGACCACCAGCAAGGCCTGCGCCGTCGATTTGCCGGGGTTGCGGATGGCATGCGGCTGGTCCACCGCGTAGCGCGCGGTCTCACCGGCCTTCAGCCGGGTGGTTGCCTCGGCCGACTGCACTTCGAGCACGCCTGAAAGCACGCTGAGGTGCTCGCGCGAGCCCGGCTCGTGCGGCTCGGATTCGAGCGCGCCACCGGGCTTGACTGTCAGCTCGTACCACTCGAACTGGCCGGCCAGTTCGATGGGCCCCAGGATGCGCAACTCGCAGTGCCCATCCGGGCTGCGCAGCGACGGCGTCGCGTGCGAGGGGATGGTGGCTATCGCCGGCTGGCTCGGCTTGTCGGCATTGCCAAGCAACTCGGCCATTGGGACGCCCAGCGCATTGGCCAGGCGCCAGACCACGGCGACGGTGGGGTTGGCCTGGTTGCGCTCTATTTGCGACAGCATCGACTTCGAGACCCCCGCCTGGCGTGACAACTCGTCCAGCGACAAAGCGCGGTCCTGTCGCAGGGCGGCCAGGGTTTCGCCGACGCGGGGCGGCTCGGGGGCGGCAGGGCGGTTCATCGTCGACAGTGGAAATCTTGGAAGCGGGGCTTGACCGTGGATCGCTTGTTTACGATACTGCACGAAATTTCGATATATCGAACTTCGGCAAATTCATTGAACTTTGATTGTGCCTGAAGACCCACCGCAGAAGGACAGCACGATGGCCAGCACCGACGATTTCTTTGCCCACCTGCGCAGCGAACTGGACGGCATTCGCGCCGCGGGCCTGTACAAGGCCGAACGCATCATCGCCACGCCCCAGGGGGCCCACGTGCGCACCGCCGACGGCCGCGAGGTGATCAACCTGTGCGCCAACAACTACCTGGGCCTGTCCAGCCACCCCGCGGTCATCGAGGCGGCGCACGAAGCGCTGCGCACCCACGGCTACGGTCTCAGCTCGGTGCGCTTCATCTGCGGCACACAAGACATCCACAAGACGCTGGAAGCACGCATCGCCCGCTTCCTGGGCACCGAGGACGCGATCCTCTACGCCGCCGCGTTTGACGCCAACGGGGGCCTCTTCGAGCCGCTGCTGGGCGAGGCCGACGCGATCATCAGCGACGAGCTCAACCACGCCTCCATCATCGACGGCATCCGCCTGTGCAAGGCCCAGCGCTGGCGCTACAAGCACAACGACCTGGCCGACCTGGAGCGCTGCCTGAAAGAGGCCGACGCCAAGGGCGCCCGCTTCAAGCTCGTCTTCACCGACGGCGTGTTCTCGATGGACGGCACCATCGCCCAGCTCGATCAGATTCGCGCCATCTGTGACCGTTTCGGGGCGCTGCTGGGCATCGACGAGTGCCATGCCAGCGGCTTCATGGGCGCCCGCGGCCGGGGCACGCACGAGTACCGCGGTGTCTTCGGCAAGATCGACATCATCACCGGCACACTGGGCAAGGCGTTGGGCGGCGCCTCGGGTGGCTTCACGGCCGCACGCAAGGAAGTGATCGAGCTGCTGCGCCAGCGCTCGCGGCCCTATCTCTTTTCGAACACGGTGGCCCCCAGCATCGTCGGCGCCTCGATCGCGGTGCTCGACCTGCTGGAAGGCTCGACCGCGCTGCGTGACAAGCTGGAGGCCAACACCCGGTACTTCCGGCGCGCCATCCAGGAGGCCGGCTTCGAGATCAAGCCGGGCGAGCACCCGATCGTGCCGATCATGGTCTACGACGCGGTCAAGGCGCAGCAGTTGGCCGCCCGCCTGCTGGAGCTGGGCGTTTACGTCGTCGGCTTCTTCTTCCCCGTGGTGCCCAAAGGCCAGGCGCGCATCCGCGTGCAGATGAGCGCCGGGCACGAGCAGGCGGACCTCGAAAAGGCCGTGGCAGCCTTCCGCCAGGCCGGGCAAGAGCTGGGGCTGGTGAAATGAGCGGCAAGACCCCCAAGATTCTGATCATCGGCGCCAATGGCCAGATCGGCACCGAGTTGGCCGAAGAGCTGGCGCGCCGCCACGGCCACGCCGCGGTGGTGACCAGCGACCTGGCCACCAAGGGCCGCGTGCCCGGGCTCACCCACGAGGCACTGGACGTGACCGATGCCGCCGCGCTGACGGCCATCGCCGAGCGCCACGGCATCACCCAGGTCTACCACCTCGCGGCGGCATTGTCGGCACGCGGCGAACAGCACCCGATGTGGGCCTGGGACTTGAACATGAAGGGCCTGCTCAACGTGCTGGAACTGGCCCGCACGCACAAGCTGGACAAGGTCTTCTGGCCGAGCTCGATCGCCGCCTTCGGCCCGACCACGCCGCGCGACGCCACGCCGCAGAAGACGGTGATGGAGCCGACGACGGTCTACGGCATCTCCAAGCTGGCCGGCGAGGGCTGGTGCGCCTGGTACCACCGCATGCACGGCGTGGACGTGCGCTCGATCCGCTACCCCGGCCTGATCAGCTGGAAGACGCCGCCCGGCGGCGGCACCACCGACTACGCGGTCGAGATCTTCCACGAGGCGCTCAAGACGCGCCGCTACACCAGCTTCCTGGGGCCGCAGTCGGCCCTGCCGATGATGTACATGCCCGACGCGATCCGCGCCACGCTCGAGCTGATGGACGCGCCGGCGGACGCGATCCGCGAGCGCCATGGCTACAACCTCGCCGGCGTGAGCTTCACGCCGGCCGAGATCGCGGCAGCGATCGCCGACGAGTTGCCGGGCTTCGAGATCGGCTACGCGCCGGACTTCCGTCAGGCCATCGCCGACTCGTGGCCCCGCTCGATCGACGATTCGGCCGCCCGTTCCGACTGGGGCTGGAAGCCCGACTACGACCTGCGCGCGATGGTGCGCGACATGCTGGCGAACTTGGCGCCGCTGCTGGTGGCCGCCTGATCAGAACGGGATCTTCCCGCGCCAGATCTGGCTGTACATCACCCAGTCGCCCATGAAGCTGTAGAGCGGGCGCTTGAAGCTGGCCGGTTTGTTCTTCTCGAAGCCGAAGTGGCCGAGCCAGGCGAAGCCATAGCCGCACAGCAGGCCGTAGAGCAGGTACTGCGGCCTGCTGGAGTAGACCAGCATCGCCAGGCAGATCAGCGCCAGCGTCGAGCCGACGAAGTGCAGGCGCCGGCAGGTGAGGTTGCTGTGCTCGCCCAGGTAGAAGGGATAGAACTCTGCGAAGCTGGTGAAGCTTTTCGGGTCGACCGAGGCGGCGGGGGGGGCAGGGGCAGCGGCGGTGTTCATGCAAAGCCTCCTAGGCCAGACTGTTCCTCAGCGCATTCAACACCGCGTCCGGTGCCTCGGCCATCAGGACATGCCCCGCGTCCACCGTCTCGATGCGGGCCTTCAGCGCGCCGCCGATGTCGGCCGCGGCCTTGGGCAGGGTCATCTGGTCGCGCCGGCCGAGGATCAGCGTGGCCGGTGCCGTGACACGGGCGGCCGCGTCCAGCCCGCCGGCGTAAGCGTTGCAAGCCGCGAAGTCGCGGTGGTAGAGCAGCCCGTCGCCTTGCTTGGCCAGCACCAGGCGGCACAGAGCGCGGCCCCCGCCGCGGGTCCAGACCCCGGGGCCCGGGTAGCCGGGCTTGGCGGCCAGCGTCGAGTACGACAACGAGGTGACGAGGTCGATCGCGGCCAGCGGGTCGTTGCGGGACAGGTCCAGCAGCGCTGGCGACACCTTCATCGGGTAGGCGGTGCCGACCATCACCAGCCGGGTGGTCCGCTCGGGCGCCTGGCCGGCGGCCTCCAGCGCGACCAGCGAGCCCATGCTGTGGCCCACCAGTGCCGCCTGCCGGACGCCGGCCGCGTCCAGCAGCGCCAGCAGCCAGGTGGCCATCGCCTCGACGCTGTCCAGCGCGGGGCCAGCGCTGCGCGTGTGCCCGGGCAGGTCGACCGCCAGCACGTTGTGGCCATGGTGGGCACACCAGCGGGCCAGCAGCGTCCAGACCGTGTGGTCGTGCAAGGCACCGTGGACGAAGACGACGCAGGGCAGGGCGGGGTCGAAGGGCTTGCCACCGGTGTAGGCATAGGCCTCGCGGCCGTCGACGGTGAGCTTCATGAGACCCCCTTGACGCTGCGCGTCGTCCCCCCGAGGGGGATTGATCGCCTTCGGAGCGGCCGTGCGGCGATCATGGGGCCGCCTTTTCCGCCACGCGCAGCGCGCGCTTCAGGTCGTCGATCAGGTCGTCGGCGTCTTCCAGCCCGATGGACAGCCGGATCGTGCCGGGGCCGATGCCGGCCTGGGCCAGCGCGGCGTCGTCCATGCGGAAATGGGTGGTCGAGGCGGGGTGGATCACCAGCGAGCGGCAGTCGCCCACGTTGGCCAGGTGCGAGAACAGCTTCAGCGCCTCGATGAAGGCCTGGCCCTGGCGTCGCGAGCCCTTCAGGTCGAAGCTGAAGACCGAGCCACAGCCTTTCGGCAGCAGGCGCTGCGCCAGCGCATGGTCGGGGTGCGACTCGAGCTCTGGGTAGCCCACCCCGGCCACCATGGGGTGGGCGGCCAGGAACTGCACCAGCTTGCGCGTGTTGTCGATGTGCCGCGCCATGCGCAGCGGCAAGGTCTCGATGCCCTGCAGGATCAGCCAGGCGGTGTGCGGGCTCATGCAGGCGCCGAAGTCGCGCAAGCCCTCGCGGCGCGCGCGCAGCAGGAAGGCGCCGTCGGTGCTTTCCTCGGTGAAGACCATGCCGTGGAAGCCCTCGTAGGGCTCGGTCAGCTCGGGGAATCGCCCGCTGGCCGTCCAGTCGAACCGGCCACCGTCGACCACGGCGCCGCCCACCACGGTGCCATGGCCGGAAAGGAACTTGGTCGCCGAGTGAAACACCAGGTCAGCGCCCAGGTCCACAGGTTTCATCAGCCAGGGCGTGGTGAAGGTCGAGTCCACCAGCAGCGGCAGCCCGGCCTCGTGGGCGACGGCGCTGACGGTGGGGATGTCCAGCACATCCAGCCCCGGGTTGCCCAGCGTCTCGCCGAACAGCAGCCGGGTGTTCGGGCGGATCGCGGCCCGCCAGGCGTCGATGTCGCGCGGCTTGACGAATGTCGTGTCGATGCCGAACCGCTTGAGGGTGTAGTGCAGCAGGTTGTGCGAGCCACCGTAGAGCGCCGAGCTGGCCACGATGTGCGAGCCGGCTCCGGCCAGGGTGGCGATGGCCAGGTGCAGCGCGGCCTGGCCGCTGGCGGTGGCGATGGCGCCGACGGCGCCCTCGAGCGCGGCCAGCCGCTCTTCCAGCACCGCATTGGTGGGGTTCGAGATGCGGCTGTAGACGTGGCCCGAGCGCTCCAGGTTGAACAGCGAGGCCGCGTGCTCGCTGGATTCGAAGACGAACGAGGTCGTCAGGTGGATGGGCACGGCGCGCGCGCCGGTGGCGGGGTCGGGGGCTGCGCCGGCATGGAGCGCCAGCGTGTCGAAACCCGGGTCGGATACACCTGCCATAAGGAGTTACCGGATCTGTGTCGGGCCACGATTGTGTGCTATGTTGATTCCATTCCGAGCCCCAGGAGTGAGCGCCATGAAAGTCAGCGACATCCTTCGCGTGAAGGGCAGCACCCTGTTCACCGTCACCCCAGAAACCGCGCTGGCCGAGGCCGTCACGACCATGGCCGAGCACGACATCGGCTCGCTGGTGGTCATGACGCATGGCGACCTGGTCGGCATGCTCACCTTCCGCGAGGTCATCCGCGCAGTGGTCAAGAACGGCGGCCAGGTCGGCACGACGATCGTCAACTCGGTGATGGACGATGCGCCGCTGACCTGCACGCCGGAAACCGAGATCGACGAGGTGCGCCGCATGATGCTCGGCCGCCACGCCCGCTACATGCCGGTGCTGGATGGCCGCACGCTGATGGGCGTGATCTCGTTCTACGACGTGGCCAAGAGCGTGGTCGAGGCACAGGACTTCGAGAACCGCATGCTCAAGGCCTACATCCGCGACTGGCCGGTCGAGGAAGAGACCGCGCCCGGGGAAAAGACGGGCTGAAGCCCTAGATCGCCACGGGCGGCTGGTCCAGCGCCTGCAACGCCGCCCGGCGGGTTTGCATCCAGCTCTGGGCCGACCAGGCTTCGAGCGGGCGGCAGAAGCGGTAGCCCTGCATCGCGTCGCAGCCCTGCGAGCGCAAGAAGGCGGCCTGCTCGTCGGTTTCCACGCCTTCGGCGATGGTGGTCAGGTTCAGCGCATGGGCCATCTGCACGATGGCCTGCACGATGGCGCGGTCGTCCGCGTCGGTGCTGATGTCGCGCACGAAGCTCTGGTCGATCTTCAGCGTGTGGATGCGGAAGCGCTTGAGGTAGTTGAGCGACGAATAGCCGGTGCCGAAGTCGTCGATCGACAGCCGCACGCCCAAGGCATGCAGCCGGTCCATCATCGCGATCGCGGCCGTCGGGTTGCCGGTGGCCACGCTCTCGGTCAGCTCCAGCTCCAAGCATGACGGCGGCAAGTTCGCCTCGTCCAGGATGGCTTTCACCAGCTCGGGCAAGCCGGGGTCGCGGAACTGGATGGCCGACAGGTTGACCGCCACCACCAGGTCGCCCAGGCCCGCCTCGCGCCAGGCCTGGACCTGGCGGACCGCCGTGCGCATGACCCATTCGCCGATCGTCAGGATCTGGCCGCTGCTCTCGGCCAGCGGAATGAACTCGCCCGGCGACACCATGCCCAGCTCGGGGTGCTTCCAGCGCACCAGCGCTTCCACGCCCAGAACGGTGCCGCTGCGCGCGTCCAGCTGGGGCTGGTAGTGCAGCAGCAGCTCGTCGCGCTCGGTGGCGCGGCGCAGGGCCGCTTCGAGTTGCAGCTGGCGCACCGAGCGCTGCTGCATACCGGCGGTGAAGAACTGGTAGGTGCCGCGGCCCTCGAGCTTGGCGCGGTACATCGCGGTGTCGGCGCAGCGCGTCAGCTCTTCCACCGTGTCGCCATCGGTGGGGTACAGGGCAATGCCGATGGACAAGGTCAGGCTCAACTCGTGGTCCATCACCAGGCAGGGCTGGGCGATGCGCTCCAACAGCTTGCCGGCGACCTGCGCGGCGCCTTCGGCCTGGGTGGCGGGCAGAAGCACGGCGAACTCGTCGCCGCCCAGGCGGGCCACCACGTCGGCGTCGCGCAGGTGGTCGCGCAGGCGGTGGGCCATCTCCAGCAGCACGCCGTCGCCGGTGCGGTGGCCGAAGTTGTCGTTGATGTGGCGGAACTGGTTGAGGTCGATGAACAGCAGCGCCAGCGGGTCGCCCTGGCGTTGCGCGGCGTCCAGGGCCGCACGCAGCCGGTCTTCCAGCAGGTGGCGGTTGGGCAGGTCGGTCAGCGCGTCGAAATGGGCCTGGCGCAGCAGCTTCTGCTCGGCATCCTTGGACCGGGTGATGTCGTTGACGATGCCGATCAGGTGGGTGGCCTGGCCCTCGTCGTCCAGCCGGCGGGTCAGCGATACCCAGGCGGTGAAGGCCTGGCCGGACTTGCGGTGGCTGCGCACCTCGCCCTGCCAGTGGCCGGCGCGCAGCAAGGCCCGGCGCAGGCGGCGGTGCAGGCCGGCATCGTCCAGGCCGGCGGTGAGCATCGCGGGGTACTGGCCCACCACCTCGTCGGCCTGGTAGCCGGTGATGTGGGTGAAGGCGGCGTTGACCGAGACGATCACGCCGCGGGCGTCGCAGATCATGATGCCCTCGCGGGCCTGCTCGAACACCGCGGCCGCCAGGCGCATCTTGTCCTCGGCCAGACGGCGCATCGTGATGTCGCGCGCCTCGAACAGCAGCTGGCCGCCGTCGCCCATGGGCTGCACCGAGAACTCGGCGCGGCGGCTGGCCACGTCGCCGTTGGCCAGCTGCAGGTCCACGCGCTGCGGCCGGCCCGTGCCGGCGCGCTGGATGGCGCGCCGCAGGCGATCGGCGTCGTTCGGACTGAGCACCCAGCGTGGGATGTCCCACAGCGGGCGCCCGGCCAGGTCGGCGCTGTCCGGCCCCACCCATTCGGTGGCCGTCTGGTTCATGCGCAGCAGGTGGCCTTCGGCCGTGAGCAGGCCGATCAGGTGCGGGCTGTGGTCCAGCATGGCCTGCGACAGCCGCGCCGCCCGCGCCGAGCGCTGGCCGCGTGCGTAGAGCAGCACGGCCAGGGCCAGCAAGGTGGCGATCAGCAGCAGGGCGGGCAGGGTCAAGGTGGCAACCGTGGGCAGCAAGGAGGCGATGTCACCACTGTGCAGCTTTTCACGCCTTGCCAATGGCCGGAGGCAAGCGCCAAAAACCGGCCAATTCGGGCCTTTTGTGCTGCGCCGCAACAACCTGCCGCCGGCAGCCGGGGCGGCCGATAGAATTTCGACTCGATCTTTCCCAGTGAGCGCCATGTCCGGCAGCACCTTCGGCGAGCTTTTCGCCGTGACCAATTTCGGCGAAAGCCACGGCCCGGCCATCGGTTGCGTGATCGACGGCTGCCCGCCCGGCATGGCGCTGAGCGAGGCCGATATCCAGCCCGAGCTGGACCGCCGCCGCCCCGGCACCTCGCGCCACGTGACGCAGCGCAACGAGCCCGACGCGGTCGAGATCCTCTCCGGCGTCTACGAAGGCCACACCACTGGCACGCCGATCTGCCTGCTGATCCGCAACACCGACCAGCGCAGCAAGGACTACGGCAACATCGCCCAGACCTTCCGCCCTGGCCACGCCGACTACACCTACTGGCACAAGTACGGCATTCGCGACCCGCGCGGCGGCGGCCGCAGCTCGGCCCGGCTGACGGCGCCCATGGTCGGCGCCGGCGCCGTGGCCCGCAAATGGCTGCGCGAGCAGTACGGCACCACGATCCGCGGCTGCATGACGGCCCTGGGTGAGATCGACATCCCGGTCGACGACTGGGCTCAAGTCCACGCCAACCCCTTCTTCGCCGCCACGGCCCAGGGCATCCCTGCGCTGGAGGAGTACATGGACGCGCTGCGCAAGGCCGGCGACTCGGTGGGCGCGCGCCTGTACGTCGAAGCGTCCAGCCTGCCGCCGGGCTGGGGTGCGCCGCTGTTCGACAAGCTGGACGCCGACATCGCCTACGCGATGATGGGCATCAACGCGGTCAAGGGCGTCGAGATCGGTGCCGGCTTCCAGTCCGTGCGCCAGCGCGGCAGCGAGCATGGCGACGAGCTGACGCCCGAGGGCTTCGCCAGCAACAACGCCGGCGGCGTGCTGGGCGGCATTTCCACGGGCCAGGACATCCGGGTCTCGGTCGCGATCAAGCCGACCAGCTCGATCCGCACGCCGCGCCAGTCGATCGACCTGGCGGGCGCGCCAGCAACGGTCGAGACCTTCGGCCGCCACGACCCCTGCGTCGGCATCCGCGCCACGCCCATCGCCGAGGCCATGCTGGCGCTCGTGCTGATGGACCACGCGCTGCGCCACCGCGCCCAATGCGGCGACGTGCGCGTCGCCACGCCGGTCATCCCGGCGCAACGCTGACGCCCATCGGTTGCCGGGGCCGGCTCAGCCGAGCGCCGGGCCGCCCCAAGCCGGCTGAGACCCGCTCGGCGGGTGGCTGCGGTACCCCGCAGCCGGGTGCCTCGATTCAGGCGGGCACACCCGGCCGGCGAGACACGGCCTGCACGATCCAGTCCGCGATGCCGCTGAGCGGCACCACGGCTTCGGCGCCGCCCAGGCGGATGGCTTCCTTGGGCATGCCGAAGACCACGCAGCTGGCTTCGTCCTGCGCGGCGGTGGTGGCGCCGGCGTCGCGCATGTCCTTCAGGCCGCGTGCGCCGTCGTCGCCCATGCCGGTCATGATGATGCCGATGGCGTTGCGCCCGGCCTGCTGGGCCACCGACTTGAACAGCACGTCCACCGACGGCCGGTGGCGGTTGATCAAGGGCCCGTCGACCACCTCGGCCAGGTACTGGGCGCCACTGCGTCGCAGGCGCATGTGCTTGCCGCCCGGGGCGATGAGCACCCGGCCGTTGATCACCCGGTCGCCGTCCTTGGCCTCGAGCACCTCGAGGTCGAACAGGCTGTTCAGCCGTGCGGCCAGCGACGCGGTGAACCGCTCGGGCATGTGTTGCACGACCATGATGCCGGGGCCGTTGCGGGGCAGGCGGCGCAGCACCTCCTCGATCGACTGCACGCCGCCGGTGGACACACCAATGGCGACCACGCGGTCGGTCGTCTCCGACATCGCGCCCAGCGTGATCGGCGCGCGTGGCGCCGGCGCCGGCTGGCCGGCCGCCGGTGCACGCGGAATGGCCCGCAGGTTGGCGCGCGCCGCGGCGCGCACGGCATCGACCAGGCCGTTGCTGCTGTCTTCGAGAAAGTCCTTCAGGCCCATGCGGGGCTTGGTCACGAAGCTCACCGCGCCGGCGGCCAGGGCCTGCAGCGTGGTCTCGCAGCCGGCCTCGGTCAGCGTCGAGCACATCACCACCGGCGTGGGCTGCTCGGCCATCAGCTTGCGCAGGAAGCTGATGCCGTCCATGCGTGGCATCTCGACGTCGAGCACGACCACGTCGGGCTTGAGCGACTGGATCTTGGGCCAGGCGAACAGCGGGTCCTGCGCCGTGGCCAACACCTCGATGCCGCCGGCGGTGAGCAGGTCGCTCAGGTGCTTGCGAACGACCGCCGAGTCGTCCACGATCACGGTGCGGATGCGGGCCATGTTCAGTCTCCCTTGCCTGGTTGGTGGCGGGCGCCGCGCTTCATCTCGATTTCGCCCGTCTCGACGAACAGCGTCACCGTGCGCGGCACATGGTCGCCCACGTCCACGCCGTCGAGCTGGAAGCCGTGGCGGTCGATCAGCGTCCAGCCGATCTCGATGTTGCGCTCGCCCACGTTGAATTTCACGCCCGTGCTCTCGGGCATGGTGTCGGCGCCGCCGTAGAGGTGGGCGACGTACTCGTCCGGCCGGGTGCCGGCGCGCTGCAGGCGCTGCAGCAGCAGGTCGATGGCCTCGGTGCCATAGCGGCCATCCAGGCCGGCGGTGGTCGCGCCGCGCCGCTCGGGCAGCAGGTAGTGGCACATGCCGCCCAGGCGCTTGACGGGGTGCCACAGCGTCACGGCCACGCACGAGCCCAACAGCGTGCGCACGCTGGTCGCCTCGCGACCGAAGTACCACTGCCCCGGCATCAGGAACAGGCTCTGCCCCGGGCGGGCTGCCTGCTCGCCACCGGGGCGGGCGGGTTCAGCCGCGGGTGTAGACGGCCGTGCGATGCGCGCGAAGCCCGAGCTGGAGGTGGGCAAGCGATTCGGCGTGGCCGACGAGGAGGTAACCATCGGGATGGAGCAGTTGGGCGACACGCTTGACGATGGCCTCCTTGGCCGGCGTGTCGAAGTAGATGAGGACGTTGCGAAGAAAGATGACGTCGAAGAGGCCCAGGTCGGGCAACGGTTCCATCAGGTTGGCCGACGTGAAGTGCACGTTGCGCCGAATGGCGCGGGAGACCAGCAACTGGCCTTCGTGCTCGCCCTGGCCGCGCAGGCAATGGCGCTTGAGGTAGTCGCGTGGCGTGTGGCGCGCCCGCTCCATGGGGTACAGGCCGCGCTGCGCGGCAGACACCATGGCAGTGGACAGGTCGGTGCCGATCACCTCCCAGCCGTCGGGCCCGAGCTTTTCGGCCAGCAGCATGGCGATGCTGTAGGCCTCCTCGCCGGACGAGCTCGCGGCACTCCAGACGCGGAAGGGCCGGCTCGACTCGTGGTCCGCCAGCAGTTCGGCCAGGAACCGGAAGTGCTGTGGCTCGCGGAAGAAGTAGGTCTCGTTGGTGGTCAGCTTGTCGACCACGCGCACGATCTCGGCTGGGTCGCGCTCGGCCAGCAGCCTGTCGACGTAGTCGTCCAGGTTGACCAGCCCCTGGTCCTGCGCCAGCCTCTGCAGCCGGCCGGCCACCAGGGGCCGCTTGGACTCTGCCAGGCGGATGCCCGAGATGTCGTGGAAGAGGTCGGTCACGGCACGGAAGGCCTCGGCGGACAACTGCATGCGCGAGGGCTCCGCTCAGGCGACCGGCTCTTCGGCCACCAGCTGGGCCAGGTCGTCGCTGTCGAGAGACCGCGGCAGGTCCAGCACGGTCAGCAGCTGCTCGCGCACGCGGGTGACGCCGGCGATGAACTCGGGTGCGATGCGCGTGCCCAGCGACGGCGGCTGGCCGAGCTGGTCTTCGCTCACGTCGAGCACCTCGTGCACCGCGTCGACCAGCAGGCCCAGCACCTGGCGGTCGCGCTCGGCCGTGCCGGGAGGGGTGGCATCGACCACGACCACGCAGCTTCGGCGGCCGATCTGGGCCCGCGGCAGGCCGAA
>JBGAGZ010000014.1:0-86646 GCA_044226465.1 Burkholderiaceae bacterium | reverse complement strand
GCGCTCCCAAATCGCCCTGGCGCGAGCCCGCCTCCTGCCCGGGCCAGGACGGCGCGTTTTCACGGCGCGCAGTCATCAACGGTGGGCTGGGCCGCAGGCCGGTACCCGATGGGGCGATTTTGGAAGCGCCGAGAAGCGCAGGCTCCGTGGCAGCTCGCGCAGCGAGCCTCGTGAACTGACTCGCTGGCGATTGTCTGAACGAAGCGAGCGCAGTGAGCGAAGTGAGTTCGACAGCGGCCATGGCGCCGAGCATCGCAGGGCACCCGAGCCGCAGGCGAGGGCGCGGACACATGAGCCCCAGCGGGTACCGGGCTGCGGCCACGCCACCACAGTCGCCAGTCAGACGCCCCATCCATGATCCCCACCCTCCACCCCGGCCACCTGGTGATGGTCGAC
The DNA here is from genome assembly GCA_044226465.1 of Burkholderiaceae bacterium. Lineage (GTDB taxonomy): Bacteria > Pseudomonadota > Gammaproteobacteria > Burkholderiales > Burkholderiaceae_C > Ideonella. The sequence continues at coordinate 86,250 of JBGAGZ010000014.1, read as the reverse complement.
ATCGAAGGCAAGGCCTTGTCGGCCGATACCGCCGCGTTCCTGCGCGAGCACCATGTGCGCGCCGTCTGCCTTTTCCGCAAGAACCTCGGCACCGAATCTGAAGTGCGCCAATTGGTGGCCGACCTGCGCGAGGTGCTCGGCCCGCAGGCCCTGATCGGCATCGACCAGGAGGGCGGGTCGGTCGCGCGCGCCACCTTCTTGCCACAAGCCCCCGCTGCCATGGCCCTGGGCGCGATCGCCGACACGGCGCAAGCCGAGGCCCTGGCCGTGCAGACCGGTGCCGCCGTGGCCCGCGGCCTGCGCGGCCTGGGCATCAACTGGAACTTCGCGCCCGTGCTGGACGTGAACAACAACCCCGCCAACCCGGTGATCGCCGAACGCAGCTTCGGTGCCGACCCCCAGCGCGTCGCCCGCCTGGCCGGCGCCTGGATGCGCGGCTCGCTGGGCGAGGGCGTGGCCTGCTGCGTCAAGCACTTCCCCGGCCACGGCGACACCCATGTCGACTCGCACCACGCCTTGCCCACGGTCGACAAGGGCCTGGCCGAGCTGGAAGCACTGGAGCTGGTCCCCTTCCGCGCGCTGAAGGACGAAGCGCCCGCGTTGATGACCGCGCACATCGTCTACCCCCAACTCGACCCCGAGCACCCGGCCACGCTGTCGCGCCGCGTGCTCACCGGCCTGCTGCGCGAGCGCATCGGCTACCGCGGCGTGGTGATCAGCGACGCGCTGATGATGAAGGCCGTGCACGACCGCTACGGCCACGCGCGCGCCGCCGTGATGACCCTGGCCGCCGGCGCAGACATGGCCCTGGCCCAGGGCACGCGCGACGACCAGCGCGCCGCGCTGCACGCCGTGGCCGAGGCGCTGCGCGAAGGCTGGCTGGACGCCGACGCCATGCGCGCCGCCAAGGCCCGGCTCGACGCGCTGGCCAGCCGCTACCCGGCCGGCGCTGTGCCCTACCCACCCGCCGCCCAAGCCGCGGACGACGCACTGATGCGCGCCGCCTGGGCCCGCGGGCTCACCGCCATTGGCGCCGCCACGCCGCCCGGCCTGGCCACCCCGCTGCGCGTGGTGACCCAGGACCGCGTCGACACCGACGGCGTCAGCGAGGCTGGCCTGGCCGCCGACGACGTGGCCTCCCTCTTCGCCGGCCATGCCGACGTCGAGCTGCTGCGCGTGCCCGACCTGCCCCACCTCGAGCCCACCACGCTGCCACGCGACGGCCGCTTCACCGTGCTGGCCTCGAACCACCGCAAGCGCTACGCCGGCGCGATGGTGGGCTGGCGGCCCGACCTGCACCTGGCCCTGTGGAACCCGTTCCAGGTCGCCGACATCGCCGCACCGGCGGTCGTGACCTGGGGCTATGCCGACGGCGCGCTGGCCGCGCTGCGGGCCTGGCTCGAGGGCCGCGCCGCGGCCACCGGCGTCGCGCCGGTGGCCCTGGCACCACATGCCTGACCACCCTGTTGCACTGACCGCCTTCGGAGCCCGACCCGTGACCACTGCAGACACCGCCGAAACCGCCGTCAGCGCCTCGAAGCGCTCGCCGATCACCTGGGTGCCCAGCCTGTACTTCGTGCAGGGCCTGCAGTTCTTCGTCGTCATGCTGATCGCCGGCCTGATGTTCAAGAACATGGGCGAGCCGAACGACCGCATCGCGCGCTGGACCGGCATCCTCGGTCTGGCCTGGGCTTTCAAGCCGCTGTGGAGCCCGTTCCTGGAGCTGGCGCGCAGCAAGAAGCTGATCGTGGTGGTGATGCAGTTCACCGGTGCCGCCGGCCTGGCGCTGATGGCGCTGGCCCTGCAGGTGCCGGCCTACTTCGCGGCGGCCATCGCGGTGCTGTTCCTGCTGGCCTACGCCTCGGCCACGCACGACATCGCCTGCGACGGCCTGTACATGGCCAGCCTCAGCCCCAAGCTGCAGGCGGCCTACGCCGGCTGGCAGGGCGCGTTCTTCAACGCGTCGAAGTTCCTCACCCTCGGCGGCCTGCTGGTGCTGGCCGGCCACCTGGAAAAGAGCATCGGCGTCGCGCCGGCCTGGAGCACCATCTTCGCGATGCTGGCCGCGGTGCTGGCCCTGCTGGCCATCTACAACGCCTGGGCATTGCCGGGCACACTCAACACCGAGCACGCCGACCTCTCGGCTGCGAGCGTGCTGAAGACGCTGGGCGAGGTGGTGGCGGACTTCCTGCGCAAGCCGGGCATCTGGCTGGCCATCCTGTTCATCGTGCTGTTCCGCTTCGCCGAGGGCCAGGTGCAGACCATCGGCCCGCTGTTCCTGATCGAGCCGCGCGAGAAGGGCGGCCTGGGCCTCACCACCGAGCAGGTGGGCTATGTGTACGGCACGGCCGGCACGCTGGCCTTCCTGGTCGGCAGCGTGCTGGGCGGCTACTTCACCTCTTGGCTGGGCCTGAAGCGGGCGATGGCGGTGCTGATCGTCGCGATGGCCATGCCCAACATCGTGTTCGCCGTGCTGGCCGCCACCCGGCCCACCGACATGGGGGCGATCGGCGTGGCCGTGAGCATCGAGATGGCCGGCTACGGCTTCGGCTTCGTCGGCATGATCCTCTACATCATGCAGGCCGTGGCTCCCGGCAAGTACCAGACGGCGCACTACGCGCTGGGCACCGGCGTGATGCAGCTGGGCTTCATCTTCTCGAAGACGATCAGCGGGGACATCCAGGTGGCCATGGGCTACGAACGCTTCTTCCTCTGGACCATCGCCTGCGGGGTGCCGGCCCTGGTGTTGATGTTCTTCGTGCGCCTGCCCGGCCGCGACGAGGCCGACACCCCCGCGCCGGTGGCCGACGCCACGCCGGACGCGGCATGAGCGCACGCCTGCTGGCGGCCCTCGCCACCGCGGTCAGCGCCGCTGCCATCGCCGCCGAGCCGCAGCGCTTCTTCGACGACTTCAGCGACGCCGGCACCGCGCAACTGGTGCGTGACGGGGGCTGGGCGCTGCGCGAAGGCCCCGGTCACCCCGGCGTGGAAGGCGCACGCTGGGCCGCCGAGGCCATCGCCCTGGTCGACGACGAGGGCCAGCCCGGCAACCGCCTGCTGCGCCTCGAAGCCCGCACCGACGGCACCGGCGCCGGAACCGTGCAAGCCCAGGCCTGCCATGCCCGCAAGTACCTGGCCGGCACCTACGCGGCACGCGTGCGCTTCGCCGATGCGCCGGTCTCGGGCGCCGACGGCGACCCGGTGATCCAGACTTTCTACGCGGTCGCCCCGCTGCGCTTCGACTTCGACCCCGAGTTCAGCGAGCTGGACTGGGAATACCTGGCCAACGGTGGCTGGGGCAGCGAGCGCACGCGGCTGTACGGCATCACCTGGCAGACGGTCCGACTGGAGCCCTGGCTGGCCTACAACGCGCCGCACGAGGAGTTCGGCGCGCTCGGTGGCCACTGGCATGTGCTGCTGATGCAGGTGGACGCCGCCGCCGGCCGCACACGCTGGTTCGTCGACGGCCGCCAGGTGGCCGAACACGGCGGGCGCAACCACCCCGTGTCGCCGATGGCGATCAGCTTCAACCTGTGGTTCTCGCCCAGCGGCCTGCTGCCGCCCGGCGGCACGCCGCGGGTCTACCGGCAGGACGTGGACTGGGTCTTCCATGCCCGCAACGAGTTGCTGGGCACCGGCGAGGTCGAGGCCGCGGTCATGGGATGGCGCCGCGCCGGCACCGCGCGCCATGATGGCGTTCCGGCTGCCCAGCCTCCGCTGGCCAGCCCCTGCAACTTCTGAGCTCGCCGCCGCCCCACCCGCCATGCCCGCCACCGGTTCCCCGCGCTTCGCCTCGGTCGACGCCCTGCGCGGCCTCACCGTCGCGGCGATGATTTTCGTGAACGACCCGGGCGATTGGTCGCACATCTTCGGCCCCTTCGGCCACGCCGGCTGGCACGGCGGCACGCCCACCGACCTGATCTTCCCGACCTTCCTGTTCCTCGTCGGCGTGTCGTTGGCGTTGGCCGGCGGGCCGCGGGTGGACGCCAGCGCGGATCTGCCCGCGCTGCAGCGGGCCTGGGCGTGGCGGGCGCTGCGCATCCTGCTGCTGGGCTGGGCACTGGCCGCCGTCGCCGTGTGGGCGCTGCCGGCGTCGCCCGACTTCCCGGTGCCGTGGCGGCCCATGGGCATCCTGCCGCGCATCGCCATCTGCTTCGCCGTGGTCGGCTGGCTGTACCTGCACGCCAGCGCGCGCACGCGCGTCGCGCTCTACGTGGCGTTGCTGCTGGGCTATGCCGCACTGCTGTGGGCCGGCGGCGACCTGAGCCGCGAGCACAGCCTGCCCTCGCGCGTGGACACCTGGTTGCTGGGCCGCTTCGAATACCGCTACGACCCAGCCACCGGCCTGGGCTACGACCCCGAGGGCTTCCTCAGCACCTTGGGCGCCCTCACCAACACCCTGCTCGGCGCCCAGTGCGGCGACTGGCTGCGCCGCGGCCGGCGGCAGCCCATCCTCGTGGCTGGGGCCGTGCTGCTGGCGCTCGGCTTTGCGTTGCACGAGGTGGGCCCGATCCCGATGAACAAAGCCCTGTGGACGCCACCCTTCGCGCTGTTCAGCGGCGGCTTCTCGGCCTTGGCGCTCGCGCTGGTGCACCACCTGGTCGACCAGCGTGGCTGGCCGCCCATCGGCCGCCGCTTCGGCGTCAACGCGATCACCGCCTACGCCGGCAGCATCCTGCTGGCATGCCTGCTGGACGGCACGCCGCTGCACCGCTGGCTCTACGGCCCGCTGGCCGCGGCATTGACGCCGGTGACGAGCCCGGTCGTGCCCTCGCACCTCTACGCCGCCGCCCAGGTGCTGTTCTGGTGGCTGGTGCTGGTGTGGATGGACCGGCGCCGGATCCGCATCAGCATCTGAGCGAACGGCCACCGGCGTGTGATGGCACGACGCAACTGGATCATCGACGCCGTCGGCCCAGCCGCATTCGAGCGCCTGGCAGATGGCCTCACCGGCTCGCAGCTCCAATCGGTCCTGCTCGAGGTGATGCACACGCGCGCGTCGGCGCGCCGCGCCAACGACCTCGTGGCCCAGTACGGCCGCGATCCCTTTTGCCGGGCCACCTCGGTGGACCTGCGCGCGATGCTGGCGATCGACACCGAGTTGCTGAAGGCCGCGGAGCGCTTCGAGGCCGTCGAGCTGTCGCCCGTTGCGCCGCTGGGAACGTCTTCGGTCGTCGGGCCGACCCACCAGCACCGCGTGCTGTCGGCCTTGCGGGGCACCGAAGTCGTCTCGGACCCGACCAATGTGCTGGCGCTGGAATGCGCGATGCGGCTGCGGGCGAATCCCAAGGCAGACCTGCACCTCGCGACGAGCCAGCGTGTCGTGCGCGCGCAGCCAGTGCCGCGCCAGCCGGGCTACGCCCAGCACTTCCGCTTGTTCGCGCTCGGCAGCGCCGGCGTCGAGCGCCAGGACAACGCCTTCACGATCGAGACGATCGCCTTGCATGTCCGCACGCTGCTTGCAGGCCTGAAGCGGCTCGAGCAGCAGGGGTATGCCGTGGGCCGGCGGCGGGTCGAGGTCCTCGCATTGCCAGAGAAGACGCAGGTGGGCCGCGACCTCGCCGGCATCCTGGAAGCCGAGTGTCGATTGCTGGCGCATCCCTACTACTCGGGCGGGCTGCGCTACCGCATCTGGGTGGCCGCACCGGGCGGAGAAGAGCTTCCGCTGGCGGACGGCGGGAGCTTTGATTGGCTGGGCCAGTTGACCTCGAACCGGCGCGCCGTGTTTGTCGGCAGCGGGCTGGGGTCCCAGATGCTCGCGTTGCGCCTCGGCCCCGCGCCGTCGCCCTGACCGAGGCGCCCGTATCGCGCGCCGCCGGCCGCGACATCGGTCACGCTGTCGCGGGCTTCGTGCGGCGAACGCGGCGCGCCATGGCAACGATTCCACCATTCTGCGGTGGTGCAGCGCAGCAAGGGCCGCCAAGATGGCCAGCAACCGAGCGGCAGGCCACGCGCCCGCTGCACACCACTGCCTCTTGCTCGAAGAACCCTGCATGGCCTCGCCTTCTTTCCGGCGCTATTCCTCGATCGACGCCGGACGCGGGCTGACCATCGGCGCCATGATCTTCGCCAACAACCCGGGGGACTGGTCGCACGTTCTCGGGCCCTTCAGCCATGCACAGTGGCACGGCTGCTCGCTGATCGACGTCGGCTTTCCGACCTTCCTGTTCCTGGTCGGCGTGTCGCTGGCGCTGGCCGGTGGCCCCCGGGTGGACGCGGGCTCGGACCTGCGGGCACTGCAGCGGGCCTGGTGGTGGCGCGCGCTGCGGCTGCTGCTCCTGGGCTGGGCCCTGGCCGCCGTCGCGGTGTGGGCGTTGCCGCAGCCCGAGGCCTCGGCGGTGCCATGGCGGCCCATGGGCATCCTGCCGCGCATCGCGATCTGCTTCGCGGCGGTCGGCTGGGTCTACCTGCGCACCACGGAGCGCACCCGCATTGCGCTTTACGGCGGGCTGCTGCTGGGCTACGGGCTGCTGCTGTGGCTCGATGGCGACCTGAGCCCCGAGCGCAGCCTGCCGTCGCGGGTCGACGCCTGGCTGCTGGGGCCCTTTGCCTACCGCTACGACCCGGTCACCGGCCTGGGTTTCGACCCCGAGGGCTTCCTGAGCACCCTGGGCGCGCTGAGCAACACCTTGCTCGGCGCCCTGTGCGGCGACTGGCTGCGCCGTGGCCAGTGGCGCCGCATCCTCTGGGCGGGGCTGGTGCTGCTGGTGGCTGGCTATGCGCTGCACCGCGGCGTGATGCCGATGAACAAGAAGCTGTGGACGCCGTCCTTCGCCGTGTTCGCCGGTGGCTTCTCGGCCGTGGCCCTGGTGGTGGTGCACCAGTTGTTCGATGTGCGTGGCTGGCCACCCATCGGCCGGCGCTTCGGTGTCAATGCCATCACGGCCTACACCGGCAGCATCCTGCTGCTGTGCCTGCTGGACGGCACGCCGCTGCACGCCTGGCTCTACGAGCCGCTCGCGGCGGCGCTGGCGCCCTACGCCCGCCCCGCCGTGGCCTCCCACCTGTACGCGCTGGCCCAGGTGCTGTTCTGGTGGCTGGTGCTGTGGTGGATGGACAGGCGCCGCATGCGCCTCAGCATTTGACCGGGGCACCCGGCGTTGGGGTACCAACGCCACCCGCCGGGCGGGTGCTCAGCCGGCTTGGGGCGGCCTGGCGCTTGGCCCTCAGGTCGGCGTCGGCGTGCCGGCCATGCGGTCGTAGCGCAGGAACCATTGCCGCGCGCTGGCGACGAGCTGGTTCTCGGTCGGGTGATCGACCACCTCGTAGCCCACGATGGCCTTGGCCTGGTGGGCGCGGTGCTTGGCAACGTAGTGCTGGAAGGCGTCCACCCCGGTCTTGGGGCCGACCACCAGCACCTCGGCGATGCCGGCGATCTCGTCGCAGAGCTGGCCGAAGAACTCGTGCTCGGTGCGCACGCTGCTGCCGTGTTGAGCGGTGTGGTGGCTGTGCGCCTTGACCTTGCTGGCCTGGACGTGCTCGGCGTCGAAGCGCAGCACCTGGGCGTGTTGGTGGTCGGTCCAGACCACGGCGTGGGAATAGCTCATGAGTTGTCGTTCTCTCGTTGGGGTGAAAAGGGAAACGGGATGGCGGGCGTCTGGCCGGGCTCAGCTCTGGTTGCCGCTGGCCACCTGGGCCAGTTGGTCGTCGCCGACGCCGGGCACCAGCGAAGGCCGACCGACGATCAGTGGGTCCACCGGGCGGATGGCCTCAAGGTCGCGCTTGGCATAGGGCAGCCGATGCAGCACGTAGCGCATCGCGTTCAGCCGAGCGCGCTTCTTGCAGTCGCTCTTGATCACGGTCCACGGCGCGTCGGACGTGTCGCAGTGCAGGAACATCGCCTCTTTCGCGCGGGTGTAGTCGTCCCACTTGTCGAGCGAGGCCATGTCGATCGGGCTCAGCTTCCACTGCTTGAGCGGGTGGGCCTCGCGCTCCTTGAAGCGGCGGCGCTGCTCGCTGCGGCTGACCGAGAACCAGAACTTGAACAGGTGCACGCCCGAGCGCACCAGCTGGCGCTCGAACTCGGGCGCCTGGCGCAGGAACTCGTCGTACTCGTAGTCCGAGCAAAAGCCCATCACCCGCTCGACGCCCGAGCGGTTGTACCAGCTGCGGTCGAACATCACGATCTCGCCACGCGTGGGCAGGTGCTGGATGTAGCGCTGGAAGTACCACTGCCCGCGCTCCTGCTCGTTGGGCTTTTCCAGCGCCACGACGCGGGCGCCGCGGGGGTTCAGGTGCTCCATGAAGCGCTTGATCGTGCCGCCCTTGCCGGCCGCGTCCCGGCCCTCGAAGATCACCACCACGCGCTGGCCGGTGTCCTTGACCCAGGCCTGCAGCTTGAGCAGTTCCACCTGCAGCCGGTACTTCTGCTTCTCGTAGCTCTTGCGCGAGAGCAGGTTCTTGTAAGGGTAGCCGCCTTCACGCCAGCCGGGGCTCAGCTCGGTGTCCGGGTCCTGCCCGGCACCGGGTGCCTCGTCGCCCTGGGCCAGGCTGCGCCGCAGCGCGCGCACCTCGTCGGGCGAGGCGCCGGCCAGCAGGGCCTGCAGGCGCTGCAAGGTCTGCGACGGGGCGGCCGCACCGGCGGTCAGCACGTCCTGCGTAGCCAGGGCCTGCACGGTGTGGGCGGTGCTGGTGCGCCGGGCCACACGCTCGGCCTCTGCGCTGGCGGCGCCGGGCCGGGCGAGGGTGTCGCCGGCGCTCACCGGCCGGGGCGCCCGGCCGCTGGGGCGGCGCCCGCCCTTGGGCATGGCGGCCGGCTTGGCGGCGGCCTTCGGCGTCGTGGAAGAGGGGGTGCGGGCATCCTTGGCCATGGGCGTCTCGTCGGCGGGGTGTCAATCGGTATGGCTTGATGTTGCGCCGCCGCCGGGCGCGCGCCTTGACGCGCATCAACGGTCACCCAGGGTGGAATTACCAAGCCAGCTGGGGGGAAGCCCGGCTGTCGCGCCAGGGCACCGCCCCGTCCAATCGGGGCGGCCCGGCGGGGCCGATCGCCTATGCTGGGCGGCACCAAATACGCGTACCCCACCCCGCGCCCTCCACCGCCACCGTGCCCGCCACCGCCCTGCCCTTCGTTCACCGCCGCTGGCCCTGGTGGGCCGCCTCGCTGGCCCTGACGGCCGGGCTCTTCGTCTCGTCCACGCTGGGCTGGCTGTGGTACCTGGACCAGCGCGAGCAGCAGGAGCGCCGCACCGCGCTGGACGGCCTGTGGCTGGAGCAGACCATCCACCAGGCGCTGGACCAGCACCAGCACATCTTGGGCAACTGGGCGCACGACCTGGCGCCGCCCTCGCCTGCCGCGTTGGCCGAGTTCACCAGCCGTGTCGACGGGCTGATGAAGGAAACCCCCGGCCTGATCGCGGTGGAGGCGGTGGGCCACGACGGCAAGCGCCTGGCCGGCCTGCCCGCCTATGGCGACGACGGCCAGCGCCCCGGCCGGCTGCCGCCGCTGACCGACCCGCTGATCGCCAGCGCGGTCGAGCGCGCGCGCACGCTCAACGAGCCGGCCTACAGCCGCGTGATCGAGCAGGGCGCGCCGCTTTGGGTGCTGGCCCTGCCGATTGCCGACGAGGGCAGCCCGCAGGGCATGCTGCTGGCCACCTACGACCTGGACCGGCTGCTGGAGCAGGACGTGCCCTGGTGGTACGTGCAGCGCTACGACCTGGCCCTGGTCGACCGGCAGAACAAGCGTTTGTCGCCGCCCGACGGCGTGCTGCCGCCGCCCGGCCCGCCGACGCTGGCGCTGCGCTTCGGCCCCGCCGACAGCGGCCTGGCACTGTGGGCGCGCCCGCATGCCAGCGGCCACCCTTCGGCCCTGCTGGCGGGGCTGGCGTCGGCGGTGGTCGCCTTCGGGCTGCTGATCGTGGGCCTGCTGCGCGTGCTGCAGCGCTGGCTGCGCGAGCGGCTGGTGGCGCAGCAGGCGCTGGCCGACGCCCTGGCCTTCCGCGAGGCGATGGAGAACTCGCTGCTGACCGCGCTGGTGGCCTTCGGCCGCGACGGCCGCATCCTCTACGCCAATCCGGCGCTGGGCCGCATGCTGGGCTGGCCCAGCGCGTCGCTGGTCGGCAGTGGCCCGCCCTTCGCCTTCTGGCCGCCTGAGCGGCGAGCCGAGTACCAGGCCGCGCACGACGCGATGCTGCAGGGCGCCAGCCCCGCCGGGGGCCAGGCGCTGACGCTGCAGCGCGCCGACGGCACGCCGCTGCCGGTGCGCCTGTTCGCCTCGCCGCTGGTCGGCGCCGACCGGCAACCGCAGGGCTGGATGGCCTCGCTCTACGACACGAGTGCCGAACGCGAAGCCGCCCACGTGGCACGCGAGCGCGACGAGCTGCTGCAGCGCAGCGCCCGCCTGGCCAGCCTGGCCGAGTTCGCCTCGGGCATCGCGCACGAGCTGAACCAGCCGCTGGCCGCGATCGCCAACTACGCCGCCGTGGCCGACAGCCTGCTGGCGCAGGCGGTGCCCGCGCAGTCCGCCACACAGGGCAAGGCCGAGGACGCGGTGGCCCGCATCGGCGAAGAGGCGCGCCGAGCCGGCCGCATCGTGCAAAGCCTGCGCGGCTTCATCCAGAAGCGGCCGGTCGAGCACCGCCGGCACCGTCTGCAGGCCCTGCTGGCCGAGCCGCTGCGCCTGCTGGAGCCGCTGGCCCAGCGCCTGGGCGTGCACATCGCCGTGCAAGTCGACCGCGGTGGCGACGGCGACCCGGAGGTCGACGGCGACGGCGTGATGATCGAGCAGGTGCTGGTCAACCTGCTGCGCAACGCGCTCGAATCGCTGGAGCCCTTGCCCGGCCAGCCGCTGCCGGCCGATGCGGTGCGAGTGCAACTGCGCGCCCACGACGGCCAGGCCTTCGTGCAGGTGGCCGACCGCGGCCGCGGCCTGGCCGACGCGGCGGCGCTGTTCCAGCCCTTCTACACCACCAAGCCCGAGGGCATGGGCCTGGGCCTGGCGATCTGCCGCAGCGTGATCGAAAGCCACGGCGGCCGGTTCTGGGCCGAGGCCCGAGAAGGTGGCGGCACCTGCTTCAGCTTCCGCCTGCCCTTGGCCTCGTCACCCGCATCGAACCAACCGGCCGCAGCCCACAACCCCACACCGACCGCATGAACGCCAGCGCCTCCGCCACCATCGCCTTGATCGACGACGACCCGGCCGTGCGCCGCTCGCTGGCCATGCTGCTGGACACGCGCGGCTGGGCCAGCGCCGAGTTCGAGCGGGCGCAGGACTTTCTCGACGAGCCCAGCCCCGAGCGCTTCGGCTGCCTGGTGCTGGACGTGCGCATTCCCGGCATGAGCGGGCTGGAGCTGTACGACGCGCTGGCCCGCCGCGCGCAACGCACGCTGGCCTACCTGCCGCCGGTGCTCTTCCTCACGGGGCATGGCGACATCCCGATGGTGGTGCAGGCCTTGAAGCAGGGCGCGGCCGACTTCCTGGAAAAGCCCGCCGACCCGCGCACGCTGATCGACGCCGTGGGCCGCGCGCTGGCCGCCGACCGCGAGGCGCGCCGCGCCCACGAGGCCCGCGCCGGCCTGGTCGCCGCCATTCAAGAGCTGACGCCGCGCGAGCGCGAGGTGCTGGGCGAGATGATCGAGGGCTACCTGAGCAAGCAGATCGCCGCGCACCTGGACATCAGCACCAAGACGGTGGAGGCCCACCGCCTGCGCATCTACCAGAAGTTCAACGTGCACACCAGCATGGAGCTGGCCGCGCGGCTGCGCGAGTTGCCGCCCCGCCTGTGGGGCCCATGAGCCGGGCGCTCAGGCGTCGGCCAGCGTGTCGTCGATCTTGTCCTTGACCTTCTGCAGGCTGCGCAGCAGAGAGCCCTGGTCCATCATCGCCTGCGGGGCGATCTTCCCGACGACCTGGTCGAGCTGGTCCGGCGCGTGGGTCAGCGTGTCGGCCAGCGCCGACAACACGCAGACATAGCGGTGCGACACCGGCGGCAAGCGGTGCGTGGCATGGGTCGTCACGTGGTGGCGCACGCTGTTCACCGTGCCGGCGGGCAGGCCCCAGCTCTCGCACAGGCGCGCGCCAACCTCGGCATGGTCGGTCTCAAAGGCCCGGCGTTCCGCGTCGACCAGGGCGCTGTCGTCCGGTGCGGCCTTGAGCATGGCCGGGTAGGTGTCGCTGGCGTGCTGGTAGAGCACGGCCTTGCCGCACTCTTCGAACAAACCGGCGGTGTGGGCGCTCCACGCGTCCATCGACAAGGCTTGGGCGATGCGGCCCATCAGCACGCCGCGCAGGCGCGAGCGCTCCCACATGGCCAGCAGCTCGGGCACCTGCGGGAAGGCGGTGCGCAGGCCGCTTTCGTAAGCGATGGCCGAGATCTCGCGCATGCCCAGGTAGGTGACCGCCTGCTGCACGCTCTGCACCCGACCCTTCAGGCCGTAGAGCGGCGAGCTCACGGTGTGCATCACGGCCGCCGCGAGCGACAGGTCGGCTTCGATCAGCGCGCCGATGTCGGCCAGGTTGGCGTCGGGCTTGCTGATCAGGTTGGACAGCTGCACCAGGGTCTGAGGATGGGCAGGCAGCTTGAGTTCGATGTTCACGGCAGGGCTCCGATCGCGGCGGCGCTTGTCGGCGGGGATACCGCGATCTTGGTCTCATCGGGGCGCGCCGATGCGCCGAATTGGGGGGCAACCCCGGCCCAGTTCAGGCGGCGGCGGTGCGCGCCGGCGCAGCGTGGCCGTAGGTGAGCCGGCTCCACGCCGCCTCCAGCGGGCCGCGGTCGTGGCGGCGCAGCCACCACACGCTCCATGGCACCTGCAAAACGAAGTAGATCGCCAGCGCCAACGCCAGGCCCGCCGCCGGCCCGATACGGCCCCACATCCCCAGGCCCCAGCCATAGAAGATCGCGGTGCAGATCAGCGTCTGCGTCAGGTAGTTGGTCAGCGGCATGCGGCCGGCACAGGCGATGGGGTGGAAGGCGCGGCGCCAGGCCGGGTGCTGCACCAGGCGCACGATGGTGAGCACGTAGAAGATCATCATCGCCAGCCGGCACACCCAGTAGGCCACGCCGCCCAGCAGCTTCAGCGGCGTGGGCCCCGGGAAGCGCTGCAGCTCGAAGATCACCGTGAACAGCACGCCGCAGCCCAGGCCCACCGCCAGCGCCAGCCAATGCCAGCGGCGGATCTGCGGCATCAGCTCGTCGGCGCGTTGCACCCAGCGGTGGCGGCCCACGTACAGGCCCAGCGTCATGGTCAGCAGCATCTGCACATAGAAGCCCGCCGTGCCCCACAGCTCCATCGGGTTGCTGTACGAGTGGGCGAACTCGCGGGCATGCTCGGCCGCCGCGGCCCAGAAGCTGCCATGGCCGTACGCTGCGTTGTTGCTGGCCTCGAAGGCCTGGGCCTCGGCCACCAGGCGAGCCGTCACCTCGGGCGTCACCACCCACAGCCGCACCAGGCCGCTGACCACCGGGTAGACCAGGCAGGCGGCCATCACGGCCCACAGCACCCGGTCGCTGCAGCGCCGCAGGCCGAAGATCAGCAGCACGCCCAGCACGGCGTAGATGTGCAGCACGTCGCCCGTCCAGAACACGGCGGCATGCACCACGCCCAGCACGGCCAGCACCGCCAAACGCCGCAGGTACAGCCACGCCGCGCCCTGTGGGTGCGCGCGCTGCATGCGCTCGAACTGGATCGTGAAGCCGATGCCGAACAGCAGGCTGAACATGCTGTTGAACTTGCCCGAGAACAGCGCGTCGCGCACCTGCTCGGCGACCTGGTCCACGCGGCTGGGCCAGAGATGGCTGCCGTCGGCCTCGGCGAAGAACGAGCTGCCGAAGCCCGGCATGTTCATGATCAGGATGCCGAGCAACGCCACGCCCCGGACGATGTCCAGCGTCTCGATGCGCTGGCCGGCGGCCAGCGAGCCGTCGGCGGCGGGTGGGGTGAGCGGTTCCATGGGTGGCCTCCTCCTGGGCGCATGTTGCACTGCCCTCGGCTTGGTCGCCAGAGGAAAAGCAGATAGATTGCCAGGCCCGACGCATGGGTTCTTCCACCACTTGGCCGATGCGCTGCCCACCATGAGCACCTCCCCATGAGCGACAGCAGTTCCAGCGACGCCCCTCTGTGTCTGGTCGTCCTCTGCGACGGGCAGCCCCAGGCAGATCTGCCCATCATCAGCTGCAGCGTGCGGCACGCGCTGAACGCGGTGCCATCGGCGCGCCTGGTCATCTCCGATGGCGACATGTCGAGCCAGTGCAGCCCGCTCAGCGACAGCGCGCTGTTCAGGCCCGGGGCCGAGGTCGAGATCCGCGCTGGCTACGGCGACCAGGACGAGCGGGTGTTCAGCGGCATCGTCGTGCGTCACGGCTTCAGCATCAGCGGCGAAAACGACAGCCGCCTGGTCGTCGAGTGCCAGGACAAGGCCTGCAAGCTCACGCTGGGCCGCCGCAGCGCCCACCATGTCAACCAGACCGACGGCGAGGTCATCCAACGCCTCATCGCCAACGCCGGGCTGAAGGCCGAGGTCGACGCCACGCCCATCACCCACCGCAGCCTGGTGCAGCAGGCCTGCAGCGACTGGGACTTCATGCTCGCCCGCGCCGAGCTGATGGGCCTGCTGGTCGAGGTGGCCGGTGGCACCGTTCGCGTCAAGGCCCCGGACGTGAGCGCCAAAGCCGTGCTGACGCTGACCTGGGGCAGCGACCTCATCGCGCTGGACGCCGACATCGACGCGCGCAGCCAGTGGGCGGCCGTGCAGGCCCAGGGCTGGGACCCGGCGCAGCAGGCGGTGCTGCAAGGGGCTTCGGCCGCGCCACTCGCGCTGAACGCCCAGGGCGACCTCGACAGCGCCGCACTGGCCGCCGTGGCCTCGCCCGCCACGCTGGTGCTGCAGAACGCGGCCACCAGCGACCGCGGCGTGCTCGACCGATGGGCCCGGTCGGTGCAGCTGCGCGCCGGCCTGGCGCGCATCCGCGGCCGCATGCGCTTCCAGGGCCACGCGGCCGCGCGGCCCGGCTGCCTCGTCACGCTGGCCGGCGTCGGCCAGCGCTTCAACGGCGACGTCTTCGTCAGCGCGGTCGAGCACCAGATGCAGGACGGCAACTGGACCAGCGAAGCCACGTTCGGCCTTGACCCGCAGGGGCCGTTGGCGCACCCCGATACCACCGCGCCGCTGGCCGGCGGGCAGACGCCCAGCGTCAGCGGCTTGCAGGTCGGCGTGGTGGCCCGGCTCGACGGCGACCCGGCCGGCCAGGGCCGCATCCAGGTCACGCTGCCCGGCCTGGGCCCGGGTGCCGGCGCTGTCTGGGCGCGGCTACTGCAGTTCCACGCGTCGAAGGGCTTCGGTGCCTTCTTCCCGCCTGAGCCCGGCGACGAAGTGCTGGTCGGCCACCTGGACGGCGACCCCAGCCACCCGGTCGTGCTCGGCAGCCTTTACAGCAGCCAGCGCCCCGGCCCCTACCCGCTGTCACCCGGCAACGCCACCAGGGCCATCGTCACCCGCTCGGGCCACCGGGTCGAGTTCAACGACGAAGACCAGGGCATCACGGTCACGACCCGCGGCCAGAACCGGCTGGTGTTGAGCGACACCGACAAGGGCGTGCTGGTGCACGACCAGAACGGCAACCGCATCCGGCTCGGCGAGACCGGCATTGCGCTGGACAGCCCTAAGGACATCCGCCTGACCGCCCGGGGCGGCATCACGCTGGAGGCGACCGGCACCGTGGCCATCCGCTCGCAGGCCGACGTCCAGGCCAGCGGCCTCAACATCGCCTGCGAGGCCCAGGTCGGCTTCAGCGCCAAGGGCAGCGCCAGCGCCGAGCTCTCGGCCGCCGGCCAGACGACCGTCAAGGGCGCGATCGTGATGATCAACTGAGCCCCGCCGCAGAAGACGCCATGCCCCCCGCCGCCCGCCTCAACGACTTGCACGCCTGCCCGATGCAGACGCCCGGGCTGCCGCCCGTCCCCCACGTGGGCGGGCCCATCGCCGGCCCCGGCGTGGCGACGGTGCTGATCGCTGGCCTGCCGGCCGCGGTGGTGGGCGACCAGGCGGTCTGTGTCGGCCCGCCGGACGCCATCGTCAAGGGCTCGGCCACGGTCTTGATCGGCGGCAAGCCGGCCGCGCGCATGGGCGACGCCACGGCCCACGGCGGGTCCATCGTGCTCGGCTGCCCCACGGTGTTGATCGGCGGGTAGCGGCCTCGAAAGGGGTCGCCGCGGGCTCGCCCTGGCAAGGGGTTTCGCCTGCTTTCAGCGCCGCAGCGGCACCGCTAGCATCGGTCGGCCCCCACCCTGCCCAGACGCCCGTTGTCCGCCCACGCCCTGCTCTGCGCTGCTGCTGCCGCCACCGCCACACTGGCAGCCACGCTCGCCGGCTGCGCGTTCGAGCCGCACGTGCCGCGCCCGCTGGACGCCGCGCAGGTGCAGCGCGACTGGCTGGCCGCGCCGATCGACTGGAACGACCCGTCGCTCAAGCAGGCGCTGCAACAGGCCGGTGTGGACGTGACACCCTGGCCCTTGACGCGCTGGAGCCTGCCCGCGCTGACCGCGCTCGCGCTGCGCCGCCACCCGGGCCTGGCCGTGGCGCGCGCCGAAGCGGGTGAAGCCCTGGCCGCGCGCGACGCCGCCGGCCGGCGGGCCGACCCCGGTGCGGAGCTGGCGCTGGAGCACCACAGCGTGCCCGGCGCGGTGAGCTCGCCCTGGAGCCTGGGCGTGGCGCTGGACGGCATCGTCGGCGGCGGCGAGCGCCGCGCGGCCCAGCGCGACCAGGCCGACGCGCTGGCCGACGAAGCCCTGCTGCGCGCGGCGCTGGCCGCCTGGCAGGTGCGCCAGCATGTGCGCGACGCCTGGCAGGGCCTCGCGCTCGCGCAGCAGCGCCTGCGCCTGGCCGACGACCTGGCCGCGCTGCGGGCCGACGAGCTGAAGCTCGCCGAGACCCGGCTCGCCCACGGTGCGGGCGACGCCACCGCCCGCGACGCGGCCCGCCAACGCGCCGGCCAGGCCGCGATGGACCAGGCAGCAGCACAGGCCGGCGCCGCGCAGGCGCGCCAGTTGCTGGCGCGGGCGGTGGCGCTGCCGCCCACCCAGCTCGACACGCTGGCGCTCGCCGGGCCCGCCGATGACGACGCGGCGCCATCAACCCCCGACGACGATGCCGAGCTGCAACGCCGCCTGCTGCTCGACCGCCTCGAGCTGCGGGCCCAGCTGGCCCGCTACGCCGCGGCCGACGCCGCCCTGCGCCTGGAGGTGGCGCGGCAGTGGCCCGAGCTGTCGCTCAAGCCCGGCCTGATGTGGGACCAGGGCGACCTGCGCTGGTCGCTGGGCCTGGGCCTGGTGCTGCCGCTGGTCGAGCGCAACCGCGGCGCCATCGCCCAGGCCAATGCCCGCCGCGAGACCGAGGCCGCCCGCTTCACCGCGCTGCAGGCCGACGCGCTGGCCGAGCTGGACGCAGCGCGCCTGGCCGCCCGCTCGGCGGCCCGGCAGCTCGCGCTGGCCAACGAACAGGTGCACACCCAAGCCGCCGTGCAATCGCGCGTGGCCCGCCAACTGCAGGCCGGCAGTGCGGACCGCGCCGATTGGCTGGCCGCGCGCGAGCAGCTGCTGCAACGCCAGCGCACGGCGGCCGACGCCCGCGGCGAGTGGGCCACCGCGCAGGCCCGGCTGGAAGACGTGGTCCAGCGCCCGCTCGACGGCCCCGCCGGCATCGCGCCGTTGCGGGTCGGCCGCGCCAACCCTTGACGACGAACCCATGACGACGACCATGAACCACCGGCGCCTCGTCCTGCTCGTGGTCGTGCAAGGCGTGCTGCTCGCGCTGGTGGCCGGCCTGGCCGCCTGGCTGGGGCGCGACGAGTTCCATTTGCTGCGCGACGAGCTGCAGGCCGCAGAGCCCGGCCCTGCCGACCGCGACGAGGCCGCGGGCCTGCCCAGCGTGCGCCTGTCCGCCGCGGCGCAGCGCAACCTGGGCCTGAAAACCGAGGCGCCGGTCGAGGCCAAGCGCGCGGCCGGCGGCACGGCCGTCGAGCTGCTGGTGCTGGACGCGCAGCCGCTGGCCGAAGCCCGTGGCCGCCTGCGCGCTGCCGTGCAGGAGCTGGCCGCGGCCAAGGCGCAGGCCGAGGCCAGCGCGAGCGAGCAGCGCCGCGTGCAAGGCCTGTTCGACGACGAGCGCAGCGCGTCGCAGCGCGCGCTGGACGCGGCCCGCGCCCAGGCCGCCACCGACACGGCGCGCCTGGCCGCCCAGCAGGCCACGCTGGACGGCCTGCGCGCCACGGCCCAGGCCACCTGGGGCCCCACCGTGGCGGGCTGGCTCGCCGCGCCGCAGGCCCCCGCGCTCGACCGTGTGTTCGCGGGCCGCTCGGCGCTGCTGCGCGCGCAGGCCACGCCAGGCGCCAGGCTGCCGGCCGGCCCCATGCACCTGAGCGCCGGCCACGACGCCAGGCCGCTGGAAGGCGGCACCGCCGGCCAGCGCTTCTACCTGGTCGACACGGCTAACCTGGCGCCGGGCCAGCGCTTGTGGGGCCACGTGGCGGCGCCAGGGGCCCCGGTCGACGGCGCCTGGGTGCCGGCCAGTGCGGTGGTCTGGCATGCGGGGCAGGCGTGGATCTACCTGCAGCAGGGGGCCGACGACGACGCGCCAGCGGCGGCCGCCAAGCCGGCCTCCGGTGCGGCGCCCGCTACCGCATCGGGCGCGGCACCGGCCGCGGCACCGGCCGAAGCATCAGCCAGCTTCCGCCGCCGCGCGCTGGCCGGCGCCGAGCGCGTGGACGAGCGCTGGTTCGTGCCCGGGCTCGAAGACGAAGAGACCGTGGTCGTGCAGGGCGCGCAGGTGCTGCTGTCCGAGGAACTGAAGTTCCAGCTGCGCAACGAGAACGATGACTAGGCACGCCACCTGATGCTGTCGCGAATCGTCGGCTTCTCGGTGCGCCGCCCCGGCCTGGTGGTGGCGCTGGCCGGCGCGGTGCTGGCGCTGGGCGTGGCGCGGCTGTTCGACGCCAGCCTGGACGTGTTCCCCGAGTTCTCGCCGACCCAGGTGGTGGTGCAGACCGAGGCGCCCGGCCGCACCGCCGCGCAGGTCGAGGCGCTGGTCACCCAGCCCATCGAGCAGGCGGTAGGCGGCCTGGCGGACCTGGTCTCGATGCGCTCGCAGTCCATCGCCGGGCTGTCGGTGGTGACGCTGGTCTTCGACGATCGCTCGTCAATCCACCGCGACCGCCAGGGCGTGGCCGAGCGCCTGGCCCAGGCCGCGCCGCGCCTGCCCGAGGGCGTGGTGCCGGAGCTGACGCCGCTCACCTCGTCGGCCAGCACCGTGCTGGGCCTGGGGCTCACCTCGCCCACGTTGGACGGCCTGGCGCTGCGCACGCTGGTGGACACGCAGCTGCGGCCGCAGCTGCTGGCCGTGCCCGGCGTGGCCGACGTCAACGTCTTCGGTGGCGAGCTGAGGCAGTGGCAGGTGCAGGCCGACCCGCAGGCCCTGGCCCGCTTCGGCTGGACGGTGGCCGACCTGGCCGCCGCGCTGCGCCGCGCGGGTGGCCTGCCCGCGGCCGGCCATGTGGAGACGGCCAACCAGCGCATCGGCATCGCGCTGGTGGCGCCGCCGGCAGGCGCCGCGTCGCTCGGGCAGGTGGTGGTCGGCGAGCACGGCGGGCGCATCGTGCGCGTGGCCGACGTGGCCAGCGTGCAATCTGCCGGCGCGCCGCGCATCAACGCCGCGCAGATCGACGGCCGGCCCGGCGTCTTCCTGCTGGTGCAGGGCCAGCTGGGCGCCAACACCCGCGAGGTGACGCTGGCGCTCGAGGCCTCGCTCGCGCGGCTCAAGCCCCTGGTCGAGCGCCAGGGCGCCACGCTGCACCCGGCCCTGTTCCGCCCGGCCGACTTCATCGACACGGCGGTGGGCAACGTCAACCGCGACGTGCTGGTGGGCGCCGCGCTGGTGGTGGTGGTGCTGTTCGCCTTCCTCTACAACGTGCGCACCGCGGTGGTGTCGGCGCTGGCCATTCCCCTGTCGCTGCTGGCAGCGGTGGGGGTGCTGCAGCGCTGGGGCTACAGCCTGAACATCATGGTGCTGGGCGGGCTGGCCATCGCGCTGGGCGAGGTGGTGGACGACGCGATCATCGACTGCGAAAACATCTACCGCCGGCTGCGCGAGAACCGCGCGCTGCCCGCGCCGCGCCCGGCCGCGCAGGTGGTGTACGAGGCCTCGCTGGAGGTGCGCTCGTCCGTCGTCTACGCCACCTTCATCGTGGCGCTGGTGTTCGTGCCGCTGCTCACGCTGGGCGGCCTGGCCGGCAAGCTCTTCGCGCCGCTGGGGCTGGCCTATGTGATCGCCATCTTCGCCTCGTTGGTGGTGGCGCTGACGGTGACGCCGGCACTGTCGCTGCTGCTGCTGGCCGGCTCGCGCCTGCCGCCCGCGGGGCCGCCGCTGATCCGCTGGCTGGACGGCCACTACCGCCGCGCCCTGCTGGTGGTGGAGCGGCGCAGCGCCGCCGTCTTCACGCTCGTGGGCGCCGGCATGATCGCCGGGCTGGCGGCGCTGCCGCTGTTCGACGGCGAATTCATTCCGCCGCTGAAGGAGGGCCACTTCATCGTGCACATGGCCGCGCTGCCGGGCACGTCCATCGACGAATCGCTGCGCCTGGGCCGGCAGGTGACCGCCGCGCTGAAACGCATCGACGGCGTGAAGACCGTGGCGCAGTGGGTGGGCCGCGCGCAGAACGGCGCCGACACCTTCGGCCCGCACTACAGCGAGTTCGAGATCGAGGTGGGCCAGCTGCCCGGCCGCGAGCAGAAGCGCATCCTGCGCGAGATGCAGGCCGCGCTCGACACCGGCTTTGCCGGCCTGCAGTTCTCGATCAACACCTTCCTGACCGAGCGCATCGGCGAGACGGTGAGCGGCTACCCGGCCGACGTGGTGGTGAACCTCTACGGCACCGAGCTGGACGCGCTGGACGCCGACGCGCGGGCCGCCGCGGGCGCGCTGGCCGCCCTGCGCGGCGCGCGCGACGTGCAACTGCTGGCGCCCCCTGGCGCGCCCGAGCTGGTGGTGCGGCTGCGCGGCGAGCGCCTGTCGGCCCTGGGCCTGGCCGCGGGCGACGTGATGCAGACGGTGCAGGTGGCCTATGGCGGCATGGTGGTGGGCCAGGCCGGCGACGACGCGGCGCGCGTGCCCGTGAGCGTGCTGCTGCCGCCGTCATGGCGGCGCGACCCCACGCAGCTGGCCGCGCTGCCGGTGGGCAGCGCGCCGGGCGGGCGCAGCGTGCCGCTGGGCGAGGTGGCCGACATCGCGGTGGAAGAGGGGCGCCACAAGCTGCTGCACGACGGTGCGCGCCGGGTGCAGACCATCACCGCCAACGTGGAGCATGGCCGCGACCCCGAGCGGTTCCTGAGCCAGGCCGAGCAGCGGCTGGCGCAGCTGAAGCTGGCGCCCGGCACCCATGTGGAGCTCAGCGGCGCCGGCCGCGCGCAGGCCCGGGCGCGGCGCGAGCTGGTCGGCTCGGCCGTGCTGGCGGGCGTGGGCGTGGCGGCCCTGCTGTGGCTGGCCTTCGGCTCGCTGCGCCACCTGGCGCTCACCTTCGTCAACCTGCCCTTCGCGCTGGTGGGCGGCGTGGCCGTGGTGCTGGCCGGCGGCGGCGTGATCTCGGTCGGTGCGGTGGTCGGCTTCGTCACGCTCTTCGGCATCACGCTGCGCAACTCGATCATGCTGGTCTCGCATTACCAGCACCTGGTCGAGGCCGAAGGCCTGCCCTGGAACCTGGACACCGCGCTGCGCGGCGCCAGCGAGCGGCTGCCGTCCATCCTGATGACCGCGCTGGTCACCGCGCTGGGCCTGGCCCCGCTGGCCCTGGGCGCGGCCGAGCCGGGCCGCGAGATCGAGGGGCCCATGGCCATCATCATCGTCGGCGGGCTGGTCAGCTCGACCGTGTTGAACCTGCTGGTGCTGCCGGCGGTGCTGTTGAGATTCGGGCGGTTCGGGGCACCAGGCCCGGCGCCGGAGTGACGTGCATGCAGGGCGCCCACAAGGCGCCCGACAACGAACGCAAAGGGAAACCCACATGGCTTCGGACATCGAGATCGCCCAGCGGGCCACGCTGAAACGCATCACCGACATCGCCCGCGAGCGGCTCGGCATTGGCGACGAGCACCTGGTGCCCTACGGCCACCACAAGGCCAAGATCTCGCTCGACCACCTGCGCACGCTCGAGGGTCGGCCCGACGGCAAGCTGGTGCTCGTGACCGCGATCAGCCCCACGCCGCCCGGCGAGGGCAAGACCACCACCACCGTGGGCCTGGGCGACGCGCTGAACCGCATCGGCAAGAAGGCCATCGTCTGCCTGCGCGAGCCCTCGCTCGGCCCGGTGTTCGGCTTGAAGGGCGGCGCGGCCGGCGGCGGCCACGCGCAGGTGGTGCCGATGGAAGACATCAACCTGCACTTCACCGGCGACTTCAGCGCCATCGCCCTGGCCAACAACCTGCTGGCCGCGATGATCGACAACCACGTGCACCACGGCAACGCGCTGGACATCGACGTGCGCCGCGTCACCTGGCGGCGCGTGATGGACATGAACGACCGCGCGCTGCGCGACATCACCGTGGGGCTCGGCGGCCCGGCCAACGGCTACCCGCGGCAAGACGGCTTCGACATCGTCGTCGCTTCGGAGGTGATGGCGATCTTCTGCCTGGCCACCTCGCTGAAGGACCTGAAGGAGCGCCTGGGCAACATCGTGGTCGCCCATTCACGCGCCGGCAAGGCGGTGACCGCGCGCGACCTGAAGGCGCATGGCGCGATGACCGTGCTGCTGAAGGATGCGCTCGCGCCCAACCTGGTGCAGACGCTGGAGAACAACCCCGCCATCCTGCACGGCGGCCCGTTTGCCAACATCGCCCACGGCTGCAACTCGGTCATCGCCACCCGGGCCAGCCTGAAGCTGGCTGACTACGTGGTCACCGAGGCCGGCTTCGGCGCCGACCTGGGCGCCGAGAAGTTCATCGACATCAAGTGCCGCAAGAGCGGGCTGCGCCCGGATGCGGCGGTGGTGGTGGCCACGATCCGCGCGCTCAAGTACCACGGCGGCGCCAGCCTGGCCCAGCTGAACGAAGAGGACCTCGGCGCGCTGGACCGCGGCATGGCCAACCTCGAGCGCCATGTGCACAACGTGCGCGAACACTACGGCCTGCCGTGCATGGTGGTGGTCAACCACTTCGGCTTCGACACCGCCGCCGAGCTGGCGCTGCTGGAGCAGCGCATGGCGCGCCACGAGCTGCCGGTGCAAGTGGCGCGCCACTGGGCCGAGGGCGGTGCGGGCGCCGAGAGCGCCGCGCGGGCGCTGGTCGACTTGGTCGAGCACGGCCCATCGGGCAAAGGCAGCTTCCGCTTCGTCTACCCCGACGAGGCGCCGCTATTGGACAAGATCCACACCATCGCCACCAAGATCTACGGCGCCGCCGGCGTGAGCTGCGATGCCAAGGTGCGCGAGCAGATCCACCAGCTGGAACAGGCCGGCTACGGCCACTACCCGGTGTGCGTGGCCAAGACCCAGTCGTCCTTCAGCACCGACCCCAACGCCCGCGGCGCCCCCAGCGGCCACACCATCAACATCCGCGAGGTGCGGCTCAGGGCCGGCGCCGAATTCGTGGTGATGGTCTGCGGCGACATCATGACCATGCCCGGCCTGCCCAAGGTCGCCTCGGCGGAGCGCATCGACCTGGACGACGAGGGGCGGGTAGTGGGGTTGTCTTGAGCGCTCGCTGAGGGGCTGTCTGGTGAGCAGCGCGTGCAGGCATTGCTGACAGCGCCCTCAGCGGCAGATGTGTGTCTGTTCGCGCTCATCCCACCCGCCGATGGCAAAGAGTCCCAAAAGTGCGTTTCATGGCGCATCCGCGCCCGATGGCGGCATATGCGTTCGACTGCGATCGGCTGGTCGTTTTCGGGCGCGCCTTGGTTCTGAACGCATTGTTGACAACCGGGGCGAGCTTGCAGTGGAAAATGCGTGGCGTAAGGGAGGGATACAAACATGCGAAGAAAAGCTATGCCGAGCGGGCGCACAGCAACTCGCTTGGCGGCGGGTTTGTCTGCCGCGTTCGGCCAACTACTCTGCTGCAATTCGGCCTTGGCGCAGCAGAACCCGCAGCTGTACCTATGGGCATACCCCGGCCAGCCTGAGCAAAGCCTCGGCCTGCAGGGTTCGTTCACCGCCACCGGTTCGCGTGTCCAGAGCCCGGATTTTCGCTGGATCTACTCCTTCGACGCGGGAGACAAATGGTCGTACGTCTCATTCGCCGGTCGCCGGCCGATGGGCGTGATCGGGGCCTACCCCAGCGACTTCAACGGCGGAAGGATTCCACTCGAGCTCGGACTGAACCGGGTCGCCGCGGCGTACTTCGGGGGCCCCAAGTTCCCGTTGCTCAATGTGAGTTACACCGGCTCGGCCTGCAACGACGGCCAGTCGGCGATCTACGTCCATGAATCGGAGGCCGACGCCAACGGCATGCCGACGAAGCTGGCCTTCGACTTCTCCTTCGGCTGCGTAGGCGGATACGCGCCGCCTGTCGTCGGCGCCTTCCGACTGAACTCAACCGTTCCCCTGGTGATGGAGCAGCCGGTGGCGGTGGCCGACCACGAGCGTGCGGTGCTGTCGGGCGCACCTGTGGTTGTCAACGGCCAACACTCGTGGAGCATGAACTCGCGCATCGTCAGCTTCGCCTGGCGGCAGATCGACGGGCCGACGATCGACCTGACCGATTGCGCACAGCCGCGCTGCGTCTTTGCGGCGCCGATCGTGCCGCCCGGCGGCCAGGACGCGACGCTGGAACTCACGGTGCAGAATGAAGCCGGCCGCACAGCGAGCGACCGGCTGAAGCTGCACATCCGGCATCGGGGAGACAGGCAGAGCCTGCTGAAGCTCACTGGCACGCCGAACTCGCCCAACAACTGGCTGCTGGACTTCCACAGCTGGCTCTACTACAGCGAATACGAAGGCGCCTTCTCACTGCTGGCCGCCGAGCAGAAACCCGACCAGCTCGCCTTCGATTTCGGCACGGCCGATGACTATCACACTTACACGCAGTTGCTGCGTACTGCCTCGGGTGCGCCTCTGGGAAAGGGAACCTACTTAGCGACGGCGCAAAGC
Organism: Burkholderiaceae bacterium; assembly: GCA_044226465.1. Classification (GTDB taxonomy): domain Bacteria; phylum Pseudomonadota; class Gammaproteobacteria; order Burkholderiales; family Burkholderiaceae_C; genus Ideonella. Next base: position 61,192 of record JBGAGZ010000014.1, on the reverse strand, counting down.
GAATTCGACATCGACCAGCCCTGGCTGCTGCTGAGCTACAACCACCATTCGCCCACCGGAAGCAAGGGGGATCCCGTCACCGTCCATGCGCTGGACCGCGACCCCAACGACCTCTCGCATATCCGCGCGATGGCGATCCGCGCCGTCTCGAACTACGTCTACGTCGACGACGTGCAGGCCCGCATCGATGCCTGGGTAGACCATCAGCCACCCTACACGCCGACAGCCGTACTGTCGGCCCCTGGGTTCGTGTCCCCCGGCCAGACTTTCGTCATTGACGCGTTGTCGTCGTCCACACCGTCAGGTGGCGGCCTGAACTACAACGTCTTCAAGACGAAGGGCCCGCAGTTGGAACTGGTCGACGCGTCGATGCCAGGGCGGTGGACGGTGCGCGTAGCGGACGACGCGGCCATTGGTTCGAAGCTACAAATCGCCATGGAGGTGGAGGACGACAATGGCTACACCGCGGCCGAAGTGCGCTCGATCAGCGTGCTGGAAGCGGCACCGCCACCACCGCCTCCGCCTCCGCCTCCGCCACCGCCACCGCCGCCAGCGGAAGGCTCGGGCGGCGGCGCTCTGGATCTCCCCGTGCTGGCAGGGCTGTTCGCCTCAGTCTTCGCGCTGGCGCGCCGCCGCCGCCAGGACGGAACGCCGAAGGATGGCGTGCGCTAGCAGTTAGATGGTGGTGCATTTTCGCGCCAGCCGCGACAAGTTATCAGCCTCCCGTTGGGGGCCACCTGCCCAGGCATTTGTGCCGTGACGACCTGGCCCTCCTGCCCCGGAAAGCCACCCCGCGACCGGGCACATTCTTTCAGCCAATGGGTTAGGAGTTGTTGAGGCAACGCGGCTGTGCGCCTCGCAAGGCGCAATAGCTGGCTTCGATGTGCCGGTTGCGGTTGTGCGACTGCTGCTGCGCCAATCGGTACGGCGTGGCCTGTTCGGGGCCGTGGCGCTCACATTGAAACGCAGCACCATCCAGCTACCAGTGCCAACGCGCGGACCGACCATCAGCTTCGGGATGGCGACATGAGCGCGACCAGCAACTCCTGCGGGCCGGGAGTCCTTGGTGAGGCCATCATCGATTGACTACGAACGCTCCGACTGACAGCGGTCCTTCGATTTTCAACGTCCAAAGTTCGCAACCAGTCTTCGTGCGACACCTACACTGCGATAGGCAGGTCCGTAGCGGGTCCCGGCCTGTCGCCACACCCGCGCAAACTCACGCTTGATTGCCGTGACAAAGCGGCCGTAGCGATTCACGCCCAAGAAGGGAGGACGGGTGGACTCGCGGCGCAATCTGCCCCTTCGGCGCATCGTGGCATCTATGAGTGCGCTGCCGCGGGACTGCGAACCGACGTTCTGGCACACGGGACGACCAATGAGGGTTCGGTCATGTTGAGCCGTCGGCAGGAGCAGACCCGCCCTTGGAAGAATCGGCACCCTGCGACTCGTTCACGGCTCAATGTAGACCTTCAGGCTCAGTGGGAAGTCCATTCGACAAGGTTGACCACCACATTGGGCAGGCTTGAATTTTGTCTTCTTGAACAGAATCGCAACTGCCGCCGCGAGCTCCTTGGCCTCGGTCTTGGTCATCGCAACCGACGCAACGTCGCCACCAGAGTCGACGGTGACGAAGTAGTCAAGAGCACCCTGATCACGTGTTGCGGCCGCGGCAGTCGCGACCTCACTGATGAAGTGTTCTAGGCCGTCCCTTGGGTATGGGGGCTCATCCCCGGCAGGCATGGCTTCGTATTGAGCCTTGAACCGATTCCGCTCCTGTTCCGAGAGATCGGCGTACTTGCCTTTGAGAGGCAGGTTCGCCCAGGTCACCACGACCACGCGAAAGGTGCTCCCGAACTGTCTCGGGCCCCGATAGGTGCGTTCGGATCCTTCTGTCTCTTGGGCGCTGGCAAAGGTGGCCGTGAATGCGCACAGCAGCGAGACAACAAGCGTCCTTTTGATAGCTCGCATGGAAATAGTCGTAGTTGGAGATGCCGGCTTGAAGGATCTCTACACCATGGGATTCTGACAGGCGCTTCAAGGGCCGGACGACCACGAGGCAACCGTCTCTCCTACGTTCGGTACAGGCAGCAACGGACCTTTGCATCCCAGGGACAACGTGCCGCGCCCGGTCTGCCCTAGCTTTCGCCTTTGGCCAGCACGCCTCGAATACGATGGGGCGGTCCTTCGTCGGGAAAGGCCCAACCCATGCGATGCATCGACATTGCGATCTCGCTAACCGCAACTCCTGCGGTTGCCCCGTCGTGCGAGCGTATCTGCCCCCCGCAGGGCCAGACCCTGCCCGTTCAGGACGGCAGGCCATGACCCCGATTCAGCAATGGCACGCCACCAGAAGCCTGCGCCTGCTGCTACAGACGCTGCGCGACTTGATGGTCTCGATGGGCCCTCTGCTACTGCTTGGCGGAGGCCTGCTGGTCGCAGCCTACTGGTGGCTGGATCCGCAGCCGCCGCGCCAGGTGAGGCTGGCCACCGGCCCGGCCGGAAGTGCCTACGCCGGCTTCGGTAAGGGCTATGCGAAGGCACTGGCCCGCGAGCACATTCAGGTGGAGCTGATTGCCAGCGAAGGCGCGCAAGACGATCTGGCCTTTCTGCGCGCGGGCACGGCCGATGTGGGCTTCGTACGCGGCGGCATGGCTGATCCAGCGGCCGATACCGAGTCCGGCATCGTCTCGCTGGGCAGCCTGTTCTACGAGCCGATCTGGGTCTTCTATCGACGCGATCTCGGCGTCGCGCGCCGCCAGCCCGGCGGCGAGCTGCAGCGCCTGGACCAGCTGCGCGGCCTGCGCGTCAATGTGGATCAGGACGGCAGCGGCGTACCGCAGATTGTTGAAAAGCTGCTGGCGCTGAACCAGCTGAGGCCGACCGATCTGCAGCTGTCGAATCTGGCACCCGACGCCGCCGGACCGGCCCTGCGCCAGGGCCGGTTGGACGCCACGGTGCTGATCTCGGCGCCGCAGGCCGGCCTGATCAGCGAGCTGCTGCGCGACCCCGCCATTGCGCTGATGGCCTTCGAGCAGAACGAAGCCTACTCGCGCCACCTGCCCTTCCTGTCCACCGTGAGCCTGCCGCGCGGTGTGGTCGACTTGGCGGCCGATTTGCCGCCTCACGACGTGCCGCTGCTGGCGACGACCACCGCACTGCTGGCGCGCGAGCAGACGCACCCTGCGCTGCGCCAGCTGTTCGCGCAGGCGGCCCTGGGCCAGCACAGTGAGGCCGGCTGGTTCAATGGCGCGCGCGACTTCCCCAACACCCGCACCAGCGAGCTACCGGTCAGCGCCGAGGGCGACCGCGCGATCAACGGCACGCCGCCGGCCTGGGCGCGCTACCTGCCCTTCTGGGCCGGCAATCTGCTGGAACGCATGTGGCTGGTGGTCGGCGGACTGCTGGTGCTGATGCTGCCGCTGTCGCGCGTCGTGCCGCCGCTCTACACTTTCCGCGTGCGCTCGCGAGTGTTCCGCTGGTATGCGCGACTGCGCGAGGTCGAAGCAAAGCTGGAAACCGGCACAGGCGAGCGCGACGCTTTACTCGACGAGTTGGACGAGCTGGACCGTGTCACACACCGCATTGCGGTGCCGCTGTCCTATGCCGAAGAGCTCTACGCGCTGCGTAACAACATCTATGCGGTGCGCAAGCGCATGCTGGCGCAGCGGTCCCCGCCATCGAACGAACCAACCAACTGATCAATCTGATTGCGGCCCGAAATGCCTGGCCGTGGACCTTTCGAACGTCCGCGCTCCACGACGCCATGTGATCGTTTCGTCGGGAGTCCCCGTCCAGGCATCGCGCGGCTACTCGCCTCTACCACGGACAGCGGGCCCTCGCATTCAATCTGCCAACGTCTGCAACCAGTCCCAAGACACCACCGCGTCGGGCCGCATTGACGCATTCCCGACCGGTTGGATCACAGGCGCTCGGTCATGGTTGCTGCCGAGCCGCCAGCCGGTGCCGGCCTGTGGCTGCAGCCGATGCCGTCAGCAGGCCGTTGCTGGAAGCTTTGCTATCGGAAGAGTCAACGACCAACAATGAGCGTCTCTGCAGTGGCGACGTGTGCGACCACAGAAGTGACGCCGGCTGACCGTCGCCCATGGGTTTGAAGGGCCACGCGCACCCGAGCGGAGCCACCCATCCGGGCTCTTCCCCCCAGTCTCTTGGATATCTGCACCCGTCGGCCAGGTTCAAGCTGGCGCCCTCGAATACACGTGCAAAGGGAGACGCCATGAACCCTGTCCGTCTACTGGCCGCTTGCGTTCTCGCGGCCGTCAGCTGTGTGTCGGCCGCCGCAACTTATCTGGTGACTGACGTGGCCCCCTACCTGGGCCAGGCCGGCATCGCTCTGAACCGGCATGGTGTAGTCACCGCAACGATGCAGACCGCAAACGGCCTGCGCCCGTTCGTCTTCAGCGGCGGCAAGCGGCATGTCGTCGAGATGGACGCCGACGATGCCTATGCGTACGCCATCAACGACCGGGGCGATGTGGCCGGGCTGGTGCGCAGCAATCACTGGGCCGACGCCTTTGGCTTCTGGTGGGACGGCCACCAAACCCGCACCATCGGCGATACCGACGAAATCGCCATCGCCTACGCGATCAACCAGTCCCGCCAAGTGGCCGGCACGTTGCGCAATAGCAAGTACCAGCAACGGGCCTACCTCTATGCCGATGGCGTGCTGGCCGACCTGGGCGCCTTGGGCGGCAAGTTCAGCCTGGGGTTGGCCATCAACAACGGCGGCCGCGTGGCGGGGTACTACAGCCCCGACGGCGAACTGGTTCGCGCGTTCATCTACGACGGGCTGGCCATGCGCGACCTGGGCAGCTTGCCCGGCGATGCGCAAAGCGCCGCCTATGCGCTGAACGACGACGGCGTGGTGGTGGGCACTTCTGGGCCGTCGGCGTCGGTCTTCCAGGCGGTGCGCTTCCACGACGGCGAGGTCGAAGGTCTCGGCACGCTCGGGGGCTACAGTGCCCGAGCCCTCGGCATCAATGGCCGTGGCCACATCGTGGGCTGGTCGGGTCTGGCGGCCGGCGGCGAGCAGGGGCAACAGAAAGAGCTCTACACCGAGGCTTTCATCTGGCGAAAGGGCCGTATGGCGAATCTGAATGGCCAGCTTGACGCCACCAGCGGAGAGGGCTGGGTGCTTCATTCGGCGGCGGCCATCAACGACGCCGGGCAAATCGCCGGGTGGGGCGAGCACTTTGGAAAGAAGCGCGTCTTCCTTCTCATGCCGGCCGGATCGGTTGTCCGCGCACGGCGATAGTTCGAGCGGCGCGCCAGATCAGCCGTTGAACGCTGTGACCTCAGCCTAGCAACTGGCGCTCCATGCCCTTGGCGATCCCTGCCGCCATCGGTACGTCCGCCAGGGCGCGTGCCAGCGTCACAGCGCCGATCAGCGAGGCCAGGGCCACCAGTGCATCGGGCACGGTGGTCGGCTTGATGGGAGAGTCCGGCCCTGAGGCCACGGCCTCGGCCACCGCATCAAGCCGCGTCTCGAAGAACGGCGAGCGCCGCCCTTGCTGCCGTCGCCCGCGGTCTATCCGTCCGTCGGCTCCCGCCATTGACGCCGCACCTCGGCGATACAAGCTTCTCGATCGGTGCGCATCTGGCGAACAACCGCCGGCGGCGCATCGGTGTCTTCGTGCATGGCAGACCACACCACCAATTCGATGAGGACCGGCGCCAGATCGATGCCCTTGCGGGTGAGGCGGTAGGTGGTCTTGCGCCCGTCGGTCGCATCGGGCCGCTTCTCGACGATGCCTGCCTTCTGCAGCCGACGCAGCCGGTCAGCCAGGATGTTCGTGGCAATGCCCTCGCCGCCGTCCAGAAACTCGTTGAAGTTGCGCCGGCCCTTGAACATCAGGTCGCGCACGATCAACAGCGACCAAGCGTCGCCCAGCAACTCCAGGGCGATGCTGATCGGGCAGCCGGAACGGCGCAAAGCTTCGCGGCGCTGGTTCGACACGGCGCCATGATAGCTTGCATTTCGCAAGCTAATCGGTAGACTTCACCACCTGCCCAGCGCTCACGGAGGCCTCGAGATGAACAGGTCTTACTGGATGGCCGCATTGGCCTACCTTGTGCCGACGTTTCCGCTCGGCTACTTCTGGCACTTGAGCATCTTTGCGGACCGCTACCGCGCTCTGGAGATGTATCGCGACGACGTGATCATCCCTCTCGGCTTGGCCTCGATGGTGCTGCAAGCTCTGCTGTATGCCTGGGCCTACCCGCGGCTGTTCGGCGACCTGGACTGGCGGTCGGGTGCGCTGCGTTTCGGGCTGGTGTTCGGCGTACTGGCCTGGTCGCTGGCAGTGCTCCCCGTAGCGGCGAAGTACCGCATGGCTTCGGTATCTGGGTTTCTGTGGCTGGAGACGGCCTTCACGGCGCTGCAGTACGCCATTGTTTCACCCTTGATCGCCTGGGCCAGCACCAACGCTGCTCAGGCCGGGGTCAGAGTGCCAGGCCCCTGAGCCTGTAGTTCTCGCAGCGTGGTGTCCGGCTGTAAGGGTTTCGCGCCCGGGCCGACCAAAGGTGTTGTGCCGGCCACGCCGGCGACGCGCTCGCCTGAAAGGTCCCCATGAAGCTCCGCCCTTTTATTACCTCTGGCCTGCTCGCGCTGGCCGCAGTCGCGGCCCACGCACTGGACGTCCAGCCCTACTCCGCACCCGCCCTGGCCGAGGCGCAGAAGGCTGGCAAGCCGCTGGCACTGCACTTCCGCGCCGATTGGTGCCCCACCTGCCGAGCCCAGGACAAGCTGCTGGCCGCGATGAAGGCCGAGCCCGGGCTGGACCTGACCGTGCTCTCTGTCGACTACGACACCGAGAAGGCACTCAAGCAGCGCTTCGGCATCCGCACCCAGTCCACGCTCGTCGTTCTGAAGGGCATGAAGGAGACCGGCCGCAGCATCGCCGACACGACGGCGGACGGCCTGAGGGCCACGCTCAAGTCGGCCCTCTGAACCTCGGATGCCTGCAGCATGTCGTTCGCGCTGACGCTGCCCCAGCTCGGCCTGAGCGTGGCAGCCGGCAGCCTGACCACGCTGTCGCCTTGCGTGTTCCCGCTGTTGCCCCTGGTGCTTGGGGGCGCGATGCAGGGCCACCGCTGGGCGCCGCTGGCCATGGGCCTGGGCATGACGGCGTCGTTCGCGGCCATCGGCATGGCACTCGGCGCGCTTGGGCCCTGGCTGGGCTTCAGCGCCGACACGGTTCGCACGGCGGGTGCCGCCATGCTGCTGGCCTTCGCGCTGGTCATGCTCGTGCCGGCCTGGGGCGAGCACTTCTCGCAATGGATGCTGCCCATCGCGAGCGCGGCGAATGCGGCCTCGTCCCGACTGGACGGGGGCTCCCTGCTCAGCGCGCTGGCGCTGGGCGGCGTGCTCGGGCTGGTGTGGAGCCCATGCTCTGGCCCCTTGCTCGGCTCGGCGCTCACGCTCGTGGCGAGCGAGGGCGGGGTCGCTCGCGGCGGGCTGTTGCTGGCCTTGTTCGGCCTCGGCGCCGCCACACCCCTGGTGGCAGTGGCCTACGCCTCGCGCAGCGGGGTGGCGGCCGCCAGGGTCTGGGTGCTGGCGCACATCGAGCCTGTCCGCCGGGGCTTCGCGCTGCTGCTGGGCGTCATGGGCGTCGCGGTGCTGACCGGCGTCGACAAATGGGCCGAAGCACGCTTGCTGCAGTGGTTGCCCGATGCCTGGGTCAACCTCACGGTAGGCATTTGACGCGCAGCGGCACGCCGCCCGCTGTTCAAGAAAACGTGACACCTGATCCCTAGGACGCTTCGGACAATCGGCGAGCCACCGACCCATTGGCCACCCCACCATGAGCCCAGCCAGCCGCCGCCTTTTGATCGTCGAAGACGATGCCCACATCGCCGAACTGATGGGCATGCACCTGCGCGACGAGGGTTACCAGGTGGTGCATGCGGCCGATGGCACCCGCGGCGCCAGTCTGCTCGAGCGCGAGCACTGGGATGCCCTGGTGCTCGACCTGATGCTGCCTGGCCTCGACGGGCTCGAGATCTGCCGGCGCGCCCGCGCGATGGCGCGCTACACGCCCATCATCATCACCAGCGCACGGTCCAGCGAGGTGCACCGGATCCTGGGTCTGGAGCTCGGCGCCGACGACTACCTGGCCAAGCCATTCTCGGTGCTGGAGTTGGTGGCCCGCGTGCGCGCCCTGCTGCGACGCGGTGACGCACTGGCCCACAACGCGCGCCTGGACGCGGGCGTGCTGGACACCGGTGGCCTGCTCATCGACCCCATCGCGCGCGAGGCGCGCGTCGATGGCCGCGCCGTAGAGCTCACGCCGCGCGAGTTCGACCTGCTGTACTTCTTTGCACGCCACCCGGGGCAGGTCTTCTCGCGGCTGGAGCTGCTGAACCAGGTCTGGGGCTATCGCCACGATGGCTATGAGCACACGGTGAACACCCACATCAACCGCCTGAGATTGAAAATCGAGCCCGACCCCGCGCGGCCCGGGCGCGTGCTCACCGTCTGGGGGCGAGGCTACAAGTTCGCACCGGCCCCGGCCGAGGCTCGGCCGTGAGACCCTGGCCGCTTTCGCGCCGCCTGTCTGCGGTGTTCGCCGTGCTGCTGCTTGCTTGCAGCGGCAGCTCGGTGCTGTGGCAGGCGCGCAGCAGCGAGCGTCACGAGCAGGAGGTGGCCCAGCGCCTGTCGTTGGGGCTGGCCGCGCACATCGCCTCGCACTCGACGCTGATGGAAGCCGGCGGCCTGAACGCGGATGCGCTGCATGCACTGTTCGGCAAGCTGATGGACGTGAACCCCAGTGTCGAGGTCTACCTGCTCGGCCTGGACGGGCGCGTGCTGGCAGAAGCCGCGCCCCCCGGTCACCTGCGTCGCGACCGGGTGGATCTGGCGCCAGTGCAGCAACTGCTGGCCGGCGAGCCGCTGCCCATCACCGGCGACGACCCGCGCAGCACGGACGGCCGCAAAGTCTTCAGCGCCGCGCCATTGCGGGTCGACGGCCGCGAGACCGGCTACATCTACGTGGTGCTCCTCGGCGAGTCGCACGACGCCTTGTCGCGCAGCGTGGCCAGCAGCACGGCACTTGGCGCAACCGCGCGGGTGATGGGCCTGGTGACCGGCCTGGCGCTGCTGGCTGGCCTGGCCGCCTTCGGCTGGATCGTGCGGCCCCTGCGGCGGCTGACCGCCGAAATGGAGGGCTTCGATCCCGACAACGCGACCGCGCTCGATGCGAACAGCCCTGATCCCCGCACCCCTGTCGCTCCACGGAACGTCGACAAGCCCGGCAGCGAGATCGCGACCCTGCGTCAGGCCTTTGCCCGCTTGCAGCGCCGCATCGCGGAGCAGTGGCGCGAGCTCGCGGCGCAAGACCAGCAACGGCGCGAGTTGGTGGCCAACATCTCGCACGACCTGCGCACACCGCTCACGTCGCTGCACGGCTACCTCGAAACCCTGAGGCTCAAGGCCGGCGTCCTGAGCGAAGCGGAGCGCGAGCGCTACCTCGACGTGGCTCTGGGGCAAAGCCGCAAGGTGGGCCGGCTGGCCCAGGAACTGTTCGAACTGGCCCGCCTGGAACATGGCGTCGTCAAGCCCGAGCGCGAGCGCTTCTCGCTGCCCGATCTGCTGCAGGACGTGTTCCAGAAGTTCGAACTTGCAGCAGAGTCGCGCCGCCAGCGTCTGGTGGCCGACGTGGCGCCCGGGCTGCCGCTGGTGGTGGCCGACCTCGGCATGATCGAGCGGGTGCTGACCAACTTGCTGGACAACGCGATCCGCCACACCCCGCAGGGCGGCCACATCCAGGTGCGGCTGCGGCGCAACGGGCCGGGCGTGGAGGTGCTGGTGAGCGACACCGGGCCTGGCATCCCGGCGCGCCTGCAGCCCGCGTTGTTCACCCGACCCGCCTTCCACAGCAGCGCTCGCGATGGGTCCGGGGGGCTGGGTTTGATCATCGTGCGGCGCATCCTCCAACTGCACGGGAGCGACATCCGCCTGCTGCCGCAGGCCGAGCGCGGCGCCGTGTTCCGCTTCTGCCTTGGCTGAGTTCGCGCCCCGACCCCACTTCACGAATCGTTGAACTCTGCGTGAGGACATGGCGACCGGTGCCGCACAACACTGGTCTTCCCATCCATCCCACTGAGGAGATCGCACGTGAACTTCAACCGACGCCACGCCTTCGGCATGCTCGCGACCACCGCTGTCGCCGCCGCCACCGCCTTGTCCAGCCTGCCCGCGATGGCCGGCGCCTACGACGCCGAGGGCCTGCGCTCCGGCATGGTCTTCACCAGCAGCAACGACGCGGCGGGCAATGAACTGCTGGTCTACGCCCGCGCCCCCGCTGGTGGCCTGGCCATGGTGGCGCATGCGTCCACCGGTGGCGCCGGCAGTGGCGCGGGCCTGGGCTCGCAAGGCGCCGTCACGCTCAGCGGCGACGGCCGTTTCGTGTTCGTCGTGAACGCGGGCAGCAACACCGTCTCCACCTTCAAGCTCGCAGGCAGCGAGCTCCAACTGATGTCCACCGTGGACTCCGGGGGCCTGCATCCCATCAGCGTGACGGAGCACGACGGCATGGTCTTCGTGCTGAACGACGGCGGCGACGGGAATGTGGCCGGCTTTCGCAACACGCACGGCATGCTGACCCCGGTGCCGGGCAGCGTGCAGGGGCTGTCGGTGGCAGGTGGCGCGGGCCCGGCTCAGGTGGGTTTCAGCACGCGGGGCGACGCCTTGGTGGTGACCGAGAAGGCCACCAACACGTTGACCAGCTACCAGGTGAATACCGACGGCAGCCTGCGCGCGCCGCAGTTCACCGCTTCTCCCGGCATGACGCCCTTCGGCTTTGCCTTCAACGCCCGCAACCGCCTGGTGGTGACCGAGGCCGTGGGCGGCGCGCCCGGCGCCAGCACCATGTCGTCCTACCGCTTCAGCAACAACGCGCCGGCCACGCCGATGGTGGTGAACGCCGCCGTGCCCGACACGCAAGCGGCTGCCTGCTGGGTGGCCTTCACCCCGGCCGGCCGCTATGCCTATGTCACCAACACGGCCAGCAGCTCTGTGAGCAGCTACCGGGTCGAACCCAGCGGCGCGCTGAGCCTGGTGGCCGCCGTGGCGGGCGAGACCGGCGAAGGTTCGGCCCCGGCGGACGTGGCCGCCTCGCCCGATGGCGCCCACCTCTATGTGCGCAACGGCAAGACCGCGACCCTGTCGTCGTTCAAGGTCAAGACCGACGGCAGCCTGGTGGCAATGCCTCTCACCGGTGGCCTGCCCGCAGCGGCCGTCGGCTTGGCTGCAAACTGAGAGAGCGATGACGAGGGCAGCCCGGCGGAATCTGGGCTGCCCCCCCGCGCTAAGGGCGCCCGAATGCAGGCAGCCGTTCTCCGGGTGGACATTGGGTCAGCGCGTGGCGCTTTCCGTGAGGTAGTCGAACTTGCCTCCCTGGCTGATGAAGAACAGGCACTCGTTGGCCGAGACGCACTTGGTGACGTGGTCCTCGCCACCTTTCTGGAACCAGTAGGAACCCACGGGCAACAGCACGTCCGCCGATCCCGGCTTGCCGTTGACGGCGACGCCAGCGATCACGACACCCCAGTAGTCGCCAGTGTGGATGTGCGACGGGCTGACGAAGCCGGCGGGCATGCGAATGAAGGTGCCGTGCGGCCCTTTGCTGAGGTCGCCGTAGGCGGGGCCTGCCAACAGTTCGCGCTTGCCGGCGTCGGTGACGCCAGTGGCGCCGAACTGGAGCTTCGTCACCGGCACGCTGACCGAGGACACACCGTCGGGCGCAGCGCAGATGCTGGAGGCTGCTGTGGCCATCAGGACGGCCGCGGCGAGGGAGAAGGTGGTCTTGAACATGGGGTCGCTTTCGAGGGTTGAGGTGAGCATTGGTTGGGAGGGTGCGGTGAGACGGGCTGTTCATCGCAGGGTTGTCATGTTGTCTTTTCCAACCCGTGCCGATAAGCCGCTACATTCGGTCAAGGCCTTTCCAGAAACCGGAAAGACACTCGCGCCGCTCATGGACAAACTGGAGTCGATCAAGGTCTTTGTCGCCGTCGCCCGTGCCGGGGGCTTTTCGGCGGCCTCGCGCGAAATGGGGCAGCCTGTGGCGACAGTCAGCCGCAAGGTCGCGGAACTGGAAGCATCGCTTGGTGTGCGGCTGTTCGAGCGCAGCACTCGACAGGTCACGCTGACCGACAACGCGATCGGCTATTTCGAGGCCTGTCAGCGTTTGCTCGACGACCTGCGCGACGCCGACGCCACCATCGTTGGCGAGCACAGCAGCCCCAAAGGCGAGCTCACGATCACGGCGCCCACCGGCTTTGGGCGGCAGCATGTCCAGCCCGTGGCGACGGAGTTCCTGATGGCTTACCCAGAGGTCGATCTGCGCCTGCTCCTCACCGACCGCGTCGTCGGTCTGATCGACGAGCATGCCGACCTCGCGGTGCGGATCAAGACGCTGTCCGACAGCAGCCTCGTGGCGCGCCAGCTCGGCGAGATCAAACTGGTCGTTTGCGCCAGCCCGGGCTATCTGGACGCGAACGGCACGCCGACCCATCCGGCCGAGTTGCAGAGCCGCCACCAATGCATCACATGGGCCAGCCTGGGACCGTTCAAGGCCTGGTCGTTCAAGCTGGACGGGATCGACACCATGGTGCCAATCCGCTCTCGGCTCACCACCACGACGCCGGACTCGGTGATGGATGCAGCCATCGCCGGTCTGGGCCTGGCTCAATTGACCTCTTACCAGGCAGAAGCTGCCATACGCGCTGGCGCCCTGGTGCCAGTGCTGCGGGGCTTCGAGGAGACACCTACCCCAGTGAGCTTGGTCCACCCAAGCGGCCGGCGCGTACCTCAGAAGCTGCGCGCCTTCATCGACTTTGCAGCGCCTCGGCTTGCAGCCCGGTTGCAGCGCGTCAGCGAGCTGTTCTGAAGGCTTCCTGGGAATGTCCAAAGGAGCGCGGCTATGGCGTCGCATCGACCGGCGGCTATAGATGCGCGCGGCCAGCCCTGCCCGCACCTTGGGTCGCCGCTCAAGGCACGCCAGACCGGCAGGGTGGCATTCCCGCACTTTCTGGTGTGGCCAGGCTCCAATCGCCATAGGGCTGTGCCAGTTCAACCGCGCGCTTGGCCCGCAGTTTCCTCACTAGAGGCTTGTCCGACACCTGCCCTCAGGTCGGCGTCACTCCACCGTCGCGTCGCGCACGGGCAGGTGCCCGACAACCCTTAACTCAAGCCTGCACTTGTCCAACTGAGCATTGTTTCTGCCCGCACTCAGAGTGCGACCAGTTGCTGGCCCCCTTGACAGAATCTCACCCACGGCCACCGCCGCTTGAAGGCGGGCCGTGCGGCCCCACCTTGCATGGATGCGCGCGATTGGACTGGTAGCTCTGCTGCACTTGTACGTGGGCTGGCGCGTCGCGCCTCAGTTGCCGTGGCCGGCTGGCGTTGCCTTCTTGCTGCTGCTCGGCCTGAACGCGGTGCTGGTGCCCGCCGGCTTTGCTTCGCGCCGGCTGCCTGATCGCGAGGCGGCAGACCGCTGGACCTGGGTGGGCATGCTGGCGCTGGGCCTGTTTTCTATGCTGGTGGTGCTGACCCTGCTGCGCGACGCGGTGCTGCTGGCGGCGTTGCCCCTGCCGCACGCGGGGCTGGCGCAGGCCACCGCACCCGCGGTGCCGATGTTGGCGCTGGCGGCCATCGCCTGGGGCTTGTTTCAAGCGCGGCGGACGGCCCGGGTTCGCGAGGTGGACGTTCCCATCGCCGGCCTGCCGGCGGCGCTGCAGGGCTTCACCATCGTTCAGATCAGCGACGTGCACGTCGGCCCGACCGTGAAGCGGCCTTACGTGCAAGCCATCGTCGACGCCGTCAACGGCCTGGGCGCCGACGTGGTGGCCGTGACCGGCGATCTGGTGGACGGCCGCGTCGACGATCTTCGTGCCGAGGTGCAGCCGCTGGCCGGCCTGCGCGCGCGCCACGGCAGCTTTTTCGTCGCAGGCAACCATGAGTACTACAGCGGCGTCGACGAATGGCTCGCTCACCTGCGCACGCTGGGCCTGCGCGTGCTGATGAACGAGCATGTGGCCATCGAGCACGATGGCGCGCACCTGGTGCTGGCCGGCGTCAGCGACTGGAGCGCACACCACTTCATCGAGGCCCACCGCAGCGACCCGAGCGCCGCGCTGGCCGGCGCGCCGCCAGGCGCAGCGGTGCGCATCCTGCTGGCCCACCAGCCACGGTCGGCACCGGCGGCGGCAGAGGCGGGCTTCGATCTGCAGTTGTCCGGCCACACGCATGGGGGGCAGTTCTGGCCGTGGAACCTGTTCGTGCCGCTGCAGCAACCGTTCACGGCCGGCCTGCACCGCTTGCAGCGCTTGTGGGTCTATACCAGCCGCGGCACGGGATACTGGGGCCCTCCGTTGCGCCTGGGTGCCCCGTCAGAGATCACGCGGCTTCGCCTGGTGGCGGCCCCACGCCTTCCGTCGCACCACTGAGGAGACGCCTTGAAAACGATCGATGAGATGCTCCACCTGGAGCTGCTGACCCCCGACGAGCATGGCGCCATCGCCGCTTGGGTGGCGCACGCAAAGTCGCCCGACGGCATTCTCGCCATGCCGCAGTCGCTGTGGCGCGCGCTGGAGAAAGCCAGCATCGCCATGAACATTGACGCCGATCTCGCGCGCCCGCCGGCCTGGCTGGCGCAAGCTTGAACCCGCGAGGCGCCGCCATGGCCACCCCCACCGGCTCACCCCCTTCTTCCGTCCTCGCCATCGCCCCGCTGGGCTTCCCCTGGGAGACCATCGACCCGTTCCTGTTTTGCGTGCACCACGACGACGCCTACCCTCGCGGCAACGGCCGCTACGGGCCTGACGCGTCGCTGTTGGCGGGCCGCCAGATGGGCTCGGACTTTTCGCGCAAGAGCGGCTGGAGCATGTACCACGGCCAGCAGGTGCCCGGGTTCCCCGCCCACCCGCACCGCGGCTTCGAAACGGTGACCATCGTTCGCCAGGGCCTGGTCGACCACTCCGATTCGCTCGGTGCTGGGGCGCGTTTTGGCGGTGGCGACGTGCAGTGGCTGACGGCCGGCAAGGGCATCGTCCACGCAGAGATGTTCCCCCTGCTGCACACCGACCGCCCCAACCCGCTCGAGCTGTTCCAGATCTGGCTCAACTTGCCGGCCGGCAGCAAGATGGTCGATCCACACTTCACGATGTTCTGGTCGCAGAGCATCCCGCGGCACGCCTTCGTCGACGACGGCGGGCGGGCCACCCAGGTGGTGTGCGTGGCGGGCGGCCTGGCTGCCACCGACGGCGTGAGCCAGCCGCTGGCGCCGCCGCCGGATTCATGGGCGTCGTGCCCGCAGTCCGACCTGGCCATCTGGACCATCCGGATGGACCCGGGCGCGCAGTGGACGCTGCCGGCCGCAGCGGGCGACGGCACGCGTCGCAAGCTGTACTTCTTCGCCGGATCGCACATCACGGTCGATGGCCAGGTGGTGGCCGTCCGGTCTTCGATCGAGGTGCGCGCGGGCGCCGCCGTGGCACTGGCCAACGGCAACGAGGCCGCCGAACTGCTGATGCTGCAAGGCCGGCCCATCGGCGAGGCGGTCGCTCAATACGGGCCCTTCGTGATGAACACCGAGCAAGAGCTGCGGGAGGCGTTCGAGGACTATCAACGCACACAGTTCGGCGGCTGGCCCTGGGGCGACCCGGCACCCGTGCACGGCGAAGAGCTCGTTCGCTTCGCCCGGCACGCCGACGGACGGACGGAACGGCACGCGTTGCAGGAACAGGCTTCGCCAACGGGCCGTTCTGCCTGAGCCTCGCCCCGCTCGAACTTGGTCAGCACCGGCCCCGTCACGTCCTGCTGACCGCCTGGGCAGCCCCGGCATTCCGCGCCTGGCCCGGCTGAGCGCCGAAGGCACCCTGCGGGGCCGACGATCACACCTCATTCGTGACCGGGCATGAACCGGTGTAAGGGTGGGTAAGGTCCGGCCAAATAGCGGCTAAATACCGGCCAATTCGCGAGATCGACGGCTCAACAGGCGGTAGCCTCGCGCCGTTCTCACGCGCTAGAAGCGGTGCCGGCGGCATCGCACGTCGATCGAGATGCCCATGCACCATTTATTCCTGACTTCGCCGCCTCGGCGCGCCCTGTTCGCCGCGCTGCTTGCTTCTTCCGTTCTGGCCGCCTGTGGCGGCGGTGGTGGGGGGGATGCCGCCTCCGAGACCGCGGACGGCGTCCAGTCGTCGACCGGCGCCGACAGCGCCACAGCGGCCGGCCGCACACGCGCGGCCCAAGGCGCGGGCGCGAACACCGACGCCCAGCGCGCCGAGGGCCAACTGGCCGGCACCACGCGCGCCGACGCCTTCCGCCTGCTGACGCAGGGCACCTTCGGCCCGGTCGAAGCCGACATCTCGCACGTGATGAGCGTCGGCGCTGCGGCATGGGTCGACGAGCAGTTGGCCAAGCCGGTGCACCTGGTACACCTGGCGCGCTGGCAGGCCGACGATGAGGCCGTCAAGGCCAAGAAGAAAGGCGACACCGCCGGCGCACCGAGCGTGGTTTCTTCGTTCTACCAGCAGGCACTGCAGGCCGACGACCAGCTGCGCCAGCGCACAGCCTACGCGCTGTCGCAGATCTTCGTCGTCTCTCTGGCGGACCTGGCGAGCGAGCGCGCGCCCTCGGTGGCCTCGTACCAGGACATGCTCACGGCCGACGCCTTCGGCAACTTCCGCACCCTGCTGCAGGACGTGGCGATGCACCCGGCGATGGGCCAGTACCTGTCGCACATGAAGAACCGCAAGGAAGACCTGGTGCTCGGCCGCGTGCCGGACCAGAACTTCGCCCGCGAAGTCCTGCAGCTGTTCTCGATCGGCCTGCAGCAGCTCAACATCGACGGCACACTCAAGCTCGACGTCAACGGCCAGCCGATCGAGACCTACGGCACGGCCGACATCGAGGGCCTGTCGTCGGTCTTCACCGGTTTCTCGTGGTACGGCCCGGACACCTCGAACGAGCGCTTCAACGGCAACATCCAGGACCCGGACCGCCTGGTCAAGCCGATGCAGGGCTACCCGCAGTTCCACTCGACGCTGGAAAAGCGCTTCCTCGGCAAGGTCGTCGCGCCGCAGAACCCGGCCGACCCGGCTGCCAGCCTGAAGGTGGCGCTCGACACGATCTACGCCCACCCCAACGTCGGGCCCTTCATCGCCCGGCGCCTGATCCAGCGGCTTGTGGCCAGCGCACCGAGCCCGGACTATGTGCGCCGCGTCGCCGCCGTGTTCAACAACAACGGCCAGGGCGTGCGAGGCGACCTCAAGGCCGTGGTGCGCGCCATCTTGCTGGACAACGAAGCCCGCTCGCCCACCCGCGCCAAGGACCCGCAGTTCGGCAAGGTGAAGGAGCCGGTGCTGCGCCTGACCGCATTCCTGCGCGCATTCGGCGTGCAGAGCGACAGCGGCGTGGTGCTGATGACCATGACCGACGACCCCGGCCTGACGCTGGCCCAGACGCCGCTGCGCTCGCCCAGCGTGTTCAATTTCTACCGCCCGGGCTTTGTGCCGCCGGGCGGCGAGCTGGCTGCGCTCGGCATGACGGCGCCCGAGATGCAGATCACCGACGAGACCAGCGTGGCAGGCTATGCCAACTACATGCTCACCGTGGTGCGCGTGGGCGTGGGCCAGAAGGGCGTCGACGGCAAGGCCGCAAGGCCCGACCTGCAGCCCGACTACACCGCCCTGAAGCCGCTGACGACCGACCCGACGCAGCTGGTCGATGCGGCGCTGGGCCGATTGTTCGGCGCCCCGGTCAACGCCGCGCTGCACAACGAGCTCGTCGCGGCCGTCACTTCGATCGAGATCCCGCCGCTGAACAAGAACGGCAGCAACCAGGTCCAGATCGAGAAGGCCAAGACCAACCGCCTGTGGACGGCCGTCGCGCTCCCCCTGGTGACCCCCGAATTCATCGTCCAGAAGTGACGCACACCAAGACGAGCACCGCCATGACGAACCGCCCGCTTTCGAACCCCACCCGCCGTGCGCTGCTGCGCCAAGGCGCCGCCCTGGCGCTGGCCCAGCCCGGCCTGTCCAGCCTGGGTGCCTTTGGCCTGAGCCTGGCCGCGATGGGCCCGGCCGCCGCCGCCAACGCCCGTGGCTACAAGGCGCTGGTCTGCCTGTTCCTCACGGGCGGCAACGACGCCTTCAACACCTTGCTGGCGACCGACAGCCCGTCCTGGGCCGCCTACACCGCGGAACGCGAGGCGGGCGCCGAGGGCATCGCGCTGGCCGCGCCGGGCACGCCGCCGTCGAACGACAAGGGGGCCCCGCTCCACGCGCGCCTGGGCGGCGTGCTGCCGATCAGCCCGCTCAACCCGCAGGGCCGCACGCTGGCCGTGCACCCGGTGCTGCGCAGCACGCAGAGCCTGTTCGCCAGCCAGCGCCTGGCTTTCGTGAGCAACGTGGGCCCGCTGATCGGCCCGACCACCAAGGCGGACTTCATCGCGGGCACGGCGCCTTGCCCTCCCAAGCTCTTCTCGCACAACGACCAGCAGGCGGTGTGGCAGTCGTTCTCTGCCGAAGGCACGACCCTCGGCTGGGGTGGCCTGATGGCAGACCGCCTGGTGGCCGGCAACACCAGCGCGATGTTCACCGCGGTGAACATGAGCGGCAACTGCGTGTGGCTGTCCGGCCAGGGCGTGCGGCCCTACCAGCTGGCGCCCACCGGTGCCATCCACGTCGGCGGCAGCGACGGCCTGACCTATGGCTCGGCCACCGTTCAGCAGAAGATGCTGGCCCTGATGCGCTCGGCGCGCAACGACAGCGTGTTCGAGCGCGAGCACGCCAACGTGGCGGGGCGCTCGCTCGACGCCGAGGCCGTGCTCTCCGGCACGCTGCCGCCCGCCGGCGCCAGCCCCTGGGGCACGCCCGGGCTGCCGATGGGCCAGCCCGACCCGCTGCTGCAGTACCTGGACCCGGAGACCGGCCTGAGGATGGACAACCCCACCGCCGCTCAGCTGCAGGCGGTGGCCCGAATGATCGCGGCGCGCACCAAGCTGGGCATGTCGCGCCAGGTGTTCTTCGTCGGCGTGCCCGGCTACGACGTGCACGACACGCAGCAGCAGCGCCACACCCGCCTGCTGGCCCAGCTCGACCACGCGCTGGCCTACTTCGACAGCGTGACCACGCAGATGGGCGTGGGCGACGTGGTCACCACCTTCACCGCGAGCGACTTCGGCCGCACCTTTGCGTCCAACGGCGACGGCTGCGACCACGGCTGGGGTGGCCACCACCTGGTGATGGGCGGCGCCGTGCGCGGCGGCGACATCTACGGCAAGCTGCCCGTCTACGGCACGGCCGACGGCAACGGCGGTTTCACCAGTGACGACCAGCTGGCCGGCGGCAAGCTGCTGCCCAGCACCAGCGTGGAGGCCTACGCGGCCACGCTGGGCTCGTGGTTCGGGCTGAGCAACACCGAGCTGCTCGCGGTGCTGCCCGGCTTGTCCAAGTGGAACTACAACCTGCGCAACCTGGGCTTCATGCTCGCCTGACTCGCGGGCGATGAAGCCGTCACTGGCCGACGAAGACCGCCACGCCCTGCGGGAAGAAGCTGTGGAAATCGGTGCTGCCGCCGAAGTCGGTGCTGCTGAGCGTCCTGCGGCTGCCGGCCACGTCCACCATCTCGAGTGAATAGATGAGGTAGTTGCCCAGCGCCTGATTCGTCACCAGTTGCGTGCCGACGGTGAGCGAGTTGGCCGCAAGGCCGGTGCGGTTGGAGGTGCCGTCCATGACGAAGGTGTTCGTGCCCCCGGGCTGGCAGCTGCCGCTGCCGCTGAGGCAGAACATGAGGCGGCCGATGTAGTTGCCCGACACGACGCCGTTGCCGCTGTCGGTCATGCTCACCTGCGCGTTCACGTAGGGCGGCGTGCCGACCGGCGTTCCCTTGGGCTCCTTCGACAGGCGCACCGTCGGCGTCTGGATGGTTCCGCTCGCGAGCTGCGGCGCAACGATGTCATAGCCGCCGGTGTTGGTCACCGTGAAGGTGTGGACGCCGGGAATCGAGTTCAACTGCGATTCGTTGTACGACCGCGCATTGCCTGCCGCGTCCGTGGTGGTGAGGCTGAAGATTCGCCAGGTGCCGGGCTCGGCGAATTTCATGAACGGCGGGTCGGAGAAGGGCGAGGCGCCCAGCGTGATCTCGGACTTGACCTTGGTGCGGGGCACCGTGATGTCCTTCGCCCGTGTGACGTGGTGCATGCCGGACGGAGAACGAAAGTCCACCACGTAGGAAGCCACGCCCGAAATGTCATCGGTGATGGTGATCGTCGGGGTGACGAATTGGTTGGTCGATTGGGCATTGACGCTGCCCGCGACGTCCACCCTTTGCAGCAGCGGCGCCTGGGTATCGAGGCTGTCGGGCAGCGTGGCCGCGGGTTCCTGCGCAAGCACCGGAAAGGCGCACGCCGCGGCGAGGATCAGTACCGAACCTTGAGTCGACATGATGTATCCCCCTATGGCCAGTTGAAAGGAGCCGGATCGTTGGCCCGGGATCGGCGGTGCGCCATCCCCTGGTTCAGGGGGATGCACTGCTCATGGGGTCATGGCGCCTTCAACTCGGCCTGGCGCAAGGCTTCGCCCGAAGCGTTTCGCAGGGCAGCCAGCCACGCCGCCAGGCGCGCCTTGAGCTTCACACTGGCGGTGGCGTAGCGATTCTTCAGTTGACCAGGGTCGGCCGCGTTGTCATAGAGCTCGAACTCACCGGTCTTGTATTCGACATAGGTGTGGCCTTCCGCCGTGCGCAGGCCGGTGTAGTTGGTGACCTGGACGCCCGCCACGTCCTGAGGGTCGGGCGGCTCGATGTTTCCGTCAGCGAACGGAGGCTTGATGGTGATCGCTTGATGCGCCAGCAGCATCGCCTGCCGCCAGGGGGTGGGTGTTTGCCCCCGCAGGAAGGGCACCAGCGAGCGCCCATCCACCCAGGGCGGCACGGCCACGCCGGCCAGCTCGGCGAAGGTCGATGCGTAGTCGACATTCGCGGTGAATTCATTGACGACCCGGCCCACCGGCACGCCCGGCCCGCGCACGCTCAGCGGCACGAGGATGTCTTCCTCGAAGGCAGACATCTTGCCCTGCGGCATCCGGTGCTGACCCTGGTGGAAGCCGTTGTCGGAGGCGAAGAACACGTAGGTGTTGTCCAGCTGGCCGGTGGATTGCAGCGTGTCCATGACGCTCTTGACCAGATCTTCCACCGCCAGCAGCGATTGCCGCCGGTGGCGGTATCGGAGGTCGATGTCCTCGATCTGCACCTTGTTCAGCACGGGCAGGTGGCGGACCCAGCCGGGCTTGTCGCTCACGTCCGCCTCGTTGAACGACGGCGTGTGCGGCACGTGAATGCCAGGGAAGGCATCGGCATGCCGCGGCGCCGGCGTGGCCGGCATGTGGGGCGCGAAGGTGGCGATGTAGGCAAAGAAGGGCTGGCCTGCCGCGCGGGTGATGAAGCTGGTGGCCTTGGCGGACAGCACGTCCGTCATGTAGTCGGCCTCGGCATCGCCGTAGGCAACGGTTTCGCCGTTCTCGTTCAGGGTGTACTTGAAGCCCTTGTACGGAAAGCCGCCATTGGCGGCGTACCACTCGGTCCAGCCCGGTGGCACATAGTTGGGCGAAGGCGCCGTATTCGGGTAGCCGTTGAGGTACTTGCCGAAGAGGGCCGTGCGGTAGCCGGCATCCTTCAGCCAGGTGGCGATGGTGGAGGTTTCGAGCCCCTTGGCATAGGTGCCTTCGAAGCCGCCATCGGGCGGGAAGTTGCTGATGATGCCGGTGTTCTGCGCGAACTGGCCCCGCAGCGTGGACACGCGCGACGGGCAACACAATGACACGTTCACGAAGTGATGATCGAAGCGCGTGCCGCGATCCGTGATCAGCGATTTGACCTGCTCCATCGTGTTCGCCGCGTCCAGGTCGAGGTCGTCCGCGAGGATGAAGACGATGTTCGGTGGCTGGGCAAAGGCCTCGCCAGCGCTGCCAAGGACAAGAACGAGCAAACCTGCCAACAAGCGCTTCATTTGCTGTCTCCCATGAAAGCCGGTGCGAGACTCTAGGCACCCGGGTGCCCGCCAGGTATCCCCAAGGTATCTGCCGCGCAGGCCTGCTCACGGCCACGGCCGCCTACATGTCGGCCTGCGTTCGCCTCACGCCGCGCTGCGCCACACCGCCCACCACCCCAGCAACGCCACCGCCACCATCAGCCCCGGCAAGCCCCAGCCGGGGGCGGTGCTGAGGGCCAGGCCGCCCAGCAGCGGCGCGACGGTGCCGCCGGCGGTGTAGCTCAGCACCAGCACGGCGGTGAAGTTGACCAGGGCCACGCCCTGGCCGCGGGCGCCGGCGTCGGCCATGGCCAGGGTGTACATGGCGCCGCCGGTGCCGCCCCAGGCAGCGGCCACCGCGTAGGCCAGCGGCGGCCAGGCAGGCACCAGCCACATGGCGGCGCTGGCTGCGGCGGTGGCGCCCGCCGCCACCAGGTAGATGCGGCGGTGCGGCCAGCGGTCGGCCAGCAGGCCGGTGGGGGCCATGGTCAGCACGCCGCCCAGGCCGCAGGCGCTGACCAGCAGGGCCGCGCGCTCTGCGCTCAGGCCCAGGTCCAGCCCATAGAGCGGCAGCACCCCCGTGCTGCCCGCCTCGTAGAAGCCGCCGAGCGCGCCGGCCACCAGCAGCCGCGGCGCCTGGCGCAAGGCGTCCAGGATGCCGCGCCAGCCCAGGCGCGGCGCGCCGGGGCCCACAGCCGCCTGGTGGCTTTGCAGGGCCGGCATGCCCAGGCCGGCCAGCACGCCCACGCCGGCGATGCCCACCGCCACCCAGCGCGACCACACCGCCGCCTCGCCCTCGGTGCCCACCCAAGCCAGCAGGCCTGGGCCGGCGATGTAGGTGAGGCTGATCATGGTGCCGAACAGGCCCACGGTGCGCCCGCGCGTGGCGGCGTTGGCGAGTTCGGCCACGCTGGCCTCGGCCACGATCCAGCGCATGGACCCGGCCACCGCGCCCACCAGCACCAGCACGGCCCACAGTGCCGGCCAGTCGGTGAGCGTGATGCCCAGGTAGGCGCCGAACGGCAGCAGGCCGCTCAGCCAGAAGGCGCGCCGCAGCCCCAGGCGCCGCACCCAGCCGGCGACGAAGGGCGTGCCGATCGCCAGGCCCAGCCACTCGGTGGCAGCCACGGCGCCCACGGCTGCGTCCGGCCAGCCCCGCGCCTTGAGCGTGAACAGCAGCAGCGGGAAGAACATGAACAAGGCCACCAGCCCCAGGCAGGTGGACGCGAAGACCGCGACCAGCCCGGCGGCGTGGCCCTTGCTCTCGGTGTTGGCTTGCACCGGGGCATTCTGGCCCTGCCCGCGGCTGAAGACGCGGCGTGTCGCCTCGGGTACCCTCGCCGACACACTGACAGCCGCCCCGCAGAGCCGCCCATGCCTGACCCACTCAGCTTTCCCGTCCCCCCGACCATCGAGACACCGCGGCTGCTGCTGCGGCACTTTCGGGTGGAAGACGCACCGGCCCTGCACGAGGCGCTGGCCGAGTCGGCCGACGAGTTGCGAGCCTTCCTCTGGTTCCTGCCCTGGGTGGCGGAAGAGCAGACCCTGCAATCGGCCGAGGTCCGCTGCCGCCGGGCCGAGGCGAACTTCCTGCTGCGGGCCGACCTGCCCTACCTGGCCACCGAGAAAGCCACCGGGCGGCTGGTGGCCTCGATCGGCCTGCACCGCACGGACTGGGCGCTGCCCAGGACCGAGGTGGGCTACTGGGTGCGCCGCTCGGCCCTGGGCCAGGGCTACGCCACCGAGGGCGTCTCGGCCCTGACCGCCTGGGCCCTGGGCGAGTTGGGCGCCCAGCGCGTTGAGCTGGTGACCGACGAGCTGAACCTGGGCTCGCGGGGCGTGGCCGAGCGCTGCGGCTTCCACCTCGAGGGCATTCACCGCCACACCATGCGCGCCCCCGACGGCAGCCTGAGAAACAGCTGCGTCTACGCCCGGCTGCCGGCGGCCGCTTAGCCTGGGTACTCACCAGCACGCGCACCACAGCGCTCACAATGCCGCCATGAAACACCTGCTCTTCGTGACCCTGCTGGCCGCCAACTTCTCCGCGCACGCGCAGCGCGTCGGAGAAGTCGACACCGTGTTCAAGCTCATCGGGCCGGACCACAAGATCGTCGTCGACGCCTACGACGACCCCGAGGTCAAGGGCGTCACCTGCTACGTGTCGCGCGCCAAGACCGGCGGCATCAAGGGCGGGCTCGGCCTGGCCGAGGACAAGGCCGAGGCGTCCATCGCCTGCCGCCAGACCGGCCCGATCTCGTTCCCCAAGCCGATCCGGCAGCAGGACGAGATGTTCAACGAGCGCATCTCGCTGGTCTTCAAGCGCCTGCGCGTGGTGCGCATGGTCGACGCGCCGCGCAACACGCTGGTCTACCTCACCTACTCGGACCGGGTCATCGAAGGCTCGCCGCAGAACAGCGTGACCGCCGTGCCGGTGGACCGGGGCACGCCGATCCCGCTGCGCTAGCCGGCCGGCGACGGCTCAGAGGGCCGGGCCGACGGAATGACTGGGCAGCCCGGTCCGCACGCCTCGGCCGTCCGCCGCAAAGCCAATGCGCAACGCCGCAACGCCGTGACCTCGGTGGCAAGCCAACGCGTCGGCCGGTCGTTCACGGCCGTCAGCGTGAACCAGTCCAGGCCAGTCCGCCCGGCAGGGATGGCCGCGGACATCAACGCACGGATGCCATTGGGACGCAGGTAGCTTTCCACCAGGTGATGGAACGCCGGTTCGGCCTGCATGTCCTGGCAGGCATAGAAGCCGCGATCGATCAGCGGGGCGAAATAGCCGCCGTTCTGCTCGGGGGTGGCGCGGGGGGTGTTCACGATCGCGCCACTTCGATGGTAGGCCAGCCACCTGACGAGAACCCGTTCACCGGCCGTGCCGCTGATCTTGCCGAAGGACACCCAGTTGCAGGCGAGCGCGCCCTGGATCCACGACGCCGCCTGGACGATCGCGTCCGACTTGGCGCGGCGGCCGGAGTTGACCTCCTGGATGAGGTCTCTGATGGCGTGTTGAACGGTGTGCGGGGTCATGGGCATGCCAGCCATCGGCTCGGCGCGGGGCGATTGAAGCCGAGTCGCCGATGGGTGCGTGAGGTTTTGCTCGGATTGGTTACTTGTCTAGACATGTCAAGGCAAGCGGGCGCCACCACTCGGCTGCCTTGACGCTCCACCAACGACGCCGGCAACGATGTCATCGATCATCGATTCGCGCAGCGCCGCAGGGTCCGCGAACGGAAAGCGGTTGAGGCCGATGGTGGTGTGCACGTAGCCGATCGCCTTGACATAGGCGAGCTCGGCCAGGCGGGGCGCCTCTGCGCGGCGCTCGGGTCGGACGCAGGCCAGCACCCGCTCGCCGTGCAGCTGCAGCAGGCGCCTGTACGCGGGGGTCAGCGCCACCGGCACTTCATCCTGGCCCGACCGCGACACGGCATCGATCAGGAACGCCCGGTAGTGACCGGGGTGGTCTTCCCAGTAGCGCAGGTAGGCATCCATGTGGGCCCGAAACAGCGCCTCGGGCGATTCATGGATGCCGCCGACCGCGAGCAGCGCGTCGAGCTGATCTTCGAGCAACTCGTTCCACAGGTGCTGAACGAGGTCGGCCTTGCCCTGGAAATAGGCATAGAACGCCATCTGGGAGACCCCCAGCGGCTCCGTGACGGCGCGGATGGACAGCGCGTCATAGCCTTGCTCCTGGAACACCTTGCGCGCCAGGTCGAGGATCTCGGCCTTGAACTTCTCTTGCGCGAGCGCCGATCGGCGACGCGTCTGCCTTGGCTTGGGCTCTGGCGGGGGGTTCCGTTTCGATGTCATGGCCACGGCTGCGGTCGATGCGGCGCAGGAAAGCAGGCTAAAAGCTCGTCCAGTCTTCGTCGGCCGTCACCACGGCCACCGGCGTCGCGCAGTGTCCGGCTGCCCGCCGCGAGGATTCTTGCGCAATGCGCCGTGCTGGGGAACCCTGGGCAGACCTGGCGGGCGCCGGCGGCCGAGGCACGGCTTGGTTCGCGGGCGTCGGCTGGTGGTCGTCAAGGCTTGGCAGCCCGGCGTCAGTCGACGCCGCCTGCAGCTTGAAGGCGCCCACGGCCTCGGTCAGCCGAAGTGCCTGCTGCTTCAGGCTCTCGGCCGCGGCGGCACTCTCCTCCACCAGCGCAGCATTCTGTTGTGTCACCTCGTCCATCTGGGCAATGGCCTGCCCCACCTGCGCGATGCCGTTGGACTGCTCGGCGCTGGCGGTCGTGATCTCGCCGATGAGGTCACGGACGCGGCGCACCTGCGCGAGGATCTGTTGCATCGATTGCCCGGCTCGGCCCGCCTGTTCGGAGCCGGCGCGAACGTGGTCGACATTGGTCTCGATCAAGCTCTTGACTTCGCTGGCCGCCGCGGCGCTGCGCTGGGCGAGCGCCCGCACCTCGCCGGCAACGACCGCAAAGCCCCGGCCCTGCTCGCCGGCACGCGCCGCTTCGACGGCGGCGTTCAGCGCCAGCAGGTTGGTCTGGAAGGCGATGCCATCGATGATGCCGATGATGTCGCGAATGCGCTCGGACGCGCCCGTGATCTGCGCAATCGTGTCGACGACTTCGCTCACCACCTTGCCGCTGTCTTCGGCCGTGTCGGACGCGCCGGCCATGAGCTGGTTCGCCGTCTGGGCGGTCTCGGCGTTC
The DNA here is from genome assembly GCA_044226465.1 of Burkholderiaceae bacterium. GTDB lineage: Bacteria > Pseudomonadota > Gammaproteobacteria > Burkholderiales > Burkholderiaceae_C > Ideonella. Next base: position 34,482 of record JBGAGZ010000014.1, on the reverse strand, counting down.
TGCCGCACGGTGGCGGTCAGCTGTTCCATGGTGGCCGCGGTCTGCTGCAGGCTCGAGGCCTGCTCTTCTGTCCTCTGGCTCAGATCCACGCTGCCGGCAGCCACCTGCGTCGAGCCGGTGGCAATGGAGTCACTCCCCTGGCGCACGCGAGAGACGATCCCGGCGAGGTTGGCCGTCATCTGCTGCAGTGCCTGCATCAGCTGCGACACCTCGTCGCGGCCCTCTGGGGAGATCTCGACGCTCAGGTCGCCGGTGGCCACCTGTCTTGCGACATTCACTGCATGCTCCAGCGGCCGGGTGATGGACCGTACCAGGGCCCAGGCCGCGAGGGCGATCGACGACAGCACCAGCACGGTCAACACGGCGGTGCGGAGGAAGACCGTTTCGTAGGTTGCCGCGCTGCGCTTGTCGGCCCGTTCCGCTTCGGTCATCTGCACCTGGCTGAGTTCGCCCAGCACACCCATCAGCGGCAGCAGCGCCGGGTGGAATTCGCGGTCGACGTAGCTCCGCACGGCGGTGGCCTCTTCGCTCAGCAGGGCACGCTGAAGCTGGCCGGCACCGTCCTTGGCGCGGGTCATCAGAGGCAGCGCCTGACCCGTCAGCTCGCGCTCCCTGTCGGTCAGATCCGTCTTGAGGTAGTCGCTCCAGTTCTGCTCGGCCTGCGCCAGCGCCGACGCGACCTGGCTGGCGGCCTCGTCGGGGGCGAGGGTTCCTTCTCCGGCCCTGCGGGCCGCGTTCATCATGTCCCAGCCGTAGGCGTCGGCGACCTTCTGCAGCTGACTCATCGGCAGGACGTTGTTGTTGTAGATCGAGGCGACCAGACCCCTGGCCTGGTGCATGCGCAGCACGTTGGCGCTCGCCGAGTACAGCAGCAGCAAGACCAGCGCGACCAGGGTGGCGATGAGTCGAGCGCGAATGGTGACGTTGTTCATGGTGACCTCGATGTCGGTGATGGCGCGCACTCGGGGCCGGGCCGGGATGCCGCGTTCCCAACACCCCGCGCGAACCGGTCGTGCCGCCACACCATTTCGGACAGGCATCAGTTAACTTTATCTGCACGTCTATATTTTTGAGCGACATGCTTCACAAAACTTGTCAGTGAGCCTTTAATTGTTCTCGCTTATTGTTCGATCGAGGCTGTCACCCCAGATCGACTCCGTCTGTCTTTACTCGTATATATAAATTTAACTTGTCGATAGCCCGCCGGTCATGAGACGACGGTGAGCTAGACTCGACGCGGGTGTCGGCCAACGGCGTGTCGACAGGTTCATGCGTCGGTCGGGCCGCCACGCGGATCAAGGACGACCATGAACTCGACTGAGCAGCCGGCGGTGCAGGCCATCGCGGCCACCATCTTTGCGGTGGCGCTGGTCCACACCTTCGCCGCCAAGCAATTCGAGCGCCTGGCCCACCGCTACCCCCGCCACGCCGGCTTGTTCCATTTGCTGGGCGAGGTCGAGGTGGTCTTCGGCTTCTGGGCCATCGTGCTCGTGCTCGCCATGGCGCTGGCCGCGGGCGGCGCCGACGCCCTGGCCTATGCCGAATCGCGCAACTACACCGAACCGTTGTTCGTCTTCGTCGTCATGGTGGTGGCCGCGTCGCGGCCCGTCCTGAGCGCCGTGGCGCGGCTGGTGCAGTTGACGGCCGGGGCCATGCCCTTGCCCGCGCCGCTGGCCACCGCCTGGCTGGGCCTGGCCGCGGTGCCGCTGCTGGGCTCGCTCATCACCGAGCCGGCGGCGATGACCATCGCCGCGCTGATGCTGGCGCCGCAGATCTTCCGGCGCGAGGTGCCGGAACGGGTCAAGTACCTGGCGATCGGCGTGCTGTTCGTCAATGTGTCGATCGGCGGCACTTTGACCTCGTACGCGGCGCCCCCGGTCCTGATGGTCGCGACCACCTGGCAATGGGACAGCGGCTTCATGTTCTCGGCCTTCGGCTGGAAGGCTGCCTTGGCCGTGCTACTCAACGCGTCGGTCTGTGCCGTGGTGCTGCGGCGCCACGTGGCTGCGGCGCACGCCCCTGCGGCCGATGCGCACATCGCGCCTCGCGTGCCGGCCGCCGTCGTGGTGGTCCACCTGGCGATGCTGGCCGGCGTGGTCCTGCTGGCGCACCACCCCGCGGCGTTCCTCGGCCTGTTCCTGATGTTTCTGGGCTTCACCCAGGCCTACGAGCGTTACCAGAGCCCACTGATCATCAAGGAGGCGCTGCTGGTCGCGTTCTTCCTCGCCGGGCTCGTGGTGCTGGGCGGCATGCAGAGTTGGTGGCTGCAGCCCATCGTGTCGAGCCTCGAGCCCCTGGCGCTGTTCCTGGGGTCCCTGGGGTTGACGGCGATCACCGACAACGCCGCGCTCACCTACCTGGGCTCGCAGATCGCCGGCATCTCGGACGAGTCGCAGTACATGCTGGTGGCCGGCGCCGTGGCAGGCGGCGGGCTGACCGTCATCGCCAACGCCCCCAACCCGGCGGGCATCGCGCTGTTGCGGCGCGGCTTTGCGGACGAGTCCATCGGCGCGATCGAGTTGCTGCTCGGCGCGGCCGGCCCGACGCTGGCCGCCGCCGCGGCGTTCTTGTGGCTGTAGCCGATGAAGACCATCCGCGACCTCCACAGGCCGCCCCAGATCGAGGGGCGGGTCGACGGCATCGTCGTGCGCGGCTCGCCGCGCGAGCGCGCGCGCCTCGTAGAAAGCACGGTGGCGCTGGCCGGCATCGGCCTGGCCGACGACCGCCTGGGGCAGCGCGGCGAGGCGGAGCTGTCCACGCGCCAGGTGACGTTGATCCAAGCCGAGCACCTGGCCGTGATCGCCGCCTTGGCGCGGGTGGACGCGGTCGACCCGGTCGCGTTGCGCCGCAACCTCGTGGTCTCGGGCATCAACCTGCTGGCGCTCAAGAATGCCCGGCTGCAGGTCGGTGCGGCCGTGCTCGAAATCGTCGGACCATGCCAGCCCTGTTCGCGCATGGAAGAGACCATCGGCCCGGGCGGCTATGCGGCGATGCGTGGCCATGGGGGCATGACGGCCCGCGTCCTGACCGGCGGCCCCATCGTCGTCGGCGACGCCGTGCGGGCCGAGATTTGACCGTCAGAGGTCCTTCAACGGATCGAGGCGATCCCGCAGTTGCGCGCTGGCATGGTCGATGAAGGCCCGAGTCTTCATCGGCAGGCGGCCCTGGCCGGGGTAGATCAGGCTCGCCGGCACGGCGGGCGGCTCTTCTGCGGACAGCACCCGAATGAGGCGGCCTTCGCGCAGGGCATCGGCCACCTGGTAGGACAGCACGCGGGTCAGACCCAGCCCGAGGGTGGCCGCGGCGATCGCGGCGTCGGCCGTCGACACCGTCATGCGTGTCCGCACCGGCACCTGCCGCCGCTGGCCCTCGCCGCTCACGAAGGTCCAGGCGGCGGCGGCATCCAGCCCGTCGAAGGTGATGCATCGATGGGTCGCCAGATCGTCCAGCGACTGCGGCTGGCCGAAGCGTTCCAGGTAGGTCGGGCTCGCACACACCACGCGACGGATGCTGCCCACTTGCGTCGCGACGAGGTTGCTGTCCGGCAAGGTGCCGATCCGCAAGGCCAGGTCGACATGCTCCTCGATCAGGTTGACATTGCGGTCGCCCAGCCGCAGCTGGATGTCGACATCGGGATGCCGTTCCAGGAAGGCCGCGGCCACCGGCACCACATGCAGTCGCCCGAAGACGATGGGCGCCGCCACCACCAGCTGGCCTTTGACGTTGGCGTAGGCGCCCGACACCACGCGCTCGGCCTCGTCGACCTGCTCCAGGATCTGCCGGCAGGCGCCCAGATAGTCACGCCCCGCCTCGGTCAGGACCAGCTTGCGGGTCGACCGGGTGATGAGGCGTGTCTTGAGGTGCGCCTCCAGGTCCGCCAGCTTGCGGCTGATGGTGGCCAGGGGCACGTTCAACCGCCGCCCCGCGGCCGAGAGGCTGCCGGCGTCGACGATGGCGGCGAAGACCGACATGGCTTCAAGACGATCCATTCTTCCGCTTTCCGGTAGAGACATTCGCAAATTAGCAGTCTAGTTGCCAACCTCGGGAATATCTACAGTCTCTTCCACCGGCACTCACCGGCCTCAGCCAACCCTTGGAGCAACACCATGTCCCGCCTTGCCACCCCCGCCACCATCGACGCCGCCCCCGCCGCAGCCCGCCCGCTGCTCGACGCCGTGCAAAAGCAGATCGGCAGCGTGCCGAACCTCTTCCGCCTGGTCGGCAACAGCCCTGCCGCGCTCGAGGGCTACCTCGGCATGTCCGGCGCGCTGGCCAAGGGCAGCCTGCCGGCCCAGACCCGTGAACGCATCGCACTGGCGGTCGCGCAGGTCAACGACTGCGGCTATTGCCTGTCGGCGCACAGCTACATGGGCAAGCACCTGGCGAAGCTGAGCGACGCCGAGATCGCCGCCAACCGGCACGGCGGCTCGCTCGACCCCAAGGCCGACGCCGCGGTGCGCTTCGCTGTCAAGGTGGCGCGCGAGCGCGGTCACGTGGCCGACGCCGACGTGCAGGCGGTGCGGATGGCTGGCTACGATGACGCGCAGATCGTCGAGATCGTCCAGCACGTGGCCTTGAACACCTGGACCAACTACATCAACTCGGTCGCGCAGACCGAGATCGATTTCCCCGCGGCGCAAGCCCTGGCCGCCTGAGTTGTCGCATCCGCCCCGCGGGGCGCGGCGTCCCGCTGGGCGCCCGCCTCGCGGCCACCGGCCTTTTGCCTGGAGTCGCCCCCATGGCCCGCCCTCCCCTGCCACCCTTCACCCTCGAAACCGCCATCCAGAAAGTCCGGATGGCCGAAGACGCCTGGAACGGCCGCAACCCGGCGCGCGTGGCGCTGGCCTATTCGGTCGACAGCCGCTGGCGCAACCGGTCGACCTTCCTGCAGGGGCGTGCGGAGATCGAGGTCTTCCTCACCCAGAAGTGGCAGCGTGAACTTGACTACCGGCTCATCAAGGAGCTGTGGGCGTTCCGCGAAGACCGCATCGCGGTGCGCTTCGCCTACGAGTGGCACGACGCCGAAGGCCAATGGTTTCGCAGCTACGGCAACGAGAACTGGGCCTTCGACCACGAAGGCCTGATGCACACCCGCATCGCCAGCATCAACGACCTCGCGATCATCGAAGGCGAGCGGCTCTACCGCTGGCCCACCGGGCCGCGGCCGGCCGGGCACGCCGGCCTCACGGACTTGGGGCTGTGACCGGCCTTGCCGGTTCATACTCGCTCACCCGTGTGCCCGAGCGTCCCGTGAACCGAAGGAGTCCGCACCATGGCCAACCGCATCGTCTGGGTCGACATCCCGGTCACCGATCTCGACCGCGCGATCGCCTTCTATTCCGCCGTCCTGGGCGCCCGCGTCACCAAGGAGGGTGGCCCGGGCTTCAGCTTTGGCCTGTTGCCGCACACCGGCAACGAGGTGGGGGGCTGCCTGGTCAACGCCGACGCCGGCCACCCGCCGTCCGGCGCCGGCCCGCTGGTGTACCTCAATGCCGAGGGGCGCCTGGGCCAGGCGGTCGATGCGGTCGCGGCCCATGGTGGCCGGGTGCTTCAGCCGGCCCACCCGATCGGGCCGCACGGCCACCGGGCCATCGTCCTCGACAGCGAAGGCAACCGGGTCGCGCTGCACGCGCCGCAGGCCTGATCGCAGGCCCGCTCTTACCGGTTGGCACGCTGGCCGGCCTGCCGGCGTCAGGCGTTGGCGACTGTGAGCCCTTCGTGCGAAATCACGATGGACTCCACCGCCACTTCATTGCCCGTGGACTTCAGGTCGGTGCCGGAGACCTTGTTCGGCCAGGCGTTCGCCAGCGTCCACACCATCGTCGGGGCGCCGTTTTCGTCGAGCAGGCTGATCGTCACCGGAACGCGCTGGATGGTGTTCGCCTTGATCTGGTTGAACCAGTCCCAGACCCGGTTGTCACCCTTGAAGATGCCCTTCTTCATCGTGACGTCGCTGAACTTCTTGAGGCCCGGCATCTTGAGGACCGAGAACTGCGGGCTGTCGCCGTGCCGGTATTCGATGGGCTGGGCTTCCATGTCCAGACCCGAGACCTCCTGGAAGTGCATCACCTTGTCGCCCCAGTTCACGAGGAAATGGAATCGGGGCTGCGGCCATGCGCCGGTGGACTGTGCGGAACCGTCGTCTGCCATGGTCGTTCTCCGAGGGGGTCGATGGGTGGGTCACCGGGCGCACGCCGGTCGAGGCGAGGCACGCCCGGGTCAGGTTACTACCAAGCCGCGGGAGCGGCATCGACGCGCGATCTCAGGTCACCGGCGCGGGGTTGAACAGCACCAGCGCGTTGTGCAGCTTCCAGTGCTCGGCCCAGGTCTTCTTGCGGCCGCTGGCCACGTCGAGCATGAAGCGGAACAGCTCCCAGCCGACCTGCTCGATGCTGGCGCTGCCGTCGGCGATGCTGCCGGCGTTGATGTCCATCAGGTCGTGCCAGCGCCGTGCCAGCTCGCTGCGCGTGGCCACCTTGATCACCGGCACCGCGGCCAGGCCATAGGGCGTGCCACGGCCGGTGGTGAAGACGTGCAGGTTCATGCCGGCGGCCAGCTGCAGCGTGCCGCAGATGAAGTCGCTGGCCGGCGTGGCGGCGTAGGTCAGGCCGCGGGTCTTGAGCTTCTCGCCCGGCGCCAGCACGCCCGAGATCGGTGCCGTGCCGGACTTGACGATCGAGCCCATGGCCTTCTCGACGATGTTGGACAGGCCACCCTTCTTGTTGCCCGGCGTGGTGTTGGCGCTGCGGTCGGCGCTGCCGCGCTGCAGGTAGGCGTCGTACCAGGCCATCTCGCGGATCATGGCCTCGGCCACCTCGGGCGTCGTGGCACGCGCGGTGAGCTGGTCGATGCCGTCGCGCACCTCGGTCACCTCCGAGAACATCACGCTGGCGCCGGCGCGCACCAGCAGGTCGGTGCAGAAGCCCACCGCCGGGTTGGCGGTGACGCCGGAGAACGCGTCGCTGCCGCCGCACTGCACGCCCACCACCAGCTCGCTGGCGGGCACGGTCTCGCGGCGGCGCGCGTTCAGCCGCTCCAGGTGGACCTCGGCCTGGCGCAGGATGGACTCGACCATGGACATGAAGCCGACGTGCGCCTCGTCCTGCAGGCAAGTCACATCGAGAGCGCCGCCTGCGGCGCCGCGTGCATCCAACGCCTCGTCGGCGCTGCGGCCCACATCGGCCACGCTGCGCTCGTCGACCAACGAGATCGTGCCAGGCGGAAGAAGGCGCTCGGGCTGCAGCTTCTCGCAGCCCAGGCTCACCACCATCAGCTCGCCGCCGAAGTTCGGGTTCAGGCTGATGTGACGCAGCGTGCGGATGGGCACCACCGCGTCTGGCGCGTCGATGGCCACGCCGCAGCCGTAGCCGTGCTCCAGCGCCACCACGTCGTCGACGTTCGGGAAGCGCGGCAGCAGCTCGGCCTTGATGCGCTGCACCGCGAACTCGGTGACGCCCGCCACGCACTGCACCGTCTGCGTGATCGCCAGGATGTTGCGCGTGCCCACCGAGCCGTCGGCGTTGCGGTAGCCCTCGAAGTGGTAGCCCTCCAGCGGCGGCAGCGGCGCGGGTTTCACGGTGGCCATGGGCAGGCCCTGCAGGCCGCGCGCCTCGGGCATCTTCAGCAGGCGCTCGTGCACCCAGCTGCCGGCCGGAATGTCCTTCAGCGCGTAGCCGATGGGGATGCCGTAGCGGACCACGGGCGCGTCGGCGGCGATGTCCACCAGCGCCACCTTGTGGCCCTGCGGCACGCGGTCCACCAGCACCAGGCCGCCGTCCAGCACAGTGCCGGCGGCGAGGCCGCCGTCGTTGGCGACGATGGCCACGTTGTCGCTGGCCTGCATGCGGATGGTCAACGGGGCGGCAGCGGTGGCGGTCGTCACGGCGGTCTCCTTCATCAAGGGCGTTGGCCGATCTCGGCGCTCTCGCGCGTCCAGGCGCGGGCCTGCTCGCTCAGGCTCAGGCCCAGGCCCGGCCGGGTGGGCACCTGCATGCGGCCGGCCTTGATCTCGAGCCGCTCGTTGAACAGCGGCTCCAGCCAGTCGAAGTGTTCGACCCAGGGCTCGGTCGGGTAGGCCGCGGCCAGGTGCACGTGCAGCTCCATCGCGAAATGCGGGCCCAGCATCAGCCCGGCGTGCTCGGCCTGCGCGGCGATCTTCAGGAAGGGCGTGATGCCACCCACGCGGGGCGCATCGGGCATCAAGTAGTCGGCCGCGCGGTGGCGGATCAGCTCGCCGTGCTCGGCGGCGCTGGTGAGCATCTCGCCGGTGGCGATCGGCGTGTCGAACTGGGCCGCCAGCGCGGCATGGCCTTCGTGGTCGTAGGCGTCCAGCGGCTCCTCGATCCAGACCAGGTTGAAGTCTTCGAAGACGCGGCACATGCGCTGCGCGGTGGGCCGGTCCCACTGCTGGTTGGCGTCCACCATCAGCGGCACGTCGTCACCCAGGTGCTTGCGCACGGCCTCGACGCGACGGATGTCCAGCGCGCGGTCGGGTTGGCCCACCTTGAGCTTGATGCCGCCGATGCCGCGCTCGCGCGAGGCGGCGGCGTTCACCAGCAGTTGCTCCAGCGGCGTGTGCAGGAAGCCGCCCGAGGTGTTGTAGCAGGCCACCGAGTCGCGGTAGCTGCCCAGCAGCTTGGCCAGCGGCAGGCCGGCGCGGCGCGCCTTCAGGTCGTACAAGGCCACGTCGAAGGCGCCGAGGGCCTGGGTCGCGAGCCCGCTGCGGCCCACCGAGGCGCCGGCCCAGCAGAGCTTGTTCCACAGCTTGGCGATGTCGCTCGGGTCTTCGCCGATCAGGGCCGGCGCGATCTCCTTGGCGTGGGCGAACTGGCCCGGCCCGCCGGCGCGCTTGGCGTAGCTGAAGCCCAGGCCCTGGTGGCCGTCGCGCGTCTGCACCTCGGCGAAGAGCATCGCGATCTCGGTCATCGGCTTCTGCCGGCCGGTCAGCACCTTGGCGTCGCTGATCGGCGTGGCCAGCGGCAGGTAGCAGGACGAAAGGCGCACCCAGGCGATGGTGTCGGTCGAGGTGTCCGGGGTCGGGTTCATGCAGGGTCTCTCAAGGCACGCGGCCGTCGATGACGATCGCGCGGAAGTCGTTGACGTTGGTCAGCGTGGGCCCGGTCACCACCGAGTCGCTCAAGGCCTGGAAGAAGCCGTGGCCGTCGTTCGCGTCCAGGCTGGCGCGGGGGTTGATGCCCTGGGCCCAGGCGCGGGCCAGGGTGTCCGGCGTGGCGACGGCGCCGGCGATCTCTTCGGCACCGTCGACGCCGTCGGTGTCGCCCATCAGCGCGTGCACGCCGGGCAGCCCGTCCAGCGCCACCGCCAGCGACAGCAGACATTCCACGTTGCGCCCGCCGCGGCCGTTGCCGCGCAGCGTGACCGTGGTCTCGCCGCCGCTGAGCAGCACGCAGGGCGGCTCGAACGGCTGGCCGTGCACGGCCACCTGGCGCGCGATGCCAGCCAGGGTTTTGCCCACGTCGCGGGCCTCGCCTTCCAGGCTGTCGCCCAGGATGTGCGGCGTGAGCCCGGCCGCGCGCGCCACACGGGCCGCCGCTTCGAGCGCCACCTGCGGCGTGGTGATCAGGTGGGTCTCGGTGCCGGCCAGCCGCGGGTCGCCGGGCTTGAGCGTTTCGCCCTCCCCGCTGGCGAGCAGAGCCTGCACGGCGGCCGGCACGTCGATGCGGTAGCGCTGCAGGATGGCCAGCGCGTCGGCACAGGTCGAGGCATCGGCCACCGTGGGGCCCGAGGCGATGTCGGCCGGCCGGTCGCCCGGAACGTCCGAGATCAGCAGGGTCACGACCCGGGCGGGGTGGCAGGCGGCGGCCAGGCGCCCACCTTTCAGGCCCGACAGGTGGCGACGCACGCAGTTCATCTCGCCGATGGTGGCGCCGCTCTTGAGCAGGGCGTGGTTGACCGCCTGCTTGTCGGCCAGCGTGAGGCCCGGGCCCGGCGCCACCAGCAGCGACGAGCCGCCACCGGAGATCAGCGCGATCACCAAGTCGTCGGCCGTGAGGCCGCGGACCAGCGCCTGGATGCGTTGCGCGGCCTGCAGGCCGGCCGCGTCCGGCACGGGATGCGCGGCCTGCACGATCTCGATGTGCTGGCAGGGCTGCTCGTAGCCGTAGCGGGTGACGACCAGCCCTTGCAGCTGGTCCCATGGCCCGCGCCAGTGCCGCTCGAAGGCCAGCGCCATCGCGGCCGAGGCCTTGCCGGCGCCGATGACGATGGTGCGGCCCCTGGGCGGCAGCGGCAGGAAGGGCGGCAGGCACAGCGCCGGCTGTGCCGCCGCGATGGCCGCGTCGAACATTGCGCGCAGCAGCGGGCCGCGGTCGGGGGTGTTGGTCGTGCTCATGGCGCCGATGATGCCAAGCTGGCCCGGCCGGGCCTCAGGCCGAGGCCACCTCGTGGTGGGCCAGCAGTTCCAGCGCCTTGACCAGGGCCGAGTGGTCCAGGTCGGCCATGCCGTTGGCGGCGCAGGCCTGCATCAGCTGCGCGGCGCCGGCGGTCTGCGGCAGCGCCACGCCGATCTCGCGCGCGCCCTGCAGCGCCAGGTTCAGGTCTTTCTGGTGCAGCTTGATGCGGAAGCCCGGCGCAAAGGTGCGCTTGATCATGCGCTCGCCGTGAACCTCGAGGATGCGGCTGGCCGCGAAGCCGCCCATCAGCGCCTGACGCACCTTGGCCGGGTCGGCGCCGGCCTTGCTGGCGAACAGCAGGGCCTCGCCGACGGCCGCGATGTTCAGCGCCACGATGATCTGGTTGGCCACCTTGGTGGTCTGGCCGTCGCCGTTGCCGCCCACCAGCGTGATGTTCTTGCCCATCTTTTCCAGCAAGGGCTTGATGCGCGCGAACACCGCCTCGTCGCCGCCGCACATGATGGTCAGCGACGCGGCCTTGGCGCCCACCTCGCCGCCCGAGACCGGCGCGTCGACATAGTCCGCGCCCGCGGCGTTGATCTTCTGCGCGAAGGCCTTGGTGGCCATCGGCGAGATCGAGCTCATGTCGACCACGACCTTGCGCACGTCGCCGGGCTCGCCGCCCAGGCCGGCCGCCACGCCCTGCTCGCCGAAGAGCACCGCCTCGACGTCGGGCGTGTCGGGCACCATGATGAAAACCACCTCGGACCGGCGCGCGACCTCTTCGGCGTGGGCGCAGGCCGTGGCCGTGCCGCTGGCCACCAGGGCCGCCACCGATTCGGGCACCGCGCCGCGGGTGTGGACGAAGAGCTGGTGGCCGGCGTTGGCCAGGTGGCCGGCCATGGGCGCGCCCATGATGCCCAGGCCGATGAAACCGATGTCCATGCGTTGTTCCTTGCGTGAAAGTGAGGGGTCAGGGCACGGGCACGGCCGACACCAGCCGCCCGGTCGTGAAGAAGGCGCGCAGGTTGTCGACCACGCGGTCGGCCATGGCCTGCCGCGTCTCGTGGGTGCCGCTGGCCACGTGCGGCAGCAGCACCACGTTGTCGAGCGCCATCAGCGCGGCGGGCACCTGGGGCTCGTTCTCGTAGACGTCCAGCCCGGCGCCGGCGATGCGGCCCTGCTGCAGCGCGGCGACCAGCGCAGCCTCGTCGACCACCGAGCCGCGCGCCACGTTGACCAGGAAGCCTTTGGGGCCCAGCGCGTCCAGCACCTCGGCATTGACCAGGTGCCGCGTGGCAGGACCGCCGGCGGTGATCAGCACCAGGAAGTCGGCCCAGCGCGCCAGCTCGATCAGCGCGGGCTCGTGCGGCCACGGCACGTCGGCCACCGGGCGGCGGCTGTGGTAGCGCACGGCCATGTCGAAGCCGGTGGAACGCTGCGCGATGGTGCGGCCGATGCGGCCCATGCCGACGATGCCGAGGCGGGCGCCACTGACCTTGCGCGTCAGCGGGAACGGGCCCTGCGGCCAGGCGCCGCGGCGCACGAAGCGGTCGGCCGCGCTGAAGCCGCGTGCCACGTCCAGCAGCAGGCCGAAGGCGGTGTCGGCCACGCAGTCGTTGAGCACGTCGGGCGTGTAGCCCACGGCCACGCCGCGGGCCTGGGCGGCGGCGAGGTCGATCTTGTCCAGGCCGACGCCGAAGCTGGAGACCACCTTCAGGTTCGGCAGCGCCTGCATCAGGCCGGCGTCGAAGCCGACAGGGGCCGAGGTGACCGCCGCCGTGTAGCGCCCGCCCTGCGCCGCCAGGTGCAGCGCCAGGTCGTCGGGCTGCGACAGGCTGGTCAGCTCGTAGTCTTCGGCCAGCCGTGCCAGCAACCCTGGCGACAGCCGGCCAACGTTGAGCAGGTGGGGCTTGGTGTCGGTGGCCATGCGCTCACTCGGCCTTGATGCCGCCTTGCGCCACCACGCCGGCCCAGCGCTTGCGCTCGCGCTCGAAGAAGCTGGCGAACTCGGGCGGCGTCATCGTGTAGACCTCGGCACCCTGCGACACCAGGCGCTCGCGCACCTCGGGGCTGCGGATGATGCGGGTCAGCTCGGTGTTCAGCCGCGCCAGCACGGCCGGCGGCGTGTTGGCCGGCACCAGCAGGCCCTGCCAGGTGCCGGACTCGAAGCCCGCCACGCCCTGCTCGGCGATCGTGGGCACCTGGGCCAGCAGTGGCACGCGCGTGGCCTTGGACACGCCGAGCACCTTGAGCTTGCCGCTCTGCACCTGCGGCAGCGTGGCCAGCATGCCGTTCATCAGCACCTGGGTCTGGCCGGCCACCGTGTCGCCGATGGCCTGCGAGCCGCCCTTGTAGGGGATATAGGCCCACTCGGCGCCGGTGGCCTTCTCGACCGCCACGCCCGCCAGGTGCGGCGCGCTGCCGATGGCGGTGACCGCGAAGTTCAGCTTCTGCTTGTGCGACAGCGCCACCAGCTCCTTCAGGTTGTTGGCGGGCACCGAAGGGTGCACCACCAGCAGGTGGGGCGAGTAGGCCAGCATGGTCACGCCGCGCAGGTCCTTCGACGGGTCGAAGGGCAGCTTGTCGTACATCGAGGGGGTGATGGCCAGCGCGCCCACGTCGCACAGCAGCAGGGTGTGGCCGTCGTTCGCCTTGGCGACGAAGTCGGTGCCGGTGTTGCCGTTGGCGCCGGGCTTGTTGTCGACGATGACGGTCTGCTTCAGCGCGTCCGACAGCGGCCCGCTGATGGCGCGCGCGATGATGTCCGACGAGCCGCCGGGCGAGTACGGCACGACGATGCGGATGGGCTTGGTCGGCCAGGCCTGGGCGTGGACGGCGGAGGCGGCGGCGCAAGCGAGCGCGGCCAGGGCGAGGCGGATGGGACGTATGTTCATGGGGTTGTCCTTCAATAGCCGCTGGTGCCCGCGGGGGCCGACTTGGCGCGCATCTTGGCCACCACCTGCTGCGCACCGGCGGCCATCAGCCGCGCGTCCGAGCTGACGGTGACGAATTGGAAGCCCATGGCGATGCGCTTCAGCGCCGCCTCGGGGCTGCCGTTGTGGATGCCGGCGACCACACCGTGCGCCTTGGCGCGGTCGAGAATGTGGTCCACCGCTTCGGCAGCCTTCGGGTCCAGGTCGTCGAAGGTCGGGTTGCAGCCCAGCGCCAGCGACAGGTCCGACGGGCCGATGTAGATCGCGTCCAGCCCATCGACCGAGAGGATGGCGTCCAGGTTGTCCAGCGCGGCCGCGGTCTCGATCATCGCGAAGGTCACGATGGTGTCGTTGGCGTGGGTGGCGTAGTCGGCGCCGCCATAGAGCAGCGCACGCACCGGGCCGAAGCTGCGCGTGCCGCGCGGCGCGTAGTGGGTGTAGGCGACCAGCTTCTGCGCGTCCTCGCGGGTGTTGACCATCGGGCAGATCACACCGTAGGCGCCGGCGTCCAGCGCCTTCATCAGGATGCCGGGCTCCAGCCAGGGCACGCGCACCACCGGCACCGTGGGCGTGGTGGAGATGGCCTGCAGCATGGTGACCATGGCGGGGTAGTCGACCACGCCGTGCTGCAGGTCGATGGTCAGCGAGTCCCAGCCCTGGTGGGCCATGGTCTCGGCGGAGAAGCTGTTGGGGATGGCGAGCCAGCCGTTGACGGCGGCACCGCCGGACTGCCACAGCGTGCGCAGGGTGTTGGGTCTCATGGCTTGCTCCTCACCGCACGAGCGCGGGCTGCTTGGGGTTGAACTGCCAACCGGGGATCAGGTACTGCATGGCCACGGCGTCGTCTCGCGCGCCCAGGCCATGCTGCAGGTAGAGCTGGTGGGCCTTCTCGACCTCGGCCATGTCCAGCTCGATGCCCAGGCCAGGCTTCTTCGGCACCTGCACATGGCCGCCGACGATCTGCAGCGGGTCCTTGGTCAGGCGCTGGCCGTCCTGCCAGATCCAGTGGGTGTCGATCGCCGTCACCTGGCCCGGCGCGGCGGCGCCGACGTGGGTGAACATGGCCAGCGACACGTCGAAATGGTTGTTCGAGTGCGAGCCCCAGGTCAGGCCCCAGTCGCGGCAGGTCTGCGCCACGCGCACGCTGCCGGCCATGGTCCAGAAATGCGGGTCGGCCAGCGGGATGTCGACCGATTGCAGCGAGAGCGCGTGGCTCAGCTGGCGCCAGTCGGTGGCGACCATGTTGGTGGCCGTGGGCAGGCCAGTGGCACGGCGGAACTCGGCCATCACCTCGCGGCCCGAGAAGCCGTCTTCGGCGCCGCAGGGGTCTTCGGCATAGGCCACCACGCCGTGCATGTCGCGCATCAGGCGCACCGCGTCCTTCAGCAGCCAGCCGCCGTTCGGGTCCAGCGTGACGCGCGCCTCGGGGAAGCGCTCGTGCAGCGCGGTGACGGCCTCGACCTCGTCCTCGCCGCGCAGCACGCCGCCCTTGAGCTTGAAGTCGTTGAAGCCGTATCGCTCGCGCGCCGCTTCGGCCAGGCGCACCACGGCGGCGGGCGTCATCGCCGCCTCGTGGCGCAGGCGCAGCCAGTCATCGGCGGCGCCGGGGTCGCTGGCGTAGGGCAGGTCGGTCTCGCGGCGGTCGCCGACGAAAAACAGGTAGCCCAGCATCTCCACCGCGTCGCGCTGCTGGCCCTCGCCCAGCAGGGCCGCCACCGGCACGCCCAGGTGCTGGCCCAGCAGGTCGAGCATGGCGGACTCGATGGCGGTGACTGCGTGGATGGTGGTGCGCAGGTCGAAGGTCTGCAGGCCGCGGCCACCGCTGTCGCGGTCGGCGAAGGCCTGCTGCACCGTGCGCAGCACCTGCTGGTGGGCGCCCAGCGGCTGGCCGACCACCAGGGCCGCCGCGTCCTGCAGCGTCTGGCGGATCTTCTCGCCACCCGGCACCTCGCCCACGCCGGTGCGGCCGGCGCTGTCGGTGAGCACGAGCAGGTTGCGCGTGAAGAACGGGCCGTGCGCGCCGCTGAGGTTCATCAGCATGCTGTCGCGGCCGGCGACGGGGATCGCGCGCAGCGACGTGATGACAGGCGTTGGGGTCATGGTGTCTTCGGCCGGGTGGGGGCCATCAGTCGGCGGTGATCTTCCCGACCTCGATCACCTTCTTCCAGCGCGCGAATTCCGCGGCCTGGAAGGCGGTGAACTGCTCGGGCGTGTTGCCCACGACCTCGAAGCCGAGCTCCAGCAGCTTGGGCTTGACCTGCGGGTCGTTCAGGCCGGCCACCAGCGCGTCGTGCAGCTTGGTGCGGATGTCGGCCGGCACGCCCTTGGGCAGCGCGAAGGCCTGCCACGAGTAGACGGTGACGCCCTTGATGCCCAGCTCTTCCATGGTCGGCACGTCGGGCAGCAGCGGCGAGCGCTTGTCGCTGGTGATGGCCAGCGCGCGCAGCTTGCCGGCCTTGAGGTTGGGCAGGCCGGTGTTGATGTTCATGAAGGTCGCGTCGACCTGGCCGCCCAGCAGGTCGGACATGGCCGGCGAGCCGCCCTTGTAGGGGATGTGCAGGCCGCTGGTGCCGGTCATCTGCCAGAACAGCTCGGCCGTCAGGTGGTCGCTGGTGCCGTTGCCGGCCGAGGCGAAGCTCATCTTGCCGGGGTTGGCCTTCTCGTAGGCCAGCACGTCGGCCAGCGACTTGTGCGGCGAGTTGGCGGGCACGGTGAGCACGTTGGGTGCCTGCACCGCGACGGTGACGTAGTCGAAGTCCTTCAGCGGGTCGTAGGCGACGCCCTTGATCAGGTGCGGGCCGATCACGAAGGGCCCCAGCGACGAGACGAAGACGGTGTAGCCGTCGGGCGCCGCGCGCTTGGCGGCGGTGGCCCCCACGGTGCCGCCGGCGCCGGCCTGGTTCTGCACGATGAAGGTGCCGCCCAGCTTTTCCTGCAGCTTGGGCCCGAGCGTGCGGGCGATCATGTCGGTCGAGCCCCCGGGCGGGAACGGGACCAGCAGGGTCACCGGCTTGGCGGGCCAGGTCTCGGCCTGGGCCCCGGCCACGGCGGCCAGGGCCAGGGCGGCGGCGGTCAACAGCTTGTTCATGCGGTGTCTCCGGTGAGGTGTTCGTCGGGCGCCAATTCGAACGGTAGCGCTACCAAATCCGTGTCGAGATGGTAGCGCTACCTATTTGGAATCACAAGCGGGTCGTGGTAAGGAATTCCACGTAGCCGGCGCTGCCGGGCCTGCGGGTTCGTCAGCTGCTGGCGCGCTCGACGATGCTGAAGCCGATGTCGACCACGCGCTGCCCCACTGCGCGGCCCTCGGCCCGATCGACGATGAACTGGGCCGCCTGCCGGCCGATGGCCGCGCCCTTGATGTGGACAGTGGTCAGCGCCGGGTCCATGTCGGCGGCGAACTCGAGGTCGCCGAAGCCCACCACCGCCATCTGCTGTGGCACGGCCAGGCCGCGCACGCGGGCCTCGGTCATCACGCCCAGGGCGAGCAAGTCCGAGCTGCAGAACACCGCGTCGACGTCCGGCTGGGCCTGCAGCAGTTCGGCCAAGCCGCTGCGGCCGCGCTGCAGCGTGGTGGGCGCAGGCACGAACACCACGCGCACCTCGGGCAGGCCGAGCGCAGCGGCGGCGGCCTGGAAGGCCTCGGTGCGGCGCTGGGCGCGCTGGTCGTCGCCGCTGACCACGCCGAAGCGGCGGCGGCCCGTGCGGTGCAGGTAGCCGGCCACCGCGCGGCCCACCTCGACATGGGAGAAGCCCACCAGCATGTCGAGCGGCGTGGGGGTCAGGTCCCAAGTCTCGACCACCGGGATGCCCGAGGCCAGCAGCCGCTTGCGGCCCTCGGCCGAATGCATGATGCCGGTGAGCACGATGCCGTCCGGGCGGCGGCCGATGATGGCTTCGAGCAGCGCGTCCTCGCGGTTGCCGGCGTAGCCCGCCTGGCCCAGCATCAGCTGGTAGCCCCGCTCGGCCAGCGCCTCGGTCAGGCTCTGCACCGTTTCCAAAAAGACCAGGCCCGAGATCGTGGGCACCACCGCCGCCACCAGCCGGCTGCGCCGCGAGGCCAGGCCACCGGCCAGCAAGTTGGGCACGTAGCCGGTGCGGGCCACCGCGTCGACGACCTTCTGCCGCACCTCGGGCGAAACCTGCTCGGGCGAGTTCAGCGCGCGCGAGGCGGTGATCGGCGCCACGCCGGCCAGCTTGGCCACGTCGTGCAGGGTGACGGCGCCGCTGCTGCGGCGGCTGCGCCGGGCCGGTGGGTCCTGGGTTGCCATGCCGCCAGTTTACGCCTGACAGCGCTACCAAAACGCGCGGGCGAACGGCCTAGTGCAGCGGGCCGATCTGCGGGAAGGTGTCGGCGTACTTCTCGATCCACTCCTGCGCCGCCTCGTCCAGGCTCAGCTCGCGGCCCTGGGTGCGGTAGATCGAGCGGCGGTAGTCCTCGATGTGGCACAGCTGCTCGACCATGCGGGCGCGGAAGGCGTCTTCCGCGTCCAGGAAGGTGACGCCCAGCTCATAGCCGCTCAAAGGGTGCGGGCGGCACCATGCGACGCGGGCATGGGCCTGGAAAGGCGGCTGAACGCAGGCGATGCAGATGTCGACCTGCTGGCCCGGAGCCACCGCGTAGCCCGAGCGCAAGGCCAGGCCACCCAGGCTGATGTCGTGCGTGTGGTACGCCGACGGCGGGCCGGCGTCGCCCATCTGGATCTGCACCGGAACGTCGATCGGGTGCCGGATGAATTGCCGCATGCTGCCTCCCGTCGGGCCTGGCGCCCTTTGCGGTCAGGATACGCCTGCGACCCACCCGGTGTACAGGCTCCTCAGCGTGCCACAGAGTGCCGCAGCCGACCGGCCAGGTAGGTCCAGACGAAGGTGGCGGCGGCGTACGAGGTCAGGTCGGCGTGGTCGTAGGGTGGGGCGACTTCCACGCAGTCCATGCCGACGAAGTCGAGGTCGGCCAGGTCTTCCAGCAGCGTGAGCACCTGGTTGGTGGTCATGCCGCCCGGCTCGGGCGTGCCGGTGCCGGGGGCGAAGGCCGGGTCGAGGCAGTCGATGTCCAGGCTCAGGTACAGCGGCGGGTGGCCATGGGCGGCCAGGCGCTGGCGGATCGCGCCGGTGACCTCGGCGAGCTGGGCGCTGTTCTCGCGGCCGCGCAGGTCGCGCGCGGTGAAGATCTGGCCGCCCTGGTAGCGCACGTACTCGCGCGCGGCGCGCTCGCCGGCCGAGCGGATGCCGATCTGCGTGAAGCACTCGGGCACCACCAGCCCTTCCTGGATCGCCTCGTAGACCCAGGTGCCGTGGCCGCTGGGCTCGCCGAAATGGTCGACCCAGGTGTCGCAGTGCGCGTCGAAATGGATCACCGCCAGCGGCTGGCCCAGGCGCTCGCGCTGGGCGCGCAGGATGGGCAGCGTGACCGAGTGGTCGCCGCCCAACCAGACCATGTGCTGGCGTGCCAGCAGCGCCGGCAGCTGCTTCGCGAAGGCCGCGCGCATGCCCTCGAGCCCGGTGTTGGGCAGCGGCAGGTCGCCGCGGTCGTCCAGGTGCTCGGTGGGGCTCAGGTCGAACAGCGGGTGGATCGCGTCGCACAGCATGTGGCTGGCTTCGCGGATGGCGCGTGGGCCGAAGCGCGCGCCGGGCCGGTTGGTGGTCGAGCCGTCCCACGCCAGGCCGGCCAGGCCGAAGCGGCGCGGCGCCGCGCCGGCCGGCGCGGCCTTGAGGAACGAGGTGTTGGAGAGGAAGGCGAAATCGGTCATGGCTGCAAATGCTGTTCTGGAGGTGTGCCGGCTCTGGCAACATGCCCGGCGCCCGTCATGATCCCGCAGCCTAGCCAGCCCCGCGCCACCCCGGAATGAAGCCCCGCGCAAGTTCACTTGAGCCCCGTGCCCGGTTTGCGGGCGACGCCGCGCGCGGCCTTGCCCCGGTGGACGAAGCCGAGCTGCGCCAGTTGCGGCTGTTCTGCGTGGTGGTGGCCGCCGGCGGCTTCACCGCCGCCACGGCCGAGTTGCAGGCCGACCTGTCCACCGTCAGCCGCCAGTTCAAGGAGCTCGAAGCGCGCGTCGGCACACCGCTGGCGCGACGCGGCCGCGGCGGCTTCGCGCTCACGCCGGCGGGCGAGCAGTTGCACGCCGTGGCGCAGCGCCTGCTGGCTTCGCTGCAGGCTTTTCGCGACGACGTGTCGCGCGTGGGCCGGGTCAGCAGGCCGGTGCTGCGCCTGGGCCTGGTCGACGCGCTGCTGACCGCGCCGGCCTCGCGCCTGCCGGCGGCCCTGGCCGCCTGCGCCGACGCCCTGCCCGGCCTCAGCTTCCAGCTCGTGACGCTGCGGCCGATCGAGATCGAGCGGCGCATCCTCGCCGGCGAGCTGGACGCCGGCATCCTCGCCGCGCACACGCCCGCGGCCGGCCTGCAGCAACAGCGCCTGTACGCCGAGCCGAACAGCCTGTTCGTCGCCCCGGGTCACCCCTGGTATGCGCGCGACGACGCCGGCCTCACGCTCGCATCGCTGTCCGAGATCGACTGCGTCGTGGATCCTTACTCGGTGGACCTGCCGCCACCAGCCCAGGCCGGCGCGCTGCGCGGCGCCACGCGCGCCGACAGCATCGAAGGCGTGGCGCTGCTGGTCGCCAGCGGCCGCTTCGCCGGCTTCCTGCCCGACCACCTGGTGGCCGCACTGGCCCCACTGGCCCGGCTGCGGCGCGTGAAGCCGGCGCTGTTCAGCTACCAGCAGGACATCGTTCTGACCTGCCGCCGCGGAAAGGCCGATGCGGCGCTGCGGCTGCTTCTTCGTCATGTACGAGGCGGCTGACGCCGACACCGCCAGGCGCTACGCTTGCCGATTCCAAAGACCGCTCCAGGAGAACCGCATGACCACGCAGCCGACCAACATCGAATTCAAGCGCCCCGACGGCCAGGCCGTGAAGGGCTACCTGGCCGAGGCCGACGGCGCGATCGGCGCGGTGGTGGTGATCCAGGAGTGGTGGGGCCTGAACGACCAGATCCGCGGCGTGGCGGACCGCCTGGCCGCCGCCGGCTTCGCCGCCCTGGTGCCGGACCTGTACCGCGGCAAGCTCACGGTCGAGGCCGAGGAGGCGCACCACCTGATGACCGGGCTGAACTTCGGCGACGCGGCGGCGCAGGACGTGCGCGGCGCGGTGCAGGCCCTCAAGGGCATGGCCGTCGGCAGCGGCAAGGTCGGGGTCACCGGCTTCTGCATGGGTGGCGCCCTGACGGTGCTGGCCTCGACCATGGTGCCCGAGATGGACACCGGGGTGGTCTGGTATGGCCTGCCGCCGTTGGAATACGTGGACGCGTCGAAGATCAAGGTGCCGCTGATGGCGCATTGGGCCACGCAGGACCAGGCCTTCGCGATCGCCAGCGTCGACGGCCTGGAGGCCAAGCTGAAAGAGGCCGGCGTGCGCTACGAAGGCCACCGCTACCTGGCCCACCACGCCTTCGCCAACGAAGAGGCGCAGGGGCCCGGGCGCATCCCCATCACGCAGTACGACGCGTTCTGGGCGGCGCGGGCCTGGGACCGGACGCTGCGCTTCCTGGGCCAGCACCTGGCCTGAGATCAGGCGCTCGGCTGGATGCGTTGAGCGCACGGGCCCGCTGCTTGCGGGCCCAGATCAGCACGCCGGTCACGCTGAACACCGCGATCACCACGCCCATCAGCGAGACCAGCACCCGGCCGGGCAGGCCGATGATGCGGCCGGAGTGCAACGGGAACATGCTCTGCATGAAGATGTCGCCGGCGCTGCCGGTACCCGGCACGTCGGCCCCGGCGGGCTCGCCAGTGCGGCTGTCGTAGTAGAGCCAGGGGTTGCCGAGGCCACCGTCGCCATGGTCCAGGCCGGGGCGGAAGAAGCCCACGCCCCAGACGCCGAAGTCGGTCGACAGGAAGACCGCGCCCGCCGGGTCGTCCCAGCCGCGTCGCCGGGCCTCGGCCTCGGCACGGGCCACCACCGCGGCCTCGGGCACCTGCGGCTCGACCGGTTGCTCCGGCGGCGCCATCGCGCGGCTGGCGAAAGGCGACGGCGACAAGGTCGAGAACAACGACACCACCGGTCGCATGACCTGGGTGTTCAGGTTCATCGCCACCGAGGTGACGGCCAGCACCAGCACCAGCCCGAACAGCCACACCCCGCCCGAGCGGTGCAGGTCGAACACCAGCCGGTGCCCGCCGCTGCCCCAGCGGAAAGCGAACGAGCGTTTCCACTGGCTGGCCTTGGGGAACGAGATCCACAGCGCGATCAGCGTGTCGACCACCCACACCACGCCGACCAGGCCCATCAGCCAGATGCCCCACTCGATGCCGCCGCCTTCGGGCAGGTGCATCGTGTAGTGCAGCTTGTAGAGGAAGGGCAGCAGGTTCTCGCGCGACAACGACACCGCGCCCCACTCGCGCCGGCCCTGGATGTCGCCGGTGGCCGGGTCCACCGCGACCTGGTTGTAGCCGGGCTCGAAGAGCCGGCCGGTGGCCGGGTCGACGCGCGGCTGGACGAAGACGCCGAAGGCATGGCCCGGCTCCACGGCCAGCGGGTGGTAGCGCACGCGCACGCGCGGGTCGGCGGCCTCGACGCGCGCCACCAACTCGGCCACCGGCAGCGCGGGCCCCGCCGTGCGGGCGTGGAAGAGCTGCGGGTTGAGCCATTCATCGAGCTCGTGGTCCCACGAGATCACGGCGCCGGTGGCGCCGGCGACGAACAGGAACAGCGCGGCACCGAGGCCGAACCAGCGGTGCAACAGGACCAGCAGCGATCGCATCGAGGACCCTGTCGCGTCAGAAGGTCCAGTCCACCGACACGCTGCCGTTGCGCGGCGCGCCGTAGTAGGCCTGGTCCCAGTACAGACTGCTGAGGTACTTCTCGTTGCCCACGTTGCGCAGGTTCAGGCTCGCGCTCCAGTGTGGGTCGAAGGCGTAGGACGCCATCAGGTCGATCACCGCGTAGGCGCCCTGGCGCACGCCAGCGCTGCGGTGGATCTCGCTTTGCCAGCGCAGCGCGCCGCCCAGCGCCAGCTCGGGCATGGGCTTCCAGCGTGCCATCAGGCGGGCAGTGCTGCGCGGCACCCAGGTGCGGGCGTCATCGCCGTCGGGCGTGGTCAGGCGCAGGTGGGTCAGGCTGGCACTGAGCTCCAGGGTGGGCCCCAGCTGGCCGTTGAGCTCCAGCTCGATGCCGCGGCTGATGGCGTCTTCGCCGGCGTAGTAGGCGCTGAAGTCGTCGCGGTAGCCGGCGAAGGCGGCGAGGTTGTCCTGCCGGGTATGAAAGACGGCCACGCCGTAGCCCAGGCGCTGGTCGGCGAGCTGGCCCTTCAGGCCCAGCTCGATGTTGCGGCCCTGTACCGGGTCGAGCACGCGGCCGGGCTGGTCGGTCTCGGTCTGCGGGTTGAAGATGCGCGTGGCACTGCCGTAGAGCGCCAGGTCGCGGCTCAGGTCCCAGACGGCGCCGAGGTAGGGAACGAGCTGGTCGTGCGCGTAAGCGTGGTCGACGCCGTAGTTGCTGCCTTCCGAGCGCACGGCCACGGCGTTCAGGCCGGTGATCAGCTTCAGCGGCTCGGCCAGCGACCAGCGCACCGCGGCCGACACGGTGCGGCGGCGCGAGCTGAAGTCCGAGCCGTTCGACGACGCGTCGAAGGCGGGCTTGGGGTAGTGGCCGTCCCAGGTCGCCAGGTCGGGCAGCGGCGTGCCGATGTCGTTGCCGTAGCCCGAGAACTCGTTGGCCTGCTCGCGCGCCCACGAAGCACCCAGCACCACGTCGTGGCGCCGGCCGGCGAGCGAGAACTTGCCGGTGAGTTGCAGGTTCAGTAGCGTCTGGTCGTAGTCGCCACTGAAGGCCGAGGGGTAGCTGTACAGGCCCAGGCCGGTGGCCTTGTCCGGCGTGCCGTAAACGTAGAACAGCTCGGAGTCGGTGCTCATCTCGCGCCGCGTGAGCACGGCACGGGCCTGCCAGTCGTTGCCGAAGTCGTGGCTCAGCTCGACATGGGTGCGGTGGTCGGCGTTGTCCCACCAGGCCCAGTCGGCCGCGGTGCTGGTCGACACGTCGTAGTCCGTCGGCGTGCCGTCGCTGTAGACAAGGGGCAACGCGCCCCACATCGGGCTGTCGGCGTTGGACCATTGGCTGGTGTGGCTGAACGACAGCAGGGTCGCGGGGCCGAGGTCGATGTCCAGCGCGGCGTAGACCACCGACTTGTCGGCGGCGTAGCGGTCGAGGTAGCTGTCGCGCTTCTGCGTGGCGGCCACCACGCGGCCGCGGATGCTGCCGCTGTCGTTCAGCGCGCCGGAGACGTCGCCCTGCACCCGCCGGTCGTTCCACGAGCCCAGGCTCAGCCCGGCCGCAGCCTGGAAGTCGGCGGTCGGCTTCTTGCGCACGTAGTTGACCGTGGCCGACGGGTAGCCGGTGCCGCTGCCCAGGCCGTTGGCGCCGCGCAGCACGTCGACCCGCTCGTAGACCCAGGCGTCGACTTCGCCCCACTGGGCGCCGTTGGTGAACGGCATGCCGATGCCGTCGAGCTGGAAGTTGGTGACGTCGAAGCCGCGGGCGGTGTAGTAGGTGCGGTCGGTCTCCACCTTCTCGACGATCACGCCGGGCGCTGCGGCCAGCACGTCGTTGACGCTGTTCAGCTTGAAGTCGTCCATCTGCTCGCGGGTGATCACGCTGACCGCCTGCGGCGTCTCGCGCAGCGTGAGGGGCAGGCCGGTGGCCGTGTCGCTGCCGCCAGCGCGGTAGCCCTGGTCGGCGTCCTTCTTGTCGGGCTGGCCGGTCACGACGATGCGCTGCAGCGCGCCGCCGGGCTCGGTGCCCGCACCCACGGCAGCGGCGGTGCTGCCCGCGGAGACCTGGGCATGCACGGCGATCGGCCCGACCAGGCAGGCTCCCATGCTCAGCCAGACGGCCTGTGGGGCCAGGGAAACGGAGAAACGTCGTGAATGAGCGCGCATCGCGCCAGCCTTTCGTGGAAGTCGGAGGGGTGGAACACCCTCTGGCTGGCACGGGCTGGCTACGGGTCTTGGTCAGTATAAACGCGAATGATTCTTATTTCAAAGTTCGAGCGGACACCATGAGCCAGGCCAGGAAGCTGCCGATGGTCAGCCGCTCGGCCAGCCCGGCGAGGGCCCAGCCGTTCGCGACCGCCAGGCCGGCCACCGCCCCGGTGGCCACGATCACGACCGCGGACAGCACCGAGTACCGCCAGAACCACGGCCGTTCGCCCTGCACCGCGAGCGCGTGCCCCAGCAACAGCGCGGCGAGGATGGACGTGATGGAACTGGTGGCGGCGCACACGATGTGCAGCGCCCCGCCGAGGTCGACGCGGGCACCCGCGCCGCCCGGCCCTTCGGGGAAGGCCTGGGTCAGCAGGCCGGCCAGCGCCTCGGCCATCAGCAGCATCGCCCCCAGGCGGCCGTGCCGTGTCGCGGGGCCGGGTGGCTCGGCGCGGAACACGCGCAGCAGGCCCCAGCCGAAGCCGGCGGTGAGCAGGTTGTAGAAGGCGAACAGCGGGTCGAGCGCCGCCTTAGACGGCGCCCCGATGGCGATCAGGTCACTGACCGGCTGGGCCAGATGGCTGTAGCCGGGCCACAGCAGGCCGCCCCACCCCACCGCCAGGCCGTAGACGACGGCGGCGCCCACGCCACCGCTTCGAAGCAATGCATGCCGCATCGCTTCACGTTGCCATCCGCCGGGCGCCGCCAGTTTGACGCCGGGCAACGCCTCGCGCCGGGCTCAGCCCGGGCCGGCAACGGCGTCGAGTTCGCGCTGCGAGCGCGCGAGTTCGTCCTGCAGCCAGTTGCGCAAGGCCACCAGCGGCGGCCAATCGGCCAGCCCGGGCGGGTAGGCCAGCCAGTAGGCGTCGGCCGTGGCGTTGCGCATGGCCACGGGCGACAAGCGCACCAGGCGGCCATCGCGCAGCGCATCGGCCGCGAGGATCTCGCGCGCCAGCGCCAGGCCCAGGTTCTGCTCGGTGGCCTGCAGCATCAGGCCCGCGTCGCTGAACGAGGCCACCGGGTTCACGCGGGCCTTCACGCCGCTGAGCGCGAACCAGGCCTGCCAATCGTCGGCGTCGCCGAGCATGGGCTCGTTGGCCAGCGCCGCCACGCCACGCCCGCGCAGGCGGCGCGCGGCCTCGGGGCTGCCCATCACCACCAGCGGCGAGTCGGTCAAGCACACAGCGTCCAGCCCGCGCCACTGGCCGCGCCCCTGGCGCAGCGCGGCGTGAAAGCCCTCGCGTTGCAGGTCGATCAGGTGCTGCGAGGTGTGCAGCTCCAGCCCGATCTGCGGGTGCTGCTCGCGCCAGCGCGCCATGCGCGGCAGCAGCCAGCGCTGGGCGAAGGACGACAGCAGCGTGATGCGCAACCGCTGCTCGGACGTGCACGACGCGCTGGCCGCCGCGCGCAGGCCGTCGTCCAGCCCGTCCAGCGCCGGCTCCACGGCCTGCAGCAGCGCCGCGCCGGCGGCATTGAGCACCACGCGGCGGCCGCGGCGGTCGAACAGCGGGAAGCCGATCTGCTCTTCCAGCAGCTTGATCTGCTGGCTGATGGCGCTGTGGGTCAGGTGCAGTTCCTCGGCCGCGGCGCGCAGGTTGGACAGGCGCGCCACGGCGCGAAAGGCGGGCAGGGTCTGGAGCGGGAGACGGGCCATGGCGTTGATCGCGAGCTGAATGCCTCTGGTAAGCATAGCTGACCAACAAGGCCAGAACAATTCGATTCCATCGGAACGGCATGGCCACTACGCTTACCAGCACTGATTCACCACCCGTTCTGGAGCCACTCATGAAGACCCCCACCCTGGTTCGCGCCGCCGCCCTCGCCGCCTCTGTCGCCGTCACGCTGCTGCTGGCCCAGTCGATGGCCTTGTACGCCCTGCCGCCCGGCCCGCCGAGCGGCCCGCTGCTGGCCCATGCCGCTGCGGCCGAGACCTCGGCTCACGCCACCCGCTGAGGCGCGGCCGCTCGCCGAAATACGCCCGCCCCTTGTGGGCGAGGCGCCACGCGGTTCAAGCCTGAGCGGGCGATGCCGAATACGTCATACCGGCAGCCGACCCAGGCGCCGGACAATGAACGTTGGCCTTTGCCCACACCCGCTGGGGTATACCCGTCGCCACCCATTCGATGCACGCCGAACAGACCGACCGCGCCCTACCGACGACGCCCCCCACGGCCCCACAGGCTGGCCACCCGGCCCGCCTGCCGGCCACGCTGGACGAGCTCTGGGCCCGGTTGTCGGCCACGCCGGCCCGCCGCGCCCGCCACCTGGGCGAGGCCCTGATCGAGCGCGGCCTGATCGACACCGCCACGCTCAACCGCGCGCTGCAGAAGCAGGCCGTCGTCCGGCCGCACCGCCTCGTCGGCCAGTTGCTGGTCGACGGCCAGTCGCTCAGCCCGGCCCAGCTCGACGCGGTGCTCGCCGAATGGCTGGGCGTGCCCACCGTCGACCCCCAGCAACTCGCCCCCCAGCCCGAGGCGCTGCAGCGCATCCCCCGCGCCGTAGCGCTGCGCGAAGGCGTGCTGCCGCTGCTGGTGCAGGGCGACGCTTTGGTGGTGGCCCTGCCCGACCCCTGGGACCAGGCCCTGCTGGACGAACTGCGCTTCGTCGCCGAGCTGCGCGTGCTGCCGGTGCTGGCGCTGCCGGGCACGCTGGCGCCCGCCGTGGCCCGTGCCTATGCGCCAACCACCGCACCGGCGGCCGCCACCGCCGGCGACCCGCACGCCGCCGCAGACGACGCCGCCCGCGTGCTGCCCCAACGCGACGTGCACGCCCTGGCCGCCGAGCTGGCCGCGCACGAGGGCGACAGCGCCGAGGCCGATGCCAACGTCGTCTCCGAAGCCGACAACACCCTGGTCCGGCTGATCAACACCGTGATCAGCGACGCCATCCGCCAACGCGCGTCCGACATCCACATCGAGACGGCGGACGCGAGCCGGCCCACGCGCATCCGCCTGCGCGTGGACGGCGAGCTGCAGCCCTTCCTCGAGCTGCCGGCGCGCTACCGCTTCGCGATCGTCGCGCGGCTGAAGATCATGGCCGAGCTCGACATCGCCGAGCACCGCAAACCGCAGGACGGCAAGATCGACTTCGCCCGCTTCGGCGGCCCGCACGTCGAGCTGCGCATGGTCACCGTGCCCACCACGCGCGGGCTGGAAGACGTGGTGCTGCGCCTGCTGTCGGGCCTGAAGCCGATGCCGCTGGAATCCATCGGCCTGTCGCCCGTCAACCTCGCCGGGCTGCGCTCGGCGGTGGCCAAGCCCTACGGCCTGGTGCTGGTCTGCGGCCCCACGGGCTGCGGCAAGACGACGACGCTGCACTCGGTGATGCGCGAGCTCAACACCGCGCAGCGCAAGATCTGGACGGCCGAAGACCCGGTCGAAATCACGCAGGACGGCCTGCGCCAGGTGCAGATGAACCCGCGCATCGGCTGGACCTTCGCCGCCGCGATGCGCACCTTCCTGCGCGCCGACCCCGACGTGATCATGATCGGAGAGATGCGCGACGAGGAGACCGCGCGCATCGCCGTCGAGGCCTCGCTGACCGGGCACTTGGTGCTGTCGACGCTGCACACCAACTCGGCCCCCGAAAGCATCACCCGCCTGCTCGAGATCGGGCTGGACCCGTTCACCTTCTCCGACTCGCTGCTGGGCATCCTGGCCCAGCGCCTGGTGCGCCGGCTGTGCCTGCACTGCCGCGTGCCGCAGCGCCTGGGCGGCGACGCGCTGGCCGCGCTGGCCGACCAGTACTTCGCCTCGGGTGCCACCGCCGGGCTGGACCGTGACGCGCTGGTCGCGCGTTGGCGCCGGCAGCATGGCAATGCCGACGGCGAGCTGCACCTGTACCGCCACCAAGGCTGCCCCGCCTGCGATGGCCACGGCTACCGCGGCCGGCTCGGCCTGCACGAGCTGATGTTGGCGGACGAGCCGCTGCGCCTGCTGGTGCGCCACCGCGCCCCGGCCGCCGAGCTGCAAGCCGCGGCGCTGGCGGCCGGCATGGTCACGCTGCGCCAGGACGGCATCGACAAGGCCCTGGCGGGCCTGACCGACATGGTCGAAGTGCTGGCCGCGAGCAACGCATGAGCATGCTGGCAGACACCGACGCACCCGACGCCGGCACGGCCGCCAACGCCGCACTGGCCGCGGCGCTGCAGGCCGCCGAGCAAAGCCATGAACGCGGCGAGCTGCTGCCGGGGCTGGACACCGCACGCCGCGCCTGGCGTCTGGCCGAGAGCGTGGCGCCCGCCGGCGCGGCGCAGGCCCGCGCGGGCTACCTGGTCGCCCACGCGCTGTACCGCCTGGGCCGCTTTCGCGAGCTGGGCGAGCACGGCGCCAGTGCTGCCCTGCTGCTGCGAGAGCGGGGCCAGGCCGAGGCTGCCTGCCACGTGCTGCGCTGGGTGGCGCTGGGCGTGTCCGAGATCGCCTGCTTCGCCGAGGCGCTGCATGCCGCGCAGCTGGGCCTGAACATCGCCGAAGACGCCGCGCACGACCCCTCGCGCGTGTTGCTCACCAATGCGCTGGCGGCCTGCTTCGAGCGCATGGGCGACCCCTGGCAGGCCGAGCGCCTGCTGGGCGACGCGCTGGCCCTGGCCACCGAACGCTGCGGCGACGAAGAGCGCTTCGTCTGCATGAACAACCTGTGCGCCGTCTCGCTGACCCGCTACTACCTGCTGCGCGACGGCGGCGACGACACCGAAGCGCGCGTCGCGCTGGAACACGCCCGCGCCTGGGGCCAGGACGCCGAGGCGCTGGCCACGCGCCTGGGCGACCCGTTCTACAGCACCTTTGTCGAGGCCAACCTGGGCGACGCGCTCGGCTTCCTCGGCGAGCACGAGGCGGCCGAGGCCCGCTTCGGCTCTGCCTTGCGACGAGCCCAGGCGCGCCGCTTCGTCACCCTGATCTGGCGCGTGCAGTGCTCGCTGGGCGAGCTGGCGGTCGAGCGCGGCCGCATGGGCGCGGCGCGCGACCTGCTGCAGCCGCTGATCGCGATCATGGGCGACCGCGCGCCGCAGACCACGCTGATGCGGGCCCAGGCGGCGCTCTACCGCGCGCTGCGCGCGCTGGGCGACACCGAAGGCGCGCTGCAGGTTTTCGAGCGCTTCCACCGCGCCGAGCGACAGCGCAGCGTGGCGCAGCTGCAGGCCCAGGCCACCCACCTGGTGACCCGGCTGGAGGTCGAGCAGTCGCGCCGCGAGGCCCGTGCCCACCAGGAGCGCGCCAACGCGCTGGAGGAAGTGGCCATCCGCGACCCGCTGACCAGCCTGGTCAACCGCCGCGGCTGCGAGCGCCACCTGCGCGCGGCGCTGCGCGGCGTGGGCGTTCTGCCGGCCACCACCGTGGCGATGATCGACATCGACCACTTCAAGATCGTCAACGACGTGCACGGCCATGCGGCGGGCGACGCGGTGCTGGTGCACCTGGCCCGGTTGCTGCGCGAGCACGGCCGGCCGCAGGACCTGCTCGGCCGGCTTGGCGGCGAGGAGTTCCTCATCGCCTGGTCCGACACCGGCCCCGCGCAAGCGGCCGAGATCGCCGAGCGGCTGCGCCTGGCCGTGGCCGCCCGCGACTGGACCGATGTCGCACCCGGCCTGCAGATCACCGTGAGCATCGGCGTGGCGCCTTTGCTGCCGCGGCCGCAGGCGCGCACGCTGGGCGAGCTGCTGGCCGACGCCGACCAAGCGCTCTACCGCGCCAAGCGCGAAGGCCGCAACCGCGTCGCCCAGGGCTGAGCAGCAGCCGCGGCGGCCTCAGTGGTCGCCGACGTCCAGCAGCCCCTCGCGGATCGCCCAGCGCACCACGCTGGCGATGTCGCCCAGGCCCAGCTTGGTCATCAGGCGGCTGCGGTAGGTGTCCACCGTCTTGGGTGACAGGTGCAGGGACTCGCCGATCGCGCTGCTGGACGCGCCGCGCGCCACCATCAGCAGGATCTGCCGCTCGCGCGGCGACAGCAGGTCGGCCGGGCTGGGCGCCTGCGCGTCGCCGGTCAGCACCGAGGCGGCGAACTCGGCCGCCTGCGGGCTCAGGTAGCGCCGCTGCTGCGACACCGACTCCACCGCCTGCAGCAGCTCGGCGCTGGCCGAGCCCTTGAGCAGGTAGCCCCAGGCGCCGTAGCGAAGCGCCTCGGCCACGTGGCGCGGCTGGTCAGACATGGTCAGCACGATCACCTTCACGCCGAGCTGGCGGCGCTGGATCTCGGCCAGCAGTTCGAAGCCCGAGCGCAGGCCCAGGCGCAGGTCGACCAGGGCGATCTCGGGGTGCAGGCGCGCCATGTCGGCCAGGGCCGGCGTCGGGCCCGCGGCCTCGCCGACCACCTCGTGGCCTGCCGCCTCGAGCACGACGCGAAGGCCGTCGCGCACGATGGCATGGTCATCGACCAGGTAGATCCGGCTCATCGGCTGGGTTCCATTGCAAGGTGATGATGGTGCCATGCCCCGGCTCGGAAGCCAGGGTGAATGTGGCGCCGATGGCCAACGCGCGCTCGCGCATGCCCACCAGACCCAGGTGGCCGGGGCGGCCGGCATGGGCATCGTCGGCCAGGCCCATGCCATCGTCCTGCACGGCCAGCAGCAGCTGACCGTCGTCGCCGTCGACCTTCAGGTCGATGCGCTGCGCGCGCGCGTGGTGCAAGGCGTTGGCGACCGCCTCGCGGCCGATCATGAAGGCGGCGTACTCGATGTCGGCCGGCCAGCGCTGCTGCTGCAGCCGCGCCGGCACGTGCAGCGCGAGCGTCGGCGGGCCCTGCACCGGCCGCTGCTGCTGCAGCTCGTTGTCCAGCGCCGCCACCAGGCCGAACTCGTCCAGCAGCGGCGGGCGCAGCTCGCCCAGCACATGGCGGATCTGCCGGTTGGCCGAGACCACCAGCGCGCCGACCCGCTCGTTCAGCCGCGCCGCCAGCGCGGGCTCCGCGTTCTGCTGCGCCTCCCAGTGCAGGCGCAGCGCGGTCAGCGTCTGGCCGACCTCGTCGTGCAGGGCCTGGGCCAGCCGGCGCGTGGTCTCCTTTTCCTGGGCCAGCAGGCGCTGGGTCAGCTGGGCGAGCTGCACGCGGGTCAGCTCCAGCGCGCGCTGCTGGCTCGCTCGGTCGGTCACGTCGCGCAGGATCGCGGTGAGTACCGACTGGCCATGCACCAGGGCGTGCGAGATCGAAGCCTCCAGCTCCAGCAGGCGGCCGCTGGCGTGCCGCCCCTGCACATGGCCGGCGCCCATGGCCCGGCGCGACACGCCTGAGCCGGCGAAGCTCTGCAGCTGCGCGCCGTGGCGGGCGCGCTCGGCCTCGGGCAGCAGCTGGTCCAGCGGCTGCCCGACCAGGGCTGCGGCGTCGACGCCGAAGATGCGCTCGGCCGCCGGGTTCAGCAGCGAGATGCGGCCCTCGACGTCGGTGCTGACGATGGCGTCGCTCGCGCTGTCGACGATGGCCGCCAGGCGCCCCTGGCTGTCGGCCAGGGCCTGCTCGGCCAGGTAGCGCTCGGTGATGTCGCTGTAGGTCAGCACCGCGCCGAGGAACCGGCCCTGCTCGTCGCGCAGCGGCTGGGCGTTGTGCGAGAAGACGCGGTGCCCGCCGTCGGCCCGCTCCACCATCGCGATCTCGTTGCGAATCTCGCCCTCGCCGCGCTGCAGGCGAACGAAGCTGAAGTCCTCGCTGCCCACTTCGCTGAATGCGCCGCCGCCGGGACGCATGCGACGGAACGGGACGTCGTCGAAGCGGCGGCCGATCAGGCGCTCGGCCGGCGCGCCGGTGTTGCGTGCCGCCGCCGAGTTGACCATCGTGAAGACCCCGTCCGCGTCGAGGATGACCACGCCCTCGGCCATGGTTTGCAGCACCCGCTCCAGCCGCTCGCGCCCCTCGCGCAGCGCCTGCTCTGCCTGCTTGCGCTCGTCGATGTCCATGCCCACGCCGATGATGCGCAACGCGCGCCCGTCCGGCCCGCGCTGGGAGCGGCCGTACAGGGCGTGCCAGCGCGGCCCGTCGGGGCGCATCAGGCGGAATTCGACCGCCAGCGGCGCGTCGGTCTTCTGCGTCTGCACCATGGCGTCGCGCACCCGTGGCCAGTCGGCCGGGTCGACCAGGGTGTGCATGTCGTCGGCGCGCCGCGGCCCGTCCACCGAGGCCAGGCCCAGCAGTTCGCTGTAGCTCGACGACCAGGTGGCCATGGGCCGCGGGCCGGTCAGGTCGGTCTCCCAGGTGCCCATGCGCGCGGCTTCGATGGCCAGGCGAAGCCGGGCCTCGCTGCGCTCGAGCGCGCGGTGCACCTCGCGCTGCTCGGTCAGGTCGCGCAGGATGAGGCCGAAGCGCGCCGCGCCTGGCGCCAGGCCCAGCGCGTAGAGCGAGCCCTCGAACCAGCGCCGCCGACCATCGGCCGTGGCCAGGTCGTCGGCGATGGGGCGGCTGCCGTCGCGGCGGGCGTCCAGCAACCAGCTGGCCAGGGTGCCCTCGCAGCCCATCAGCTCGCCCAGGCCGCGCCCCAGCGCGTCGGACGCGAGCTGGCCGCTCAGCAGCTCTGCGCCACGGCTCCACTCCACGACCCGGCCGTCCAGGTCCAGCGTGGCGATCAGTTCGTCCACGGCCGCGTCGGCCAGCGCGCGCAATCGGCCCGCCAGCGCGTCGGCCCGCGCCCGCGCCGCCCGCTCGGGGCGGATGTCGTGGATCACCGCGATCGAGCCCGCCAGGTGGCCGGCCTCGTCGAACATCGGCACCAGGTGCCACTGGATCGCCACCCGGGCGCCGCCGGGGGTCACGGCGTCGAAGCGGGCCGCCAGTTCGCCCGGCTGCTCGCCCAGCAGCCCGTATTGGCGCACGAACTCGGCGCGCTCGACGGCGTCGAACAGGTATTCGGCCGCCATCCGGCCACGCACCTGCTCGGTGGTCCAGCCCAGCAACCGGGTGTGGCTGGGGTTCAGGTACTCGACGCGGAACTCGCGGTCGATCAGCGCCACGCCCACGGGCAGGTGGTCGATCACACGCTTGAGGTCGTGCGCGTCGCGCGCCAGCCGCATCAACAGGGCCTCGGGGCCGGTGGGGGCTGGTGTGGGGGCCGCTGCCAGACCGCGAACGACAGTGTCGACGCCTTCGGCGATGGAACGCGAGCCCGAAAGCTCCTCCAGCTTGGACATCACCTGGTCGAACACGGGGTGCCAGGGCCGCAGCAGGCGCTGCGCCATCACGAATCCCAGCACGCCGAATACGATCGTGGCCAACGTGCCGATCAGCCACATTTGTTTCAGGCTCCGAAAGCCTTGCCGCAGGGCCGCTTCACGCGGCTGCAACAGCAGGACGCGCCAGGGCAGCACAGCTTCGCCCCGGTCATTGGCCACCTCTCGCGAGATGCCAAAGAAGCGGGTGCCGTCGGCGGCCGCGAGCTCCTGCGGGCCGTCGATCCGCAGAGGTATCCCGCTCGGAATCGGCGATGTCGGCAGCACGCTGCGGCCCGACGAGCCACTCAAGACGTAAGTCGTCAACTCCGGCACCACCGAGCTCTGGAATTCGCCAGTGGCAACGTTGCGCAGGCGGTCGATCCAGTCGACACCCAGGTGCACGGCCAGCACGCCCACGAGGCGGCCATCGGCGTCGTGCACCGGCTCGCCGATGTCGATCAGTTCCTGGGGCTTCTCGCCGCTTTCGTGCAGCAGTTGAGCCAGCGCCACGGCGGCATGCACGTCGCCGACCCAGGTGCCGCCGAGGCCGTGCTGGAACACCGGCCGCGTGGCGATCGACCGGCCTTCGAGCCAGCCCTTGGTGCCCGCCAGCACGGTGCCGTCGGGCATGACGAAGCCGATCCAGACGCAGGACGGCAGCTGCTGCTTCGCGAAGTCCAGCTCCCGGCGCAGCTGCGCTGTCGAGCCCGTCTGGGTCAGGAGCGGGTTGCGAGCCAGCAGGCGCACTTCGCGCACCGAAGCCCGCAGGGCATCATCGAGTTGCAGGGCCAGCGTGGCGGCCCGGTGCAGCGAACGACGCAGCGCTGTCTGGGTCAGTGAGTCCACCACAAGCCGCTGGCCGACGATCAGCAGCACTGCTGTCAGCAATGCCACCGCCAACGCCGGCAGCAACGCGTAGCGGGTGACCAGCCCGCGTTTCGCCCGAGTGCTCATGCGGGCACTGTAGTGCCTTTCGACAAGCGGAAGATGCGCACCGCCTGCACCACCGTCTCGGCCTGCTGGGCCAGCGAGGCGGCGGACGCGCCCAGCTCTTCGACCAGTGCCGCGTTGTGCTGGGTCAGCGTGTCGATCTCGGC
>JBGAGZ010000115.1:0-9728 GCA_044226465.1 Burkholderiaceae bacterium | reverse complement strand
GCGACAATCGCTCGCATGCAGACCATCGATTTCGAATTGCGCGGCGAGCACATCGCACTGGACGCCCTGCTCAAGGCCACCGGCCTCGCCTCCAGCGGCGGCGCGGCGCGTCAGCTGATCACCGACGGCCAGGTGCGCGTCGACGGGCAGGTCGAGCTGCGCAAGACGGCCAAGATGCGATCAGGCCAAGTGGTCGTCTTCGAAGACACCACGGTCAAAGTTTCAGCTCCAGCTGCACCCGCCAGTTGACGAAGGTGGGCGACACCGTGGCCGCGGTCTCGTCGTCGACGATGCTGGCGCTGTCGGCGTCCTCATGCAGCAGGTTGCTGGCCGTCACGCGCACGCGCATGCCGGGGTTGATGGTCCACAGCGCATAGGCGTCGACCACGCGCTTGGCCGACTGCACCTGCCACTGCGTGTCCGACAAGCGGGTGGTGTAGCCGGGGGTGATGTTGACATTGCCGCCGACGGTCAAGGGCAGGCCGGGCCAGCGGTAGTCGGCGCCGACATTGGCGGTGCCGCCAGGCTGCGCATCGAGCCGGTTGTTCGGGCCGGGCACGCTGTCGACCCTCGAACGGAACAGGCTCAGGTTGGCCCGCAGCTCGACCGCGGGCGCATCGTCGACCAGCTCATTCAACTTGAACTTGGCTTCCAGCTCCACCCCCTGGGTGGTGGCCTCGCCCACGTTCTGCGGCCGGGCGACCCAGCGTGGGTTGTCGAAACCGGGCTCGTCCTCCAGCGTGGTCAGCGTGCGCATCAGGTCGCGCACGCGGCGGTAGAACAGGTTGGCGCTGAACATGCCACCACCGGGCAGGTAGTGCTCGTAGGCGAGGTCGACGCCGGTGGCCAGCTCGGGCTGCAGGTCGGGATTGCCGACGCGGTCCGGGCTGGTGGGCGTGTTCTCGCCGGTGGGGTAGCGCGTCGAATAGGTCAGGCGGCCCAGCAGGTTCTGCAGCGTGGGCGAGCGGTAGCTGCGGGTCAGGCTCACGCGCACCTGGTCGCGGCTCTTGGGCTCGGGCTTCCACACGGCGTGCAGCAGCGGCGTCCAGACGCTGGACTGGTTGCGCTCGTGCAGCGCGTCCGCACCCTCGCCCTCGGTGGTGATGCCCTCCCAGCGCAGGCCGGCGTGCGCGGACCACTGCGGATTCAGCGTCCACTCGTCTTGCGCGTAGAGCGCCAGCCGCTGGGTGGACGCACGCAGGTCGTCGTGGTTGTCCAGCAGTTGCCTACCCTGGCCGTCGGTCAGCACGGTGCGGCCGTCCTCGTCGCGGCGAGCCATGTCGACCTCGGCTCCGGCAACCAGGCTGCTCGAATCCCCCAAAGACAACGAGTACTTGCCGTTCACATGGGCATTGCGTTCTCGGGCATCGGTGGCGTCGTCCACGCTCAGCACAGGTTCGCCCTCGTCGAACTCTCGTCGAACGGCCTGGCTCTGCGAACGCGAAGCGCCAACCCCACCCCGCCACTCCACACGGCCCTCACCAAGGCGGTGACGCCACTGGCCATTCAGGCGTGTGAGCAGGAAGCTGCTGTCGGCGTCGCCGAGCCTGAGGTCGTAGGCCTCCAGGCCGGGCGGCGGCGTGCCCGTGCTGGTGGCAGCGGAGCGCCATGTGCCGCCGCCTTTCGAGTAGACCAGCAGCGGCATCAGCGTCAGAGAGCTGCCTTCTTCCAGCGGCCACTGCAGGCGGCCGTTGAGGTTGAGGCCGTGGCGATGGTCGGCCGACTGGCTGGCCTCGACCTGCTGGTAGCCAGGCGACGTGGTGGTGACCACCGGCTCGTCCTCGCGCCGCCACGACCAAGCGTTCAGCGTGACGTTGTAGTTGATGTCGTCCCACTTGTCGTCGCGCGTCCACGACAGGCTGGGC
Source organism: Burkholderiaceae bacterium (assembly GCA_044226465.1). Taxonomy (GTDB): domain Bacteria; phylum Pseudomonadota; class Gammaproteobacteria; order Burkholderiales; family Burkholderiaceae_C; genus Ideonella. Next base: position 7,863 of record JBGAGZ010000115.1, on the reverse strand, counting down.
GACGCCACGCCGTTCTCGACGCCGACGCCCAGCTTCAGATCGTTCAGCCGCTTGCGAAAGCCCTCGCGCGTGATGATGTTGATCGTGCCCGCGATGGCTCGTGCGCCGGTCTCGGCCGTGGGCGCGCGCTGGATCTCGATGCGTTCGACCATGTCGGGGTCGATCGAATCCAGCGACAGCCCGCCCTGCACGCGCTCACCGTCGAGCAGGATCTGGGTGTAGCCCTGCCCCAAGCCCCGCATGCGGATCTGCCCGCCGCGGCCGGCGTTGCCACCGATGGTGACCCCGGGCAAGCGCTTGAGCACGTCGCCCAGCGACGAATCGCCGAAGCGCTCGATCTCGTCGCGGCCGACGATGATCTTGGCGGCGGTCGACCGACGGCGCTCTTCGGTGTCGGTCGCGCGGGCGCCGGTCACCTCGACGCGCTGGCTCGCGTCCCGGGCCGGCGGCGTCGCCTTGGGCGCCGACGCGGCAGCGGCCGGTGCCGGTGCGGGGGCCGGCTGGGCCCAGCCGGATGCCGGCCACAGCAAAGCCAAGCCCAGCGCCGTCATCCACGAGGGGGGGCGACGGTGGTCCAGCGGGGGTGGCGGGGAGATGGCGGCGGACGCTTCAGCGTGGTCCGCCCGGCACGCGGGGGGTGGGATGGGCATCGGCGATCGAGGTGCGCGCCGATTTTGTGTCAATCCGGCAAGGCAGGTTCCCTTCCGGGCATCAGGGTGGCGGCCACGGGGGCGGACTGCACGACCCGATTGCGGCCGCCGGCCTTGGCTTCGTACAGCGCCTGGTCGGCCAGCGCGTAGAGGCGAGCCGAGCTGAGCGCGCTGTTCGACGCCGCCACCGCCACGCCGGCCGAGATGCGCAAGGGCACCGGCTGGCCTTCGGCGCCGCGCAGATCCAGCCCCTCGATCGCGGCGCGCACGGTCTCGGCCAGGCGCATCGCGCCCGGCCCATCGGTGGCCGGCAGGATCAGGCCGAACTCCTCGCCACCCCAGCGGCCGAAGACGTCCGACACCCGCAATCGGCCGCGCACCGTGTCGGCAAACAGGCGCAGGGCCTCGTCGCCGGTGTGGTGGCCATGGCGGTCGTTGACCTGCTTGAAGTGGTCCAGGTCGATCAGCACCAGGGCCACCGGCGAGCCCTCACGCTGGCCGCGCGCCAGCGCATGGCTGAGCAGGGTGTCGGCGGTGCGTCGGTTGACGCAGCCAGTGAGCCCGTCGTGCGTGGCCAGCACCTCGAGCCGGCTCGCCGTGCGCTCGTAGCCGGCAAGCACGAAGCCCCAGCCGGCCCCGAGCAGCGCGATGAAGGCCATCAGGAAGGTGCCGCCCTGGCCGAAGCTGGCCTGCAGCAGCTCGGTGTAGTCGTGCGGCCGCGTCCACGCGTGCACCGCCCGGATGGACAAGGCCACGATGCACAGGCTGAAGGTGAATACCACGCTGCGCAGCGAGCGCTCGGCGTGCCAGCCGTGGCGCGTGATCAGCGCCACGCAGGGCAGCAGGGGCACGGCAAACAGCAGCGACAGCACCGCCGTGCGCTGGTGCAGCGGCCAGCCGAGCATGGCGACCAGGGCCACCAGCGACAGCCCCGTCCAGGCCCATATCCAGACCGGCGGCTCGCCATCGCCGACGAAGCGGTGGATCGCCCGCGCGTAGACCGCGATACCGACCTGGATCAGGCCATTGCCCAGCACGATCGAGATCCATTCCGGCACCACCACGCGGGCGGCCAGGCCGACGAAGCCGCCAAGCAAGGCCCAGCCGCCGAGGTTCCAGATGCGGAGTTCGGGGCTGCGGGCCCAGGCGGCGCGGGCGATGGTGAGCTCAAGGATCATCAGCAGAAAGCCGACGATGAGCACCAGCATCAGCGTGGGCAGGTGCAAGGTCATGGCGAAACGTCGTATCAAAACTGATGCGACGGCCAGCGTACGTGAAAGCTGTGGCAGGCGTCACGTGCACAAACTTCGGGTTTACGCTAGAATGTGAGATTGCACTGTGGCGACATGCACAGTGCATTGCAGTTCATCCCCTCTGACCTCCCAGCATTGATCACCGACCCACACGCGTGGGATGTGGTGGTTTTCTTGAAGGTCCTCGCCAGGCGGCCGGTGCACCCGCACCACCGACTTGGCGGACGCGGTCGGCGGCGATGTTTTTCATTAGCCCCACCGCTCGCCGAATCCGCCATGGATCGGCGGCCAGGACTTTTCATGACTTTCGAATCGCTCGGCCTCGACGAGGCCCTTCTGCGCGCGCTCAAAACCGCGGGCTACGAACAACCCACCGACGTGCAGGCGCGCGCCATCCCGGCCGCGCTGGCCGGCAAGGACCTGCGCGTGTGCTCCAACACCGGCAGCGGCAAGACCGCGGCCTTCGTGCTGCCGGCGCTGATGCGCGTGCTCGATGCCCGCAAGGACCCGGCCAACAAGCCCAAGCGCGGAGAAGTGCGCGGCCCGCGCATCCTCGTGCTGGTGCCTACCCGCGAGCTGGCCATGCAGGTCTGCAAGGCCGCGGCCGACTATGGTCGCCACGTGCAGTTCCTGTCCGTCACCACCGTCGTCGGTGGCGTGCCCTACCCGGCCCAGCTGAAGGCCCTGCGCAGCCCGCTGGACATCCTGGTGGCCACCCCTGGCCGCCTGATCGACCACCTGGGCAGCGGCAAGGCCGTGCTCGAGAACGTCGAGATGCTGGTGCTGGACGAAGCCGACCGCATGTTGGACATGGGCTTCATCGAGGACATCGAGCACATCGCCGCGGCGCTGCCCGAGAAGCGCCAGACCCTGATGGCCAGCGCCACCTTCGACGGTGAAGTCGGCCAGCTCGCCCAACGCCTGCAACGCCCGGACGTCGAGCGCATCCAGATCACCGGCCACACCGCCAAGCACGAGAACATCAGCCAGCAGCTGATGTGGGCCGATGACCTGGACCACAAGCACGCCCTGCTGGACCACCTGCTGACCGAGCGCGAGGTCGACCAGGCCGTCGTCTTCACCAGCACCCAGATCGACGCCGACCGCCTGGCCGACCGCCTGCACGAGATGGGCCACAAGGTCGCCTCGTTGCACGGTGGCATGCCACAAGGCCGCCGCAACCGCGTGCTGCAAGGCCTGCGTTCGCGCCAGCTGCGCATCCTCGTGGCCACCGACGTGGCCGCGCGCGGCATCGATGTACCGACGATCAGCCACGTCATCAACTACGGCCTGCCGCTGAAGGCCGAGGACTACGTGCACCGCATCGGCCGCACCGGCCGCGCCGGCCGCTCTGGCCGTGCCGTGACGCTGGCCGACCGCCGCGACGTGCCGATGATCCGCCGCATCCAGCACTACACGACGCAGCCGATTCCGGTGGCGACCGTGGAAGGCCTGGAGCCGCAGCGCCCGGCACCGGAAACGATGCAGCGCCCGCCCCGTGGCGGCGCACCGCGCGGCCACTTCGGCGGCGGAAAGGGCCCCGGCTATGGCCGCGTGGGCGACTACTTCAACCGCGGTGCACCGCGTCATGGCCACGGCGACCGGGGCGGCTTCGGCGGCCACCCAGGCCACCATGCCCAAGGCGACCGGTTCGGCGGCGACCGCCGTCCGCCGGCGGACCGCAGCCCCTTCGAGCGCAGCGAGCGGCCGGATTTCCAGCGCAACGACCGCCCCGACGTCCAGCGCCGCGACCGCCCCGCGTTCGAGCAGCGCGCCGATCGCCCGGCCTTCGAGCACCGCGACCGCGGCGGCTTCGTCCGCGCCGACGCGCCCCGCAGCGACCGCGCGCCGCAGCGACCGGCTCAGCCGGCGGGCAAGTTCGTGCCGTCCAGCAAGCCCCGCTTCGACAGCAAGGGCCCCAGCGCCGGCAAGCGGCCGCGGAAGTCGGTGTAAGCCTGCTGGGGCGGCACCGTGTCGCCCACGGCATAGATGTGGCGGTGCAGGCGCGCCGCCACCTCGGCATCGAACGGGTTGCCCGCCTCCTCGAAGGCATTGAAGGCGTCCGCGTCCAGCACCTCGGCCCAGAGGTAGACGTAGTAGCCGCAGGCGTAGCTCGAGCCGGCGAACAGGTGCTGGAAGTGCACCAGCCGGTGCCGCACGCCGATCGCCCCGGGCATGCCCAGCCGGGCCAGCTCTTCGCGCTCGAAGGCGCTCACGTCCTCGGGCGCATCGGCCCGGGCATGCAGCGCCAGGTCCACCAGCGCACTGCCCACATAGCTCACCGTGTCGAAACCCTGGCCCCAGCGCTGGGCGGCCTGCAGCCGCTCGATCAGCGCCGGCGGGATCGGCTCGCCGGTCTGCCAATGGCGGGCATGCCGCGCCAGCACCTCGGGCTGGGCCAGCCAGTGCTCGAACAGCTGCGACGGCAGCTCGACGAAGTCACGCAGCACCTGGGTGCCCGCCAGCCGGTGGTAGGTGACGTCGGACAGCAGGCCGTGCAGGCCATGGCCGAACTCGTGGAACAGCGTGCGTGCGTCGTCGAACGACAGCAGCGTGGGCTCGCCCGGCGCCGCCTTCGCAAAGTTGTTGTTGTTGACGATGATGGGCGCGGCCACGCCGCGGTTGCGCGACTGGTAGTTGAAGTCGCTCATCCACGCGCCCGAGCGCTTGCTCTGGCGCGCGAAGTTGTCCTGCAGGAACAGGCCCGCGCTGCGGCCGTCCGCGTCGAACATCTCGTAGGCCTTCACGTCCGGGTGGTAGGCCTTCCAGTCGGGCCGCGGCTCGAAGCGCACGCCGAACAGGCGCCCCGCGCAGTCGAACGCCGCCTGCACCATCGCGTCCAGCGAGAAATAGGGCTTCAGCTCGGCTTCGTCGATGGCGTAGCGCGCCTGCCTCACCTTCTCTGACCAGTAGCGCCAGTCCCAGGCCTGGGGCTCGTCGGCGACGCCGTGCGAGCGCATCGCCGCGATCAACGCCCGGCGCTCCTGCTCGGCGGCGGGCAGAGCGCGCGTCCACACCTCGTTCAGCAGGTGGCGCACCGCCGCCTGGTCGCCGGCCATGGTGTCGGCCAGCGCGTAGTCGGCATAGCTCGCGTGGCCGTGGGCCAGCGCCTGCTGGTGGCGCCACTGCAGGATCTCGCGCGCCAGCGCACGGTTGTCGGTGGTGCCGCCGTTCTCGCCCCGGCCCACCCAGGCGCGCCAGGCGGCCTCGCGCAAGTCGCGCCGTTCGGAGAAGGTGAGGAAGGGCACGATCAGCGAGCGGTTCAGCGTGACCACGTGGCTGCCCTCGGGCAGGCCGCGCTCGGCGGCCGCCTGCCGCGCGGCGGCCCGCACGAAGCCGGGCAAGCCGGCCAGGTCGGCTTCGTCACCCAGCACGAGCTGGAAGGCAGACTCGTCGGCCAGCACGTTCTGCGCAAAACGCGTGGTCAGCGTGGCCAGGCGCTGCACGATGTCGGAGTAGCGCTGTTGCTCGGCCGGCGCGAAGCGCGCGCCGGCGCGCACCGCGTCCAGGTGCAGGCGCTCGAGCAAACGCAGCGCCTCGGGCGCCAGGCCCAGCGTGGCGCGCTCGCGGTGCAGGGCATCCAGGCGACGGAAGACGCCAGCATGCATCTTCACCGCGGTGTCGTGGGCGGCCAGCGGCGCAGCCATCTCGCGCTGCACGGCCTGCAGCGCGGGCGAGGTTTCTGACGCGGTCAGGTTGCCCAGCACCGCCTCGAGGCGGTAGAGCAGCGCGCCGGTGCGGTCGAACGCGGCCACGGTGTTGTCGAAGCTCGGCGGCTCAGGCCGGGCGGCGATCTCGTCCAGCTCGGCCAGCTGCTGGCGCATCGCCTCGCGCAAGGCCGGCGCGAAATGCGCGGGGCGAATCTGCTCGAAGGGCGGCAGGCCGAAAGGCGCCGACCAGGCTGCCAGCAAGGGGTTGTCGCTCAAGGCCGGGCCGACGGTGGCAGACAGGGGCATATGCATGAGGCTGCATGATGCCACCCCACCCCACGGCCGCCACTTGCTTAAGACCCCAATCCCGCCGAGACTTCCGCCGCTGCGGCCAGGAGCGCCGGCAGGAGGAAACCGATGAAGATCCTGAAGATCGTGCTGATCGTCGTCGTCGCGCTGGCCGTGCTGGTCTTTGGCGGCGGCATGCTGATCTCGCCGAAGTACCGCATCCAGCGCAGCACGCTGATCAACGCGCCTGCCGACAAGCCGTATGCGCTGGTCGCCGACCCGCAGGGCTGGAAGCAGTGGTCCGTCTGGAACCGGCGCGACCCGGCGATGAAGATCGAGTACTTCGGTGCCGCATCGGGCGCCGGCGCGGGCTGGTCGTGGAAGAGCGCCACCGAGGGCGACGGCAAGATGACCATGACCGCCGTCGAGCCGAACCAGCGCGTGGTCTTCGAGCTGTACTTCCCCGATTTCGACAGCACCTCCATCGGCACCATCCAGTTCGCGCCCGAGGGCGCGGGCACCCGGGTCACCTGGACCATGGACGGCGACATGGGCAAGAACCCGATCGGTCATTGGATGGGCCTGATGATGGACGGCATGGTCGGCAAGGATTTCGACGCCGGCCTGGCCAACCTGAAGGCGCTTGCCGAGAAGCCTTGAAGCTCGGCATCCACCCCCTCACCCCCGCGCGCTGGCCCGACCTGGAAGTCATCTTCCAGGCCAAGGGCTGCTCGGTGGCCCGGGGCTGCTGGTGCATGTACTACCGCCACAGCGGCACGCCCCCGGCGCCCGCCGCCGGCGAGACGCATGCCGGTGCCCGTCGCGCCGAGCTGAAAGCCCTGGTGGATGCTGGCCAACCGGTCGGGCTCATCGGCTACCGCGGCGGCCAGCCGGTCGGCTGGGTGTCGATCGCCCCGCGCGAGCAATACGCCAAGCTGCAGCGCTCGCCGGTGATGAAGGCGGTGGACGGCCGGGCGGTCTGGTCCATCGTCTGCTTCGTGGTGCCCGCCGAGCACCGGGGCCAGGGCGTGGCCGCGGCGCTGCTGAAGGGCGCCATTGCCTGGGCCAAGGCCGAGGGCATTCCGCTGCTCGAGGCCTACCCCGTGGACAAGGCGGCCCGCGCCGCGGACGATGCGATGTGGTTCGGCGCCAAGTCCATGTACGACGCGGCCGGCTTCGAGGAGGTGGCGCGCCGCAAGCCGACGAGGCCGGTGGTGCGGCTGAAGCCGTTGTGACCGAGGCGCCGGCGCGGGCAAACGACAATCGCCCGCATGGCCCTCAAATCCACCGTCTTCAAGGCCCAGCTGCAGATTGCCGACATGGACCGCGCCCTCTACGCGGACCATGCGCTGACACTGGCGCGCCACCCTTCCGAAACCGACGAACGCATGATGATGCGGCTGCTGGCCTTCGCGCTGGCCGTGCCGGCTGACGACTTGCGCGGCCGTCTCGAATTCACCGCCGGCTTGTCCGACACCGACGCACCGGACCTGTGGCAGAAGGACCTCACCGGCGCCCTGGTGCAGTGGCTGGAAGTGGGCCAGCCCGACGACCGCCGGCTGGCCAAGGCCTGCGGCCGGGCGGAACAGGTGCGCGTCTGGTCCTACAGCTCATCCACGCCGATCTGGTGGGCCGGCATCGAGGGCAAGGTGGTGCGCCTGGCCAACCTCGAAGTCTGGCAGGTGGACGCGGCCGAAAGCCAGGCGCTCGCCGCGCTGGCCGAGCGCAGCATGCAGTTGCAGGTCACGGTGCAGGAAGGCCATGTCTGGGTCGGCAACGGGCGCGACTCGGTGGCGCTGGAGCCGCGGCGCCTGAAAGAGGCCCAGGCGCGGCGCTGACCACCCCGGGCCCGGGGCGATGGGCCGCTCGCCTATCATCCGGCGCGCCGCTCCCCCACCGAGGGTGCGGCCTTCTTCGCCACCCGCGATACGCCCACCCATGCAAAAACCTCTGCACCAACTGCTTGCCGCCGCGCTGATCGGCGCTGCCGGCACCCTCGCCATGGCCCAGACCCCCGCCCCC
>JBGAGZ010000114.1:0-9720 GCA_044226465.1 Burkholderiaceae bacterium | reverse complement strand
CCGCCGCCGCCCTGCCGCGCGCCAACCGAGGACCGCAGCCCGCCCCGCATGGCAGCAACGGGCCTCGGGCCGACAACAAACACCATTTCGGGTTTCGTGCGCCGTGGAGCCACTGAGATGACCACACCGATCATCGAAGCCAGCGGCATCCACGCCTGGTACGGCTCCAGCCACGTGCTGCATGGCGTCGACCTCACGGTCCATGCCGGCGAGACCGTGGGCCTGCTCGGCCGCAACGGCATGGGCAAGTCCACGCTGATCCGCAGCCTGCTCGGCCATGTCAAGCAGCGCGAGGGCCGCATCGCCGTGCACGGGCAGGACCTGTCGCGCGCCCTGCCGCACGAGGTGGCGCGCGCCGGCATCGGCTACGTGCCCGAGGGCCGCGGCGTGTTCCCCAACCTCAGCGTGCGCGAGAACCTGGTGATGGCCGCGCGCGCCGGCCGCGAGGGCCGCAACGACTGGAGCTTCGAGCGCGTGCTCGACACCTTCCCCCGCCTGGCCGAGCGCCTGGGCCACATGGGCGGCCAGCTCTCCGGCGGAGAGCAGCAGATGCTGTCCATCGGCCGCGTGCTGATGACCCACCCCGACCTGATCGTGCTCGACGAAGCCACCGAAGGCCTGGCCCCGCTGATCGTGGCCGAGATCTGGCGCGTGATCGGCCAGATCCGCGCCAGCGGCATTGCCACGCTGATCGTCGACCGCGACTACCGCAAGGTCGCTTCCCAGGCCGACCGCCTCGTCGTGCTGCAAAAAGGCCAGGTCGTGCTGGCCGGTGACGCCCCCACGCTGGCCGACAGCGAAGCCCTGGCCGCCTGTCTCGGAGTCTGACCCCTATGAGCACCTACCAACCCTTCGACGAACCCGGCGCGCTCGCCCCGGCCCGGGTGCTGCGCCAGGCCCTGCCCGGCGGCGGCTTCGTGCTGCGCAGCGCCGAAGCCCTGCAGCCCTTTGCCCGCTGCGTCGGCGACTGGCTGGAGCACTGGGCCGTGACCACGCCCGATGCGCTGTTCCTGGCGGAGCGCGACAGCAGCGGCGGCTGGCGCCAGCTGAGCTATGGCGAGACGCGCGCCCAGGTGGGCTGCATCGCGCAAGGCCTGCTGGACCTGGACTTGCCGGCCGACCAGCCGGTGGTCGTGCTGTCGGACAACTCGGTCGACCACGCTTTGCTCGCCCTGGCCACCATGCACCTGGGCCGCGCCATCTGCACGGTGTCCAGCGCCTACTGCCGGCTGACCAAGGACACCACCAAGATCCACGCCATCCTGGACACGCTGGACCCGGCGCTCGTCTACGCCGCCGAGCCCAGCGTCTACGGCCCGCCGATCGCCAGCTGGGCCGCGCGTGGCAGCCGCCCCGTCGTGCTCAGCCGCGGCGCGGCCGAGCTGCCCGGCGCGCTGGATTTCGCCCGGCTGGCCGCCTCGGCCGAGACACCCGCCGTGATGCAGGCGTTCGCGCAGATCACGCCGGCCACGCACGCCAAATACCTGCTGACCAGCGGCTCCACCGGCACGCCGAAGGTCGTGATCAACACCCACCGCATGCTGTGCGCCAACCAGCAGATGATCGCCCAGGCCTGGCCCTTCCTGAGCCGGCACCCGCTGCGCCTGCTGGAATGGCTGCCCTGGAGCCACACCTTCGGCGCCAACCACAACTTCCACATGGTGCTGGCGCACGGCGGCAGCCTGCACGTGGACGAGGGCCGGCCGATGCCGGGCCTGATCGAGAAGACGGTCGCCAACCTGCGCGAGGTGCGCCCCAACTTCTACTTCAACGTGCCACGCGGCTTCGACATGCTGCTGCCCTTCCTCGAAAACGACGAGGACTTCGCGCGCAGCTTCTTCGAGCCGCTGCAGGGTCTGTTCTACGCCGGCGCCGCCCTCCCGCAGAGCTTGTGGCAGCGCATCGAGGGCGTGGCCCGGCGCGTGCGCGATCGGCCGATCTGGTTCACCTCGTCCTGGGGCGCGACCGAGACCTCGCCGGCCATCACCAGCGTGCACTGGTCCATCGACCGCGCCGGCTGCATCGGCGCGCCGCTGCCCGGCGCCGAACTCAAGTTCGTGCCCAGCGGCGACAAGCTGGAAATGCGGGTGCGCGGGCCGAACGTCTTCCCCGGCTACCGCAACGCGCCGGACCTGACCGCCAAGGCCTTCGACGACGAGGGCTACTACCTGATCGGCGACGCCGGCAAGCTGGTCGACGAGAAGGACCCGAGCCAGGGCGTGGCCTTCGACGGCCGCGTGGCCGAGGACTTCAAGCTGATGAGCGGCACCTGGGTCTCGGTGGGCACGCTGCGGGTGCGCGCGGTGGCTGCCTTGTCGCCACTGGCGGCCGACGTGGTGGTCACCGGGCACGACCGCGAGGAAGTGGGTCTGCTCGTCTTCCCCAGCCCCGCCGCCAAGGCGCTCGACGCGACCGAGCGCGCCGAGCGCATCCGCGACGCGCTGCAGGCCTTGCGGGCCGAGGGCGGCGGCTCGTCGCAGGCCCCCAGCCGCGCCCTGCTGCTGGCCGAGCCGCCCAACGCCGACGCTGGCGAGATCACCGACAAGGGCTACATCAACCAGCGCGCCGTGCTCGGCCGCCGGGCCACCGACGTGCTGGCCCTGTACAGTGCCGTGCCCAACCCTGAAGTGATCCGCATCTGATGAGCAAGACGCACATCCACCGCGTTGACGTGCACTTCGGCGACTGCGACCCCGCCGGTATCGTCTTCTTCCCCAACTTCTCGCGCTGGATGGACCAGGCCTCGCTGGCCTTCTTCATGGCCTGCGGCGTGCCGCCCTGGCGCGAGCTCGAGGCCACGCGCGGCATCGTCGGCACGCCGCTGCTGGAGATCCACACACGCTTCCTGCGCCCCGCCACCTACGGCCAGACGCTGGAAGTGCACACCTGCGTGGAAGAGTGGCGCGCCAAGGTGCTGATCCAGCACCACCGCATCCTGCGCGGCGACGAGCTGCTGTGCGAAGGCCGCGAGACCCGCGCCTTCGTCGAGCGCGTGCCGGGCAGCTACCGGCTCAAGTCGATCCCGATCCCGGAAGACATCCGGGCGATGTGCAGCTGAAACGCGCCTCCGGGCGCGGGCGTCAGGCGGGCATTTCCTGCCGGCCCACCTCGGCCAGCAGCTCGATCAGCCGCGTCGTGGCCGGCAACTGGTAGCTGCTCGCGCGGCTGGTCGCCACCAGCCGCCGCTTCATGGTGGTGTCCTTCAGCGGCACCTCGCGCAGCGGCGACAGGCCGCCCGCCGCCTCGAGGTGCCGGCGCGAGATGAAGCTCAGCAAGCCGGTCTCGGCGATCAGCGCCGGCAGGGTGAGCAGCATGGTGCTTTCGACCTGCACCACGGGCCGCGGCAGGCGCTTCCTGTCGAAGGTGTGGTCCAGCCAGTCTCGCGTGGGCGCGCCCGGTGGCTGCAGCACCCAGCGGTACCGGGTCAGGTCGCGCAGCGACGTCGCCGCATGCAGCACCTCATGGGTCGCGCTGGCGGCCACCACGATGTGGTCTTCGGCCAGGCGCTGCGAGACGAAGTCGCCCTCGTCGGCGGTCTCGGTGCCCACCATCAGGTCGATGTCGCCGCTGCGCAGCAAGGGCTTGAGGCTGTCGACCAGGCCCACCACCGTCTTGATCGTCACCTGGGGGGCCTCGGCGATGAGCTGCCGTACGGCGCGCGGCAGCAGGAACTGCGCCGCCGTGGGGACGATGCCGACGCGGACATGGCCCGACAGCCCGCGGCCGATGTCGCCGATCTCGCGCCGGGCGTCCTCGGCGTCGAAACGCATGCGCCGGGCCCACTTGAGCATCACCTTGCCGGCCGGCGTGAGCCGGATGCCGCGCCCCGCCTTCTCGAGCAGCGGGGTGCCGCAGGCCTGCTCCAGCCGGCGCACGCTGCTCGTCAGGGCCGGCTGGGTGCGGTGCAGCTTCTCGGTGGCACGGCCGATGTGCTCCAGCTCCGCGATGGTCTCGAAGTAACGCAGGTCGCGCAGGTCCATTGCAAAAGCTCCGTCGATGAATGGCAAGAAACTTTCGATTGGACTGTATCTATGCCGGGGCCAATACTCCAGCCCACAGATTCAAGCGATGGAGACAACATGACCGCGATTCGAACCACCCTGGCCCTCGTGGCCGCCAGCGTCCTGCACGCAGCGGCGTGGGCGCAGCCCTGGCCGGCCAAGGCCATCCGCGTGGTCGTGCCCTTCCCGCCCGGCGGCGGCACCGACATCATCGCCCGCGAGGTGACGCAGAAGGTGGCCAGCACCACCGGCTGGACCTTCGTGATCGACAACAAGCCCGGCGCGGGCGGCAACCTGGGCGTGGACGCCGTGGCCAAGTCGCCGGCCGACGGCTACACCATCGTGCTGGGCCAGACCAGCAACCTGGCCATCAACCCGACGCTCTACGCCAAGCTGCCCTATAACCCGGTGAAGGACCTGGCGCCGATCGGCCTGATGGCCACCGCGCCGCTGGTGATCGTGGTGCCGGTCACGTCGCCTTTCAAAACCCTGCCCGACCTGGTGGCTGCGGCCAAGGCCAAGCCGGGTGAGGTGAACTTCGCGTCGCCGGGCAACGGCACCGTCGCGCACCTCACCGGCGATCAATTCCAGAAGACGGCCGGCATCACCTTCCAGCACGTGCCCTACAAGGGCGCGAACCAGGCGCTGACCGACGTGATCAGCGGCCAGGTGCAGCTCTATGTCTCTTCCGTGCCCTCGGTGCTGCAGCAGATCCGCACCGGCAAGCTGCGGCCGCTGGCCGTGACCTCGGCCAAGCGGGTGGACGACCTGCCGCAGACGCCGACGGTCGGCGAGAGCGGCTACAAGGGTTTCGACGCCGTGACCTGGTTCGGGTTCCTGGCGCCAGCCGGCACGCCCAAGGAGATCGTCACCCGCCTCAACGCCGAATTCAACAAGGCCTTGCAGCAGCCCGACCTGCGCAAGCGCCTGGGAGAGGAAGGCGCCGACCCGATGGGCGGCACGCCCGAGCAGTTCGCAGAGTTGATCCGCGAGGACATCGTGCGCTGGGGCAAGACCGTCAAGGAATCCGGCGTCCACCTCGACTGAGGCGCCTGCCCCGCGCCGGCTGGTCCGGCCGTCGTTCACCCTGTTTCTTCTTCGGAGATTCCCATGAGTCAAGCCGCCGCATTGCCCGACGTGGTTCGCGACATCGAGCGCGTCCGCGCCGACATCGTCGACCGCGCCGCCCAGTTCCCCTCGTCGATCCTGGCCGACGTGGCCGGGCGCCGCGGGGCGCTGAGCGGCCGCATCGCGCCGCTGGCACCCACCATGCGCTTCGCCGGGCCAGCGATCACGGTGGAGGTGCGGCCCGGCGACAACCTGATGATCCACGCCGCGATGGCCATCGCCCAGCCGGGCGACGTGATCGTGGTCGACGGCAAGGGCGACCTCGCCAGCGCCCTGATGGGCGAGATCATGTCGCAGCAGTGCGTGGCGCTGGGAGTGGCCGCGGTGGTGATCGACGGCGCGGTGCGCGACAGCGAAGCCATCCGCGCGCTGGGCTTCCCGATGTTCGCCGCGGGGCTGAACCCCAATGGGCCAACCAAGTTCGTGCCCGGCCGCCTCAACCACCCGATCTCGGTCGGCGGCGTCACCGTCTGCCCGGGTGACCTGGTGGTGGGCGACGCCGACGGCGTGACCGTGGTCGAGCGCGCCAAAGCCGAATCGCTGCTGCCGCTGGCGGCCGACAAGGTGGCGGCGGAAACACAGCGCATCGCCGACATCAAGAGCCGCAAGGCGCTGCGGCCGGCCTGGCTGGACGGCGCGCTGCGCGCCGCCGGCGTGATCGGCGACGGAGAGACGCTGTGAGCGGGCGCCGGACCATCCTGGTCACCGGCAACGACCTGGCGCCCGAGGCGCTCGCGTTGCTGGCCGACTACGACGTGGCCTACGCGGGCAAGACGCCCAGCGAGGCCGACATCGTGGGGCTGTGCGCCCGGCTCGACCCGGTGGCGATCATCGTGCGCTACGGCCAGGTGGGCGCGGCGGCGATGGACGCGGCCCCCGGGCTGAAGGTCATCTCCAAGCACGGCAGCGGCACCGACACGATCGACAAGGCGGCCGCCGAGGCCCGCGGCATCCGCGTGGTGGCCGCGGTGGGGGCCAATGCCGCGGCCGTGGCCGAGCAGGCCCTGGCCCTGCTGCTGGCCTGTGCCAAATCGGTGGTGGAACTCGACCGACGCATGCACGCCGGCCACTGGGACAAGGCCACCCACAAGAGCCTCGAGCTCGACGGCCGCACGGTCGGCGTCATTGGCCTGGGCGCCATCGGCCGGCGCTTCGCGAAGGTGGCCGACGCGCTGGGCATGCGGGTGCTGGGCTTCGACCCCTTCGCGCAGGACCTGCCGGCCTTCATCGAGCGCGCGACCCTGGACACGATCTGGCGCGAGTCGGACGCAATCTCTCTGCACTGCCCGCTGACGCCCGACAACGCGCGGCTGTTGAACGCCGAGACGCTCGCGGCCTGCAAGAAGGGCGTGATCATCGTCAACACGGCGCGTGGCGGGCTGATCGACGAGCCGGCCCTGCTGGCTGCGGTGAAGAGTGGCCAGGTGGCCAGCGCCGGGCTGGACAGCTTCGCCACCGAGCCCATGCCCGTGCCCCACCCCTTCCACGCCGAGCCGCGCCTGGTGCTGAGCCCGCACATCGGCGGCGTGAGCGCCGATGCCTACGTCAAGATGGGTGTGGCCGCGGCGCGCAATGCCCTGGCGGTCCTGCAGGCCGGGCGCTGAGTTCAGCCTGGGCGGGCCGACCGCTGCGGGGCGGCACGCCAGCGCCGCTGTGCGTGCAGCGCCAAGGCAATGACCGCGCACATCGTGGCGAAGCCCACCCAGGCGTAGGGCCACAGCAGCGGCAGGCCGAGCAGGATCAGGCCGTCGTTGCCGCCCGGGATCAGCAGGCTGCCCCAGCCCATCAGCAGGCCGCCGGCCAGGCAGCGCGCCACGGCGGCCGCGTGCGGCGGTCGCGCGCGCCACAGCCCGGCCCGCCAGCCGCCCAAGACAGCGCCGCCCAGCAGGCAGGCAAAGAGCACCAAGCGTCCCGCGCGGTGGGCCACCATGCCGCGCGCCAGCTCAGCCAGCGCATCGGTGTAGGCCCAGGCCCCTTCCAGCAGCAGCAAGGCCAGGAAGGCCAGGCCGATGGACACGGTGGCCCCATGCGGTGTCCACCAGGGCAAGCCTCGTGCGCCGTCGCGGCGCCAGGCGAGGCCGACGCGCCAGAGCGCGATCGCCGCCAAGCCCAGGCCCAGCGCCGCCGGCGCGTGCCACAGTGCCGAGCCGGGTGGCAACGCCCGTGGCGCCGGGGCCGCGAACAGCGGGCCCGCGCTCAGGCAACCGAGGTAGAAACCCAGCGGCGTGGCCAGGTAGGCCCATTCGCCGTTGCCCAGCCGCGCGATCGCGCCGAAGACGCAGGCCTGATTGACCCAGGCACCCAGGCCAAGCAGCGCGGCGCCGAGCACCGTCCAGCCACTGAGGGCAAACGGGGCGGGCAGCGCCGGGGCCGGCAGCGGCAGCCCGTGCAACAGCAGCAGGCCACCGGCCACCCACAGCGAGGCTTCGAGCAGGCTGCGCAGGCGGGTGCCGCGCCGCTGCACGACCAGCTCGTGCATGGCCGCCACGGTGCAGGTGGCGCCGCGCTGGATGGCCGCACCCATCCACAGCGCGCAGGCCGCCGCGCAGGCGAAAGCGAGAACGTTCATGCCGGCGCCGGGGCATCGAGGCTGTGCTCGATCACGCCTTCGATCGGGTCCACCGGGGCCTGCCAGGGTGCGCGCTCGATCATGCGGCGCGCATCCACCAGGCCGGCCGAGCGGCGCGCCAGCACGCCGGCGGCGGTGAAGTCGATGTCCTTGGTGTGGTCCTCGCCTTCCAGGCGCGGCGCCACCAGGTGCGCCACGTGCATGGTGGTGCCGCAGCCCCAGGCGGCGAGGTCTTTCGCCTCCTGCTGGCGCGCCGCGGGCAGCAGCCGGTGCAGTTCGCGGATGACGTGGCGCAGGCGGTGGATCTGCTTTTGCCGGGCGATGTGGCTGTCGGCGCGGCTGGCGTACTGGATGTCCTTCTGCCGCCCCATCACCTGCCAGATCGACTCGGGCTGCGGCGCGGTCTGGTGCCAGACGTTGACCGCGAAGATCAGCGCATTGCGCCGCGGGTTGTCGTCCAGCACCGCCTCGATCGGCGTGTTGGAGTACAGGCCGCCGTCCCAGTAGGCCTCGCCGTCGATGCGCACCGCGGGGAAGGCCGGCGGCAGCGCCCCCGAGGCCATGATGTGGTCCAGGCCGACCGCCTCCTGCCGGGTGTCGAAGTAGCGCATGTGGCCGCTGCAGACGTTGACCGCGCCCACCGTCAGCCGCGTGCCGCCGTGCTGAAGCTGGTCGAAGTCGACCAGCTCGCGCAGCGTCTGTCGCAGCGGCACGGTACTGTAGTAGGCGGCGTTGTCCACCCCCAGCGAGGCCTGGGTGCCACGCAGCGCGGCCAGGTTGGGCTCGAAGAATGCGGGGATGCCGCGCATCACCGTGGTCATGTTGGCCACCAGGTTGCCCATGCCCAGCCAGTCCAGCGGGCCGGCCAGGCGGTTCTGCTGCTCGACGTGCTGCCAGAAGGCGTTCAGCCGTTCCAGCCGTCGCTCGGGCGGGTTGCCGGCGATCAGCGCGGCGTTGATCGCGCCGATCGAGGTGCCGATGACCCAATCCGGCTCGATGCCGGCCTCGTGCAGTGCCTGGTAGACGCCGACCTGGTAGGCGCCGAGCGCGCCGCCGCCTTGCAGCACCAGCACCACCTGGCCGGGCAGGTCGGGGGCAGGCGGGCGTGCCGAGCTGGTGTCTTTCGGGGTTCTTCGAGCGGTGGGCATGGTGTCTCCGGGCAGCCTGGTCCTTGGTCTGTCGACGGGGGCGCGGCTTACATGTGCTCCATCATCGTGGCGGGCCGGCCGTCGTTGACGATGTCGGCGATGGTCAGCTCCACCGGCTGGCTGGTGCTGTTCTTCCACCAGTGCCGCGTGCCAAGGAACTCGCGCGAGATGTCGCCGGCCTTGTGCAGGATGGGCACCGCGCACTTGCTGGAGTTCTCGTAGATCTCGCCGCTGTTGACCATGATCAGCGCCGGCCGGTCTTCGTGGCTGTGGAAGGGCACCACGCCGCCGGGCGCGATGGTCATGTGGCGCAGGCGCAGGCGGCGGCCGTCCAGGTGCACGTTCTCCTTCGCCAGGTCGATCGACGACAGCTCGGTGTCGACCACGCCGACCGGCGCGGCGGCAGCGCCGGCCAGCGCGTTGGGCATGGCCTGGCCGGCCGGGCATTCGCCGGCGTCGGCGATGGTGGTGGCGAAGGTGGCGGCCATCGCCGCCATCGCGGCGACCAGGCGGCTGAACATGGATGAACGGGTGCGGATGACGTGGGTCTTCATGGTGGGCTCCTGAAAGAAGTGGTGTGGGATGAAACGGTGTGGCCCGATGGGCCGAAGGCTCACTGCGCCGTCCAGCCACCCTCGATGGGCAGCACTGCGCCGGTGATGGACGCGGCATCGTCCGAGCAGAGGAAGGCCGTCAACGCGGCCACCTGCTCGACGGTGACGAACTGCTTGGTGGGCTGGGCGGCCAGCAACACGTCGCGGATCACCTCCTGCTCGCTGATGCCGCGGGCACGGGCGGTGTCGGGGATCTGCTGCTCGACCAGCGGCGTCAGCACGTAGCCCGGGCAGACGGCGTTGACGGTGAAGCCGGCCAC
>JBGAGZ010000113.1:0-10176 GCA_044226465.1 Burkholderiaceae bacterium | reverse complement strand
AGCGGAAGAACCGCACCCGCCCCTCGGAGACCAGGGTCAGCAGCTGCGCGTTGTCGAGGTGGCCCCCCTGGTTGACGTGGCTGATGTAGACCTGCACCTCGGTGGCGAAGGCGTAGCGGTCCGGGGCTTGGAATTGCAGGCGCGGCATGGGTGGGGTTCGGCAGGCAGGTCGGGCGTCGAGGCCCAGAGATTCTCGCCGCTGCGCGCCCCTCAGACCCTGAACACGTCCACCGCTTCGGCCAACCGGTCGGCCTGGCCCTTCAGGCTTTCCGCGGCCGCGGCCGACTGCTCCACCAGGGCAGCGTTCTGCTGTGTGACCTGGTCCAGCTGCGTCACGGCGTCGCCCACCAGGCCGATGCCGGCTGTCTGTTCCGTGGTCGCGGCGCTGATGCCGGCGATGAGGTCGGCCACTCTGCGCACCTGGCTCACGATGTCGGTCATGGCGCTGCCGGCGTCGCCCACCAGGCGCGCGCCGGTCTCCACCCGGTCCACGCTGGTGTCGATCAGCGACTTGATTTCCTTGGCCGCATCGGCGCTGCGCTTGGCGAGCCCGCGCACCTCGCTGGCCACGACCGCGAAGCCGCGACCCTGCTCGCCGGCACGGGCGGCTTCCACCGCCGCGTTCAGCGCCAGGATGTTGGTCTGGAAGGCGATGCCATCGATCACGCCGATGATGTCCGCGATGCGCTTGCTGCTGTGCGAGATGTCGTCCATGGTGCTGACGACATGGCTCACGACCTCGCCACCACGCTCGGCGGCGGCGCTGGCCGACCCGGCCAGGCTCGTGGCCTGCTGGGCGCTGTCGGCGTTGTTGCGCACCGTCGCATTCAGCTGCTCCATCGAGGCCGCCGTCTGCTGCAGGTTGCTCGCCTGCTCTTCGGTGCGGTGGCTCAGGTCGGCGTTGCCGGTGGCGATCTCGCCGCTGGCGATGCGCAGGCCCGAGGTCTGGGTGCTGACGTCGTCCACCAGCGAGCGCAGGTTCGCCCCCGCCTGGTTGACCGCGCGCGCAGCAGCATGCCGGTCGTCGACTCGGTTGAGGCTCTCCTGACGCCCGGGGTTGCCCGCCGCCACGCTCAGGGCCTGGCGCAGCACCTGGGCCAGCGGCGCGGCCAGTTGCACCTCGAGCCACCACGCCCCCAGCAGTGCAGCGGCCGTGGCCGCGCCCATGACGATGCCCAGGGCCCGGCCGCCGAGGCCGGCCGCCGCCGCACCGGCCAGCACGGCGAGCCATCCGGCGAAGCCCGCCATGCGGATGCGCCAGCGGGCGGGCAGCACCTGGTTCCATGACGCCCAGGCCAGCCAGCCCTGTCGAACCACGATCCCCTTGCGGAAGGCCAGCCCCTTCGCGCGCCCTTCGCGGAACCTGGCGTACAGCGCCTCCGCGGCCTGCACCTCGTCCCGGCCGGGCTTGGTGCGCACCGACATGTAGCCCTTGACCTGCCCGTTGCGCACGACCGGTGTCGCGTTGGCGCGCACCCAGTAGTGGTCGCCGTTGACGCGGCGGTTCTTGACCAGGGCGGTCCAGGATTCGCCCCCCTTGAGCGTGGCCCACATGTCGGCGAAGGCCTCGGCCGGCATGTCGGGGTGGCGCACGATGTTGTGCGGCTGGCCCATGATCTGGCTGCGCTCGAAGCCGCTGACGGCGATGAACGCCGCGTTGGCATAGGTGATGCGGCTCTGCGTGTCGGTGGTCGACAGCAGGGTCAGGTCATCGTCGTAGTCGAAATCGGTCTGGGTGACTGGCTGGTTGTTCCTCATCGTTCTTACTGCTGTTGGTGATGGTGGATCGGCTGCCCGCCCGTCAGGCTGTGCGCCCAACGGCGCGGCGAGTCATTTGTTCTCGACGTTTGGATCATTTGTTCTCGATGACCTGGCCGATCGATGGAAAAGCCCCGTAAAACCGGTCAGCGGAACCGCGACGTGCCCGTGCCGCCTCGGTGCGAGACTTATTGCCCAGTCCCGTTTGGGCCGGGCCACGGCGGGGCGCTGTCGAAATCCGCCCTACCCGATCGTCGTTCGGTGACATCCTTTGTCTGCCCACTGTCGAGGAACCCCCATGAGCCGATCGTCCAAGCCCGCCTCGTCCACCCGCCTGGCGGTCCTCGTGGCCACCCGCAAGGGCGCCTGGCTGTTCCACGGCGATGCCAAGCGCAAGGCTTGGGCAGCCGATGGCCCGCACTTCCTGGGCCACAACATCAGCCACGTTCAGCTCGACCCGCGCGATGGCCGCACGCTGCTGGCCGCCGCCAAGACCGGCCACCTGGGGCCGACCATCTTCCGGTCCACCAACCTCGGCAAGACCTGGAAGGAGGCGAAGCAGCCGCCGGCTTTTGCCGCGCCGACCAATGGGCTGCCGGCCCGCTCGGTCGACCACACCTTCTGGCTGACGCCGGGGCACGCCAGCGAGCGCGACACCTGGTACGCCGGCACCTCGCCGCAAGGCCTGTTCCGCTCGGAAGACGGCGGCGTCAGCTGGGTGCCGCTGCCCTCGGTGAACGACGACCCGCGCTTTCGCGAGTGGATGGGCTCGGCCCAGGACGGCACGCCCGACGGGCCCAAGCTGCACTCGATCATCGTCGACCCGCGCGACCCGGCGCACCTGTACTTCGGCATGTCGGGCGGCGGCGTGCACGAGTCGCGCGACGCGGGCCGCAGCTGGTCCACGCTGATCCAGGGCCTGGAGGTGGTCGAGAGCCTGGACCCGGCCGTCATCACCTTCCACGACCCGCATTGCGTGCGCCTCAGCCCCGGCAACCCGGACCGGCTCTACCAGCAGAACCACTGCGGCATCTACCGGCTGGACCGCGCGGGCGCGTCGCCCGACACCTGGCAGCGCGTCGGCCGCAAGATGCCCAAGCGCGTGGGCGACATCGGCTTCCCGATGGTGGTGCACCCGCGCGACCCGGACACGGCCTGGGTCTTCCCGATGGACGGCACCACGGTCTGGCCGCGCACCAGCCCATCGGGCCAGCCGGCGGCCTACGCCACCCGTAACGCCGGCCGGACTTGGCAGCGCCTGGACCAGGGCCTGCCTGCCAGCCAGGCCTGGTGGACGCTCAAGCGCCAGGCCATGACGGTCGACAGCCAGCCCAAACCCGCGCTGTACCTGGGCACCACCAGCGGCGAGCTGTGGGTCGGCCACGACGAGGGCGCTCGCTGGGTCAACATCGCGCGCCACCTGCCGGAGATCTACGCGGTCGAAGTGGCCGAGCTCGCATGAAGGTGCTGGTCCCGGGCGCGCTGCGCTCGTACACCCGCGAGGCCGAGATCGACGCGGTGGGCGGCACGCTGCACGAGCTGTTCACCGACCTCGACAGGCGCTACCCGGGGCTGCGCTTTCGCGTGGTCGACGAGCAGGGCCTGCTGCGCGCGAACATGCGCATCTTCGTCAACGGCCTCGGCGTGCGCGAACTCGCCCACCCCTTGCAACCCCAGGACTTCGTGGCCATCGTGCTGGCCCTCAGCGGGGGCTGAGGCAGCAGCCACTACCAGGACCGGTGCGGCGACGCGCCGGCCTGGCGCAGCAGGGCGAAGGCGTGTTTCGCACAGGCCTCGCTCAAGGGCCGCACGACGACGGCGGAACGGCCGCGCCGGAGTGCCTCGCGCACGCGCAGCAGCACCAGCCCATGGTCCGGCCGCAGCGTCAGCAGCCCGGCGCCCATCATGCCGAGGAAGGCGCCCATCACCGCGGCGAACAGCATCGTGAAGCCCGGCGAGGCCGCCGCCGCGGGCCAGGGCGCGACGATGGCCAGCAAGGCCGCGAGCATCCCCACGGCCATGCCTGCCAGGCCCAGCATCAAATGGCTCCTGAGCAGGGTGGACAGGATGCCGCGCAGTTCCGGCTCCAGCTTCTGGCGCGCCAGCGGGTCGCCCGGGTCGATGACCGCGACCTCGCCGTCCAAGGCGGGCGATTGCTTCAGCTCGTTCGCCGCGCGCTGGGCCGCGCCGTGGTCGGCAAAGCTGGCGGCGATCAGGGTCAGCGAGCGTTCCCCAAAGGGGCTCAGCGAGTTCATGGGCGCTCCTTCCAGAGCAAGGGGTGATTGCGCCATTGGGCGCCCCGCGGCGGGCCGGCCCCGTCAACCGCCGCCGCGATCGGGCGTCGGAACGGTCCTACGCATCCACGGGTCCCGGTGGCTCGTCGCTTGATCTATGTCATTTGACTTTGGTCAAGCCAACCGGACAGCCACCGCCTTACTGTGCCGCTGCGGCCATCGGCCGACTCGGAGAAACCAACATGAAAACCCTGTCTGTGCTGTCATCGATGTCA
Source organism: Burkholderiaceae bacterium (assembly GCA_044226465.1). Taxonomy (GTDB): domain Bacteria; phylum Pseudomonadota; class Gammaproteobacteria; order Burkholderiales; family Burkholderiaceae_C; genus Ideonella. The sequence goes on along the minus strand of JBGAGZ010000113.1, from coordinate 5,909 downwards.
TGCGGGCTGCGTGTGCTGGCCCTGGCTGCGGGCCTGGGCGCCTGCGCGGCGGCCCTGGCCGCACCGGCCCGGGTGGCGGGCGATTTCGGCCCGCCGCGCGGCGCCCCCATCCACGCCGTGCTGACCAGCCCGCCGAACGTGCCCCCACCCACCGGCCGCAACTACCCGGCCAAGGTCATCGTCGACCTCGAGGTCGTCGAGAAGGAAATGCAGATTTCCGAAGGCGTGAGCTACACCTTCTGGACCTTCGGCGGCACCGTGCCGGGCAGCTTCATCCGCGTGCGCCAGGGCGACACGGTCGAGTTCCACCTGAAGAACCACCCCAGCAGCAAGATGCCGCACAACATCGACCTGCACGGGGTCACCGGGCCCGGGGGCGGCGCCGCGTCGAGCTTCACCGCGCCGGGCCACGAGTCGCAGTTCACCTTCAAGGCGCTGAACGAGGGCGTCTACGTCTACCACTGCGCCACGGCGCCGGTGGGCATGCACGTGGCCAACGGCATGTACGGCCTGATCCTGGTCGAGCCACCCGAGGGCCTGCCCAAGGTCGACCACGAGTACTACGTGATGCAGGGCGACTTCTACACCGCCGGCAAGTACCGCGAGAAGGGTGCCCAGGCCTTCGACATGGAAAAGGCCATCGACGAGCGACCCACCTACGTGCTGTTCAACGGTGCCGAGGGCGCGCTCACCGGCGACAAGGCGATCTCGGCCAAGGTCGGCGAGTCGGTGCGCATCTATGTCGGCAACGGCGGGCCCAACCTGGTGTCGAGCTTCCACGTCATCGGGGCCATCTTCGACCAGGTGCGCTACGAAGGCGGCAGCAACGTGCAGAAGAACGTGCAGACGACGCTGATCCCGGCCGGCGGCGCGGCGGTGGTGAAGTTCACGGCCAGGGTGCCGGGCAGCTACGTGCTGGTCGACCACTCGATCTTCCGTGCCTTCAACAAGGGGGCGCTGGCCATCCTGAAGGTCACCGGGCCCGAGGACAAGTCGATCTACTCGGGCAAGGAACTCGACTCGGTCTACCTCGGCGACCGGGCGGCCCCCAACCTGTCGGCCGTGACCAAGGCCGCGGAGTCCGCCGCGTCGGGCACCTTGTCGCTCGACGAGCAGGTCCATGCCGGCCAGGCCTTGTTCGCGGGCACCTGCTCCGTCTGCCACCAGGCGGACGGCAAGGGCCTGCCCGGCGTGTTCCCGCCGCTGGCCAAGTCCGACTTCCTGGCCACCGACCTGAACCGGGCCGCACGCGTGGTGCTGCACGGCCTGAGCGGCAAGGTCACGGTCAACGGGCAGGAATACAACTCGGCCATGCCGCCGATGACCCAGCTCACCGACGACGAGGTCGCCAACATCCTGACCTACGTGCTCAACAGCTGGGGCAACCCGGGTGGCCGCGTCTCCAAGGACGACGTGAAGAAGCAGCGGGCCGCCGCGCCCGCCGCCGCGCCGGCGGCGCATTGACCGGCGACGCCAGGTGCGGACCAGGCAGGGCAAGCGCATGAAGACCTTGGTGGCCATCGTCCTGGCGGCGCTCTGCGCGGCGCCGGTGCAGGCCGCCGACTATGTGCGCCTGCCCGGCGGCCGCTTCGAGAGCATCCTGCCGCAGGGGCCGGTGCCGACGCTGTCGACACCGGTCGACGTGCCTGCCTTCGACATGCGCGAGCAGCCGGTCACCGTGGCCGAGTTCCGCGACTTCGTCACCGCACACCCCGAATGGCAGCGCCAGCAGGTGCCGGCACTGTTCGCCGAAAAGCGCTACCTGCTGGGATGGGCGAGCGCCACCGAGCCAGGGCCGTCGCTGCGGCCGTCGGGCCCGGTGGTCGACGTGAGCTGGTTCGCCGCCCGCGCCTTCTGCGAGGCCGAGGGCGGGCGCCTGCCGACCTGGCTGGAGTGGGAATACGCCGCAGCGGCCGACGAGACCCGGGCCGACGCTCGCAGCGACCCGGCCTGGCGCCGCCGCATCCTGTCCTGGTACGAGCGGCCGGCCAGCGCGCAGATCGGTACGGTCGGCGGCCCGCCCAACGCCCATGGCGTGCGCGACCTGCACGGCCTGGTCTGGGAATGGGTCGACGACTTCAACGCGCTGTTCATTGCCGGCGACAGCCGGACCCAGGGCGACCCCGACCTGCTCAAGTTCTGCGGCTCGGGCGCCATCAACATCATCGACAAGGACAGCTACGCCGTGCTGATGCGCGTGGCCCTGCTGTCGTCCCTCAAGGCATCGGACACCACCAGCTCGCTGGGCTTCCGCTGCGTGAGGCCCCTGTGAGCGCCATCACCACGCCAAGGTCACCATGAACACCGCCCTGAACCAGCCCTGGACCCTCACGCGCCGTTCCGCCCTGCGGGCGCTGGCAGGCACCGCCTGCCCGTGGCCGGCCGCCTGGGCCGCCGCGGCGCTTCCGCCCGACTCGGTCTACCAGTTGCCCGCGGCCCTCACCGACCAGGACGGCCGCAGCTTCGGCCTGCCGTCGTTGCGCGGCTCGCCGGTGCTGTTCAGCATGTTCTACACCTCGTGCGAGATGGTCTGCCCGATGATCTTCGAGACGGTGCAGTCCACGCTCAAGTCGCTGCCGACGGCCGAGCAGAAGGCGATGAAGGTCCTGATGCTGAGCTTCGACCCGGCGCGCGACACCGTCGAGGTGTTGAAGCAGACCTTCCAGGCCCACGGTTGCGACGAGCGCTGGACACTGGCCCGCGGCGACGAGGCCACCGTGCGCAAGGTCGCGGCCGCGATGGGCTTCCAGTACCGGCGGCTGTCCAGCGGCGAGTTCAACCACTCCACGCAGATCGACCTGCTGGACAAGACCGGCAAGGTCGCGGCCAAGACCGGCCAGCTCGGCACGGTCGACGCAGCGCTGGTCAAGGCGGCGCGCCTGGCTCTGCGCGCCACCGCGTGAGCGCGGCCGGCCTCCTCGAAGTCACCGCCAGGGCAGCCAGCCCGGGCCGATGGCGTCCAGCGTGTTCTTCAGCACCAGGCCGAGCTCGGTGTCGCCCTCCATCACTAGGCGGCGCTCGAAGAAGAGGCGGTCCGGATCCTGGTCCCCTTTGGCGAGCTGCCAATAGGCCTCGGACGTGGCCTGGATCTGCAGCACCGGCTTGGCTGCACCAGCGGCGGCCACGAAGCCGCGCGAGCCGAGCTGCATGACCAGGCGCAGGCCCCAGTCCTTCACCGCCAACGTCACCACCTGGCCCTGCAGCGCCTGGCGCGCGTCCTCCGGCAGCCGGGGCAGCAGCCAGCGATTCAAGGCCAGTGCCATGGCCGCCGACGGCGGCGCCGTGGGCAGCCGCTCGACGAGGTCCGCCGCGCGCCGGTGCAGCGGTGCCAGCCAGGCCGGCAGGCGGGGCGGCAGCGGGCGCAGCGTGGGGGCGGCGCGAAACGGCGTGTGATCTCTCATGACGGGCTCCATTGCATGCCCGGCTGGCGCCGCGCATAGCCGTTGCTCAAGGGGCCGGGCACGCCGTGGGCGGACCAGGCGTCGGCGCGGCCGGCGGCCGGCTCGTGGCCGTTGAAGACGGCGTCGAAGTCCCGCAGCACCTGGCCGAAGCCCTGTGCGCAGGGCGACAGGCGCAGCCGCTGCACGCCCGCAGCCCGCAGCGCGGCCTGATCAGCGAGCAGGCATTGCACGCCGGCCGATTGCGTCTGCGTGCCGTTGAGCACCAGGAAGGGCTCGCGCTCGGTGGTCTGCACCAGCAGGCCGTCCGGGTCGGCCAGGCAGCGGTATTGGCAGGCGTCCTTGGCCAGGCGGTGGTGGCGCGCGGTGAAGCAGCGCGCCGAGAACGACAGCGGCACGCGGCCGAAGACCCAGGCCTCGGTCTCGATCGCCTCGCCCTGCGGCGTGCGGACGCGGTCGCCCGGCGGGTTGACCAGCGGCAGCGCGTCCAGCGGCAGCTCGATGGGCGCGACCCAGCGCATGGCCCCCAGGCCCGCATGCTCGGCCAGCGCGGCGCGGCTGTAGATGTTCAGGTGCGGCCCCAGCACCAGCGGCACGCGGCCGGCCAGCAACTGCAGCGCCGAGGCGTCGGCCGCCTCGACCGCGAAGTCGCCCTGCTCGCCCTGGTGCTGGATCAGGCGCAGGTCGGCCTCGGTCTCGACCAGGGCCTGGGCGGCCAGCACCACGGTCTTGCCAGCCTGGGCCAGCTCGCGGCCCAGGGCCAGCCAGTCGTCCAGGCGCAGCTCGCGCCGGCGGGCACAGACGGTCTCGCCGATCACCACGGTGTCGGCCGGGCTGTCGGCCAGGTTGGCATAAAAGCCCAGCAGCGTGCTGCGGGGCCAGAAATAGAGCACTGGCCCGACGGTCAGGCCCATGCGTTCGGTGGCATCCAACAACGCCCTCCTCTTCTCGTGGTGTTCAAGGCGCCCGGCTTCAGCGCCAGGGCCGGTCGTAGGCGCCGAGCGTCTGCTGCTGGCCCTCGGCATGGTGGGCCAGGGTCTCGGTCCAGTCGGGCTGGATGTCGTAGGGCCGCTCGCCCACCGCGCGGTCGATGGCCGCGCGCCAGACCTTGGTGACCTGCTCGACATAGGCTGCGCTGCGCTGGCGGCCCTCGATCTTGATCGCCGCGATGCCCATGTCGACCAGGCGCGGCAGCAAGGCGAGCGTGTTCAGGCTGGTCGGCACTTCCAAAGCGTAGCCGCGTTGCCCGTCGACCAGGAAGCGGCCCTTGCACAGCGTGGGGTAGCCGCGCGGCTCGTCGGCGGCGTAGGTGTCGATCAGCACGTCGTTGAGCCGGGCCTGCACGCCGTCGGGCGCCTCGTGCCAGCGCACGGACGGTGGCCCACGACGACAGCGTGCAGCGGCCCTCGACCATGACGCACAGGCTGCCGAAGCCGAAGACCTCGATGTCGACGCCGGTGTGGCGCCTGACCTGGGCCACCTGCTCGATCGTCAGCACCCGCGGCAGCACCGCGCGCTGGATGCCGTAGCGCTGCCGGTAGAACTCGATCGCCGCATGCGTGGTGGCCGAGGCCTGCACCGACAGGTGCAGCCTCAAGGTGGGGTGGTGGTCGCGGCACCAGGCCATCACCGCGCTGTCGGCCACGATCAGCGCGTCGGCTCCCAGGGCCACGGCCTTGTCGGCCGCGCGGTACCAGGGCGAGGGGTCGCGCGCATCGGCGAAGGTGTTCAGCGCCATCAGCACTTTGGCATGGCGCGCATGGGCATAGGCCACGCCTTCGCGGACCTGGGCGTCGTCGAAGTTCAGGCCGGCGAAGTTGCGGGCGTTCGTCGCGTCCTTCAGGCCCATGTAGACCGCGTCGGCGCCGGCGTCCACCGCGCTGCGCAGCGCGCGCAGCGAACCGGCCGGGCACACCAGCTCGGGCTTGTTCCTCGTCATCGGCGGGCACCCTCCTGGTCGGCGGGCGGGAAGGCCAGGCCTTGCAGGCCGGGCAGGTCGAGCAGGGCGATCGCGTAGGCGTTCACCTCGACCAGGCCCTCGTCGGACAGGCGCCGCAACGCGCGCGACAGCGACTCGGAGGTGGTGCTCAACCGGCGCGCCAGCGCCTGCTTGCGCTCGGCCAGCAGCACCGTGGCCACGCCGTCGCGTTCGAAGGCCGGCACCTGCCGCAGCAGCCAACGGGCCAACCGCCCGGCCACGTCCGCGCTGACCAGGTCGTGCAGGCTGTCGTTGAGGGTGCGCACGCGCTGGGCCAGCACGGCCGCGAAGGCCTGCGGGAACGCCGGGTCCATCACGCAGGCCTCGCTCATCGCCGTGAGCGGCACCGCAAGCAACTCGACCGGGGTGTGGCACCAGGCCTGCTCCAGCCAGGTGCCCGGGCCGGACATGGCGCCGGCGGTCTCCAGCCATTCGCCGGGGCCGATGCCTCGCTTCTCGACCAGGCTGCCATTGGCGGCCAGGCCGCCCAGCCCCATGCGGCCACGGCGCAGCAGCCACCACGAGGGCTCGGG
>JBGAGZ010000013.1:0-95939 GCA_044226465.1 Burkholderiaceae bacterium | reverse complement strand
GATGAGCGGGCCCGCCATCACGCACGACGTGGCCCGGTCGAGCTTCGAGGCGCAGGTCGACGGCGGCGTGGCCGAGTGCGTGTACCGGCTGCAGGGCGGCGTGATGAACATCGTGCACCCCGAGGTGCCGCCGGCCAGCGAAGGCCGCGGCATCGCCGCCGCGCTGGTGCGGGCCGCGCTGGCGCATGCGCGCGCGCAGGGCCTGCGCGTGCGCCCCAGCTGCAGCTACGTGCGCACGTACATGCGTCGCCATCCCGAGACCCAAGACCTGCTGGAGCACTGATGTCCCTGACCGACGACCCGCGCGCCGCCGAGCTGCTGGACTTCTGGTTCGGCCGTCCCGACGAACCCTGGTACCTGCAGACGCGGCCGGAATGGTTCCGCAAGGACGCGGCCTTCGACGCGTCGATCCGCGGCCGTTTCGGCGCGCTGATCGAGGCCGCGCTGCGCGGCGAGCTCGACGGCTGGGCGGCCACGCCGCACGGCGCGCTGGCGCGCATCGTCGTGCTCGACCAGTTCCCGCGCAATGCCTTCCGCGACAGCGCGCGCATGTATGCCGGCGACGCACTCGCCCTGCAAGCCGCGCGCGCGCTGTGCGCCAGCGGGCAGGACCACGCGCTGCCGGGCGTGATGCGCCAGTTCGCCTACCTGCCCTTCGAGCATGCGGAATCGCTGGCCGAGCAGCAGGCATCGATGGCGCACTTCGCGCAGCTGGGCCGCGACGAGCCGGCGCTGGCCGGCCTGCTGGAATGGGCGCAGAAGCACCTGGACATCGTCGCCCGCTTCGGCCGCTTTCCGCACCGCAACGCCATCCTCGGCCGGCCGTCGACGCCCGAGGAGGCGGAGTTCCTGAAGCAGCCCGGCTCGGGCTTCTGACGATGGAGATCGACGCCGAGCACGCGCTGCGCGCCACGCGCGCCTGGGTCGAGCAGGCGGTGATCGGCCTGAACCTGTGCCCCTTCGCCAAGTCGGTGCAGGTCAAGGGCCTGGTGCGCTACGTGTGCAGCGACGCGCGCGACACCGGCGCGCTGCGCGATGCGCTGCGTGCCGAATTGCTGCACCTGCGCGACACGCCGATCGACCAGACCGAGACCACGCTGCTGGTGCACCCGTGGGTGCTGGGCGACTTCCTCGACTACAACGACTTCCTCGACGCGGCCGACGCGCTGCTGGCCGAGCTGGACCTGGAAGGCACGCTGCAGATCGCCAGCTTCCACCCCGACTACCGCTTCGCCGGCACCGATGCCGACGACATCGGCAACGCCACCAACCGCTCGCCGCACCCGACGCTGCACCTGCTGCGCGAAGCCAGCATCGACCGCGCGGTGGACGCCTATCCCGAGGCCGACGCGATCGTCGACGCGAACCTGCGCACGCTGCAGGCGCTGGGGACGCAGGGCTGGGCGCGGCTGCAGGCCGACATCCTGCGCGCGGCGGCGCTCAGCGCAGAAAGCCCTCCAGCACGTTGACCGCGTTGACGCCGAGTTCGGCCACCGCATAGCCGCCCTCGAAGACGAACACGGTCGGCAGGCCGAGCGCGCGCAGGTCGGCGCCGACATCGACGTAGTCGGCGCTGCGCAGCTTGAAGCCCGAGATCGGGTCACCCTCGAAACTGTCCAGGCCCAGCGCCACCACCAGCGCGTCCGGCCGGAAATCGGCCACCGCCTGCAGCGCCTGCTGCAAGGCGCGGCGCCACGCGCCGAAGGCCGTGCCGCGCGGCAGCGGCAGGTTCAGGTTGAAACCTTCGCCGGCGCCGGCGCCGCGCTCGTCGGCATGGCCCAGGTAGAACGGGTATTCGGTGCGCGGGTCGCCGTGCAGCGACACCGTCAGCACGTCGGCGCGTTCGTAGAAGATGCTCTGCGTGCCGTTGCCGTGGTGGTAGTCGACGTCGAGGATCGCGACACGCGCGACGCCGCCGTCGCGCAAGGCCTGCGCCGCCAGCGCGCTGTTGTTCAGGAAGCAGTAGCCGCCGTAGAAACCGGCCCCGGCATGGTGGCCCGGCGGCCGCGTCAGCGCGAAGGCCGAAGCCTCGCCGGCCAGCAGCGCCCGCGCGGCCGACACGGCGCAGCCGGCACCGGCCCGCGCCGCGTCCCAGGTGCCGGCGGTGATCGGCGAGCCGGCATCGAAGGCGAACAGGCCGACGCGCGCCGACAGCTCGGCCGGCAGGCTGTCGCGGCGCATGCCTGGCGCCGGCCAGACCGAGGGCAGCAGATCGAAGGCCGCATTCGCGGCATCCAGCGCCACCCAGTCGGCCCAGGCGCTTTGCAGAAACTGCAGGTAGCGCGCATCGTGCACCCGCTGCAGCAACTCGATCTCAGGCTCGGCCGAGGTCTGCAGCGTGCCGATGCCGCGGCGCTGCAGTTCGGCGCGCACGTGCTCCAGGCGGTCCGGCAGTTCCACGCACGGCACCAGCCGCCCGCGGAACATCTCGTGGCGGCCCTGGTGGCGCGCGTGCAGCGGGTTGATGAAGACTTTCACCGCGCCACTCTAGCGCGCGGCGCTCTTCGCCTCCTGGTCCTGCAGCAGCCGCCACATCACCTTGCCCGAGCCCGACTTGGGCAGCGCGTCGACGAACTCGACGATCTTCGGCACCTTGTAGGCCGCCATGTGCTCGCGGGCCCAGGCGATGACGTCCTCCGGCCGGGCCGTGGCCCGGGCCTCGGCGCGCAGCACCACCACCGCCTTGACCGTCTCGCCGCGGTATTCGTCCTTGGCCGCGATGATGCAGGCCTCCTGCACCAGCGGGCACTTGAAGAGCAGCAGTTCCACCTCGGACGGCCAGACCTTGTAGCCGCTGGCGTTGATCATGCGCTTCAGGCGGTCGGTGAGGAAGAAGTAGCCATCCGCGTCCATGCGGCCCAGGTCGCCGGTGCGGAAGTAGCTGCGGCCGTTCTTCTCGACGAAGGCGGCCGCCGTCGCATCCGGGTGCTTCCAGTAGCCTTTGAAGACCATCGGCCCGCTGGTGATGATCTCGCCGGTCTCGCCGATGGGCACTTCCTGCAACGTCTCCGGGTCGACCACCAGCGAGTCGACGCCGAAGATCGGCATGCCCAGGCACTGCAGCTTGGCCTTCTCGGGCGGGTTGGCATGGCTGGGCGCGGCGGTCTCGGTGAGGCCGTAGCCTTCCGCGAAGCTGAGGCCGAATTCGTCCAGAAGGCGCTGGGCCACGGCCTCGGGCATGGCCGCGCCGCCGCCGGACAGGTAGACCAGGCTCGACAGGTCGAACTGCTTGTAGTTCGGGCTGGCGAACAGGTCGATGATCATCGTCGGGATGCAGGTCCAGTGCGTCACCCGGTACTGCGAGATCATGCGGCCGGCGAGTTCGCGGTCCCAGCGCGGCAGCAGCACCATGGTCGTGCCGCTCATCACCGGCCCGATGACGCCGTACATCATGCCGGTGATGTGGAACATGGGCACCACGGCCAGGCTGATCGACTCTGCGCAGGCAAAGCCCCACAGCCCGCCGCCGATGGCATTGGGCAGCAGGGTGCGGTGGGTGTGCATGCAGCCCTTGGGCAGGCCCGTGGTGCCCGAGGTGTAGGGCAGCAGGGCCAGGTCGTCCGGCTGCGCCTGCGGCGGCCCGGCCGGCGCGAGGCCGGCGCCCAGCGCGTCGGCCCAGCGGGTCATGCCCGCCGGCAGCGGCGGGTCGGCGCGCAGCCATTGCAGCGTGGCCTCTTGCGGCGCCAGCTCGGGCGGGATGGCCTCGGGCAGCATGTCGGCATAACGCGTGACCAGGGTGGCGCGCAGGCGCTGGGCCTCGGGCAGGCGGCCGTTGGCCTCGGCCACGATGCCGGCCAGGTCGGCCGCGCAGATGACGACCTTGGTCTCGGGGTCGGTGATGTAGTGGCCGAACTCGTCGGCACGGTTCATCGGGTTGACCGGCACCACCACCGCGTCGGCCCGCATCACGGCGTAGAAGGCGACCAGGAACTGCGGGCAGTTCTGCAGGAACAGCGCGACCCGGTCGCCCTTGCCCACGCCTTGCGCCTGCAGCCAGCCGGCCAGCGCCTCGGCCTGGGCCTTGAGCTCGGCGTAGCGCAGGGCGCGGCCGAAGAACCAGGTGATGGGCTTTTTCGGGTAGCGCGCAGCCGTCACTTCCAGGTTGAACCACAGCGTGGTCTCGGGCACGGTCAACTCCAGCGGCAGGCGGCGCGGCCAGTGCTTCAGGTGCGGGCGGTCGGCAGGGATCATCGGCGGTCTCGCGAAGGTGGGCGGCGAATGTGCCGGTATAGCCCGAGGCGGGCCACGGCACCAGCGGGGCCACCACTAGCGGGCCTGTCGCGGCGGCGACAAGCCGACACGCTCGGCTACATTTGCCTGGCCCGGCCGCGCCCGCTGCGCAGCGGGCCACGGCATGACGCTGCCTTGCGTGATCGACATCGAAGCCTCGGGTTTCGGGCGCGGAAGCTACCCGATCGAGATCGGCTTCGTTCTGCCCGACGGGAAAGCGGTGTGCACCCTGATCCGCCCGCTGGACGGCTGGACGCACTGGGATGGCGAGGCCGCCAGCCTGCACGGCCTGAGCCGCGAGCTGCTGCTGCGCCATGGTCGCCCGGCGGCCGAAGTGGCCGCACTGCTGAACCGGCACCTGGCCGGCTGCAGCGTCTACAGCGACAACTGGGCCCACGACTTCGCCTGGCTCGCCCTGCTGTTCGACGGCGCCGACACCCAGCCCGCCTTCCGGCTGCGCCACCTGCGCGAGCTGCTCGACGACGACCAGGCCGCACACTGGGACGGCGCCTGCGCCGCGGCGCGGCACCGCCTGCCCATGGCGCGCCACCGGGCCAGCAACGACGCGCGCATCGTGCAGCAGGCCATCGGGGCACTCCAGTCGCCGGCATGGACGCCCGCCATGGGTGCAGCCGGCCGCCCGGCGGGTGCCGCCTAGAATTTCTCCATCAAGAAGGGCCGGCCAACCGGCCCACCGCCTGCTCGCCATGCCCACATCTTTCCTCGACCGCCGCCGTTGCCTGGCCGGGCTGCTCGTCTGCGGCGTGGGGCTGCCCGCCCGTGCCGCCGAGGCATCCGCGCCACCGCTGGGGGCACCCCACGGCAGGGTGGTGCTGTCGATCGGCGGCCAGGTGGGCCGCGTCAACGCGGCGGACCGCGCCGACTTCGACATCGACATGCCGGCCGCGCTGCCACAGCGCCAGCTGGCCACCCGCACGCCCTGGCACGCCGGCGTGCAGACCTTCACCGGCCCGCTGCTGCGCGATGTGCTGGCCCAGGCCGGTGCCCATGGCGGCAAGCTGGTCGCCGTGGCCTTGAACGACTACCGCTGCGAGATCCCGTTCGACGACGCGACGCGCTTCGACGTCATCGTCGCCAGGCTGCACAACGGCGAGCCGATGCGGGTGCGCGACAAGGGCCCGCTGTTCATCGTCTACCCTTTCGACAGCGACCCCCAGCTTCGCTCGGACCGCTACTACGCCCGTTCGGCCTGGCAGTTGCGCAGCCTGCTGGTCCAGCCGTGACCGACGCGACGACGGCCCCGCGCGCGCCGGACGGCTGGCGGCTGCTGACCGCGCGCCGGCTGCTGTGGGGTGTGGGTGCGCTGCTGATCGCGATGCTGGCCGCCACCGTCTGGCTGCAGGCGCGCCTGGACGGCCTGATCGGGCAGGCCGCAACGCTGGCCGACAACAACGTCTCCTGGAGCTACTTCCAGCTCGAGACCGAGTTCCACGGCCTGCAGGACGCGCTGCGGGCGCTGCCTGCGCAGGGCAGCGACTCGCCGGCCGCACTGGCCCGGCTGCGCGAGCGCTACGAGATCTTCGTCAGCCGCATCGAGCTGGTGGACCCGGCGCACGTGCAGGCCGAGCTGCCCGACACGCCCGAGCACCGGGCCACGCTGCGGCTGCTGAACGACTTCGTGCAACGCACAGACGCGGTCCTGTCCGACCAGGTCGACGGCCCGCTGAGCGCCGTTGCCCGGGCCCGCCTGCTGGACGAACTGGACCGGCTGGTGGTACCGGTGCACGACCTGTCGCTGATGGCCGGCCAGATGAGCGTGCGGCGCGAGGAGCAGCGCAACCGGGCCCTGCACGAGCACCAGCGGACCGGCCTGGCACTGACGCTGGTGCAGGCCCTGGTCACGCTCGGCTTCGCCGTGCTGCTGGCCCAGCAGATGCGGGCGGCCTCGCGGCGCCAGGCCGAGCTGGCCGAGCTGGCGCAGCGGCTGGACACCGCCCGCGCCGCGGCCGAGGTGGCCAACCAGAGCAAGGGTCAGTTCCTGGCCAACATGAGCCATGAGCTGCGCACGCCGTTCAACGGCGTGCTGGGCATGCTGGCCCTGCTGGACGACACCCGGCTGGACAAGGCCCAGCGCCGCACGCTGCGCACGGCCCGCGAGTCCGCCGAGCACCTGCTGGTGCTGCTCAATGACATCCTCGACCTCTCGCGGCTGGAGCACGGCCGCCTGGCGCTGCGGATCGCGCCGGTGGACCTGGCCGCCATGGCCCAGGCGGTGCAGACCGTGATGACGCCGGCGGCCCAGGCCAAGCAGCTCGCGCTGACGCTGCGCATCGAGCCCGGCACGCCGCGCATGGTGATGGCCGACGCCACACGGCTCAAGCAGGTGCTGTTCAACCTGCTGTCCAACGCCATCAAGTTCACCGACAACGGCTGGGTGCGGCTGCGGCTGTCGGTGGCCGAGCCGCGCGATGGCGCGCCGCTGGCGCCGCCGGGCGGCCAGTGGCTGGCCTTCCAGGTGCGCGACACCGGCATCGGCATCGACACCGGCACCCGCGGCCACCTGTTCGAGCGCTTCATGCAGGGCGATGCCAGCATCACCCGGGCGCACGGCGGCACCGGCCTGGGCCTGGAGATCTCGCGCGGCCTGGCGCGGCTGATGGGCGGCGACATCCACGTCGCCAGCCGGCCCGGCGAAGGCAGCGAGTTCAGCCTCGAGTTGCCGCTGGTGTTGCTGGACGAGTGGCCCGCCACGCTGCCCGGCGAGCCGGACGTCGCCGCGGCCCCGGGCACGCGCCACCTGCCCCGCGCGCTGGACGTGCTGGTCGCCGAGGACCACGCGGTGAACCGGCAGTACGTGGGCACGCTGCTCGAGCGCGGCGGTCACCATGTGCGCTTTGCCGACAATGGCGCCGCCCTGCTGGCCGAGGCCGAGCGCGCCCCGCCCGACCTGGTGTTGATGGACGTGCACATGCCGGTGCTCGACGGCCTGAGCGCCACGCGCGCACTGCGCGCCAAGCCTGGCTCGCTGGGCCAGGTGAAGATCGTCACCGTGACGGCCGACGCCTACGAAGCCACCCGCGAGCGCATGCGCGAGGCCGGGGCCGACGGCCACCTGACCAAGCCTTTCCAGACCCCCGAGTTGGAAGCGGTGCTGCTGGACCTGTTCGGCGTCGACGGCCCCGCGCACGCCGGCCCGGCCACACCGCCCGACCGGGTGGCCGCGCCGCCACCGGCGAACCACCGGGCCGCCCTGCGCGCCAGCATCCACGTGGCCGACCTGCTGGACTGGCGCAGCCTGGGCGACCTCTGCGGCCTGATCACGCTGGCCGGGGTGCGGCCCCTGCTCGGCGGTTTCTTCGCCGACGACAGCCGCTCGTACGCCGCCCTGCTCGCCGCGCTGGACCAGGCCGACTCGGCTGCACTGCCGGGCCTGGCCCACCGCTTCAAGGGCGCTGCCCAGTTGCTGGGCCTGGCGGCGCTGGCGGCCCAGGCCGAGGCGATCGAGCAGCGCCCGGGCCCCTGGGCAGCGGCCGAGACCGCCGAGGCGGCCGCCGTGCTACGCCAGGCCTGGTCGGCCAGCGAAGCCCTGTGCCGGCGCTTCGAGTTCCTGCCCGGCTGACGCCACGGTGGCCGGTCAGACGATCACGGGCTCCGGCTCCAGGCGGATGCCGAAGCGGCCATAGACGCTTTCCTGGATGGCCCGGGCCAGCGTGACCACCTCCGAGCCGATCGCACCACCCTTGTTGACCAGCACCAGGGCCTGCTTCTCGTAGACGCCGGCATGGCCGATGGCCTTGCCTTTCCAGCCGCAGGCGTCGATCAGCCAGCCGGCGGCGAGCTTGAACTGGCCGTCGTCCATGGGGTAGTGCACCACGTGCGGGTCGCGGGCGATGATGTCGCGGCACTGCTCGGCGCTGACCAGCGGGTTCTTGAAGAAGCTGCCCACGTTGCCGATCTCGGCCGGGTCCGGCAGCTTGGCGCGGCGGATGGCGCAGACCCAGTCAAAGACGGTGCTGGCGTCGGGCGCATGGTTGCCGGTCTCGGCCATCTTGCGTTCCAGGTCCAGGTAGCCCAGCACCGGCTGCCAGGGCCGTGGCAGGCGAAGGCGCACCCGGGTGATGACGCTCTTGCCCGCCAGGCCGTGCTTGAACACGCTGTCGCGGTAGCCGAAGTGGCACTGGTCGGCGCGCAGCGTCACGCTGCGGCCGGTGACCAGGTCCACGGTGTCCAGTGACTCGAAGCGGTCCTGCAGCTCCAGCCCGTAGGCGCCGATGTTCTGCACCGGCGCGGCACCCACGGTGCCCGGGATCAGGGCCAGGTTCTCCAGCCCCGGCCAGCCCTGGTCCAGCGTCCACGCGACCAGGTCGTGCCAGCGCTCGCCGGCGCCGGCCTCGACCACCACCGCGTCGGCTCCGTCGGCCACCAGGCGCATGCCGCGCACCTCGACCTTGAGCACCAGCTCGGGCATGTCTCGGGTGAGGATGACGTTGCTGCCGCCGCCCAGCACGAACTTCGGCGCCCGGCCCAACTCGGGGTGGTCCAGCACCCGGCGCACGTCGGCGTCCGCGGCAATGCGCACCAGCCGCCGGGCCATGGCCGGCAGGCCGAAGGTGTTGTGCTGGCGCAAGGGTGCGTCGTGTTCCACGACCATCGCCTGGGAAGGGTCCGTCACGACGCCCCCTGGGCGCTGCGCGCCGTCCCCCCGAGGGGGTATTCGCACTTGAGGCGGCTCTGCATGCTCATGGCAGAATTTTCCCCTATCCAACCCGCACAATCGCCGTGCCGCGCCACTTTCGGCACGCTTGCCCTTCGGCCCCCGACCATGCCCAGCTTCGACACCGTCCTCGAACCCAACCTGGTGGAATTGCGCAACGCCACCGAGCAGGCCAACAAGGAAATCGGCACCCGCTTCGACTTCAAGGGCTCGGACGCCCGCATCGAACTGGCCGACAAAGGCAAGGACAAGACCCTGACCCTGTTCGCCGACAGCGACTTCCAGCTCGGCCAGGTCAAGGACGTGCTGATGGCCAAGCTCAGCAAGCGCAACGTGGACGTGCGCTTCCTCGACCTCACGGCCAAGCCCGAAAAGCTGGGTGGAGACAAGCTCAAGCTCGTGGTCCCGGTCAAGGCCGGCATCGACAGCGACACCGCCAAGAAGATCCAGACACTGGTCAAGCAGAGCAAGCTCAAGGTACAGGCCGCCATCCAGGGCGACGCGGTGCGCATCACCGGCGGCAAGAAAGACGACCTGCAGGCCACGATGGCACTGCTGCGCAAGGACGTGACCGAGGTGCCGCTGTCCTTCAACAACTTCAGGGACTGACCTCTCCATGCCCACCAGCCGCCGCCGGACCCTCGCATCCCTCATCACCTTGGCGGCCCTGCCCTGGTGGGCCACGCCGGCCATGGCGCAGAACGTTCTGCTGTCGGGCACGCTGGGCAGTTCCAAGGCCATCCTGGTCATCGACGGCCAGATGCAAACCGTGGCCGTGGGCGGCACCGCACGCGGCGTGACGCTCAAGCGGCTGGTGAGCGCCGACGAGGCGGTGGTCGAGATCGGCGGCAAACC
The DNA here is from genome assembly GCA_044226465.1 of Burkholderiaceae bacterium. Lineage (GTDB taxonomy): Bacteria > Pseudomonadota > Gammaproteobacteria > Burkholderiales > Burkholderiaceae_C > Ideonella. The sequence goes on along the minus strand of JBGAGZ010000013.1, from coordinate 86,179 downwards.
GTTTTCGCTGCGCATGGGCGCGTCGCCCGTCAGCCTGGGTGGCAGCGGTGGCGGGGGCGGCGGCAGCGCCATCGTGCTGCCGGTGGGGCCGGGTGGGCATTTCATGGCCAACGGCTCGATCAACGGCAAGAGCGCCAACTTCATGGTCGACACCGGTGCCACCACCATCGCCATGGGTGTGTCGGACGCAGTCCGCCTGGGGTTGAAATACGACGGCGGCCGGCGCGGCATGGCCAGCACTGCGGGCGGCAACGTGCCGATGTACGAGGTCAGCCTGAACTCGGTGCGCATCGGCGACGTCGAGGTCTACGGCCTCAGCGCTGGGGTGGTCGAGGCCAACATGCCCTACATCCTGCTGGGGAACAACTTCCTGTCGCGCTTCACCATGCGCCGCGACGGGGACACGATGAGACTGGAGAAGAAGCCATGAAGCCGATCAAGACGCTTTGGCCGCTGGCCTTGCTGGTTGGCCTGGTGCCTGGCGCACCGGCACAGGCCCAGTCGGTCTACGACAGCCTGCAGGCCTGCCGCACCAAGGACGACCCGCAGATGCGCCTGGCCTGCTACGACGAGATCCGCCTGGTGCCGGCGCAGACGCGCCCGGTGCCGCTGCCAGGCATGGCGCCGCCGCCAATCCCGGTGACGCCGGTACCCGGCAATCCCCTGGGCGACTTCGGCTTCGAGGCCAGGAACGCGCAGCAGAACCAGCTCCGATCCATCGACAGCTCGATCGAGGGCCACTTCAGCGGCTGGGGGCCGAAGAGCCGCATCCGGCTGGCCAACGGGCAGGTCTGGCAGGTGGCGGACGACAGCAATGCCTTCATGAGCCTGGACAACCCCCGGGTCCAGATCACGCGCGGCGCGATGGGGGTCTTCTACATCGAGTTCGAGCGCTCGAACCGCACGGCCCGGGTGCGCCGGGTGGAGTAGCCTCCACATGGCCCCGGGGGCCAACCCGGGGTTTGTCGCCAGAGGGACAGGTCAAAAAAGCACGGTCGTGCTAGAACCGCAGCATCAACCGGAGACACCGCCGCATGGACCTGAACCTCACCCCGGACGAGTTGGCCTTCCGCCACGAGATCCGCGACTGGGTGGCCGCCAACCTGCCGGCCGACCTGAGCCACAAGGTGCTCAATGCGCTGCGCCTGACGCGCGACGACATGCAGCGCTGGGCCAAGATCCTCGGCGCCAAGGGCTGGCTGGGCTACGCCTGGCCCAAGCAGTTTGGCGGCCCGGGCTGGAACGCGGTGCAGAAGCACCTGTTCGAAGAAGAGTGCGCACTGGCCGGCGCGCCCCGCATCGTGCCCTTCGGCCCGGTGATGGTGGCGCCGGTGATCATGGCCTTCGGTTCTCCCGAGCAGCAGCAGCGCTTCCTTCCCGGCATCGCCTCGGGCGAGGTGTGGTGGAGCCAGGGTTACTCGGAGCCGGGCTCGGGCTCCGACCTCGCTTCGGTGAAGACCCGCGCCGAACGCCGGGGCGACAAGTACATCGTCAACGGCCAGAAAACCTGGACCACGCTGGGCCAGTACGGCGAATGGATCTTCTGCCTGGTGCGCACCAGCACCGAAGGCAAGCCGCAGACCGGCATCAGCTTCCTGCTGGTCGACATGAAGTCGCCCGGCGTCACCGTGCGGCCGATCATCATGCTGGATGGCGAGCACGAGGTGAACGAAGTCTTCTTCGACAACGTCGAGGTGCCGGCCGAGAACCTGATCGGCGAGGAGAACAAGGGCTGGACCTACGCCAAGCACCTGCTTGCCCACGAGCGCACCAACATCGCCGACGTGAACCGCGCCAAGCGCGAGCTGGAGCGGCTCAAGCGCATCGCCAAGGCAGAAGGCGTCTACGACGACCCGCGCTTCCGTGACCAGATCGCGCTGCTCGAGGTCGACGTGGTGGCGCTGGAGATGCTGGTGCTGCGCGTGCTGTCGGCCGAGAAGAGCGGCAAGCAGAGCCTGGACATCGCCGGCCTGCTGAAGATCCGCGGCAGCGAGATCCAGCAGCGCTACACCGAGCTGATGATGCAAGCCGCCGGCCCCTTCGCGATGCCCTTCATTCACGAGGCGATGGAAGCCGGCTGGCAGGGCGACCAGGCCCTGGGCGGGCTGTGGCCCGGCAACGCCGCGCACTGCGCGCCGCTGGCCAGCACCTTCTTCAACTTCCGCAAGACCACGATCTACGGCGGCAGCAACGAGGTGCAGCGCAACATCGTGTCGCAGACCGTCCTGGGAGCATAGCGGCAAGCCGCTATGCCCTTGGGCTGAACATGAACTCCCTTCCCCGGCCCCTTCCCTCCGAGCGGGAAGGGGCTCCAGTCAGATTGACTACAGGACACTGGCATGGACTTTGACTTCACCGACGACCAGGTCTCGCTGCGCGACGCGGTGGCCCGCTGGGTCGACAAGGGCTTCTCCTTCGAGCGCCGGCACGGCATCGCCAAGGCCGGTGGCGCCACGCGCGCGGTCTACGCGGAGCTGGCCGAGCTGGGCCTGACCGCGCTGTCCGTGCCCGACACACAGGGCGGCATGGGCTTCGGCCCCGTCGAGGCGATGGTGGTGATGGAGGAACTCGGGCGCGGCCTGGTCAACGCACCACTGGCCCAAGGCGCGCTGATCGCCCCCGCGTTGCTGGCCCACGCCCCCGAGGCGGTGCAGGCCGAATGGCTGCCCAAGATCGCCGACGCCTCGGCCCTGGTCGTGCTGGCCCACCAGGAGCGCGGCGCCCGCTACCACCTCGACCGCGTCGCGACCCGCGCCGTGGCCGCGGCCGGCGGCCACCGCCTGACGGGCGTCAAGAGCGTGGTGCCGGCCGGTGACGAAGCCGATGCCTTCATCGTGCCCGCCAACCTGGGCGGTGCCGATGACGACGACAGCGGCATCGCGCTGTTCCTGGTCGAGCGCGCCAGCGCTGGCGTCACGGTGCGCGGCTACCCCACGCAGGACGGTGCCCGCGCCGCCGAGCTGACCCTGGCCGACGCGCCCGCCACGTTGATCACCACCGACGGCCTGGCCGCGCTGCAGGCCGGCATCGATGTCGGCATCGCGGCGGTCTGCGCCGAGGCGGTCGGCGTGATGGACAAGCTGGTCGCCATCACGGTCGACTACATGAACACGCGCAAGCAATTCAACGCCACGCTGGCCAGCTTCCAGGCGCTGCGCCACCGCATTGCCGACGTGAAGATGCAGCTCGAGCTGGCCCGCTCGATGAGCTACTACGCCACGCTGCGCCTGAACGACCCCGAGCCGCGCCGCCGCCAGGCCATCGCCCAGGCCAAGGTGCAGGTCGGCAACGCCGCGCGCTTCGTCGGCCAGCAATGCATCCAGTTGCACGGTGGCATCGGCGTCACCGACGAGTACATCGCGAGCCACTACTTCAAGCGGTTGACCATGATCGAGATGCAGTTCGGCGACACGCTGCACCACCTGGGCGAGGTGTCGGCCCGCATGCAGGACACGGCCGGCGCGCTGGTCTGAGCGGCCGTGCGCGGCCTGGCGGCGCAGTGACAATGGGCGCATGAGCCTGGTTCCCCGCGCCGCGGCCGCCCGCTGCATGGCCTTGACGGCCTGTCTGGTCACGATGGCCGCGGGGGCCGCCCCCTTGTCGGTGCGCATCCTCACCTACGAGCCGCCTGCCGAGGTCGACGAATCGGTGTCGATGTGGGCCACCGAGTGGGCCAACGGGTCGGTGAAGATGCCTTTCGTCGAGTCTCGCGAGACGCCGGCGGTCGCCGAGCGCATCAATGCCGCGCTGTTCCTCGGCGTCATGGAGACCCCGGCCCCCGCCCGTCCGGCCGCGGCTTTTCACTTGCCCAAGGGCCAATGGCCGCAAGGCACGGCGTCACAGGACGTGGAGGTGATCCGCAACGACGCGCGGGTGCTGTCCATCGTCCTCACGGCCGAGGGTTGCGGCGCATACTGCGAAACCTACGCACAGCGCCACAACTTCGACGTGCGCAGCGGCCGGGCCCTGGCGCTGGACGATCTGCTGACCCCCGCCGGTCTGTCGGCGCTGACAGCCGAAGTGGCCCGCGTGCGGCAATCCGCCTACACCCGACAGCTGAAGACGCTGCAGCAGCAACGCACCGCCGCGCAACGGCGCGGCCACCGGGACGAGTTGGACGACCTGGACGACCGCATCGCCCTGAACCAGGACTGTCTGGAGGGCGAACGGCACAGCCCGCGCCAACCCGACGACGTGCGCCAGGCCAGCTTCAGCCTGCCTGTGGCGGGCGGCGTGACGCTGAGCACCGCCCGCTGCAGCAACCACGCCAGCCGCGCGCTCGACGACGTGGGCGAGGTGACGGTCACCGTGCCCGCCGGCCAGTTGCGGCCATGGCTGTCCCCTTACGGCCACGCCGTGGTGCTGGGCGATGGAGACGCGCCGCCGCCGGCCACGCCTTTCGGCCAGGTGCTGCGTGGCCGCATCGGCACCGCGCCGGTCACCATGCTGCTGGAGCGGCCGCAGGCCAATGGCTCGGTGGTCGGCCGCTACTGCTACGACAAGTACCGCCAGCCGATCCGGCTCAGTGGCCGGCGCGAGGGCACGCAGCTGCGCCTGGACGAAGGCGAAGGCGAGCCGAGCGCCACCTTGCGCCTGGCCTGGGGCGCCCAGGGTCTCGCTGGCCAGTGGGTGGGCGGCGGCAAGACCCTGCCTGTGCAATTGGGGTGGTGACCGGGCTGGTGAACGGGCGCTGGCCGGCCTGCGCCTCGAGCCGGCCAGCACGAGCGGGGCAGAATCTGCCAAGTCACCACCCGCCCGGAGCGCAGCCATGGCCGACTCGAACGATTTGCCTGCCACCGACTGGAAGCACGACGGCGTGCGCGTGGTTCCGCACGACCAGTTGGACCCGAACACCGCCCAGACCCCGGGCATGGACCGCCAGGCGGCCATCACCTTCGCCCGCGTCGGTGCCCAGAAGCTCTGGGCCGGCACGGTGCACATCCACCCCAACGCCAAGACCGGCGCCCACCACCACGGCCCGCTGGAAAGCGTGATCTACGTGGTCAAGGGCCGGGCCCGCATGCGCTGGGGCGAGCGGCTCGAATTCACCGCCGAGGCCGGCCCTGGCGACTTCATCTACGTGCCGCCCTTCGTGCCCCACCAGGAAATCAACGCCAGCCCGACCGAGGTGCTGGAATGCGTGCTGGTGCGCAGCGACGGCCAGGCCGTCGCGGTGAACCTCGACATCGAGCCCGCCGAGAAGCCGGAGGACGTACCGTGGATCGACCCCACCCACCCCGCCTGAGCCTCGCACTGGCCGGGTTGTTGTTGTCGTCGGGCGCTCTCTGTGCGGGTGAGACACCGCCAAGGTCGCCCGGCCGCCCGGAGCCGGGCAGTTGCGGGCGCATGGACTACCCGATGGCAGCCGTCCGGGCCGAAGCGACCGGCACCACGGGGCTGAGCTTCAGGATCGGGGCCGACGGCTCCACAGTCGACGTTGAAGTCGTCCATCCGAGTGGCCCGACCCGGGAGCATCGCCTGCTCGATGAATCCGCGGCCCGCGCCCTCAGGAGTTGCCGATGGCTCCGGTCCGAAGCGGCCTCGGCCACCGACCCCTCAACAAGCTTTCACGTCGAGTACGTCTGGGAAATGAAGTCGACGACCATCTTCGAGCGAGCGGCCTCGGCTGTCAGACCCAGCGGATCCAACGCCGGACGGTAGCTCCGGCCAGTTTCGGCAGAGGCGCGGAAAGAGTCCTCCGTTGTGCCAACAGCGCCACGCTGAGCAGCCTGGGGTTTCGACCCGAATAACGCTGTGGCCCGCGCGGGCGTAAGCTGCGCGCACCCACAAGACAAGTGCGGCCGGCCCGCTGACCGCGGCGGCCGCGGCAACGACACGGAGACAAACCGATGAGTGCATCCACCGACTCGCTGCGGAGGGAGCGGCTCGCCGCCATCGTGGCCCTGGCGGCCACGCGCCTGGCGCCCGACCGGCTGGCGATGTTCGAGAGCTACGCCCGCGAGTGCCTGCGCCAGCTCGACGCTGACGACCTGGCCGACCGCAGCGCCGAAGACCAGTGCGGCGGCCTGCTGTCGCACTGGCAGTTCGGCGCCACGCGCGCGCCCGGCAAACCCAAGGCGCGCGCGCTGAGCCCCACGGTGGCCGAGCATGGCTGGGCCTCGCGCCACACGGTGATCGAGGTGGTCAACGACGACATGCCCTTCCTGGTCGATTCGACCTCGGTCGAGATCAACCGCCAGGGCCTGACGCTGCACCTGATCGTGCACCCGATCTTCGCGGTCGAGCGCAGCGCCGACGGCACGCTGACCGCCGTGGCACCGGGCACCGAGGCCGGTGCCGGCGCCCGCGAGTCGTGGATGCACATCGAGGTCGACCGCCTGGTGGACCCGCAGCAGAAGGCCGATCTGGTGGCCGGCATCGAGCGCGTGCTGGGCGACGTGCGCGCCGCGGTGGACGACTGGAAGCCCATGGTCGCCCGGCTGCAGCAGGCGATCGACGAGCTGACGCAAGCCCCGGCGTCGCTGCCGGCCGCGCTGGCGTCCGAAAGCCGCGCCTTCCTCGAATGGCTGGCCGACGACCACCTGACGCTGCTGGGCTACCGCCAGCACGAGCTGGTCGACGTGGCCGGCGACAGCGCGCTGCGCCTGGTGGCCGGCAGCGGGCTGGGCGTGCTGCGCGAGACCGAAGCCGACAAGGGCTCGTCGGGCCTCTCCGCCCTGCCCGCCAATGCGCGTGACCTGGCCCATGCACCCACCCCGTTGCTGGTGGTGACCAAGGCCAACACCCGGTCCACGGTGCACCGCCCGGGCTACACCGACTACATCGGCGTCAAGCGCTACGACGCCAGCGGCAAGGTCATCGGCGAGCACCGCTTCGTCGGCCTGCTCACCTCCAGCGCCTACGCCTCGCGCGTGGCCGAGACGCCGCTGCTGCGCGGCAAGGTCGAGGCCATCGCCGAGCGGGCTGGGCTGCCGCCGGGCGGCCACCTGGCCAAGGCCCTGGTGCACATTCTCGAAACCTTCCCGCGCGACGAGCTGTTCCAGATCTCGGACGAGGAGCTGTACGACACCGCGCTGGGCATCCTCGCGCTCGGCGACCGCCAGCGCCTGCGGTTGTTCGTGCGGCGCGATCCCTTCGACCGTTTCGTGTCGTGCCTGGTCTACGTGCCGCGCGAGGCCTATGCCACCGACTTGCGCATGAAGATGCAGCGCATCCTGATGGAGGCCTTCGCCGGCACGCACGCCGAGTTCGACGTGCTGCTGAGCGACACGGTGCTGGCGCGCATCCACTTCAACATCCGCACCACGCCGGGCCACCTGCCGAACGTGGACCGGCGCGAGCTCGAGCGCAAGCTGGCCGAGGCCGCCCGGCGCTGGGACGACGGCCTGCGCGACGCGCTGGCCGAGGCCGAGGGCGAAGCCCGCGGCATCGCGCTGTTCAAGGCCTGGGCCACGGCCTTCCCGCCTGAATACCGCGAGCGCGTACCGGCCCGTGCCGCCGTGCCGGACGTGCGCGCCGTGGCCGCGCTGTCGGCCGAGTCGCCACTGGGCCTGGCGCTCTACCGCCCGCTGGGCGGCGGTCCGAATGCGCTGGGCTTCAAGGTCTACCGGCTGGGCGATCCCATCGTGCTGTCGGACAGCCTGCCGATGCTGGAACACATGGGCGTGCGGGTGTTGGGCGAGCAGAACCACCGCATCCGCGCCGACGGCAAGGCGGTCTCGCTGCACGACTTCGAGTTGCAGGCCGCGGTGGCCGACGAGATCGAGCCGGACACGCTGGCGCGGCTGTTCGAAGATGCCTTCGGCCGCGTGTTCCGCGGTGAAGTCGAGAGCGACGACCTGAACAAGCTGGTGCTACGCGCCGGCCTCGGAGCCGACGAGATCGTGGTGCTGCGCGCCTACACGCGCTATCTCAAGCAGATCGGCTTCGCGCTGTCGCAGTCGGCCGTCGAGGCCACGCTGATCGCCCACCCACGCATCGCACGGATGCTGGTGCAATTGTTCAAGCTGCGGCTGGACCCGGCAGCGCGCGACGAGCAGGGCGCCGCCTCGCAGGTCAATGCCATCGAGCAGGCGCTGGACCGCGTCAGCAACCTGCAGGAAGACCGCGTGCTGCGCCAACTGCTGGCGCTGGTGCTCGCCACATTGCGGACCAATTTCTGGCGCACCGGCGTGGGCCACTCGGGCGCGCCCGGCCCGCGCCGCAGTTTCCTGAGCTTCAAGTTCGAGTCGGCCAAGGTGCCAGGCCTGCCCGAGCCCAAGCCGCTGTACGAGATCTCGGTCTACTCGCCGCGCTTCGAGGGCATCCACCTGCGCGGCGGCAAGGTGGCGCGCGGCGGCCTGCGCTGGTCCGACCGGCCGGAGGACTTCCGCACCGAGGTGCTGGGCCTGGTGAAGGCGCAGATGGTGAAAAACACCGTCATCGTGCCGGTGGGCTCCAAGGGCGGCTTCGTCCTGAAAAAGGCGCCGCCCGCGAGCGACCGCGACGCCTTCATGAAAGAAGGCGTGGCCTGCTACCAGGACTACCTGCGCGGCCTGCTGGACCTGACCGACAACCTGAATGGCACCACGGTCGTGCCACCGCCGCAGGTGGTGCGGCTGGATGCAGACGACCCCTACCTGGTGGTGGCGGCCGACAAGGGCACGGCCACCTTCAGCGACTACGCCAATGCGGTCAGCAAGGAATACGGCCACTGGCTGGGCGACGCCTTCGCCTCGGGCGGCAGCGTGGGCTACGACCACAAGGCCATGGGCATCACCGCCCGCGGCGCGTGGGAAAGCGTCAAGCGCTGCTTCCGCGAGCGCGGCATCGACATCCAGAGCACCGATTTCACGGTCGTCGGCGTGGGCGACATGTCGGGCGACGTGTTCGGCAACGGCATGCTGCTGTCGCGGCACATCCGCCTCGTCGCTGCCTTCGACCACCGCCACATCTTCATCGACCCGACGCCCGATGCGGTCACCTCGTTCGCCGAGCGCGAGCGGCTGTTCAAGCTGCCGCGCTCGTCCTGGGCCGACTACAACGCCGAGCTGATCTCGGCCGGTGGCGGCGTCTGGGCGCGCTCGGAGAAATCGATCCCCTTGTCGCCGCAGGCCCGGGCCGCGCTGGGCATCGAGGCCGAGCGCATGACGCCCAACGAGCTGCTGTCGGCGATCCTGAAGGCGCCGGTGGACCTGCTCTACAACGGCGGCATCGGCACCTACGTCAAGTCCAGCGCGCAGTCGCATGCCGAGGTGGGCGACCGCGCCAACGACGCCATCCGCATCAACGGCCGCGAGCTGCGCTGTCAGGTGGTCGGAGAAGGCGGCAACCTGGGCTTCACCCAGCTCGGCCGCATCGAGGCGGCGCAGAACGGCGTGTCGCTCAACACCGACGCGATCGACAACTCGGCCGGCGTCGACACATCGGACCATGAGGTCAACATCAAGATCCTGCTGGGCCTGGCGATCGCCGACGGCGAGATGACCGAGAAGCAGCGCAACACCACGCTGGCCCAGATGACCGACGAGGTGGGCGCGCTGGTTCTGCGCGACAACTACTTCCAGACCCAGGCGCTGTCGGTGACGAGCCGCATCGGCCCGAAGCTGCTGGACCAGGAGGCGCGCTTCATCCGCTTCCTCGAGAAAGCTGGCCGGCTGAACCGCGCCATCGAGTACCTGCCCGCCGACGACGAGATCGCGGATCGCGCCGCCCACGGCCGGGGCCTGACCACGCCCGAACGCGCAGTGCTGCTGGCCTACTGCAAGATGTGGCTGTTCGACGAGATCATGGCGTCCGACCTGCCGGAGGACCCGTGGATCGGCACCGCGCTGGAACGCTACTTCCCGGCGCCCTTGCGGCAAAGCCTGGCCGGCTACATCGCCCGCCACCCGCTCAAGCGCGAGATCGTGGCCACCCACGTGCTCAACAGCATGGTCAACCGCGTCGGCTCGACCTTCGTCCACCGGCTGGCCGACATGACCGGCGCGAAGCCGGCCCAGGTCGTGCGCGCCTACTTGTGCACCCGCGAGGTCATGGGCCACGTGGCGCTGTGGCAGCAGGTCGAGGCGCTGGACAACCGCGTGCCCGACGCGGTGCAGAGCGAGATGCTGATCGAGGAAGGCGAGCTGACCTCGCATGCCACCACCTGGTTCCTGCGCTGGCGTCGTCTGGCCGAGCCGATGGAGCAGACCTTTACCCGCTTTCGCGCCGCGGTGGAAGCGCTGCGCGAGCCACTGGCCGCCCAGGCCGCCAGCTCGCCGCAGGCGCAGGCCTGGGTCGCTGCCGGCGTGCCGGCGGCGCTGGCCCACCGCGTGGCGAGCGCCGATGGCCTGTATGCGGCACTGGACATCGCCGAGGTGGCCGAGGCCGCCAAGCGCGACGTGGCCGAGGTCGGCGAGGTGCACGTGGGCGTGGCCAGCCGCCTGGGCCTGGCGCGCCTGCGCCAGCAGATCGACGCCCTGCCCGCCAGCAGCCACTGGCAAAGCCTGGCCAAGGCGGCGCTGGGCGACGACCTGGCCGGCCTGCAACGGGCGATCACGCAAGAGGTGCTGGCCGCGGGCACGGGTGGCGCCGGCGCGATGCTGGCCGCCTGGGAGGCGACCAACGCGGTGGCATTGGAACGTGCCCAGCGGGTGCTGGCCGAGTTGGCAGACGCCAAGGGCGCCGACCTGGCGATGCTGTCGGTCGCGCTGCGCGAGTTGCGCAACCTGGCCTGAGCCCGACGCGCTGGGCTGCTCTCAGCCGGGCGCCGGGTGCCTCACCTCAGCCTGGGGCCGGGGTCGGGGTCGCGCCGAACGGCCACGGGGCGGTGTCGCCGCCCTCGCTGTCCAGCGCGAGCGCCACCTGCTCCACCGGCCGGTTGCTGGTGAGGCTGATCTCGCCGTGGCGCAGCGCACGCTGCGGCGCGGCATGCACGCGCTCCAGCAGGCCCTCGGCCGGCACGCCGTCGGCCGCGTGCAGGCCGACCCAGGTGTTGCGCCCGCTGCGCTTGGCGGCGAGCAGGGCCATGTCGGCCAGGCGAACCACCTCCTGCCAGCCAAAGGCATGCGGCCGCGCCACCACGAAGGGCAAGCAGGCAAAACCGATCGAGCAACTGACCGGCAGCGACTCGCCGCTCTCGGTCATGAACGCCACATCGGCCACCACGGCCCGCATGCGCTCGGCCAGCTCTTCGGCGCGCGCGCGGTCGGTGTCCCGCGCCACGGCCAGGAACTCTTCGCCGCCCCAGCGCACCAGGTAGTCCGACTCGCGCAGCACCGAGCGCAGCCGCCGGCCGAACTGCACCAGCACCGCGTCGCCCACGGCGTGGCCGTGCGCATCGTTGACGCGCTTGAAGTGGTCCACGTCGACGAGGAAGAACACACAGTCGGTGTCGACAGGCGAGCCGCCGGCGGCGCGCGACTCCTGGGCGCGACGCAGGCTGGCGGCGATGTCGATGTCGATGTGGTCGGTGAGGAAGCGGCGGTTGTGCAGGCCGGTCAGCGGGTCCGTGATGCTGGTGCGCTCCAGCACCAGCGACTTCTCCTTCAAGGCCTTGGACAGCGCCTCGAGCTCGGCCGTGCGCTCGCGCACCTTGCGCTCGAGCTCGCCCTGGCGTGCGCGCAACAGGCGGGTGCGTGCCTGCACGATGCCGACCAGCAGCGCGATCACGGCCAGCACCGCGCCGGCGCGGAACCACAGCGTCTGGTGCCAGGCCGGCTGCACGCGCAGGGGCAGGCCCAGGGCCTGCTCGCTCCATGCGCCATCGCGGTTCGAGCCGCGCAGCAGCAGCCGGTAGCTGCCGGGCGGCAGGTTGGTGTAGCTGGCCAGGCGGCGCGTCGCGTCGGTCTCGACCCAGTCGGCGTCGAAGCCCTCGAGCTTGTAGGCATAGCGGTTGCGCTCGGGCGCGGAGAAGTCGGCAGCGGCGAACTCCACGGCCAGGCTGTTCGCGTCGGCCTGCACCTCCAGCGGTGTGGGCTTCGCGGCGCCGAGGTAGCGCGCGGCCGGCACGCTCTTGCCGCCCACCTGCAGGTCGGTGACCAGCAGCGGCGGCCGGTAGTCCCAGCTGCGCACCGCACCGGGCCGCACGATGGTCATGCCACCGGCTGCACCGAAGAGCAGTTCGCCCTCGTCGGTGCGGGCGGCCGAGCCGGTCCAGTAGGTGGCGAACACCACGCCCTCGGCGCGGCGCAGCGAGCGCACGGCCAGGCTGCCCGGGTCGATCACCGCCAGGCCGTTGTCGGTGCTGGCCCAGACGCGCCCCTGGCTGTCGGCCAGCATGGCGTTGACGTTCGGGTCCGGCATGCCCTGGGCGAGCCCCAGGTGGAGGGTGTTGCTGTCCGAATCGGCCAGCGGCAGCACGTCGATGCCGCCGCCGAAGCTGCCGACCCACAGGCGCCGGCGCTCGTCCTGGTACAGCGCGGTGACGAAGCCGGCACTCAAGCCTCGCGCGCCAGCGGGCCCGGGCAGGTAGCGTGACACGACGGCATCGCGCGCCGTGTCCACCTCGTTCAACCCGTTGCGCGTGCCGACCCACAGCCGGCCCGGCGACGAAGGGGCCAGCAGCGTGATCCGCTGGTCGCTCAGGCCCAGGCCGAACTCGCGCAGCACGGGCTCGGCCACGCCACGGCGCAGATCCAGCCGCCACAGGCCGTCGTCCTGGCCGCCGATCCACAGCGTGTCGCCGTCCCGCTTGAGCGCCCAGGTGGCCTCGACCGGGTCGCGCCCGGCCAGCAGCACGCGCTGCACACGCTGTCCGTCGGCACTGGCGCGGTACAGGCCGCGCCGCGTGGCGATGTAGACGCTGCCGTCGGGCACAGGCTCCATCGCCAGCACCACGTCGCGCGGCAGCGCGCGGTCGATGTGGGCCGGGTCCGGCCGCAGCGCGCCCACCAGGGCACCGCTGCTGTCGACGATCTCCACGCCCGACTGGTGCGTGCCCAGCCAGAACCGGCCCTGGGGCATGGGCTGGATCCAGCTCACCTCGGTGCTGGTGCGCTCGCCCGTTTCGGGCGCCACCGTGCCGAAGCGGGTGCTGATGGCGGTCTGCTGCGGGTTGTGGCGGCTGATGCCCTTGTCGCTGGCCACCCAGACCAAGCCGGCGCGATCACGGTACAGGCCGTGCAAGGCGGCATCGGGCAGGCTGGGCCGCCAGGTGGGCACGTTGCGGATGCGGTGCACCTCGCCGCGGTCCAGCCCGACGACCAGGATGGACCGGTCGACCATGCCCAGCCACATTTCGCCGGGCTTGGCCTCGAGCATCATCAGCACCTGCTTGCCGCGCAGGGGCTCGATCTCGTCCAGCCGCCTCGCCACCGGCGTGGCCCCCAAGGCGCCAGGCTCGACCACGTAGGCGCCGTGCTGCAGCGTGCCGACCCAGACGCGGCCGGCCTGGTCTTGCGCCAGGCATTTCGGACGCGCCACTTCACCAGGTGCCGCGGGCAAGGGCACCGGCAAAAAGCGCGGGCCGCCGGCCGGGCGGTGGTACAGGCCGGTGGTGGCACCGGCCCACAAGCCGCCGTGCGCGTCGAGCAGCAGCGAGTTGGGCGCCGGGTCCACCAGGCCCAGGTCGGACACGGCCGGCTGGATGCGGCCGCTGGCGCCGTCCACATGGTCGAGCCCGCCATCGGTGGCCACCCACAAGCCGCCCGCGCCGTCGTCGACGATCTCGCGCACGTTCACGTGGCTCAGCCCTTCGGTGCCGCCGACCGGGTAGGTCACGAACCGGTCGGTGAGCGGCTCGTAGCGCGCCAGGCCAGCGGCGCTGGTTCCGATCCACAGGGTGCCCGCGGCGTCGCGGTGCAAGGTCTTGATGAAGTTGTCCGGCAGGTTTCCAGGCGTCTGCCGGCTGGCTTTGTAGATGCGGAAGCGGTAGCCATCCCATCGCGCGAGACCGCCGTGCGTGCCCACCCAGAGAAAGCCCATGCCGTCTTCGACCGTCGAAGTGGCGATCTCGTACGGCAGACCGTTGTCGAGCGTCAGGTGCTGGAAGGCCTCTTCGGTGAGGTGCGACCAGCGGGCCGCTTCGGAGGCAGGGGCAGATGCGAGGGTGGGAGCGCGCGCAGGCGTGCCACTGCCCGCCGCAGCCAGGCCTTGCCACGACAGCAGGCCAGCCAGCAGCAGCCCGCAGGCCCGGCGCAAAGCACTGCCACGGGTGGGCTGAAAGGCAGGAAAGCGGGTCAGGGAAGACATCCGAACCGTGGCACCGCGAAAGATTCAGTCACAAGTTGAGGATTCTGGACCACAGTCGCCGATCGCACTGTGCCGGATTACCCGTTCCGCCGGGGTGCCGACCGTGAATTCGGCACCGGTGTCGTCAGGCCGACAAACGAGCGGCCTGCCAGGCCTGCATGCGCGCCTCCAGCGCCGTCAGCGGCACCGAGCCGGTTTCCAGCACGGCGTCGTTGAAGTCGCGCAGGTCGAAGCGCGCACCCAGAGCCTGGCGCGCGCGCTGGCGCAACTCGGAAATCTTCAGCTGCCCGATCTTGTAGGCCAGGGCCTGGCCGGGGTCGGCGATGTAGCGGTCAATCTCATTGATGATGTCGAGCTCGGTCTTGGGCGCCTGGGCCTTGAAGTAGGCGACGGCCTGTTCGCGGCTCCAGCCCCTGGCGTGCATGCCGGTGTCCACCACCAGGCGCACGGCGCGCCACATCTCATAGGTGAGCTGCCCGTAGCGGTCGTAGGGGTCGTCGTAGAGGCCCATGTCGTAGCCGAGTTGCTCGGCGTACAGCGCCCAGCCCTCGCCGTAGGCCACGAAGTACGCGGTCTTGCGGAACATGGGCATGTCCGGCAGCTCGAGCGCGCGGGCGAACTGGAAGTGGTGGCCGGGCACGGCCTCGTGCAGCGTGAGCGGCACCATCTCCCAGCGCGGGCGCGACGCGGGCTGGTACAGGTTGACGTAGTAGTAGCCGGGCCGCGTGCCGTCGGCCGCGCCGCCCTGGTAGTAGGCAGCGGTGGTGTCGGGCGCCGCCTCGGCCGGGATCGGCTTGACGCCATAGGGCAGGCGCGGGATGGTGCGGAAAACGCGCACCAGCTCGGGGTCGATGCGCTTGGACACGGCGCGGTAGGTGGCCAGCAGTTCCTCGGGGGTGGCGCAATAGAACTTCGGGTCGCTGCGCAGGTGCTGGAAGAAATCTTCCCGGCTGCCGCGAAAGCCAATCTCGGCCTGCAGCTTGTCCATCGCTTCGCGCAGCCGCGCCACCTCCTTCAGGCCGATCTCGTGGATCGCGTCGGCGCCCAGATTGGTGGTCGTGTGGTAGCGGACGAGGAAGTCGTAGTAGGCGCGGCCGTCCGGCAGCGCCGTGGCCGCCACCGAGGCGCGTGCCTGCGGCAGGTACTGCTCGTCGAGAAAGGCCGCAAGCCGGCGGTAGGCCGGCACGATGCGCTCGCGTATCGTGGCCTGCGCCTGGGCCTGCAAGGCCGCACGGTCCGCGGCGCCGATGCCGTCGGCGAACTTTCGAAACGGGCGGTAGAACGCGCTGGCCTGGGGGTCGCCCACGATTTGCGCCGCCACCTGCGCTGGCACCCGCGCCAGCAGCACGCGCGGAGGCACCAGGCCGGCCTTCAGCCCCTCTTGCATCAGCGCGATGGACTGGTCCACCAGCACCGGCAGCGCGCCCATGCGGGCCAGGTAGCGGCGGTAGTCGGCCACCGTGTCGAAAGGCATGACCTCGGCGATGCCCGCGGCGCGCTGCGGCCCGCCCTGCTGGGTCACCGGCATCAGATGCTCTCGAAAGCGCTGGCGCTCGACCGTGCGTTGCAGCTGCCACTCGAAGGTGTCGTAGTGCAGTTGGTCGGCCGGCGACAAGGCCGCACGGTCGATGGCGTGCAGCCGCTGCAGCGCTGCGCGGTCGCCCGCGTCACGCGCGGCGATGGCGGCCAAGCTGAGGTCGCTCCAGCGGTCGTCGAAGCGGGTGTCGCCCTGGTAGCTGGCGGTCTCCGGGCTTTCGCGCAGTCCCCGCTCCCACTCGTCGGCGAACAGCGCATGCAATGCCCGGGACGCGGGGCTGGTGGCTACAGCGCCCGGCGCGGGCTGGGACGTGGCCGTCGATGCCACCAGCGTGCCGAGCGCGGCGGCCATCAACGGGGCTTTCAGCAATGGGCGTCGCCGCATCGGGGAGGTCTCCGGCAAAGCGGCGATGCTAGCCCAGCACCATCGGCAGCTACAGTGCCGGCCATGAAACTGAGCCAGATCTTGTTCAGCCAGGGCTTCGGCACGCGCCGCGTCTGCGCCGGCCTCGTCGATGCCGGCCTGGTTCGCCTCGACGGCCAGGTGCTGAGCGACCCTTCGCAAGACCTGCCCACGGACGGCCTGGTGCTCGAGGTCGAAGGCAAGCCCTGGCCCTACCACGCCCAGGCCCTGGTCATGCTGCACAAGCCGGCCGGCTACGAGTGCTCGCAAAAGCCCCGCCACCACCCCAGCGTGCTGACCCTGCTGCCGCCGCCACTGCGCGCACGCGGCGTGCAGCCGATCGGCCGGCTGGACGAAGACACCACCGGCCTGCTGCTGCTGACCGACGACGGCAAGCTGATCCACCGGCTCACCTCGCCCCGGCACCACGTGCCCAAGGTCTACGAGGTGGGCTGCAAGCACCCGGTGGACGCGACCCAGGTCGAGCGCCTACTCGCCGGCGTGGTGCTGGACGACGACCCCGCGCCGGTGCGCGCGGCCGCCTGCGAGACCGCGGGTTCGCACGGGCTGCGGCTGACGCTGACCGAAGGCAAGTACCACCAGGTCAAGCGCATGGTGGCGGCGGTGGGCAACCGGGTCGAAGTCTTGCACCGCAGCGCCTTCGGCCCGCTGGCGCTGCCGCCCGCCTTGGCGCCGGGCCAGTGGTGCTGGCTGCCCGCCTGGCCTGCAAGCCCTGATTGACGACCGCCCCCGGCGTGCTAGGCTGGTTAAAAATGATCCAGGCGCCAGAGGGATTCCAGGCACCCGGGCCACCGTCCAGGACGGCCGCCGACACACCGCTCGCGGTCGACGCCCAGGTGGCGCGCGAGCGCCTGCGCGCGCTGTACGACCGCACACCGCGGGCCCTGTGGGGCGCCTATGTGTTCGGCGGGCTGCTGGCCTGGGCCGTAGCGCCCGGCGCTGGCGCGTTGGTAGCCTGGGGCTGGTACGCGGCACGCGCGGTGCTGCTGACCGCGCGTGTGGTGGACTGGTGGCGCTTCACACACGCTGGCGACACGGCGGTGCCAGTTCAACCGGCGACGCGGCGCTACGACGTGATGGTCACGCTGGACGGCATCAGCTGGGGCCTGGTGGCCGTTCTGTTCCACCGACACGACTCGCCGCTGCTCGACGGGGCGCTGCTGGCGTCCCTGGTTGGGGTGGCGGCGGTCGGCGTGTTCACGCTCAGCACCCACCTGGGCATGGCGCTGCGCTTCATGGGGGCCACGCTGGCGCCGGCCTTCGTCTACCACCTGACCCGCGGCAACCTGGTGTCGTGGCTGATCGCAGGTGGCCTGGTCGTCATGTTCGTCGTGGTCTGGGCCGAGGCGAGGGCCAACGAGCGGCGCATGCTCGAGTTGTTGCGCCTGCGCTTCGAGAACGCCGCGATCGCCGAACAGCGCCAGCGGGCGCTGAACCTGGCGCGGCATTCCAGTGCCACCAAGAGCCGCTTCCTGGCGACCGTGAGCCACGAGCTGCGCACGCCGCTGAATGGCATCCTCGGCATGACCCAGCTGATGTCGTTGGACCCGCTGCCACCCGGCCAGGCCGAACGTGTGGAGGTGGTGCAGCAGTCGGCGCGGCACCTGCTGAGCCTCATCGGCGACCTGCTGGACGTGTCGCGCATCGAGTACGGCCGCGTCGAGCTGCATGCCGAGCCGGTGGCGCTCGTGGCCTCGCTGGCCGAGGTGATCGAGCTGCTGCGCCCGATGGCCCAGGCCAAGCGGCTGGCGTTGCGCATCGGCCTGCTGCAGGACGTGCCCCCGCTTGCTCATTGCGACCCCGTTCGGGTCAAACAGGTGCTGCACAACCTGATCGGCAACGCCATCAAGTTCACGGCGCACGGCGAAGTGCGGGTCGACGCGGTACGCGACGGCGAACGGCTGGTGTTCAGCGTCCACGACACCGGCGAGGGCATTGCCCCCGATCAGCTGGAGCGGATCTTCGACGCCTTCGAGCAGGCGCCGCTGCACACCGGCACCCGGCGCGCCGGCACCGGCCTGGGGCTCACGATCTCGCGCCACCTCGCACGTGCCATGGGCGGCGACGTGGTCTGCCGCAGCTTGCCGGGCGAAGGGGCCGTGTTCGAGTTCAGCATGGCCTGCGTGCCGGTGGCGGTGCCCACCACCGAGGCGGGCTCCCCCGCGCCGGACATGGCGATGCCGCGGCCGGGCGCCCGCGTGCTGGTGGTGGAAGACAACCCGGTGAATGCGCTGGTGATCACGGCCATGATCGAGCGGCTGGGCCTGCGCCAGGAAGCGGCCGACGACGGAGAGCAGGCGCTGGAATGGCTGCAGCGCGAGCGCTTCGACGCCGTGTTGATGGACTGCCAGCTGCCGGTGATCGACGGCTACGAGGCCACGCGCCAGTGGCGCTCGCTCGAGCGCGCCAACCCCTCGGGCCAGCGCCTGCCGATCATCGCGCTGACGGCCCACGCCAGCGAGGCCGACCGCGAGCAATGCCTGGCCGCCGGCATGGACGGCTACCTCGCCAAGCCGGTCACCCTGGAGGCGCTGGCGGCCGCGCTCGCCAGCCATCTGCACGCCAACGGCGCGACGGGCAGCGCATAACATCGCGCCCATGCGCATCCTCCGCGGCCTGCACCACCCCCACGCCCTGCCAGGCCCCGGCTGCGCGCTGACGATCGGCAACTTCGACGGCGTGCACCGCGGCCACCAGGCCATGCTCGCCCTGCTGATCAACGAGGCGAAGCACCGTGGCCTGCGCAGCTGCGTGATGACCTTCGAGCCGCACCCGCGCGACTACTTCGCCCAGGCCGCGGGCGCGCCCGACAAGGCGCCGACCCGCATCGCCACCTTGCGCGACAAGCTCGGCGAGCTGGCCCGCTGCGGCGTGGACGACGTGGTCGTGCTGCGCTTCGACCAGGCCCTGGCCGGCCTGCCGGCCGACGATTTCATCCAGCAGATGCTGGTGCAGCGGTTGAACGCACGCTACGTGCTGGTCGGCGACGACTTCCGCTTCGGCGCACGCCGGGCCGGCGACTACGCCCTGCTGGACGCGGCCGGCGCGCGGCTGGGTTTCGACGTGGCCCGCATGATGAGCTACGAGGTGCACGGCATCCGCGTGTCCAGCTCGGCCGTGCGCGACGCTTTGGCCAGCGGCGACATGGCACGTGCCGCCACCCTGCTCGGCCGCCCCTACGCCATCAGTGGCCACGTGGTGCACGGCAAGAAGCTGGGGCGCGACCTGGGCTTTCGAACGCTGAACCTGCGCTTCCCGTTCCACCGCCCGGCGGCGCACGGCATCTTCGTCGTGCGGGTGCGGGGCCTGGGCGACCGGCCGCTGCCCGGCGTGGCCAGCCTGGGCGTGCGGCCCACGGTGGAAGACGCCGGCCGGGTGCTGCTCGAAACCCATTGCCTGGACTGGCCTGCGTCACTGGGGCCGGAGGCCGGCTATGGCGAGCTGGTGACTGTCGAGCTGCTGCACAAGCTGCACGACGAGCGCCGCTACGCCTCGCTCGAAGCCCTGCGCGCCGGCATCGCCCAGGACGAGGCTGACGCCCGGGCGTGGCTGGCAAGCAGCGCTTGACTTGCGCTGGCGCGGCTCCTACTCTCAATCGAACTGATTGATCCGTTGGAGGTCGACATCGCGCCGACCACGGGTCCAGACCCGGGGTATCGGCATGAATGCTGCGCGACCATCCGACCTGCTCCGGGCCTGCGTCACAACGTTGGGTCTGGCCCTTGTGCTGGCTGCCACGTCCAGCACCCTGGCCGCCGAGAAATCGGTACTTAAGGTTCTGCACGACTTCAATCGGGTTGACGGCGCGTCATCCGAGGGCACCTTCGTGCAGGGGCGCAACAGCAAGCTGTACGCCGTTGTGCGCTCCGGCGGGCAAGAGCTGGCTGGCACATTCATTCGCGTCACGGCCGGTGGTCACCTGACGCTGCTGCACAGCTTCGACCGCGATGTGGGCGGTTGGGAGCCGACGAGCTTGATCCTCGGTGCCGACGGCGACTTCTACGGCACGACCTACGGCGGCGGACCGAACGGTTCCGGCACCCTCTTTCGGATCACCCCGCACGGCAAGCTGACGGTGCTGCACGGCCTGGCAGCCGACGGCAGCGAATGTGCGGCGCCCAACGGGCTTGTCCAGGCGGGCGACGGGGCCTTCTATGGCACGGCGCTGGGCGGGGTGCAAGGCCTGGGATGCGTGTTCAAGTTCGCCCAGGAAGATGGCGTGTTCACGGTGCTGCACTCTTTCAATGGCGACGACGGGGCCTTCCCGGTGCAGAACCTGATTCAAGCCAGCGACGGCGACTTCTACGGCACGACCCGCGGCGGTGGCGACCTCAACGCCGGCACGGCCTTCCGCATGCGGGCCGACGGCAAGCTCACGGTGCTGCACCACTTCGACCCGGCCACCGGCGCCATACCAGTGACGGGGCTGGTCGAGGATGCGCATGGCAGGTTCTATGGGGCGACGGACACGGGAAGTTCGCCGGACAACCAGTTCGGCACCCTTTTCAGGCTGAACCGGCATGGCGACATGACCGTGTTGCACGGCTTCGCCTATGAAACCGGTGGCGTCTATCCGCGCGGCAGGCTGCTGATTGCGCGCGATGGCAACCTCTATGGCACCACGATGGGCGGCGGTAAGCATGCAGGGGGCGAAGGCAAGGACTGGGGAACCGCCTTCAGGATGACCCCCACAGGCCGGTTCACGCGCCTGCACACCTTCAGCGATGAAGCGCCGGAAGGCGCCGCGCCCATGGGGGGGCTCACCGAACTGGCCGACGGCGAGTTCTATGGCATGACAAGCTACGCAGGCGCCCATTGGTACGGCAGCATCTATCGGATCAGGATCAATCCCTGATACGACAGCGCACGACGAGGCCCAGGGCCCTTGGGCGTCTTTCGGAGCCGGGCGCTTAGAATCCCCCCATGGTCACTTCTCGAGTTCGCTCCGTGCCTGCTCTGCTGTTCTCGCAGGGCCATGCCTGCACGCGCCGGCAGACCACACGCGACCGAATTCAGCGCTCGGCCTGACGCGTCGCGCGCGTCCGCATCGAGCCCTGGGCGCCTAAGCCGCCCACCCGTCTGCCTCCGAATTGCCACGCGCTCACAAGCCAGCGCGCCACGCCATGACCGACGCCACCCCCGATTACCGCAGCACGCTGAACCTGCCCGATACGCCCTTCCCGATGCGCGGCGACCTCGCCAAGCGCGAGCCGGGCTGGATCCAGCAGTGGGAAGAGCAAGGGCTGTACAAGCGCCTGCGCGACGCGCGCTGCGGCGCGCCCAAGTTCATCCTGCACGACGGCCCGCCCTATGCCAACGGCCAGATCCACATGGGCCACGCCGTCAACAAGGTCCTCAAGGACATGATCGTCAAGGCCCGCCAGCTGGCCGGTTTCGACGCGCAGTACGTGCCCGGCTGGGACTGCCACGGCCTGCCGATCGAAAACGCGATCGAGAAGAAGCACGGCCGCAACCTGAGCCGCGACGACATGCAGGCCAAGAGCCGCGCCTACGCCACCGAGCAGATCGCGCAGCAGATGGTCGACTTCAAGCGCCTGGGGGTACTGGGCGAGTGGGACCGGCCCTACCGCACGATGGACTTCGCCAACGAGGCCGGTGAGATCCGCGCCTTCAAGCGCGTGATCGAGCGTGGCTTCGTTTACCGCGGTCTGAAGCCCGTGTACTGGTGCTTCGACTGCGGCTCGTCGCTGGCCGAGTTCGAGATCGAGTACGCCGACAAGAAGAGCCAGACGCTGGACGTGGCCTTCCTGTGCGCCGAGAACGACCGCCTGGCCGCGGCCTTTGGCCTGCCCGGCCTGGCCAAGGACGCCTTCGCGGTCATCTGGACCACGACGGCCTGGACCATCCCCGCCAACCAGGCGCTGAACCTCAACCCAAAGCTGGAGTACGCGCTGGTCGAGACCGAGCGCGGCTTCCTGGTGCTCGCGGCCTCGCTGGTCGAGAAGTGCCTGGCCCGCTACGGCCTGCACGGCACGGTGGCGGCCACCACGCTGGGCGAGAACCTGGGCGGCATCCATTTCAAGCACCCGCTGGCCCATGTCGACCCGGGCTACGACCGCCTGAGCCCGATCTACCTGGCCGACTACGCCACCGCCGACGACGGCACCGGCATCGTCCACTCGTCGCCCGCCTATGGCGTGGACGACTTCAACTCCTGCGTCGCGCACGGGATGGCGTACGACGACATCCTGAACCCGGTGCAGGGCAACGGCAGCTATGCGCCGACCCTGCCGCTGTTCGGTGGCCAGAACATCTGGAAGGCCGCGCCGGTCATCATCGACACGCTCAAGGCCCATGGCCGCCTGATGGCCACCGAGACCATCACCCACAGCTACCCACACTGCTGGCGCCACAAGACGCCGGTGATCTACCGCGCGGCGGCGCAGTGGTTCGTGCGCATGGACGAAGGCGTGGGCGTGTTCACCAAGGACAAGGCGCCCAAGACGCTGCGCCAGATGGCGCTGGACGCGATCGACCAGACCGGCTTCTACCCCGAGAACGGCCGCGCCCGCCTGCGCGACATGATCGCCAACCGGCCCGACTGGTGCATCTCGCGCCAGCGCTCGTGGGGCGTGCCGCTGCCCTTCTTCCTGCACAAGGACTCGGGCGAGCTGCACCCGCGCACGATGGAGATCCTCGACCAGGCGGCCGACATCGTCGAAAAGGGCGGCATCGAGGCCTGGAGCCGCGTGACGGCCGAAGAGATCCTCGGCGCGGCCGACGCGCCCAGCTACACCAAGAGCGCCGACATCCTGGAGGTCTGGTTCGACTCGGGCTCGACCTTCCGCCACGTGCTGCGCGGCACGCATGCCCAGAGCCCCAGCGGCGGCACCGGCTTCCATGAGGCCGGCCCCGAGGCCGACCTCTACCTCGAAGGCCACGACCAGCACCGCGGCTGGTTCCACTCGTCGCTGCTGATCGCCTGCGCGCTGGAGGGCCGTGCGCCCTACCGCGGCCTGCTGACCCATGGCTTCACCGTGGACAGCCAGGGCCGCAAGATGAGCAAGTCGCTCGGCAACGGCATCGAGCCGCAGGCCATCAGCCAGAAGCTGGGCGCCGAGATCATCCGCCTGTGGGTGGCGGCCAGCGACTACTCGGGCGACATCGCCGGCGACGACAAGATCCTCGCCCGCGTGGTGGACGCCTACCGCCGCATCCGCAACACGCTGCGTTTCCTGCTGGCCAACGTCAGCGACTTCGACCCCGTGGCCGACGCCGTGCCCGGCGACGAGCTGCTCGAGGTCGACCGCTACGCCCTGGCCCGCGCCAGCGAGTTGCAGGCCGAGATCCTGAAGCACTTCACGGCCTACGAGTTCCACCCGGTCGTGTCCAAGCTGCAGATCTACTGCTCGGAAGACCTGGGCGCCTTCTACCTCGACGTGCTGAAGGACCGCCTCTACACCACCGCACCCAAGAGCCTGGCGCGCCGCAGCGCGCAGACCGCGCTGTGGCACATCACCCAGGCCATGCTGCGCTGGATGGCGCCCTTCCTCAGCTTCACGGCCGAAGAAGCCTGGCAGCTCTTCGCGCACGGCACGCCGTCCACCGCCAGCATCTTCACCGAAACCTACTGGACGCTGCCCGAGGCCGACGGCGCGCTGCTGGCCAAGTGGTCGCGCATCCACGAGATCCGCGACCTGGCCAACAAGGAGATCGAGGCCGTGCGCACCACCGGCGCTGTCGGTGCGTCGCTGCAGGCGGCGCTGACGATCACGGCGCCACCCGACGACGCCGCGCTGCTGCGCTCGCTGGGCGACGACCTGCGCTTCGTCACCATCACGTCGGCCGTGCAGGTGGTCGACGGCGCGGTGCTGTCGGTCGTGGTTACGCCCAGCACGGCACCCAAGTGCGAGCGCTGCTGGCACTACCGCCACGACGTCGGCACCGATGTGGCCCACCCCACGATCTGCGGCCGTTGCGCGAGCAACCTGCACGGCGCGGGCGAAGTGCGAAAGGTCGCTTGATGGCCCGCCGCACCTTCTCTTCGTCGCCCGGCCCCAGCCAGTGGGTCTGGCTGGGCCTGGCCGCCGTGGTGATCCTGCTCGACCAGTTCAGCAAGACCCTGATCCTGGGCGACTTCTCGCTCGGCGAGAGCCGCGTCGTGACCTCGTTCTTCAACGTGGTCCGGGTGCACAACACCGGCGCGGCCTTCAATTTCCTGGCGGATTCATCGGGCTGGCAGCGCTGGTTCTTCGTCGGCCTCGGGGCGGCCGCCTCGGCCCTGATCGTGTGGATGCTCAAGCGGCACCCGGGGCAGAAGCTGTTCTGCTTCGCGATCACCATGATCCTGGGCGGCGCGCTGGGCAACGTGATCGACCGCTTGATCCACGGCTACGTCGTGGACTTCATCCAGCTGCACTACGCCGGCCGCGCCTTCCCGTCGTTCAACCTGGCCGACAGCGCCATCACGCTGGGCGCCATTTGCCTAATACTTGACGAATTGGCGCGCGTGCGTCGCAGCAACTGAGCGCCGGGGCGACCCGGGGCCTCCTACACTCGCGTCCCAGGAGGCCCCATGAGAAATGACATTCCCAGACGCCGGCTGCTCCAGGCCGGCGTGGCTGTTGCCGTGATAGGCGCCGGCTCATCTTCCCTGCGTGCCCAAGGCAAGGGCGAGTTGCTGCTCGGCCAGAGCGCGGTGCTCAGCGGGCCGCTGGGCAAGGCAATCCTGGCGTTCAACCAGGGCTTGCAGATCGCGCTCGACCAGGTCAACGCCGCCGGCGGCGTCAATGGCCTGAGCTTGAAGCTGGTGTCGCTGGACGACGAGCTCAAGCCCGACAAGGCGATCGCCAACTACAAGACGCTGATCGGCCAGAAAGTGTCGGCCTTCCTGGGTTGCGTCGGCTCGGGCACCACGGCCGCCAGCGCCGCCGTGCTGCGCGACAGCGGCCTGCCGGCCTTCGGTGGCTACGCGGTGGGCGATGGGGCGCGCGAGAAGTGCAAGGGCGCGGCCTATTTCGTGCGCGCCGGCTATGGCCGCGAAGCCGAGGTGCTGGTGCAGCACCTGCTGACGCTGGGGGTGGACCGCATCGCGGTGGCTCACCTGGCCAACCCCGGTGGCGACGAGGTGCTGCAATCGATCACCCGCCTGCTGGCTGCCAAGGACGTGAAGCTCCGCGGCGCGGGGGCCGTGGCCAATGACGCGAGCAACGTCGGCGAGGTGGGGCGCGCGCTGGCCGCGCTCGACCCGCAGGTCGTGCTGATGTTCCTCAGCGCGCCGCTGGCCGCCGGGGTGATGGACGCCGTGCTGCAGACCGGGCACCGGCCGAGCTTCTATGGCATGTCCATCGTGTCGGGCGACGGCGTGGCCGCGATCATCGGCGCCAAGGCCCGTGGCCTGGTCGTCGCCCAGGCCGTGCCCTACCCCTGGTCCGAGGTGGACCTGACGGCGCAGGACTACCGGCGCCTGTGCAGCGCGCGCCAGGCCACGCCGAACTATTACGGCTTCGAGGGCTACGTCAACGCCACCCTGTTCGCGGCCATCCTGCGCAAGGCGGGTGACCTGAGCCCGTCGCGCATCCACGCCGCCATCCGCGCCACCCGCACGCGGATCGCTGGCATGAACGTGGACTTCGGCGACGGCGACCTCGCCGGCTCGAAGTTCGTCGAGCTGGTGCAGGTCACCGAAGGCGGCCGCTTCGTGCGCTGAACGCGCGGCCCTGGGCCGATGCCGGCGCCGGGTGCCCCGGTTCAGGCGTGCGAGCCTGTGCCCGTGGCGGCGCTGCCGCTGCGGGCCGGCGGGGCGGTCACCTTGAGCGCCTCGCCCTCCAGCGTCACGTGGCTGCCCACCGCCACGCTCTGCGCGCGCGTCACCGTGCGCAGCGAGCCGTCTTCCATGCGCACCTTGACGCGGTAGACCGTCTCCGACTTGGCGTGCTTCTCGATCGCGTTGCCGGCCAGGCCGCCGCCGATCGCGCCCAGCACGGTCATCGCGGTCTTGCCGCTGCCGCCGCCCATGCGGTTGCCCAGCGCGCCGCCGACCACGCCACCGGCCACAGCACCCACGCCGCTGGCCTTGCCGGCCTGCTTGACCGCTTCCACCGCTTCGACGGTGCCACAGGTGTTGCAAACCGACACCACGGTGGGCGGGGCCGGCAAGGGCTCGCGGGCGGCAGGCGAACCGGCGCCGGCCTGGGCATCCGTCGTCGCGGCACCCGCGGCCGGCGGCGTGCCAGTCGCCGGCACCGCATGGCCCGTGCTCGGGTTCGCCGGGCGGCGGCTGCTGGCCACCGGGGCAGGCTTGGGACCGGCGGCAGGCTCGGCCGCGTTGGCCGCTTCGCCAGGCGGATTGGCGGCCGGAACCGGCGTATCGGCCACAGGCGGCGCGGTGTCGGCGGCCATGGCGGCCAGCACAGGCGCCGAGGGGCTGCGCCAGACCAGCGCGGCGCCCATGGCGGCGATGGTGACGGCCATCACGCCGATGACGATCGTCAGCGGCCTGGCGAGGCGGGGCCGGTTGCCGGCCAGCGGCGGGGGAACAGTGGCGGTGGACGGGTTCATCAGAGGCACTCCGATCGATGGGCTCGCACGACGACACACCCAGCGGCCGCACCGCGCAGCACGCCGGGTTCGCGTGTCCTTCAACAACGCGCCATGCTGCCCGCACGCTGTCATGCAGTCGTTTCGGAATGCATCGGGTGTGCCGGGTTGAACCCGGCCATCCCCGCGATCAGGCCGGGTAGACCGCCCCCAGGACCCGCGGCCCGCGGGCGCCAGTGGCCTCGGGGCGGTTGCCGGCCTGGCCCAGCAGGCAGGCCCGGGCGAGCCAGGCGAAGGCGGCGGCTTCCACCTGCAGCGGTGGCAGCCCGGCTTCGGCGGTGGAAGCCACGCTGACGCCCGGCAGCAAGGCAGCCAGGCGGGCCATCAGGTGGGTGTTCAAGGCGCCTCCGCCGCACACGCGCAGGTCGGCCGTGGCGGGCGCCTCGCGCCGCAACGCGTCCGCCGCAGCGCGGGCCGTGAACTCGGCGAGCGTGGCCTGCACGTCCTGCGTCGGCACGCCGGCGTGCGCGGCCAGCCGTGCAGCCAGCCACTCCGGGTTGAACAGGTCGCGCCCGGTGCTCTTGGGCGGCGGGCGCTGCAGGAAGGGCTCGGCCAGCAGCGCGGCCAGCAGGGCAGGATTCACCTGCCCGCCGGCAGCCCAGCGGCCGCCGTCGTCGAACGGCTGGCCCTGGTGCTGCGCAACCCAGTGGTCCAGCAGGGCATTGCCCGGGCCGCAATCGAAGCCACGCACGCGCCCGGCCGGGTCGTTCTCGGCCGGCAGCAGCGTGAGGTTGCCGATGCCGCCCAGGTTCAACACCGCGCGCGGCGCGTCGGGCAGGCTGAACACCTGGGCATGGAAGGCCGGTACCAGCGGGGCGCCCTGCCCGCCGGCCGCCACGTCGCGTGAGCGAAAGTCGGCCACCACCGGAATCCCGGTCAGTTCGGCCAGCAGCGCGGGCTGGTTGATCTGCAGGGTGTAGCCGGTGCCATCGAACTCGCCGGGCCGGTGGCGCAGTGTCTGGCCGTGCGAGCCGATGGCATCGACCGCCGGCGCGGCCAGGCCGGCCTGCGCCAGCAGGGCCCGCACCACCTCGGCCTGCACCCGGGCCAGGCCGTTGGCGGCCAGCGCCGCACGGTGAAGCTCGTCCGCGCCGCTGCGGTTCAAGGCCAGCAGTTCGTCACGCAGCACAGGGTCGAACGGGCGATGGGCGTGGGCCGACACCGCGATGTGATGTTCTGCCGGGTCGTCGCCGAAATGCGCCACGACCCCGTCCACCCCGTCCAGCGAGGTGCCCGACATCAGGCCGATGAAAGTGCTCATGCCCGCATTGTCACGGGCGGCATGGCCCGGGGCGGCTTATTCGACGCCGCCGGCCACGCCGACCATCTCGTCGGCGGCCTGCAGTTGCGTCTTCATCGCGCTCGCGACCTGGTTGAAGCGCGGGCGTTGGGTGGCGTCCAGCGCCACCGTCTCGGCGGCCTTGGCCACACGCAGCGGGTCTTGGTGCTGGCCGTTGACCTTGAACTCGAAGTGCAGGTGCGGCCCGGTGGCCCAGCCGGTGGCGCCGACGTTGCCCACGTTTTGCCCCTGCTCGACCCGCTGGCCCTTCTTCACGTTGATGCGCGACAGGTGGCCATACAACGTGCTGCGGCCGCCGGCATGCTGCACCTGCACCACGTTGCCGTAGCCGTTCTGCCAGCCAGCGAATTCGACGATGCCGTCGCCCACCGAGCGCACCGGCGTGCCGGTGGGCGCACCGTAGTCGGTGCCCAGGTGGGCGCGCCAGGTCTGGAGGATGGGGTGGAAGCGCATCGAGAAACCCGAGGTGACGCGCGAGAACTCCATCGGGCTGGCCAGGAAGGCGCGGCGCTTGCTCTCGCCGCTGAAATCGTAGTAGCCGCCCTTGGCGCCCTTGCTGTCGTCGCCGTACCAGACGGCCTGGTAGGTCTTGCCGGCGTTGACGAACTCGGCCGCCATCACGCGGCCGGCGCCCTGGTTCCAGGTGATGGGCTCGCCATCCGCGGTGAGTGCCTGGAAGACCACGCTGAAGGCGTCGCCCTTGCGCAGCTCGCGGTGGAAATCGATGTCGGCAGAGAAGATCTCGGCCAACTGCACAGCGATCGCGTCGGGGATGCCAGCGTCGTCGGTGGCGGCAAAGAGCGAACTGCGGATCACGCCGCCGGCCAGTCGGGTGCTGCTTTCCAGCGCGGCCGATTCCAGCCGGGTGGACCAGGCGGAGGCGCCCTCGCCACGCTGCACGGTCAGCCGCAGAAAGCGGGTCGGCGTGGGCGCGTTGTCGTCGGGGTCGGCGTAGCGGGCCACCAACTGTTGCAGCCGGCCTTCGCCGTCCAGCTCGGCCGAGACCATCTTGCCCGGGCGGCCGGCCAGCACGCGCTGCGCGTTGCGGTCGCTGCGCAGGAACTGGGCCGCCTCGGCGTCGACCACGCCCAGCCGCTTGAACAGGCTGTCGACCGTGTCGCTGGCGCGGGTCAACTCGTTGCGGCGCAGCTGCAGGCCCAGGCCGGCCAGGGCGTCGAGCTGGCCGGGCAGGTCGTCGGGCTGCACGACCTCGGTCAACAAACGGCGCGGCAGCTCGGCGGCATCCGGCGCCAGCGGGGCGATGCCGAACGCGGTGACACCGAAGCCGGCGATGGCCAGCGTGAAGCTCGCGGCGAGGCCACGGCGGTGCTCGGTGACGAAGCGGCGTGTGGCCAGGGCCAGGGCGTTCAGTGAGGCGGCAAGCTTCTCGGCAGACATCGGTTCCATCCACGGGGCCCTGGCGTGCAGGCACGCGCCTTGGCAACAACCACCCGCCCGACGGGCAACAAAACAGGCCCGGCGCCGGACGAGACCGGTGACCTGAGCTTGGTACGGGAGGGCAGGCGCCCAGCGTGGGGCCGGCCCGTAGAATCTGCCGTTTCGAGCCACCTTCGCGATGGCCTCGTGGCGACCCGGCCCGAGGCGACTCTCGAAGGAGCCGGAGCCCATGCCGGGGGTGCGCGCGAGTATAGCAACCGCCCTTTGGGCGCTATCCCCTGTTTGCATTTTGTGACTGCCACATGTCCGAGACCGTGACCTCCGCCACGCCCCATGCCCCGATCAGCGACAAGGTGCGCGATGCCCTGGCCGTCAGCCTGCGCGGCTGCAGCGAGCTGCTGCCCGAGGCCGACTGGGTGAAGAAGCTGCAGCGCTCCGAGGCCACCGGCCACCCGCTGCGCATCAAGCTGGGGCTGGACCCGACCGCGCCCGACATCCACGTCGGCCACACCGTGGTGCTCAACAAGATGCGCCAGCTGCAGGACCTGGGCCACCGCGTGATCTTCCTGATCGGCGACTTCACCTCGCTGATCGGCGACCCTTCCGGCCGCAACAACACCCGCCCGCCGCTGACCAAGGAGCAGATCGCTGCCAACGCCGACACCTACTACCGCCAGGCCAGCCTGGTGCTGGACCCGGCCAAGACCGAGATCCGCTACAACAGCGAGTGGAGCGACCCGCTGGGCGCGCGCGGCATGATCGAGCTGGCCGCCAAGTACACGGTGGCGCGCATGATGGAGCGCGACGACTTCGCCAAGCGCTTCGCCGCGCAGACGCCGATCAGCGTGCACGAGTTCCTCTACCCGCTGATGCAGGGCTACGACTCGGTCGCGCTCAAGAGCGACCTCGAGCTTGGTGGCACCGACCAGAAGTTCAACCTGCTGGTCGGCCGCACGCTGCAGGCCGAGTACGGCCAGGAGCCGCAGTGCATCCTGACCATGCCGCTGCTGGAGGGCCTGGACGGCATCGAGAAGATGTCGAAATCCAAGAACAACTACATCGGCATCACCGAGCCGGCCAACACCATGTTCGCCAAGGTGCTGTCGATCAGCGACGAGCAGATGTGGAAGTGGTTCACGCTGCTCAGCTTCCGCAGCGAGGCCGAGATCACCCAGCTGAAGGCCGAGGTCGAGGGCGGCCGCAACCCCAAGGACGCCAAGGTGATGCTGGCCAAGGAGATCACCGCCCGCTTCCACAGCGCGTCAGCGGCTGACGCGGCCGAGACCGACTTCCAGAACCGCGCCAAGGGCGGCGTGCCCGACGAGATCCCCGAGGTGTCGCTCACCGGTGCGCCGATGGGCATCGGCGCCCTGCTCAAGGCCGCCAACCTCGTGCCCAGCACCACCGAAGCCGGCCGCATGGTCGAGCAGGGCGGCGTGCGGGTCGACGGCAGTGTGATTGCCGACAAAGGCCTGAAACTTCCAGCCGGTACATTCGTTGTGCAGGTGGGCAAGCGCAAATTCGCGCGCGTCACGCTCGCCTGACCCCTTGCTCCCGGAGATCCCGATGCTTCGTTCTTCCCTCGCCGTTCTTTCCCTGCTGGCCCTGCTGCCCACCGCACCGGCCCGTGCCCAGGTCGAGCCCGTCAGCAATGCCGCCCCCGCCTCGGCCGCCGCGCCGGTCAAGGCCGCCGATGGCAGCGAGACCTGGCCCAGTGGCCTGGTCATCCGCACGCTGCGCGAAGGCACCGGTGCCAGCCCGGCCGAGACCGATGTGGTCAAGGTGCACTACCGCGGCACCTTCATGAACGGCAAGGAGTTCGACAGCTCGTACTCGCGCGGCCAGCCGGCCGAGTTCCCGCTCAACCGCGTCATCGCCTGCTGGACCGAAGGCGTGCAGAAGATGAAGGTCGGCGGCAAGGCCAAGCTCACCTGCCCGGCCGCCATCGCCTACGGCGCCAAGGGCGCCGGCAAGGTCATCCCGCCCAACACCACGCTGCAGTTCGACGTCGAGCTGCTGGGCATCGCGGGCAAGTAAGCCGGAATGCTCGCGGCCCTGCGCGAGCGCAGGGTCGGCCAGGACCGGCCGGCGACAATGTCGCCATGCAAGTGTCCTCGTACCTGAAGCTCTCGGTCGCCGCCGCGGTCGCGACGATCGCGCTCAAGACCGGCGCCTGGTGGCTGACCGACTCGGTCAGCCTGTTGTCCGATGCGATGGAGTCGCTGGTCAACCTGGCGGGCGCCATGTTCGCGCTGGCGATGGTGACCATCGCCGCCCAGCCACCGGACGAAGACCACCCCTACGGCCACCACAAGGCCGAGTACTTCTCCAGCGGCTTCGAGGGCGTGCTGATCATCGCCGCGGCGCTGGGCATCGTCGCCGCGTCGGTCGAGCGCTGGTTGCACCCGCAGCCGCTGCAGTCGCTCGGGCTGGGCCTGGGCCTGTCCATCGTCAGCTCGGCCATGAACGGCTGGCTGGCCTGGGGCATGCTGCGTACGGCGCGGCAGCACCGCTCGATGGCCCTCGAGGCCGACGCCAAGCACCTGTTCACCGACGTGTGGACCTCGGTCGGCGTGGTCGTCGGCCTGGTCGGCGTGGTGCTGACCGGCTGGCAGTGGCTGGACCCGCTGGCCGCGATCGCGGTGGCCGTCAACATCGTGCGCGAAGGCGTGTCGCTGGTCTGGCGCTCGGCCGACGGCCTGATGGACCGTGCGCTCGAGCCCGAGCACCGCGGCGCGATCGACGAGGTGCTCGCGGGGTTCGCACATCCGCACACCATCCGCTTCGACCACCTGGTCACGCGGCGTGCCGGCGCCCGGCGCTTCGTCGACCTGCACATGCACATGCCCGCCGGCTGGACCTTGCAGCGCGCCGCCGCTCTGCGCACGTCGGTGGAGCAAGCCCTGATGAGCGCCGTGCCCGGCCTGCGCGCCAGCATCCAGCTGCTGCCGATGGACGTCGAAGCCCACTTCGACGACGCGAAGGACCTGCTGTGATCGGCCTCGTCCAGCGCGTGCGCGAAGCCCGGGTCGAGGTGGCCGGCCAGGTGATCGGCACCATCGGCCCCGGCCTGCTGGTGCTGGCCTGCGCCGAGCCGGCCGACACCGAGGCGGTGGTCGAGCGCTTCCTGGCCAAGATATTGAAGCTGCGCATCTTCAGCGACGACGCCGGCAAGATGAACCGCAGCGTGCAGGACCTGGACGGTGCTGGCACTCCCGGCGGGCTGCTGATCGTCTCGCAGTTCACGCTGGCGGCCGACACCTCGGGCGGCAACCGGCCCAGCTTCACCGGCGCCGCGCCGGCGACCCAGGGGCGGGCGCTGTACGAAGCGCTGCTGGCCCGCGCCCGCGCCGCCCACCCGCAGGTGGCCAGCGGAGAGTTCGGCGCCGACATGCAGGTGCACCTGGTCAACGACGGCCCGGTGACCATCCCGCTGCGCATGGTTTGAGATGGTGCCCCCGGCGCCAGGGTACTGGCGCCCCCCGCCGAGCGGGTGCGCGGCCGCTTGGGAGCGGCCCGGCGCTGGCCGCGCGGTGGCGCCCTGCAGCGCGGCTCACCGCGGCTCGTTGCGGGCCACCACGACGACCGCTTGCTGCGGCAATTCCGGCGCTTCGGGCGCCGCCTTCGGCTCGGCGGGTCGATGGGCCAGTGTCACGTCGGCCGGCGTGGCCGGCTGGCCGAGCGACACCACGCCGACCAGCAGCGACCAGGTGGTGACGGCGGCGCCGGCAGCGGCGATCAGGCGAGAGGTCAGGGACGTGTTCATCATGGGTCCTTTCGGTGGTGGTGGGAGGGGAACGGGAAAACCCGGAGTGGGTCGGGGCATCAGTGCGCGCTGGCTGCCGCGGCGACCTGGACAACCGGTGCGGCGTGGCCCGCCACCGGCGGCTGGGCGGCCGCAGCGCCGCCCAGCGGCGCCAGGAACTGCAGCAGCGTGTAGGTGATGCGCACGGCGGCGAAGGCGGCGGAAAAGCGGGTGCTGATCGGGGCGCGGAAGGCGGCGTTGAAGGGGGCGGTGTGCATCACGTTTCCTTGGTCGGTGGGGTGGTACCGGGCGGTGCGCTGTCGATGGATGAACTGTCCGGCTGAAGCCCCTTTCAGGTCCTTGGGCCGGGCCTGAAGCGTTCTGAAAGGCGGGGCCGACCCGGCCGAAATCACCCCCCAAACGGGGGAAATCGGGCCCCGGGAAGGCGTAAGCTCGCCCCAAACGACGGAGGGGTGATGTCCGGTTCGACTGCCAGGAAGGCCTTCGCCTTCGGCCGATTCGTGGCCCAGCCCGAGGCCCGCCAACTGCTGGTCGACGGCGAGCCCGCCAAGCTGGGCGCGCGCGCCTTCGACCTGCTGCTCACACTGGCCGAGCGGCGCGACCGGGTGGTCAGCAAGAACGAGCTGCTGGACGTGGTCTGGCCCGGCCTGGTCGTCGAAGAGAACAACCTGCAGGTCCACATCTCGGCCCTGCGCAAGCTGCTGGGGCCTTCGGCCATCGCCACCGTGCCCGGCCGCGGCTACCGCTTCACCGCACCGATCGACGGTGCCGCCAACGACGACCGGCCCACCACCGGCCTGCCGGCGGCGCCGGCCCCTCTGCCCTCAGCCCCCGCCTCGGCCGCAGCGAGCGCGGCGCCCGGCAGCGCCCCGGTCGGCAACCTGTCGGCGCCGGGCGATGCGCTGTTCGGCCGTGACGCCGAGCTCGCTCTGCTGCATGGCCAGATCGCCGGCCACCGGCTGGTGACCATCGCCGGCGCGGGTGGCATCGGCAAGACGCGCCTGGCCCTGGCCTCCGCCTGGCTGGCCCAGGGCCACTTCGCCGACGGCGCCTGGCTGGTCGAGCTGGCGCCTGTCGGCGACGCTGGCCTGGTGGCCAGCAGCATCGCCTGCGCGCTGGGCGTGTCGCTGGACGCACCGGCCGGTCCCGAGCAACTGGCCGACCGGCTGGGCGAGCGTCGCCTGCTGCTGGTGCTGGACAACTGCGAGCACCTCGTCGCCGGTGCGGCCGAGGTGGCCGCGGCGCTGCTGCGGGCCTGCCCTGGCGTGCACCTGCTGGCCACCACCCAGGAGCCGCTCAAGCTCGCCGACGAGCACCTGCTGCGCCTAGGCCCGCTGGCCGTGCCCACGCTGGACGACCTGGCAGCGCCCGCCGGCTCGGGCGACGCCGCTCTGGCCCTGTTCGCCGCGCGCGCCCATGCCGCCAACCCCTGTTTCACGCTGGACGCCGACAACCGCGCCGCCGTCGCCGACATCTGCCGCCGGCTGGACGGCATCCCGCTGGCCATCGAGCTGGCCGCGGCGCGTTGGTCGTTGCTGGGCATCGACGGCCTGCGCCAGCGGCTGGATGACCGCTTCCGCCTGCTCACCGCCGGCAACCGCGGCGCACCGCGCCGCCAGCAGACCCTGCGCGCGGCGATCGAATGGAGCCATGCCCAGCTCAGCGCCGACGAGCAGTTGATGCTGCGCCGCCTCGGCGTGTTCCACGGCGGCTTCGGCATCGACGCGGCCCAGCAGGTGGGCGCCGACGACAGCCACGACGAATGGGCCGTGCTCGACCACCTGGGCGCGCTGGTGGACAAGTCGCTGGTCATCGTGGACGCGGGCGAGCCACCGCGCTACCGCCTGCTGGAAAGCACAAGGGCGTTCGCACTGGAGCAACTGGCCGGGTCCGGCGAAGCGGCCGCCATCGCCCGGCGCCACGCCGAGGCCTTGCTGGCCCAGCTGCGCCAGGCCGACGGGCAGCGCTGGCACACCGGCGACAGCCGGCAACTGCTGCGCCTGCTGCCCGAGCTGGACAACCTGCGCGCCGCGCTGGCCTGGTCGGCCGGCCCCGGCGGTGACGACCGGCTGCTGATCGCGCTCGCCGGCGTCACCGGCTGGGTCTGGAAGGTGGCCGGCCTGACGGCCGAGGGCATGCGCTGGTGCGACGAAGCGCAGGCCCGCCTGGCCAAGGTGGCCGACGAGCCGGCGCTGCAGGCCCAGCTGCTCTACGCCAGCGCCCGCCTGGCGCACCAGACCGCCGCGGACAAGGAATTTGCGGCGCTGGACCGCGCGGCCGAGATTTACCGCGGCTTGGGCGACCGCCGTGGCCTCTACCGCTGCCGCACGCTGGCGGCGCAGAAGCTGGCCTGGCGCTACGACCTGGCCGCGGCCGAGCAGGCCATCCGAGAGGCCACCGAGGTGGCGGACCCGGCCTGGCCGCCGCTGGCGCGCGAAGACCTGCTGCTGGCCCGGACCTTCTGGTACGAGGCCTCGGGCCGCCCGGCCGAAGGCCAGCCGATGGCCGAGGAGCTGCTGGTGCTGCACCAGGCCAGCGGTGACCCGCAGGAGGCCAACATCGCCCGCATCAACCTGGCCGAGAACCTGTTCGTGCAGGGCAAGGTGGAGGAGGCGATCGCGCTGCGCCGCCAGGTGGTGCAAGACAGCAGGCACAGCCTGCAGCTGTATGTGATCACCAACCTGGCCAACCTGAGCGCTGCCCTCACCTACCGGGGCGAGACCGACGAGGCGCTGGCGACGGCGCGCGCCGCGGTCAAGGACATGGTCCGCATCGGGCGCCTGGGCAGCTTCGCGGACCACTTCGCGCTGCTGGCCTGCCAGCGCGGGCGCCACGCGGTGGCCGCGCGGCTGGCCGGCTGGTGCGACGCGCACTACGCGCAGTCGGGCTTCCGGCGCGAGCTGAGCGAGCAGCGCGCCCGCGACATGACGGCCGCCGCACTGGCGGCCATCGACCCACCGTTGCCGGTGGGCGACTGGCTTGCCGAGGGCGGCGGCATGTCGGGCGAGGTGCTGTCGGCGCAGGCCCTGGGCGACTGACCCGGGCCGCGCCCTGCGCACCGCGTCAAAGCGTCACTGGTAGTACCGGGCCTTGGCCGACGCCACGCAGGACTCCTTGGCCGAGCCGTCGAGCGTGTCGCACTGCTCGCGGGCCACCTTGTAGTCGGCCTTCCAGCGGGCCTCCAGCGCGTCTTCCTGCGCTTCGCGGATGGCGACGTTCGCCTTCAGGTCGGCCTTGGCCTTGTCGCGCGCGGCCTTGGCTTCGGCCATGCACACGTCCTTGCCGTTGCCGGCCTGGTTGTCGCAGACCTCCTTGGCCACTTCGTAGCGGGCCTCGTAGCGCGCTTCCATGTAGTCCTTGCGGTCCTTGTCGCTGTTGGTCAGCTGGTACTGCAGGTGCGCCATCGCGACCTTCTCACGGCCCTTGGCACGTTCCACGCAGATGTCCTTGGTGTTGCCGGCCAGTGCGTCGCAGGCGTCACGCTCGGCCTTGTAGTGGACCTTCAGCTGGTCCTTGGCCAGGTCGTAGACCGGCCGGCTCAGCGGGATGGCGCTCGCCAGCGCGCAGACCGAGCTCAGCGACAGCGCGGCCAGCGCACGAAGGGAATGTTGTCGGACGTTCATGAGATTTCTCCTGGGCAGTGGTTGAGGTGGGTGCGGGGGCCGGCGGCATCGCCGTGCCATGGGTCCCGCACCGTGAGATGGACGATAGGCAGGCCGCCGGTCGGCCGCAGTCGGCGGTGGCCGCGGCGCCTTGTCGGACGACGCCGCACCACGGCCGGTCGCGGCACTGGATGGCCTGCGAACCGCCTGTCGTCCGACACGCGCGGGTGCGGCCGACCCCTAGGCTCGCCGCAGTCTGTCAATCCACACGACCACCATGACCACCACCGCCCTGCCGTCCACCGACGAGCCGAGCCTGCTGCCGCCCTGGCGCCGCTTCATCGACGTCGCCCAGCACTACTGGCGCGGCGACCGCCGCGGTGTTGCCTGGGCCTACCTGGTGGGCGTGATCCTGCTGATGCTGACCGACACCTACTTCGCGGTGCGGCTGAACACCCAGACCGGCGAGATCACCTCGGCCCTGTCCAGCCGCGACGCCGACCGCTTCTGGGCCGCCGTGCGCCAGACCCTGTTCGTGATGGCCTTCGCGGTGCCGATCTTCGGGCTGTACTACTACATCCGCGACGCCTATTCCAACGACTGGCGCCGCTGGCTGACCGCCCGCTTCCTGGACGGCTACCTGCGCCAGCGCAACTACTTCCACCTGGGCGCTGACGACACGATCGACAACCCGGACCAGCGCATCGCCGAAGACGTCAACACCTTCACCGGGCGCTCGCTGAACTTCCTGCTGATCCTGCTCGGCTCGGTGATGCAGCTGATCGCGTTCAGTGCCGTGCTGTGGTCGCTGTCGCACCGCCTGGTGTTCTTCCTGCTGGTGTATGCCACCGTGGGCACCGTGCTGTCGCTGGTGCTGTTCGGCCGCCCATTGATCCGCCTGAATTTCTGGCAGCTGCGCCGCGAGGCCGACTTCCGCTTCCGCCTGATGCGGGTGCGCGAGAACGCCGAGTCGATCGCCTTCTACCGCGGCGAGGAGCAGGAGCGCCACCAGCTGAACCAGCGCCTGCGCGCGGCCCTGCTGAACACCAAGCGCATGATCCGCGCGCAGTTCGCGCTGAACGTCTTCCAGCGCGCCTTCAGCCAGCTGAGCCTGCTGGTGCCGGCCGTGGCGCTGGTGTCCGAGGTGATGGACGGGCGGCTCGAAGTGGGCGCCGCCGTGCAGGCCAGCGGGGCCTTCGCTGCCGTGCTGGGCGCGGTCTCGCTCATCATCGACAACTTCGAGAGCCTGAGTCGCTTCATCGCCGGCATCGACCGCCTGCACATCCTGGCGCGTGCGCTGCAGGTGGACACGCCCTCGGCGGGCGAGGGCGAAGGTGTGGGCGCAAGCGAGCCCGCGCCCGGCATCGACCGGCGCGAGGGCGACGACCTGCGC
Organism: Burkholderiaceae bacterium; assembly: GCA_044226465.1. Lineage (GTDB taxonomy): Bacteria > Pseudomonadota > Gammaproteobacteria > Burkholderiales > Burkholderiaceae_C > Ideonella. Next base: position 48,088 of record JBGAGZ010000013.1, on the reverse strand, counting down.
CTGTCGGGCCTGACCGTGGTGACGCCCGGCAGCGGCCAGGTGTTGGTGCGCGACCTCGACCTGACGCTGGCGCGCGGCGAGTCGCTGCTGATCACCGGCGCCAGCGGCTGCGGCAAGAGCTCGCTGCTGCGCGCCATTGCCGGGCTGTGGACGCAGGGCAGCGGCCAAGTGCAGCACCCGCCGCACGAGGACACCTTCTTCCTGCCGCAGCGCCCCTACCTGCAAACCGGCAGCCTGCGCAGCCAGCTCATCTACCCGAGCGCGCGCATGGACATCGACGACGCCGCGCTGTTGAAGGTGCTGGACGAGGTGCAGCTGCGCCACCTGGTCGACCGGGCCGGCGGGCTCGACGCCACGCACGACTGGGAAAAGCTGCTCAGCGGTGGCGAGCAGCAGCGCCTGGCCTTCGCGCGACTGCTGGTGCACGCGCCAAGCTTCGCCATCCTGGATGAAGCCACCAGCGCGCTCGACGACCAGAACCAGCAACGCTTGTACGAGCGCCTGCGTGCGCGCGGCATCACGCTGATCAGCATTGCCCACCGGGCGGCGGTGGCGGGCTTCCACCGGCGCGTGTTGAAGCTGGTCGGCGGCGGCCGCTGGGAGCTGAGCCGCAACGCCGGGCCCACCACCGAGGGGCTGCCGGCCGCGGGCCCCGATCACCGCCGCAGCGCCCACGACACCGCGGTGTAGGACAACGCCGCCAGTGCGTTTTGGCGGTTGTCCGCTGGTCGCCCCGGCGCGGCGCGCCGATGCTTGTGGCCAGCCCGATCGCCTTGCCGCGAGCGGCCACCCACCCCTCGGAGCACGCCACCCATGCAACCCCTGTACGAAGAACTGCACCGCTCGCACGAGCTTCAACGGCGCCTGTGCACGCGCCTGGTCCGCGCCACCGCGAAGCGGCCAGAGCGCCGCGAGAGCATCCTGCGCGAGCTGCAGATCGAGCTGGCTTCGCACGCCGCCGCGGAAGAGCGCTACCTCTACGCACCGATGCTGATGGACGACCGCGGCCTGGACAGCTCGCGCCATGCGCTGGCCGAGCATCACGACATCGACGAGCTGGTCGAGAAGCTGTGGACCATGGCGCCGGATGGCGATGCCTGGCTGGACCATGCCAAGGCGCTGTCGCACAAGGTGCGCCACCATCTGCGCGAGGAAGAGCACAAGTTCTTCCAGCTCTCCGGCCGCATCCTGTCCGACCCGATGAAGGCGCAGCTGGCACGGCGTTACGAGCGCGACTACCGCCGCATGATCGGCGTGATGTCGGCCGCCGTATGAAGACCGCAGCACTCGCCGCTCTCGGCGTGGCTGCTGCCACGGCGGTCTGGCTGACACAGCGGAGGTCGACGGCACGGCGGCCGACCGCTCGGCGCCCACGCCCCGCCCCCGACCGCCGTCAGGACGATGCGCCGGGCAGCGAGCCCTCGGCCGCGCCGGTCGGCGACGGCGTCGACGAAGCCATGCGCATGCAGGACGCGTAGCCGCACGCTCCCGGGCCCACCCGCCACCACCCGTCTTCCTTTGGGGTCAGTCACCATGCGAATCGCCACCCTGTTCCTGTCCTGTTCGCTGCTGGCTGCTTGTGGCACCGGCCAGACCACGGATTCGCCGCCGCTCGGGCCCAACCCCGCGCTGCCAGCGCCGCACACCAGCTGGCTGCCCACGATGCACATCGCGCCGGCCCAGGGCTGGTCCTGGGGCGGCATGCCCACACCGGCCGCCGGATTGGCGGTCACGCCTTTCGCGCGGGGGCTGGACCACCCACGCTGGCTGCACGTGCTGCCCAATGGTGACGTGCTGGTGGCCGAGACCAATGCACCCGCGCGGCCGCCCGAGGGCTTCATGGCCTGGGCACGGGGCCTGGTGATGAAGCGCGCGGGTGCCGGCGTGCCCAGTGCCAACCGCATCACGCTGCTGCGCGACACCGACGGCGACGGCGTGGCCGACATGCGCAGCGTGTTCGTCGAGGGCCTGAAGTCGCCGTTCGGCATGGCGCTGCAGGGCGATACGCTCTACATCGCCAACGCCGACGAGGTGGTGAAGCTGCCTTACCAGGCAGGCCAGACCCACAGCACCGCCGCACCAGCGCACGTGGCAGACCTGCCCGCCGGCCGCAACCACCACTGGACCAAGAATCTCATCGTCGCGCCGGACGGCCGGCACCTGTTCGTCACGGTGGGCTCGAACAGCAACATCGGCGAGAACGGCATGGCCGAGGAAGACGGCCGCGCCGCGATCTGGCTGCTGGACGTCGACAGCGGCCAGCGCAGCCTCTACGCCGGCGGCCTGCGCAACCCCAATGGCATGGCTTATGCGCCAGGCACCAAGGCGCTGTGGGTGGTCGTCAACGAGCGCGACGAACTGGGCGACAACCTGGTGCCGGACTACCTGAGCTCGGTGCGTGAAGGCGGCTTCTACGGCTGGCCCTACAGCTACTGGGGCGGCCATGTCGATGCACGTGTCCAGCCGCAGCGGCCTGAGCTGGTGGCCAACGCCATCGCGCCCGACTACGCGCTGGGCGCCCACGTGGCCGCGCTGGGGCTGGTGTCCACCGGCGACGCGGCCGACGGCCTGGCCCGTTGGCCGGCGCCCATGCAACGCGGCATGTTCATCGGCGAGCACGGCTCGTGGAACCGCCGGCCGCTGGCCGGCTACAAGGTCGTTTTCGTGCCCTTCGTCGATGGCAAGCCAGCCGGCCTGCCCACCGACGTGCTCGCCGGCTTCGTCAACACCGAAGGGCGCGCCCAGGGCCGGCCGGTGGGCCTGGCGCTGGACGGGCGCGGCGGCCTGCTGGTGGCCGACGACGTGGGCAACAGCGTCTGGCGGGTGGCCCCTGCCACGCCCTGATCGCGCTCCAGGTGTCCGCCCGCCCGCACCCGCTGCGCTTCGCCTGGTCAACGCTGCAGGCCTTTCGCGCCAACCAGGGCCCGCTGCTGGCCGGCGCGGTGGCGTACTACGCCCTGCTGTCGCTGGTGCCGATGCTGATCCTGATGGTGATCGCGCTGGCGCACGTGGTCGACGAGGCCTCGCTGTTCGACACGCTGGGCATGTACCTGAACTGGCTGGTGCCAGGCCAGGCCGACACCGTGCTCGAGGCGCTGCGCCAGTTCCTGCTGCACCGCGACGTGGTCGGCTGGCTGCTGCTGGTGACCATGCTGTTCTTCAGCTCGCTGGCTTTCGGCGTGCTGGAGAACGCGATGTCGATCATCTTCCACCACCGCGTGCGCGCGCGGCGGCGCTCGGCGCTGGCCTCGGCGCTGATGCCCTACGGCTTCCTGCTCTGCCTGGGCCTGGGCGTGCTGCTGATCACCACGATGGCCGGCCAGCTGCAGGCGCTGGGCGAGCACGACTTGCGGCTCGGTGGCCGCCTGTGGTCGCTGGAGCCGGTCTCGGTGGTGCTGCTGTATGCGCTGGGCGTGTGCGGCGAGCTGCTGGCGCTGACCGCCATCTACCTGGTCATGCCGGTGGGGCGATTGACGCCGGCCCATGCCCTGCTGGGCGCGGTGGTGGCCACCGTGCTGTGGGAAATCTCGCGCCACGCGCTGCTGTGGTACTTCGCAACCTTGTCGCAGATCGGCACCGTCTACGGGCCCTTGACGACCGCGATCGCCGCGCTGTTCAGCCTCGAGATCGGCGGTCTGCTGCTGCTCTTCGGCGCGCAGGTGATCGCCGAGTACGAGCGCCTGGGCCTGAGCGGCGGCACGCCACCGGCCCGGCTGAACCTGTCGCGCGACCTGTAGTCCTCGGCCTACGGGCGCTTGCGCGCTGCTCCGATGGTCCGCGCCACGCCCCAACCCCATACTGGCGGCACCGGCCCGTGAAGCATGCGGGTCGCCCACCGAACCCACAGGAGCACGCCATGAACACGAACCGCTGGCAACACCTGCCCACCGTGCTGGCCCTGGCCGCCGCCTTGAGCGCCCCGGTGCTGGCCGCCACCGGCATTGCCGACGCGCCGGCCCCCCAGGTCTACAACAACATCAAGGTGGTCAGCGGCGGCGTCAGCCTCGACGAGGCCGATGCCGTCAAGCGCCTCGCACCGGACTACCGGCTGCGCGTCATCCTCAGCGGCCGCGGCGGCGAATACCAGGTCGCGCACAGCCTGGCCGTCGTGAAGCAGGGCCAGGTCGTGGCCCGCATCCCGGACGCCGGCCCCTACGTGCTGATGGACCTACCGCCGGGCCACTACACGCTCGAAGGCGAGTTCGCGGGCCTGTCGATGAGCCGCGACGTCAACGTCACCTGGGCCGGCACCACGCTGAACTGGGTGCTGCCATCGTCGCTGAACTGACGATGCCGGCAGCGGCACGCCCGGCCCACGGTGGCACACACCCACGGCCGTGAACGCGCCTTACATCGTCATGATGCTGGCCGGCGCACTGGTGTGCGTCGGCCTGGTCGGTGGCCTGTTCACGGCGCGCTGGGGCCTGTCCCACCTGCTGGTCTTCCTGGTGGTCGGCATGGCCGCCGGGGTGGATGGCCCGCTGGGCCTGCCCTTCAGCGAGTTCTCGCTGGCGTTCGGCGTCGGCAACGTGGCGCTGGCCGTGATCTTGCTCGATGGCGGGCTGCGCACGCCGGTGGCCACGCTGAAGCGCGCCGCCGCGCCGGCCCTGCTGCTGGCCACCGTCGGCGTGTTGCTGACGACCGGCCTGGTGGCCGTGGTCGCCACGCAGTGGCTGGGCATGGACTGGCGCCACGGCGCCTTGCTGGGCGCCATCGTGTCATCGACCGACGCGGCCGCCGTCTTCAGCCAGCTGGCCCGCTCAGGCGTGAAGCTGCCCGAGAAGCTCGCTGCCACGCTGGAGGTGGAGTCGGGCCTGAACGACCCGCTGGCTGTCTTCCTGACGCTGGCGCTGATCGGCGCAATCGGCCCCGGCCATGCCGAGGGCGAGCTGGCCTCGCTCGCGGCGCGCCAGTTCGGCGTGGCCCTGCTGGCCGGGCCCGCCTGTGGCGCCGGCATGGCGGCGCTGCTGCGGCGCCTGCCGCTGGCCGAAGACCACCAGGGCCTGACCGCGCTGCTGCTGACCTCGTCGGGCGTGATGCTCTACGGCATCACGTCGCTGCTCGACGGCTCGGGCCTGCTGGCCATCTATCTGTACGGCATCGTCGTGGCACACCGTGCGCCGCGCCAGGTCCGGCCGGCGATGCTGGCGCTCAACGGCTACACCTGGTTGTCCGAGGCGGTCATGTTCCTGCTGCTGGGCCTGCTGGTGACGCCGCACGAGGTGGCGCGCTTCGCACTGCCGGGCCTGGTGGTCGCCGGGGCGCTGATGCTGGTCGCCCGCCCGGTGGCCGTGGCCTGCTGCCTCACGCCATTGCGCGTGCCCTGGCGCCAGCAGCTGCTGGTCGGCTGGGTGGGCCTGCGCGGCGCGGTGCCGATCGTGCTGGCGCTGTACCCGGTGCTGTCCGGCGTGCCTCAGGCCTACCTCTTCTTCGACCTGGCTTTCGTGGTGGTGGTGTGCTCGATGCTGCTGCAGTCCACCACGGTGGGCCCACTGGCGCGCGGGCTGGGCCTGGCACTGCGGCCGGGCCGGCAGGCGCTGGCCGGTCAGGCCGGGACGGGCACCGCAGGAGCGGCCGGCGAGGCGGCCGATGCGGCCGAGGCCACCGCAGCAGCACGCAGCAAGCGAGCCGCCGCCGCCAGCTTGGCCACCACCGGCGGCGGCAGCAGGAAGGGGTAGCCATCGCGCAGCCCCAAGCTGCGGTCCATCGCGTTGAGGAACTGGGCCAACGGCAGCCACTGCGCCAAGACCACGGCCTCGAAGTCGTCCAGTTGGTCCGCCGCCCAACGGGGCTGGGCCTCGGCCGCGCGGCTGTGCAGTTGCAGGCCCCAGCTGGTGGCCGACTCCAGGCCGTCGGCGATCAGCAGCACATGGGCCACGCTTTCCGCCCAGTCCTCGTGCGGGTGGGCGCTGGCGTAGGCACTGACGTGCTGTTGTGACCAGTCGGCCGCCGGGCCGGTCTCGTGGTAGGCGGCCAGCGCCGCGGCATAGTCGGCGCGCTCGTCGCCGAAGGCCTGACGCCAGTCGGCCAGCAGGGCCGGCTCGGGCGCAATCCAGCGGTGGAAGAGGTAGTGGCCCAGCTCGTGGCGCAAATGGCCCAGCAGCGTCCGCCAGGGCTCGTTGAAGGCGGCGCGCGCGGCCTCGCGCTGCACGTCGTCGGCTTCGTCGAGGTTGAGGGTGACCAGGCCGTCGGCGTGGCCGGTGTGTACCGGCTCGCCGCCGGCCCCGGGGGCCAGGATGCGAAAGGCCAGTCCCTGCGTGTCCTGTTCGGCGGTCTTGGGCTCGAGCCTCAACCCGAGCCGCCACGCACCGTAGACCAGCCGCCGCTTGGCCGCCTCGACCGCCAGCCAGCGCTCGCGGTGGCCGGGCTGGGCCAGGTCCGGGATCACCTGGCTCAGCCGGCAGCAGCGGCACAGCGCCGCGGCATCGTCCTGGTCCAGCATCCAGTTGCAGGCGTTGTGCGCGAGGCGGTTGGCACAAGGGCGCCAGGCCTGTGACGGCGCGTCCGCGCGTGGCCAGGCCTCGCCGTCCGGCGCCTCGTCGAAGGCCACCATGCGCGACTCGGCCGGCACGAAGCCCAGCGCCGCGCCGCACTGCCCGCAGGACACGTTGTCGAAGAAGGCGATGGCGCCGCAGCGGCTGCACTCGAAGGTTTTCATGGCGACGGCCAAGGGCTTGAAGACGATCCACCGCGATCACACCACCGCCGCGCCGGGCCCGGCGTAGGACAGCGCCGCATCCAGGCCAACGGGCGCGAACGGCCGGTTGTCCGACAGACGCCGACGACCCGGGCCGACAGTCGGCGGCCACCGTGCTGCCTAGCATGAATCCATCGTCACCCCCACCCTCGGAGATCGCCGTGTCCTCGCTGCCCTGCCCCCTGCATGGTTGGACTCGAATCCGCACCACACGGCCCCCCCGGGTGCCGCGCCCGCACCACGGCGTGCCGCTGGCGGCGGTGGTCGGCGGCCTGTGCCTGCTGGCTGCCGGCCAGGCCCGGGCCCTCGACCCGAGCCTGGCCAACGAAGCCCAGGCGTCGCCGATCCACCTGGAATGGACGCAGAGCGCGGGCAACCCGTCGCTCGCCACGGCGCCGGCCCTCTATGGGCCCGCGACCGTCCAAGGCAACTCGACCCAGACCATGCTGTGGGCAGGGCGGGGCCGCGTGGCGGTCGGCCTGGGCGTGGAGCAGCGCTGGGCTGCGCCGCCCGGGTATCCCGCCACGGCCAGGCTGGTCGGCGAGCGCAACGGGCAGTGGCTGTTCGGCGTGTCGTTGCAGACCAGCCTGCAGACCCGGTTGTCCTGGCAGGTGCCGGCGTCCTATGGCTATGGCTCCCAGGCGGGCTGGCCGGCCAGCGAGCCGGTGGACGGCCAGCGCGCCGCCCGCCTGAGCCTGGACTGGGGCCACCCCGACCCGTACAAGGGCCTGCTGCGCGGCAGCCTGCGCTTCGAGCTGGCCCGCGACACCACCCTGTCGATCAAGCCGCGCGGCGGGAACTGGAGCCTGGCGCTGAGCAGCAAATGGTGAGCCGCCCGGCGCGCTGCTTGTAGGCGTTCGCCTACACGCGGGCGGACGGGTGCTGGGCACAATCGTTCGCACCTCGAACAGACCCCAGCTGCATGCACCACGACGCCACCTCGTCCGCCCTGCCCACACCGCCCGGCACGGCGCTGCCCGCGCCGACGGGGCGGCCGCGGCTCGCGATGCCGCTGGGCTGGATGGTCGGCTTCGCGGTCGCCGCCACGCTGCTCGTGCTGCAGGCCATCGTGTCGTACGTCAGCGTACAGGGCAACCGGCAGATCTCGGCCGAGATGGTCGCGTCCAACGAGGTGCTGGACCGGCTGCAGATGATCCTGTCCGCACTGAAGGACGGCGAGACCGGGCAGCGCGGCTACCTGCTGACCGGCGACGAGGCCTACCTCGAGCCTTTCAACACTGCGGCCGGCGCCCACGCGGCCCGCGAGCAGCGGCTGCGCGAGCTGCTGGCCGGCAACCCGCGCCAGCTCGAACGGCTGGCCATGGTGTCGCAGCTGGCGCAGGCCAAGTTCAAGGAGCTGCAGGCCACCATCGACGCCCAGCGCGCCGGCCGGCCCGGCGAGGCCCAGGAAATCTTGCGCAGCAACCAGGGCAAGCTGGCGATGGATCGCATCCGCAGCACCATCGCGAGCATGGTGCTGGACGAGCAGCAGCGGCTGACGGAGCGCCAGGCCGCCTGGCGCGCGTCGTCCGAGCGGACATTGTGGGTGGTGATGGGCGGCCTGGCGGTGCTGATCGGCCTGACCCTGGCCTTCGCCGCGCTGGCGGTGCGGGACCACCGCGGCCGTGCCAACGAGCTGTGGGTGCGCACGGCCTTGGGTGGACTGGCCCAGCAGCTGCAAGGCGAGATGCGGATCGAGGTGCTGTGCGAGCGCGTGCTGGGCTTTCTGTCGGCCGCCCTGAACGCCCCGGTGGGCGTGCTGTACCAGGCGGAGCCCGACGGCAGCCTGCTGCGAGCCGGCACGACCGGCACGCTGCGCGAGGCGGTGCCCGAGCGCCTGGCCAGCGGCGAGGGCCTGCCCGGCCAGGCCTGGCGCAGCCGCCGGCCAGTGCTGGTGAGCCAGGTGCCCGAGGGCCACCTGCCGGTGGTGACCGGCCTGGGCCGCAGCGCGCCGCGCGAGATCTTGCTGAGCCCGGCGGTCCACGAGGGCCAGCCGCAGGCGGTGATCGAGCTGGGTTTCACCGACCGCGTCGAGGACGTCGACCGGGCCCTGATGGAACGCGCCTCCGAGTTGCTGGGCGCGGCCATCAGCGCTGCGCGCGACCGCAGTGCGCTGGAGCGCGCGCTGGAAGAGACACAGCGTCAGTCCGAGGAACTGCAGGCCCAGCAGGAAGAGCTGCGCGTCAGCAACGAAGAGCTCGAAGAGCAGAGCCGTGCGCTGCGCGAATCCCAGGCCGAACTGGAAAGCCAGCAGACCGAGCTGGAGCGCCTGAACGGGCAGCTCGCCGTCCACGCGCACTCGCTGGAGGAAAAGCAGCGCCACCTGCTGCAGTCGCAGGCCAAGCTCGAGGCCAACGCCGAGGCCCTCGAAGCCGCCAGCCGCTACAAGAGCGAATTCCTGGCCAACATGTCGCACGAGCTGCGCACGCCGCTGAACAGCTCGCTGATCCTGTCGCGCTTGCTGATCGACAACAAGCCCGGCACCTTGAACGAGGACCAGCTGCGCTATGCCCGCACGATCCACGACGCCAACAACGACCTGCTGGCGCTGATCAACGACATCCTCGACCTGTCCAAGATCGAGGCCGGCCATGCCGAGCTGCGCGCCGAGCCGGTGCCGCTGGCCGAGCTGGCCCAGCGCATGCAGGCGGTGTTCGACCCGCTGGCGCAGCAGAAGCACCTGCGCTTCCAGGTCGAGATCGACCCGGCCGCGCCGCCCGCCATCGAAACCGATGGCCAGCGCCTGTCCCAGATCCTGAAGAACCTGCTGGCCAACGCGATGAAGTTCACCGCCCGCGGCAGTGTCACGCTGGCCATTCGGCCCGGTGCCGGCGGCGGCGTGCGCTTCGAGGTGCGCGACACCGGCATGGGCATCCCGGCCGACAAGCAGCAGGTCATCTTCGAGGCCTTCCGCCAGGCGGACGGCAGCACCAGCCGGCAATTCGGCGGCACCGGCCTGGGCCTGTCGATCTCGCGCGAGTTGGTGCAGCGCATGGGCGGCCGGATCGAGGTGGCGAGCGCGGTCGACCAGGGCAGCACCTTCAGCGTCGAGCTGCCGGCACGGCTGGCGGAACCTGCCGCCCAGGCCGCCGCCGCGCAGACCTCCCCGGCCGGCCACGGCACCGGATCGCCGCCCCTGGCCGCGCCGCCACCCGGCGCGCAGCCCGCCGCGCCGGGGCTGGCCCCGGCCCTGGCCGCGCTGGTGCAGGCCGCCGGCCAAAGCGGCCGCAAGGTGCTGCTGGCGGTGGAGGACGACCGCGCCTTCGCCCAGGCGCTGCGCTCGGTGGTCGAGGAGATGGATTTCGAATGCGTCGTCGCCGAGGACGGCGCCCAGGCGCTGGCGCTGGCGCAGGAGCTGCGGCCGGTCGGCGTGCTGCTCGACGTCGGCCTGCCCGATGTCTCGGGCCTGTCGGTGCTGGAGCGGCTGAAGCGCGACCCGGCCACGCGCCACATCCCTGTGCACATCGTGTCGGCCCAGGAGCGCAGCGTGCCGGCGCTCGAGATGGGGGCCGTCGGCCACGTCGTGAAGCCTGCCCTGCGCGAGCAATTGGTCGAGGCCATCGAGCGCATCCGCGAGCGCGCCGAGCACACCCACCGGCGCCTGCTGATCGTCGAGGACGACGCCACTCTGCGCGACAACCTCGAGCTGATGCTGAGCGGCCCCGACGTGGCCATCGACACGGTCGGCACGCTGGCCGACGCCCGCCTGGCGCTGGCACGCACCACCTACGACTGCATGGTGACCGACCTGTCGCTGCCGGACGGCACCGGCTTCGACCTGCTCGAGCGCATGGCGGCAGACGCCGACAGCGCCTTCCCGCCGGTGATCGTCTACACCGGCCGGGCCCTCAGCCGCGACGAGGAAACGCGCCTGCGCCGCTATTCGCGCTCGATCATCGTCAAGGGCGCCCGCTCGCCCGAGCGCCTGCTCGACGAGGTCACGCTGTTCCTGCACAGCGTCGAGGCCAAGCTGCCCGGCGAGCAGCAGCGGCTGCTGCGCCAGGCGCGGCAGCGCGACGCGGTGCTGGAGGGGCGCAGCATCCTGCTGGCCGAAGACGACGTGCGCAACATCTTCGCGCTGACCGCCGTCTTCGAGCCCATCGGCGTCAAGCTGGAGACGGCCCGCAACGGGCGCGAGGCACTGGAACGCCTGCAGCGCGGCCCGGCCGTGGACCTGGTGCTGATGGACGTGATGATGCCGGAGATGGACGGCCTGACCGCGATGCGGCGCATCCGCGAAATGCCGGGCCTGGTGGACGTGCCGATCATCGCGCTGACGGCCAAGGCCATGGCCGACGACCGGCAGCAATGCCTGGACGCCGGCGCCAACGACTACCTGCCCAAGCCGATCGACATCGACCGCCTGCTGTCGCTGTGTCGCGTGTGGATGCCCAAGTGAGCGAACCGGCCGCCTCGCCCGCCCCCCCGTCGCCCGACCTGTTCGACGTCGAGCTCCAGCTCCTGCTGGAAGCGGTGTACCTGCGCTACCAGCACGACTTCAGGCACTACGCCCTGAGCTCGCTGCGGCGCCGGCTGCGCCAGGCGATGAACCACCTGCGCATCGAGCGCGTGTCCGAGTTGCAGGACCGCGTGCTGCGCGAGCCGGCCATGTTCACCCGGCTGCTGGACTTCTTCACCGTGCAGGTCAGCGAGATGTTCCGCGACCCCGAGCAGTTCAAGGCGCTGCGCGAGCACGTGCTGCCGGGCCTGGGCACCTACCCGTCGATCAAGGTCTGGGTGGCCGGCTGCTCGAACGGCGAAGAGGTCTGGTCGCTGGCCATCCTGCTGCGCGAAGAGCAGTTGCTGGAGCGCTGCCTGATCTACGGCACCGACATCAACGCCGAGTCGCTGCGCCGGGCCGAGCTGGGCGCCTACCCGCTCGAGCGGGCCGCGCTGTTCAGCCGCAACTACCTGGCCGCCGGCGGCCGCGGCTCGCTGTCGGACCATTTCACCGAGGCCAGCGGCGGCATCCTGTTCGACCGCAGCCTGCGCCGCCACATGGTCTTCGCCGACCACAGCCTGGCCACCGACGCGGTGTTCTCCGAGGTGCACCTGGTGTCCTGCCGCAACGTGCTGATCTACTTCGATGGCCAGCTTCAGGACCGCGCGGTCGGCCTGTTCCGCGAGGCGCTGGTGCGGCGCGGCTACCTGAGCCTCGGCCACCGCGAATCGCTGCAGTTCGGCGCCCACGCGTCGGCGTTCGAGGCGCTGCCGCTGGGCAGCGACGTGCGCCTGTACCGCAAATGGTGACGGCCCCGATGAGCGGCATGCAAGACCGGGTCGAAGCGATCGCGATCGGCGCATCGGCCGGCGGCGTGGACGCGCTGCTGCAGCTGCTGCCGCACCTGCACGCCGGCTCGCCGCTGGTGCTGGTGGTGGTGCACCGTGGGCCCCGGCAGCCGGCCGCCGTGTCGCTGGCCATGCTGCTTGGGCGGGTGTGCGCGCTGAAGGTGAGCGAAGCCTGGAGCCGCCAGCCGCTGGGCGCTGGCGAGGTGGTGCTGGCGCCGGCGGACTACCACCTGCTGGTGGACGACGGCCCGGTGGCCACGCTGTCGGTCGACGAGCCGGTGCTGTGGTCTCGCCCGGCCATCGACCCGCTGCTGGAAAGCGCGTCGCGCGTGTTCGGGCCGCGGCTGCTGGCCATCGTGCTCACCGGCGCCAGTGCCGACGGCGCCCACGGCGCCGAGCAGGTGCGGCACGCGGGCGGCCTGGTCTGGGTGCAGGACCCGGACGAGGCGGCCTCGCCGACCATGCCGCGCGCCGTGCTCGAGCTGGGCGGCGCCGACCGCGTGCTGAAGATGGAAGCCATGGGAAGAGCCCTGTCGAACCTGGGCCATAGGAGCTGATGATGAACACGAGCCCGTTGAAGATCCTGGCGGTCGACGACAACCCGCAGAACCTGATCGCGTTGCAGGCCCTGGTGCAGGACCGCGGGCTGGCGCTGCTGACCGCGACCTCGGGCGAAGCTGCGCTCGAGCTGCTGCTGCAGCACGACGTGGCCCTGGCCCTGCTCGATGTGCAGATGCCCGGCATGGACGGCTACGCGCTGGCCGAGCTGATGCGCGGCACCGAGCGCACCCGCCACGTGCCGATCATCTTCCTCACCGCCAGCGGCAGCGACGACGCGCGCACCTTCCGTGGCTACGAGGCCGGCGCGGTGGACTACCTCGTCAAGCCGCTGGACGCCACGGTGCTGCTGAGCAAGATCCAGGTCTTCGCCGACCTGCACCGCCAGCGCCGCCAGCTGGCCGAGCGCGTTGCCGAGCAGGAGCGCCTGCAGTCGCTGAACCGCATGATGCTGGCGGCCTTGTCGAACGACATCCGCACGCCGCTCACCGCGCTGGCGCTGAACGCCGAGCTGTTGCTGCGCCGGGGCGACGAGGTGGGCCGCCGCATGAAGACGGCCACGGCCATCCTCGCGCGCCAGGTCGACCATCTGGTGAACCTGGCCAACCGGCCCTGCGACGACCTGCGGCCCGATATGGTCGACGGCCGAGTCGGCGACCTCGTGCGGCAGCGGATCGAGCTGCCGGCCAACCAGGCGCTGATGCACCGGCCGGTGCAATTGCAGGTCGAGGGCGATACCTCGGCCCACTTCGACCCCCGGCTGCTTGCCGAGGCGGTCGACCACCTGTTGCTGCAGGCCGTCGGCCATGCCGAGGAGGGCCCGGTGCGCGTGGCCGTCGACGGCCTGGGGCGCCATTCGGTGACCGTGCGCCTGAGCTTCGACGCGGTGCTCGACACCGCCACGCTGCAGCACCTGCTGGGCAGCCCACCGTCAACCGACGCGGCGCCCGCCGCGCGCATCGGCAGCGGCCTGCAATGGCCCGAGCGCGTGGCGCGGGCGCACGGCGGCTCCCTCATCGGCCGCTCCAAGGACGGCCAGGGCACGCTCTACGAAATGATGTTGCCGCGCACGGTCGTCGCCTAAGGGCGGTCTCGCCATGAAAAAAGGGGCCGTGGGCCCCTTTTCTTGTTGCGCCGCCGGCGCGGTGTGGCAGCGGTCAGCCGCCCACGACCTGCAGGCGGTTCTCGACGCTGGTCACGCCCTTCACGCTGTAGGCCAGCGTGGTGGCGCGCTCGCGCGAGGCCGAGTCGGGCGCGGTGCCGGACAGCAGCACCTTGCCGTTGGTGGTGTCGACGTCGATCTTCATCGCGCTGAGCTTGGGGTCGCGCGCCAGTTCGGCGTTGATGCTGGCAGTGACCGTGGCGTCGGCCACGGTGGCGCCGACCTTGTCGGTGGCGCGCTCGGTGGCGGCCTTGGCCTCGTTCATCTCCTGCTTGACGTCGGCCTTGGCCTCTTCGGCCTTCTGTTCGGTCTTGGCGATGGCGGAATCGAGCTTCTGGCCGGCGGTCTGGTCGTCGTGCTTGTTGCAAGCGGCCAGCGCCAGGGCGGCCACGGCCGTGGCGATCAGGGTCAGGTGGCGGGTGCGGTGGATGGTGGTCATGGTGGGTTGCCTTTCTCGGTGTCTCGTTGACAGGGCCACGGTCGTGGCGGGGTGCGGTGTCAGGACCGCCGCCGCACGCCACTGGGTGCGCCTCGTCGATCCATGGCAGCAGCTTAAGAACCGGCAGTGCCGCGCGGCATCGGCCGACGCCGGACTTCGCTGTCGGACGACGCCGACAGCGGCCCGCCGCGTCAGATCAGCGGGCGGCACGGCATGTTCAGCGGCCAGCGCAGGTGGCCCACGCGGGCCATCGTCGGCTGGTCCGGCAGCACAAGGCGGGCGCCGGGCCGCATCTCGTACAGGCCGCGCCGCTGCAGTTCGCGCAGCGTCCGGTTGGTGTGCACCAGCGACAGCCCCAGCACATCGGCCAGGTGCTGCTGGGTCAGCGGAAAGAAGACGCCGATGCCGTCGCCGCCGGCGGGGTCGTGGGCGAGCGCGCGCGCATACAGCGTGAGCAGCATGGCCGCCGCGCGTTCGAGCGCGGTGCGCCGGCCCACGCTCAGCAGGTTGTCGTCGACCAGCGAGTTCTCGTGCGCGGCGAGCCAGGTCACGTCGTAGCCCAGCGAGGGCAGCTCGCGGTGCAGCGTCCACACCGCGTCGCGGGCGAAGCGGCAGACATGCACGTCGGTGATCGCCTCGACGCCATGGCTGGCCGCGTCGCTCATCTTCTGTTGCAGGCCGACGAAGTCGCCCGGCAGCAGCACGTTGAGGATCTGCCGACGCCCGCCCTCCAGGGTTTTGTAGCGAATCGCCCAACCCGACAACAGGGTGTAGAGCGGGCTGTCGTCGCTGTTCTCACGGATCAGCTGGCTGCCGGCGGGCAGGCCGAGGTCGGCGCGCTTGAGGCGGTCGATGACCGCCAGCTCGGTGTCGCCGACGGGCTGGAAGGCCTCGCACTGGCGCAACGGGCAATCGGCGCAGCTGATGGTCGCCACGCGGGCCGACAGATCGGTTTCCTGTAATACATCATTTGACATGGCGTGCTCCTGCCGCGTGCCTACAGTGCCGGCATGAACGTCTGGCACGTGGTGTTGACGGGCTGCGTCGCTGGTGGCGACGGCGGCCGGCATGCGGTACCCCGCTGGTTGCGCGAGGCGCGCCAGTTGGCCGCGACCGGCCGCGTCACCGGCGGCTTGCTCTTCGACGGCGAACGCTGGGTCCAGCTCTTCGAAGGCGGGCATGCGGCGGTCGACGACATCGTCCGCGCCCTCTTTGCGCACCCCGACATGGGGGCCGGCCTGGTCCTGGCCGAGGCCGGGTCCGGGGCGGCCCGCTGCAGGGACTGGCTGTCCGCCTACGTGGAGGCGGATGCCCTGGCGACCCTGCAGGACCGGTTCATCGAGGACAAGGACGCCGCCATCGACGAGCTGGTGCGCATGATGATGGCGGCGGACCCGTTTTGAACCTTTGTCGATCAGGCGCGGGCAGTCCGCGAGCGCAGCGACCAGCCGATCAGCGCGGCGATGGTGGCGCCGGCGGCGGCGGCGATCAGCACCGACTTGACCGGCTCGTCGCGGATGTAGTCCACGCTGCGGTCGCCGGCGCGGGTGACCTGGTTCTTGACCTCGACGCCGGCCTCGCGGGCGCGCTCCATGCCGCGGCGGGTCAGCTCTTCGACCTGGGCGGCGGCACGCGACAGCGCGGCCGGGCCGGACTGGCGCAGGCCCTCGACACCGGACTGCAGCGAATCCAGCGCATGGTCGGTGGCGGAACGGGTCGCCTGCAGCGCACCGTTGACGCTGGCGGCAGCCTCGTCGGCCATGTGCTCGATGGCCGAGTCGGCCTTGGGGCTCTTGAGGATGTTGGTGGTGGGCATGTCGGTTCTCCGAGTGGGGATGGTGGGGGTCGGGTGGGGAAGGCGAAGACGCGGCGCGCGGCCTCGTCAGGTCTTGCGGACCAGGCTGATCAGGAACGTGACGACGGCCATGATCACGAAGATGAAGAACAGGATCTGGGCGATGCCGGCGGCGCCGGCGGCGATGCCACCGAAGCCGAACAGCGCGGCAATCAGTGCGATGACGAAAAAGACGACGGCGTAGTGCAGCATGACGATCTCCTTGGGTCAGTGGCTCGCAGCGATGGGCTGCGATGGACTCACTGTAGGAGCGCCGTTCGTCGGCGGCGGCCGGCCGACGGCCAGTGCACGCGTCGGACGAATCGGCTTTGCCCTGTAGGAGGCGGATTACCCCGCGCTCGCCTCGGCACCGGCCTGGCTGTCCGGCACGGCGTCGCCGTCCTCGGCGGCCGCGGGCTGCAGCGGCAGCCAGGCCTGGATCAGCGTGCCCTGGCCCTTGCCCGAGCGCAGCACGAAGCGCCCGCGCTCGGCCTCGACCCGGAAACGCATGCCCATCAGCCCGTGGCTGCCCGGCGTGGTGCTCACCGAGTCGAAGCCCACGCCATCGTCTTCGACGCTGACCTCGGCCTGGCCGTCAACCTCGCGAAGGCGCACCTTGACATGCGCCGCCTTGGCGTACTTCGCGACGTTGGTCAGCGCCTCCTGTACCAGGCGGAACACTGTCAGGTCAGCGCGGGGCGCCAGGCTGACGGGCTCGAGGTCGGCCTGCACCGCCACGCCGGAGCGCTCCTTGAAGTCTGCGCACAGGATCTCCAGCGCCGGGCACAGGCCCAGGCTGTCCAGCGTGGACGGCCGCAGGTCCTCGATGATGCGGCGCTTGAGCGCGATGCCGGCGTTGAGCGACTCGGTCAGGTGCGCCAGGCGCTCGAGCAGCTCGGGCGCGCCCTGCTGCAGCTTCGGCTTGATGCGGGCCACGTCCAGCTTGGCCGCGGTGAGCAGCGCCCCCAGCTCGTCGTGCAGCTCGCGGGCCAGGTGCGCGCGCTCGTCCTCGCGCGCCGTCTGCAGGTGGCGGGCCAGCTCGGTCAGGTCGGCGGTGCGGTGGGCCACCACCCGCTCCAGCCGGTCGCGCTCGGCCGCCACCTCGGCCTGCCGCTCCAGCCGCTGGCGGTCGAGCTGGCTGGCCAGGCGCACGAACATCACCAGCGCCAGCAGGGCCACCAGGGTCATCGTGGTGACGCCGATGCGGTTGAGCAGCAAGGTGTCGTGGATGTCGGACAAGCCCAGCGCGATGCGCCCGTTCTGCTGCCCGAGCAGCTCCTTGGCTTCGGTGCGCAGCTGCACCATCACCTCGCGGCCGATGCCCGAGCGCACCACCTCGAGCGCCCCGTCCGGCTTGCCGCTGTCGTACAGGCGGATCACCTCCTCCATCTCGGCCAGCTTGGCGTTGGCCAGCTGGGCCACCTTGGCCCGGCGCGCTGCGGCATCGGCGTCGCCGAAGCGGTCGTAGGCCTTCTCCAGCGCCTGCAACTGGGCCAGCACGTCCTGCCGGGCCTGCAGGTAGGGGTCGAGGTACTCCCGTCCGCCGGTCAGCAGGTAGCCCCGCTTGCCGGACTCGGCCTCGTTGATCCGCTGCAG
The DNA here is from genome assembly GCA_044226465.1 of Burkholderiaceae bacterium. Classification (GTDB taxonomy): domain Bacteria; phylum Pseudomonadota; class Gammaproteobacteria; order Burkholderiales; family Burkholderiaceae_C; genus Ideonella. Next base: position 30,513 of record JBGAGZ010000013.1, on the reverse strand, counting down.
CATCAGCATCAGCGTCATGCGGGCCTGCCCCATCTCGACCAGGCGGTCCAGGCGCGACTGCGCGCCACGGTAGGACAGCTCGTTCACGCCGATCATCGCCACCGCGAACAGCAGCGCTGCCGGCAGCGCGATGACGCTGTGCCGGAAGCGGTGAATCAGTGCCTCGACGCGGTTGAGCATGCCCTAAACTCCCTTGATCAAAGACATCGCTTCGATGGAGCCACCATGATCCGGATCGGAATCGTCGATGACCACGTGATCGTTCGCACCGGGCTCAAGCAGTTCTTCTCCGAACAGGTCGACCTGCGGGTGACGGGCGAAGCCGCCAACGGCCGCGAGGCACTGGACCTGGTCCGGGGCGGCGAGGTCGACGTGCTGCTGATGGACCTTTCCATGCCGGACCAGAGCGGCGTGGATGCGCTGCTGGCCATCAAGGCCCGCGAGCCGGACCTGCCGGTGCTGATCCTCAGCGGGTTCCCCGAGGCCCACTATGCGACCACGCTGCTCAAGCAAGGTGCTGCAGGGTACCTGAACAAGGAGTGCGACCCGGAAGAGATCGTCAAGGCGATCCGCACGGTCTACCGCGGCCGCAAGTACATCACCCCGGCCGTGGCCGAGCTGCTGGCCGACTCGCTGGGCTCGGACGCCGACAAGCTGCCGCACGAGCTGCTGTCCGAGCGCGAGTTCCAGGTCTTCCTTCGCCTGGCCAAGGGCGAGACCATCGGCCACATGGCCGACAGCATGTCGCTGAGCGTGAAGACGGTCAGCACCTACCGCACCCGGGTGATGGAGAAGATGAACCTGTCGTCCAACAGCGACCTCACCTACTACGCGCTGAAGAACGGGCTGATCCAGTAGCCGGGGCATGGGCAGCGCCTCTCAGGCCGCCAGGCTCTCGCAGTAGGCGAGCAGTTCCTCCAGCTCGGCCGACTTGTCGAAGACCCGGTCGGCGCCCAGTTGCAGGCAGCGCCGGCGCATGTCGGGCGTGGCGTAGTTGGTCAGCACCACCAGCTTGATCGACGGGCGCCACAGCCTCGCGCGGCGCAGCACCTCGAGCCCCGTGCCGGACTTGAGGAAGATGTCGATGATCATCAGGTCGCAGGGCGCGTCGCCGCGCAGCCATTCGACCGCCGAGGCTTCGTCCTCGGCCGTGCCCACCATGCGCACGACCAGCATTTCCTCCAGCGTCGCGATGAGGTTCTGGCGGATGACGGGGTTGTCCTCCACCAGGAAGCACGTCAAGGTGCTGGGGGAATCCGATGTGCCGGGCTGACCCAGGTTGGTTGTCATGTCACCTGAGCACTCGCAAGGCTGGGTCCGTACCTGCGGCGCATGGGTTGGAATGTGGCTGATGCCCATTGATTATCGTCAGCGCGGCGGTCGGCTGTCCTGTCGGTGCCGCGCGGCATTTGATGTCGGACACGTCCTACATGGCTGTGCGGCCACCCGGACGCGGCGGGCCCTGCCCGCCGGGAACAAAAAAGCGCCCGTCCACGGGACAGGCGCCGAAACGGTGGCCGACACGCGGCCACCTCGGGGTATCGACAGGCGTCAGAGCGGCCACTCGCGGTCGATCCGGGTTTCCCACGAGCGCACTTCGTTCTCGGCATCCGCCTTGGCGATACCGTAGCGCTCCTGGATCTTGCCGGCGAGCTGCTCGCGCTTGCCGGCGATGACGTCCATGTCGTCGTCGGTCAGCTTGCCCCATTGCTCGAGCACTTTGCCCTTGAGCTGCTTCCAGTTCCCTTCAACGCGGTCCCAGGCCATGGTGTGGTTCCTTTCAGTGTGATTGGATGGTGTGCGGCGAACCGCGATCAGCCGCGCACGGCGATCTGGTTCTTCACGCTCTTCACGCCCTTGGTGTCGCGGGCGATCATCTCGGCGGCGGACTTCTCGTCCATGTTCTTGGCGAAGCCCGACAGCATCACTTCGCCGTTCAGCGTCTCGACCTTGATCATGGCGGCGTCGACCTGCTTGTTCTCGACGAACTTGGCCTTCACCGAAGCGGTGATGGTGGCGTCATCGACATAGGCGCCCACGCTTTCCTGGCCGCGCGTGACGGCACAGCCCGGCAGGACGGTGAGGGCCGCGATGGCGGTGGCCAGGGCGACGAGAGTGGTGCGTGCTTTCATGGTTTCTCTCCTGGATGAAGAAACCGCCAGCCATCGCCGGTCAGTCACTTCGGTGGTTGCCTCGCCCGGCTTTGGTGAGCCGGGTTCACTGGGTGTCGCATGGCGGCTTGCACGCCGCACATCCGATGACTCCACTGTAGGAAAGCCAACTGGGCAGGCCCATCGGACAAGCACAACGCATGCTGTAGGACGATGGCTTGCCCCCAGGGCCGGCCCGCTCACCACCAGCGCTCGAACAGGCGCGCCAGGCCCTGCTTCATGCGCTCGCCCAGGTCGCGGTGCCGCCAGTCTTCGGCGGTGATCGCCTGCGACGCGTCGACGTCGCGCCGGAACAGCTGCTGCATGCCGCTGCCGAAGTCTTCGCCGAGCACGACGACGTTGATCTCGTTGTTGGAAGCGAAGCTGCGGTAGTCCATGTTGCTCGAGCCCACGGTGGACCAGACACCGTCGACGACCGCGGTCTTGGCGTGCAGCACGGCGGTCTGGAATTCGTGGATCTTCACGCCCGCCTCGAGCAGCTGGCCGTAGCGCGCGCGGCCGGCGTGGATGACGGGCATGAAGTCGCTGCGCGAGGGCAGCACCAGCTGCACGTCGACACCGCGCCGCGCGGCGTCGCACAGGGCCTCGATCATGTCGTCGCCGGGCGCGAAGTAGGCCATGGTCAGGTAGATGCTCTTCTGCGCGGTGTCGAAGGCGGTCATCAGCTGCGCGTACATGCGGCTGTAGTCGTCGTCGGGTTGGGTGTCCACGACCCGGATCACGTCTTGCCCGGCCGCCGCACGGGGCTGCTGCGGCAAGGCCGCCGGCACCTCGTCGCTGCAGCCCTGGTCGTGCCAGCTGTCGCGCACCAGCTGGTCGAGCCTGGCCGCCACCGGGCCGCGCAGCTGCACGTTGGTGTCGCGCCAGCCCACGTCGTCTGCGCCCGCGGCCCGGGCGGCGCGCCGACGGCCCGAGAACGAGCCCGCGCTGTAGACGCTGCTGAGGTTGATGCCGCCGACGAAGCCGACCCCGCCGTCGACCACCAGGATCTTGCGGTGGTCGCGCTCGGTGATGGGCCGGGACTTGCGCTGGCGCGACGGGCCGATGGGGTTGAAGGCGCACACCGCGACGCCCGCGGCGCGCAGCTTGTCGAAGAAGGCCTGGTCGGTGCCGATCGAGCCCACGGCGTCGTACATCAGGGCCACGCGCACACCGTCGGCCCGCTTGCGCATCAGGGCGTCGGCCATGCGGCCGGCGATGGCTGCGTCCTCGACGATGTAGCTTTCGACCAGCACATGGTCGCGCGCCTTGTCGATGGCCTTGAACATGGCGTCGAACGCGGCCGGGCCGTCCACCAGCAGCTGGCTGCTGTTGCCGGCCACCAGGTCGACATCGCCGAACACCGACATCGCGGCCAGTTGCCGCTGCAGCAGGTTGGCCTTGCCCTGCTCGGCCAGGCGCTTGAGCAAGGCCTCGCGCTCGGACTGGCCCATGCGCCCGTGGGGGCCGGTGACGGTGAGCTCGCGTGCGACCACTTTCTCGACCGGCGCTCCGCGGGCGGCCGAGGCAGCGGCACTGCTGGCGGCCGGCGCCGCCAACGCCGCGGCGGGTGGCACCGACGGCGCCGAGATGCAGGCCGACAGCGTCCACGCCAGCATGCCACCCCCGGCGGCCCAGCGCAGGGTCTGGCCGGCGCGGCGCCGGCCCGCGGGCCTCAGCGTGGCGACGGGTTGGTCCACGGCCGGGTCTCTTCGAGGTGGGCCGGCTCGGCGCCCGAGGTCAGGAATGGCAGGGCCGACTCGCAACCCAGTGCCACGTCGTCGCCGGGGTCGGCCAAAAGGCACAGGTCCTGGGCAGCAGGCTCGCGGTCGAATTCGTCGCTGGACATCGTTCACCTCCGGGTGTCACGGGAGTCGTGTGAGTCGTGTGAGTCTCTTGGTATGGGCCGTCACTTGCGGACGGCGCTGACGCCGAGCAGGATCATGGCCACGACGGCCACGAACGCGACGAGGAACAGCACGAACAGGATCTTGGCGATCCCGGCCGCCCCGGCCGCGATGCCGGAAAAGCCCAGCACGCCGGCGGCAACGGATATCAACGCGAAGATCACGGCCCACTTCAACATGACGCTCTCCTGGTTGGCTGATTCGAAACCCCGCTGTCGGAAGGTGACAGCAGGCACGAAGCCACTCTAGGCAGCCGCGTCGTGGCGGCCCATCGGCCGCGGCGCGCCGGGCGTGTAGGACGACACCGCGACCCGGCGGCGCTGGCCATGCAGCCAGGCGCGGCGGCGGGGCCCGTCAGGCCCGCCCGACCAGGGCCCGAAACGGCAACGCGAGCAGGCCCCCGATGCCCGAGCCGGGGGCTGGCGATGCACCGGCCGCGGCCTGCAGGGCCGGCGCATGGTCGGCGCAGGGCGCAGTCGGCATGGCGCCCAGGGTGGCCGCTTCCGCCGGGGCCGGGGTCGATTCGCAGTCGACGGCCTCGCGCAGCGGCAGCAGGGCCTCGATGTGCGCCGTGGCTTCGGCCAGGGTGGTGGCGATGGCGGCCACACCCAGGGCCGCGGCGGCACCGGGCTCGCGCAAGGCGGCCGGCGCATGCCACAAGGCCAGCACCACGCGAGCCCCGGGGTGCAGCCGCTGCAGGCGGCGGCAGGCGTGGCGCACCATCGCCTCGGGGTCGGGGTGGAAGGTCGACAGGCACAGCACCGTGTCCATGCCGATTTCGGTCAACGCGCCCAGCCCCGGCCCGATGCGGGTCGCCGGCAACGACCGGGCCGCCACGCCCTGGGCCGCCAGCGTGTGGGCCAGCATGCCGCTGGCCAGGGCGTCGGCCTCCCAGCGCAGGCCGATGCACAAGGCTTCGGCCGGTACGGCGTCGGGGGTGGCCGGTGCGTCGCGCTGCAGCTCGCGCAGCAGCTGCGCCATGCCGGTGGTCACGCGCAGCCGGTGTTCGGCCTTGGCCACCCGGGCCTGGTCGGCGGCGGCCATGCCCAGCGCCGGCACGGCGACCTCGCTGTAGAAGCTCGCCAGGCCGTCGGCGGCGATGGCGGCCTCGGCCAGGTCGGTGGCTTCCTCGACATGGCCCGACAGCAGGCGCTGGTACAGCCGCGTCGGCGGGTCGAACACCGCATCGCTGCCCAGCAGCAGGTCGAGCATCCGCAGGTGCGGCAGGTGGCGACCGAGCACGACCAGGCACACCGTCACCGGCGTGGACAGCACCAGGCCGACCGGGCCCCAGAGCACGGTCCAGAAGGCCGCCGCCAGCAGAACCGCCACCGCGGCCAGGCCGGTGCTGCTGCCGTACAGCCAGGGCTCGATCAGGTTGTTGCTGATCAACTCCAGAGTGAGCACGAGGGCCCCGGTCCACAGCAGCATGTCCCAGCCCGGGTCGACCGCGAAGGCCAGCGCCAACGGGAAGGCCAACGCCACCAGCGGGCCCAGGTAGGGCACGAAGCGCATCAGCCCCGCCAGAACGCCCCACAGCAGCGCGCCGGGCACGCCGATCCACCACAGGCCCAGCGCCAGCGGCAGGCCATAGGCGGTGTTGACCACCAGCTGCATGCGCAGGTAGCGGCTGACCCGAAGTGCCGCCTCGTTCAGGGCGTCGTTCAAGTGGTGCAGGTCACCGCCCACCAGCCGCATCAGACGGTCGCGCCACTCGTTGCGCTCCAGCAGCATGAAGACCAGCAGCACGATGGCGATGCCGGCCGTCATCAGCGGCTCGACCACCGGCATCACGTAGCTGCGCAGGGCCTGGGCCGGCGAGACCTCGGCGGCCAGCTCCACCGTCAGCGGCTTGGGCGGCTTCGCGGCGGCCGCGCCGGGTGTGGTGGTGCCCAGGGCCTGGCGGGTGGCGGCCACCTCGTGGCCCACGCTGTCGATCAGGGCCGAGGCCGAATGCAGCGACGCTTCACCAGCGATGCGGTGGCGCAGGCTGCGCAGCTTGCCCTCGATCGTCGACTGGTATTGCGGCAGGTTCTTGCCCAGGTGCATCACCTGCTGGCCCACCATCGCCGAGCCCCCGGCCAGCAGCGCCAGGGTGGACACGGTGACCAGGGCCACGGCCACGCCGCGCGGCACGTGCCGGCGCCGCAGCCAGCCCACCAGCGGGTCGAGCAGGAAGGCCAGCAGCGCCGCCAGCGCCAGCGGCACGAAAATTTCCTTGCCGTAGTACAGCCCGGCGATGACGATGACCGCGCTCAGCAGGCGCGCGGCCACCAGCACCGCCTCGGGCAGGCGCAGGTGCAGGTAGCGGGCCGGTCGTGGGTCGGCGTTCGGCGTCACGGCGTGTCCACGTCTTCGGCGAGGGGAAGGTCTTTCACCGGCGAGCGCAACATCGTGTTGAGCGTGTCGACCGCCTGTGACCAGTCGGCGTCTTCCTTGAGCTTCTCGCGCAGCAGGCCCGCCTGCGACGGCGACCAGAAGTCCGCATCGGGGAGCTTCACCTCGTCATTCAAGGGGGCGTGCGCCCGAACGAAGCGCCGGATGCCCGCGGTCGACTCGTCGAGTCCCAGCTGGGCAAACAGGTCAGACAGGGTGTGGTGATGCGGGTCCATGAGCGTCTTCCAAAGCATGCCAAGAGGGCTGAGGCAGCGTAGCCCGACACCCGCGTGCTCGCACTCGGACGGCCGCGGGCTCGCTTGTCGGCGGGGTCCTACGCCCTGCCGCCGGCTGAGTCACCACGCAGCGCGACGCCGCAACCTGGCGTAGGAGAAAGCGCACGCCCGCCGCCCCCGTCGCCTGACAGCCAGGCGGCAACCCGCACGGGACGATCGGCTCATCTCCAGCCCCGGCCCGCCTTGGCCCACCACGCCCTCATGACCACCGCGACCACCGCGCCCCCTCGCCCCCCTTCGGCCCCACCGCATCGCACCTGGTGGGCCGCGTGGCTGGCGGCCATGTTGGTGCTGGCCTTGGCGGGTGCCGAGGCCAGTGGCTGGCGCTTCCTCGCCGGCCCGGCCGAGGCCCTGGCCAGCCGCGCGTTGCAGCGCCCGGTGAGCCTGGGCAGCGATGGGCTGGGCGAAGGCGCAAGCCGCTTCGAGCTGCACCTGCTGGGCGGCATCCGGCTGGCCCTGGGGCGCGTCACGGTGGGCGATTCCGGTGCTGGCGCCGAAGCAGCCGGCGGGCCGGTCATGCTGGCGGCGGACGGCGTGCAGCTGGTGATGCCCTGGTCGAGCATCGGGGCCGCCTGGAGCGACCGGCCATGGCGCCTGGCGCGCGCCGAGGCGCGAACGATGGTGCTGCACTTGTCACGCCGGGCCGATGGCCGCGCCAACTGGCAATTCGGCGATCCGGCAAGAGAAACCGAGCCACCGAGGTCGCCGGTCGCGGCGCCAGCGCGCCGGCTGCAGATCGACACGCTCGCGGTCGGCAACGGCGTCTTCAGCCTCGACGACGCACTGCTCGGTGTCGTGGCCCACGGCCAGGTCGCGACCACCTCGCGCGGCAACGGCAGCGAGCCGGCGTGGGACCTGAAAGCCGCCGGGCGCTACCGGGGCGAGCCGATGCGCCTGCAGGCGCGTGCCGGCGCGGCCATCGGCGACGCCGCGCTCGGCGCGCCGGGCCGTGAAGTGCCGTTGGCGGTCTCGCTGCAGGCCGGTCGCGCCGCGCTGCGCTACACGGGCCTGGTGCGTGGCCTCGACAGCGAGGCCTCGTGGAACGGCGAGTTCAGGCTCAGCGGCCCGTCGCTGGCGGCCGCGGGCGAGCCGGTCGGGCTGACCCTGCCGACCACGCCGCCCTTCGTCGTGCAGGGCCACCTGGCGCGCCGCGGCCCGCAGATCGCGGCCGACATCGCCGACGCCACGATCGGGCGCAGCCAGCTGTCCGGTCACTTCGTCTTCGAGCCCGAGGCACGCCCGCGCCCGATGCTGCGCGGCCAGCTCAACGGGCGCGCGTTGTGGCTGGCCGACTTGGGCCCCGCCATCGGCACCGAGCCCCAGTCGGCCGCGGCGCCGGCCGCCGCGAAGGCCCGCGTGCTGCCCGACCGGCCCTTCGACCTGCCCTCGCTGTCGCGCATGGACGCCGACCTGCGCATCACCCTCGATCGGCTGGTGCTCGGCCACCCCAACCTCGAATCGATACAACCCCTGCGCGGCCACCTGACGCTGCAAGACAGCGTGCTGACGCTGGCCGACATCGACGCCCAGGTGGCCGAGGGCCGGCTGTCGGGCAGCGTGCGGCTGGACGGACGTGCCACGCCGGCCACCTGGGGCGTGGACCTGCGCACGCGCGGGCTGCGGCTGGAGCAATGGGTGCGGCAGGAGCGCCGCGCCGGTGCCCCGCCCTACGTGTCCGGCCGCCTGGCAGGCCGCGTGGAACTCAGCGGCAAGGGCCGGTCGGCTGCCGAACTGCTGGCCTCGTCGAATGGCCGTGGCTGGCTGGTCCTGGAGCAAGGGCGCGTGTCGCACCTGGCCACCGAGGCGGCGGGGCTGGACCTGGCCCAGGCGCTCGGCATCGCCCTGCGCGGCGACGATGCACTGCCGGTGGGCTGCGGCGCTGCCGACCTGCTGGTGCACACCGGCCAGGTGACGCCGCAGGTGCTGCTGGTCGACACCAAGGACTCGACGGTCTGGGTCGACGGGCGGTTGTCACTGGCCGACGAATCGCTGAACCTGACTGCCCACGTCGAGCCCAAGGATTTCAGCCCGCTGGCCTTGCGCTCGCCGCTGCGCGTGCGCGGCACGCTGGGCGACCCCAGCCTCTCGGTCGAGAAGGGGCCGCTGTTGCGCCGCGTGGTGCCGGCCGCCCTGCTGGCCATGTTGAACCCGCTGGCCGGCCTGCTGCCGCTGCTGGACGCTGGCGACGACGAGGGTCACTCGGCGCTGCAGGCGTGTCAGCGTGTGCTGCAGCGGCACGCCGGCGGTGGCTGAGCCCGCGCGTGGCGCCGGCGGCGAGGGCGACCTTGCTAGCCGCTGAGGTCCGACAGCGGCATCTTCTCGGCCTGCTCGTCGGCGCCGAGGACGGCCACCAACTCGCACAGGCCCTGCTCGAGCAGGTCGAGCGTCGCGGGCTGCAGCGACTGCAAGGCATCGGGCAGGACCCCCGCGAAAGGCCCCGGAGCGCGACGCAACACCTTGCGGCCGGCCGCCGTGGTGCGCAGCTGGACGCTGCGTCGGTCCGCGGCATCGCGACAGGCTTCAACCAATGCCTGCCGCGCCAGGTTGCGCACGATGAGGCTGGCCGTGGGTTGCCGCACATTGAGCGCGGCCGCCAGCTCGCTCACGCCGATCCCCGGCCGGTCCAGGATGACCGACAGCGCCGAGACCTGGGACCCACCCACCCCCGCCTGCCGCTCGACTTGCTGGAAGTGGGTCTTCACCGCATTGAACACGACCCTGAACTGCTGCAGCACGCGCGCGTGCTGCGCGAGCGCAGCCGCGCCGGGCGACGAGCCCGGCGACGCGGCGCGGGGCACTTGGACGGCGGGCCTATGGGTCGACATGGGCGTGGCTGGTCTCGCGTCCGTCGGCGTGGGCGGAGGGGCAGACGAGCACGGGCACCAGCGACTCGGTGACCATCATCGGCACGACGTTTCCGGACAGCAGACGCATCAGCGCGTTGCCACCGGGCCCGGGCAGGACGATGAGCTCGCAGTGCTGAACCTGGGCCGCCTGGGCGATGTCGTGCGGCGACACGACGCTGAGGGCCATGGCCCGGACACCGCGCCGGCTGGCGTCCAGCAGGGCAGCCGCCGCCCCGGAAAGGGCAACCGCCTGGGCCGCCTCGGCGCCTGATCGACCTGGCAGGCCCAATGCTTCCGGCAGGGTCGCCTCACGCGCAGGGGGCAGATCGACCAGCAGCAGCTCCGAGCCTTGCACGGCGGCGAAGGCGATCGCGAGGTCCACGGCCGCGCTGCCCGCATCGCCCTGCTCGAGCAGGACCATGACGGGACTGGCGCCCACGCCGGGTGTCGCCGAGGCCGCTGGCGAGGCCCTCACGACGCAGACCGGGACCGGCGACGCCGTGATCAGCCTGGGGATGACGTGGCCGCTCAGCAGCCGCATCCAGGCGCCTTGTCCGGGGGCCGCGGCGATGACGAGGTCACAGCGGTGCTTGCGCACGGCCTCGAGAACGCAGCGGGCTTCGCCATCGCCCTCGCCGGTCACGCACCGGGGCACGACGCCGGCCCCCTCGGCCACCGCGGCGGCCGTCGACAGGAGCCGGTCGGCCGCGGCCAGTGCAGCCCGGCGGAACTCCTCAGGCGTGACGGCGATGAAGGCGGGCGCATCGGACAGCGGCATCGCGTAGGGGGGCAAGGCATGAAACAGCACGAGCTCCGCGCGGTGCCGCCGTGCCCAGCCCGCCCCGTGCGCCACCGCCGCCAGGTTGCCCGGATGGGCGTCGACGATCACCAGAATTCGCTTGAACATGGGCATGCTCCTTTGCTTCGTGGATGTTCGACCTGGCCAGGGGTACTCGTCCGTCAGGTGGCGCCGGACCAACGCAGCGTCTGCTGACGGACCACCTCGGACAGCATGCCTTCGCGGTCGTGCAGGCGGCGCAGCCAGGTCGCGTCATTGCCCGCGCCGTCCAGCTCACGACGAAGCAGCTCCATCGCGGGCTCGGCCCTCAAATCTTCGGCGTGAGGCTCCAGCCTGCGCAGCAGGTGGCGGATGTCGTCGCGGATCGTTCGATGCTCGCCCGTCGACGGATCGACGCAGGTCCCGTCGAGACCGAAGCGGCACGCCTGGAATCGGTTGAAGGTGTAGGGCAGGTAATCGTCCTCGTGCAACTCGAACGGGCGCTCGGCGCGAAGCCACCGTGCCAGGCACTGGATGAGCCCCGCCAGGGCCGCCGCCTTGTCGATGGTCAGCGGCGTGTCGAGCACGCGCACTTCGATCGTGCCGAACTCCGGCTTCGGCCGGATGTCCCAGTAGAAGTCCTTCATGCCGGTGACCACGCCGGTCCGGGTCATCTTGGCGAAGAAGGTCTCGAAATCGCGCCAGTTGCTGACGAAGGGCGCTCGCCCGGACAGCGGGAAAGCGAAGACCGAGTTCAGCCGCGCCGAGTCGAACCCGGTGTCCACGCCCTGGACGAACGGCGAGGCCGCGGCCAGCGCGATCAGGTGCGGTATGAAACGGCTGAGGCCGTGCAGCAGGACCAGGGCCTCGTCTGCATTGGGGCACCCGACGTGCACGTGCTGCCCGAAAATCGTGAACTGCTTCGAGAGATAGCCGTACAGCTCCGAGATCTGGTGAAAGCGCGGTGTCTCGTAGATGCGTTGCTGGCTCCATTGCTGGAAGGGGTGCGTGCCCCCGCCGCAGAGACCCACCTCGAGCTGGCCGGCGCAATCCAGGAGGGCGGCGCGGATCTCGCGCAGCTCGGCGATGACTTGCGAGAAATCGGTACAGACGCCGGTGGCCAGCTCGATCATGCTGCGCGTGATCTCGGGCTTCACGTCCCCCGGGATCTTGCGCTTCGCGATCAGGCGCATCAGGTCGGCCGCCTGCGGGGCCAGGTCGTAGTCCTGGGTGTTGACGATCTGCAGTTCGAGTTCCACGCCGAGCGTCAGCGCCCGGGACGTGGCGAAGGCTTCCAGGCTCATCGCGGCTCCTTGCGTCGTGGTGCGATCGGCGGCAGCTCACCCGCCAGGCGCAGCGCCAGTTGAACGGCCACCGGGCCCAGCAGCTCCATGACCGCGATGGCGGTCAGGACGACCGGCGCCACCCGGGCCCCGACCTCCGGGTCGCTGCGCATCAGCTCGCTCAACATCACGAGCGCCGTGGCGGACAGCGGCGTGAGCGTCACTGCCAGGACCAGCCCCTGGCGCACGCTGGACTTCGACCAGCGGCTGAGCGCCACGACCGAGAGCCCCTTGCCCAGTGCCCGAGCACCGAGCAGTGCCAAGGCCGTCAGCCCCCCGGCCGCCAGAACCGGCAACGACCAGACCGCGCCCACGACCACGAAGAGCAGCAGCACGAGCACGCCGCCGGCGGTGCCGAAGTGCCGTGGCCATGCCCAGGGCCGGTCGCTGGTGTTGCGCAACAGCAGGCCCGCCATCAGCGGCACCAGCAGGGTCGAAGCCCCGGCCCAGCGTGCCGCGCTCGTCGCCAGCAGCACCAGGCCGAGCACCAGCAGCGTCGCGCTTTCGCTGCGCAGGTCCAGTCGGCGGGCCACCAGGTTGACGGCACCGCCCAGCACGGCCGCCAGCGCCAGGCCACTGAGCGTGGTGGTCGCCAAGGCGCGCAGGGCTGGCGACCACTCCGGCGCGCGACCCGCTTGCAGCGCCGTGTTGAGCACGACCAGAGCCGCCACCCCGTACATGGTGTTCAGCGCCGTCAGGTGGGTCATGCGCTGCGTGACCTGGCCCTCGGCCCCCAGCTCGGAGGCCACCCTGCCCGCCACGGCGGCCGACGCGGGCATGGCAAGGACGGCGCAGGCAGCGGCCACGGACCTCGGCTCGCCCAACCACGACAGCGCAAAGTACACGGCCACGGCGGCCACGACCGACTCCAGCAGGCTGGTGGCCAACAAGCCCGGGTTGCGCCACAGCCAACGCAGGCGAACGCGGCTGCCGATCTCGAACAGCAGCAGGGCGAGCGCCAGGTCGATCACCAGGCGTGCCGTGTCGTTGAGGGGCATTTCCACCCCCATGCCGGCCGCGGCGGCAGCGCCCCCGGCCAGGGTGTAGCCCACCAGGCGCGGCAGGCGGGTCGTCCTCGCGATGACCTCGCCGGCCAGGGCCCCCCCCACCAGCACCAGCGCCAGCAACCACAACTGGTCCGGGGGTGCCGGCAGTTGCAGGTCCGGCAGCAGCTCGAACAGGTCCATCTTGTCTCCTTTGTTTTTCGCCGGCTCCATCGCCGTCTGCCACGGGCGGACGGCGGTGTCCGGTGATCGCCTATCCGCAATATACATTTGTATCAATGTATTTTCAATCCGAGGGCAGATAGGCACGTTCCGTCCAGGGGTGCATGGCTGCTAGAGTCGGCACGCCAAAACGACGTCCTGCCCCCTCAGGCCCCCCGCGCCATGCCCGAGATCACCCAGGAAATTGCCTTGTTGGGTCTGATCTTTGCCCTGATGGTGCTGCCGCGGGCGCTGCAACGCTGGCGCATCCCCGCGCCGCTGAGTTGCTTCGGACTGGGCATGGCGGCCACGTTCTTCCTGGGCAGCTTCACCGGCGACGCCACGCTGTCGCTGTTGGCCACGCTGGGGATCTCGTCGCTGTTCCTGTTCGCGGGGCTCGAGGTGGACCTGAGCGACTTCGTCCGTGGCCGATGGCCACTGGTTCGCCACGTCGTGCTGCGGCTGGCCATGCTCGCCGCAACGGCCTGGCTCCTGACAAGCTACTTCGCGTTCACCTGGCAAGCGGCCGTGCTGTTCGGCCTGGCGGTGCTCACGCCATCGGCGGGCTTCATCCTGGACACGCTCACGGCGCTGGACCTGGACGACGAAGAGCGCTACTGGATCCGCATGAAGGCGATCAGCGGCGAGCTGCTGGCGCTGGCGATCCTGTTCATCGTCCTGCAGTCCGAGTCCCTGGCGACGCTGGCGCTGTCGTCGCTGGCGCTGGCGGCCATGGTCTTCTCGCTGCCGCTCGTCTTCATCGGCCTCGGGCGGATCGTCATCCCCTACGCACGCGGCTCGGAGTTCTCGCTGCTCGTGATGGTCGGCGTCATCGCCGCGTTCCTGACCTACAAGCTCGGCGTCTACTACCTGGTGGGGGCCTTTCTCGTGGGCCTGGTCGCCAAGCTGTTGCGCCTGCGGATGCCGGCGCTCGCGTCGGACGTCAACCTGCACGCGATCCGCATGTTCGCGTCGTTCTTCGTTCCCTTCTATTTCTTCCACAAGGGGATGGGGGTGCCGAACGGTGCCCTGGGCCCGCAGGCGCTGGTGGTGGGGGTGGCCCTGGCCGCGGTGGTGCTGCCTTGCCGGGTGGGCTCGCTGTGGCTGCAGCGGCGCCTCATCAAGGGCGAGTCGCCGCAGGCCAGCCTGCGCGTGGCGGCGGCCCTGACGCCGACCCTCATCTTCACGTTGGTGCTGGCCGGCATCCTGCGCGAGCGGTTCGGCGTGTCGGACACGGTCTACGGCGCCCTGCTCATCTACGCCGGGATCTCGACGATGCTCCCGTCCTTCGTGCTCACGCGGGCCGACGGCACCGACCTGCTGGGCGGTGGCCAGCGCACGCCCGACACGCCGGCGCAGAAGGCCCCCTGACCTTCCGCCGAGCGTCGACGGTCTGCGTCACCCTGGTAGCGAGCCGCATTGACGAGCGCCCCGCGGACCATGCCCAATACGGCGCTGGCCGCCGACCCGGTGGCCTCAAGCACAAGGAGCGATGCGATGACCCACCGCGTCTTTGCCTGCGTGTCGGCACCGGCCCTGCTGTGGGCAGCCCTCCTGGCGAACGCCACCACGGCCCTGTCGGCCCCACCCGCGAGCCGCGACACGGTTCGTGCCGAGGGCGCGGGCGTGAACTTCCGCGTGATGCACCACATGACCGGTGCCGATGGCGACAACGCCGACTCGCCCCTGGTCGTCGGGCCGGACGGGGTCCTCTACGGTGTGTCGCGCTACGGTGGCCCCTTCGGCGACGGCACGCTGTTCAACATGATGCGCGACGGCACCGTCAAGAAGCTGCATTACTTCGAGCAGGAAAGCGAGGCCAGCCGGCCGCAGGGGCTGATGCTGGCGAGCGACGGACACTTCTACGGCACCGCGCGCTATGGCGGCTGGACGGGTCGCGGCATGGCCTTCCGCTTCGATCCGCCGGAGCACCTGAACACGGTCATCGACTTTCACGGCGAGGACGGCGCGCAACCCGCGAACGGCCTCATCGAGGGCCACGACGGCGCGCTCTACGGCACCACGTATTCGGGCGGCGCGTTCGGCACCTGGGGCACCGCCTTTCGCCTGACCGTCTCGGGCGAGGTCATGGTGCTGCATTCCTTCAACAACGACGGCACCGATGGCTACAACCCCAGCTCCCGCCTGGCGCAGGGCGCGGACGGGGCCTTCTATGGCACCACGACCCGGGGCGGCCGGCACGGCTTCGGCACGGCCTTCCGCCTGACGCTGGCCGGCGACTACACGACGCTGCACGACTTCGACGGCAGCGATGGCCGCAAGGTGCTGTCGGGCCTGGTCGAGGGGCCGGACGGCTGGTTCTACGGCGCCGCCTTCGCGGGCGGGGCGAACAACGACGGCACGCTGTTCCGGCTCAACCGCGACGGCGAATTCGCCGTGCTGCGCTCGTTCGCCCGCCACGGCGATGGTGCCCACCCGGGCGACCTGCTGTTCGGGCGCGACGGCTACCTCTACGGGACCACCAAGACCGGTGGCCGCGGCCATGGCACGGTCTACCGCGCCGGCCTGGACGGCAGCATCGAGGTGCTGCACCAGTTCGATGGCGGCATGGACGGCGACATGCCGCTCGCCGGCCTGGTCGAGCGCGACGACGGCGAGTTCTTCGGCATCACCTCGGCCGGCGGCGAGTTTTCCCGCGGGACGATCTTCCGCCTTCGGATGAAGTGAGTTCCCTGGCCACTACGCCGGCCTGATGCGGAAGACGACGCCCGGGCCGGCGAAGTGGCCGGTGCTGCCATACAGCAGCCCGTCACCGCCCTGCAGCAAGGCGCCGCGCGGGCCGTCGCCATGGCGGTGGTTCGCGTTGAAGGCGTGCAGCAGGCGCACCCTGCCGTCGGCACGCAGACGAAACACCGTGCCGCCGCCCAGTGGCCCGCCGGTGGTCGTGGTGCCGTAGAAGTGCCCGTCGGCGGCCTGCACCAGGGCGCCATCGGGCTGGGCACCGTCGAGCTCGGCATCGAACACATGCAGCAGCGTGAACTCGCCCGACGGACTCAAGCGATAGGCCGCACCGGTGTCGCCGATGTCGAAGCCCGTCGACTTGGTCGTGCCGTAGAAATGGCCGTCGGTGGCCAGCAGCAACGCAGTCGTCGGAAAACGCCCCTCGTGGCCGTTGCCGCCGAAGCGGTGCAGCACGGCGAGGTCGCCGCCATCGAGGCCGATGCGGTAGACGGTGCCGCTGCCGGAGCCGCCGCCGTCCAGGCTGGTGCCGTAGAGCAGGCCGTCATGCCCCTGGACGAGTTCGGCCACCGGCTGCGCCGGGTCCTCCGGCAGGCCGCTGAAATGGTGGATGGTGCTGAACTTGCCCGCAGGCGTCAGGCGGAAGACGGTGCCGCGCTCGGTGTGGCCGCCCGATTCGGTGGTGCCGTAGTAGTTGCCGTCGCTGGCCAGCAGCAGCCGGCTGGGAAAGGCGCCGTCCTCGAAGCGCTCGAACCAGTGCAGGCGGGTCAGCCGCCCGTCGGGGGCCATGCGGAACAGCGTGCCCATGTTCGCCGCGCCACCGGTGCGCGTGCTGCCCATCAGGCAGCCGTCGGCTGACCAGACCAGGCCGCTGCCAGGCGCGCCGCCGTCGCGGCGGTTCATGAACGACGCAAGAACGGTCACCTCGCCGTCCGGCCCGATGCGGGTGACCGTGCCGTGGCCATGGGCGCCGCCCGACTTGGCGGTGACGTAGAACGCGCCGGTCGCGTCCTGGACCAGATCGCCGTTCAACTGGCGACCCTGCTCCGGGGGAAGCGAGGCGACGACCCGGTAGCCGTGGTCCGCGGCGAGGCCCCGGGCCGGCAGCCCGGTGCCGAGCCACCCGGCGGCGGCCATGGTGAAGCTGCGCCGGCTGCAGCGGCCGGGTTGTCGAAACGATGCAGGTGTGACATGCATGGTGTGTGCTCCCTGCTTGGCGTCACTGCGCCGGCGGGTTGACGATGTGCCGCAGCCTGAAGATCGTGCCGCGGCCGTTCGCCCCGCCATAGGTGGTGGTGCCGTACAGCGCGCCGTCCGACCCGGTGATCAGCGCACCGCGCGGGTCGCAGCCGTCGTGGCCGTCGGCCGCGAACACGTGCAGCAGCTTGAACGAGCCGCGCGCGCTGGCACTTTTCGAGAACACGCTGCCGCAGCCCCAAGCGCCCTTGCTGGCCGTGCCGTAGAAGCGGCCGTCGCTGCGCTGGACCAGGGCGGCCATCGGCTTTTCGCCCTGCTCTGCGGACGAAAAGGTGTGCAGCAGCGACACGGTGCCATCGGGCGACAGCTTGAACAAGGTGCCGCCCCCCTGGCTGCCGCAGAAGCTGGTCACGCCGGCCATGCTGCCGTCCGCCGCCAGCGCCAGGCCGGCCTGGGGCTTGCAGCCCAGCGGGTCGCTGCCACCAAGGAAGGAATGCAGCAAGGTGACCTGGCCCGACGGCGTCATCTTGAACACCGCGCCCTGCCCGTACAGGCCGCCGACCAGCGTCGTGCCGTAGAAGTCGCCGGTCTTGGGGTGGCGCAGCAGCGCCGCCTCGGCCTGCTCGCCGTCGGTGCCGCCGCCGCGCAACGCGTGGAACGAGTGCATCACCGACAGCGTGCCGGCCCCGTCGACCCGGAAGACCGAGCCGATGCCACTGGCCGCGCCAAAGGTCGTCGTGCCGTAGAGCCCGCCGTCGCCGCCCAGCGCCAGCCCGGCAACCGGCCAGTAGCCGCTTGTCGTGCCCAGCGAGCTGAGCGTGGTGAAGGCGCCAGCGGTCGTGATCTTGAAGGCGACGCCGCGGTCGGTCTCGCCACCGAGCTTGGTGGTGCCGTACAGGTTGTCGCCGACCCGCAGCAGCCCCGCCTCGGGCGAGAAGCCGTCAGAGCCTTTGAAGGCGTGCATCAGTTGCATGCCTGTGTCCGGTGTGAACTTGAAGACCGTGCCGTGGTCCTTCTTGCCGGCCAGCGCCGTGCCCCAGAAACTGCCATTCACTTCCACCAGGCCGGCCAACGGGTACTCGCCCATGTCACCGCTGTCGAAGGAATGCAGCAGCTCGAATTGCCAATAGTCGATCGGCGCGGGCCGGGCCAGCGTGCTGGCCAGCGCCAGGGCCACGGTGAGGAGGGGTCGCTTCATCATCACAGCTCCTTGAGTCTTCGTGGGCCATCGGCACCGCGCCGAGGCATGGCCAGACTCTAGGAACGCACCGAGGCCCCCTCACCAACCGATGGCCAACGGATGGCGCGACGCGCGGCTTCGAACAAGGGGAGTCGACCCCCTAAGGCCTGTTCACGGAGGAAGCGTGCGGCCAAGACCGGCGACTCGATGCCGGCCGGCCATGGCTGCTGCCGCCGCCTGGCGGCCGGTCAGTCGGGGCGTTGCATGCGCGCCGCCAGCTCGGCATGCCCGCGCTCGCCCAGGGCCTGGGCGGCGCCGAGCCGGTCGCGTTCTTCCTTGTTCTGGCCGAGCTTGGACTTGCCCACCAGCGAGGTGACGGCGATCTCGAGGCCCACGATGTTGCGCAGCATCGCGTCGATGTAGTCCGGCGCCGAGTCCGACATCTTCCAGGGCTTCGGCTCGGCCGCCTCGTGCCGCCGCGTCAAGCGCCCGACGAGGCCACGCACGAAACGCTCGTCGTCGCGCGCGGTGAGCGTGCCGTGCGCGTGGACCACCTCGTAGTTCCAGGTCGGCACCTGGCGGTGCGACTCGTGCTTGCTCGGGTACCAGCTGGGCGAGACGAAGGCCTCGGCACCGCGGAAGACCACCATCACCGGCGTGCCGGTGGGGCAGCGCTGCCACAGCGGGTTGGCGCGGGCCACGTGCGCGGTCAGCAGGCCGTGCGGGCCGACGGCGGGGTCGAACTCGAACGGCAGGTGGTCGGCATCGAAACCGGCTTCGCCCTGCGTCACCAACGCGCCGAGCGGATGCTCGCGGATGATGCGGTGGAGCACGGCCGGGTCGGCGACGGCAAAGTGGGGCGGGATGTACATGGCAAGGCGGGGGTGGCGCGACACGGTGATTGTGCGGTGGTTAGCATCCGCGTCTTTGCAGCGCGTTGCCGCTGCGAACCTGGAGTGCCCCCTGACCGCATCCGCCGCCCACCGATCGAGCCTGCCGCTGGCACCGCACCGCCGCGTGTTCGCGGCCTTCTTCCTCTACGCCTTCTCAATGGGCGGTTTCTTCCCGCGGCTGGCCGAGCTGCAGCGCAGCATGGGCGTCACCGAGGGCGAGCTGGGCCTGGGCCTGATCGGCGTGGCCTGCGGCACGCTGTTCTCGCTGACCTTTGCCGCGCGCTGGGTCGAGCGCGTGGGCCACCGCCGCGTGCTGCTGGCCCTGCTGCCGCTGGTGCCGGTGTGCTACGCCGTGGCGGCCCATGCGTCCGGCTCGCTGACGCTGTTCCTCAGCCTGCTGCCGGCAGGGCTGTGCATCGGTGCGATCGAGCTGGTGGTGAACCTGGAGGCCGACCGCGTCGAGCACCAGGGCGGCCGCCGGATCATGAACCGCGCGCACGCCTTCTGGAGCTTCGGCTTCTTCGGCGCCGGGCTGCTGGGTGCGCAGGCCGCCAGGCTGGGCATCTCGCCGCAGTGGCAGCTGGCGGCCATGGTGCCGCTGGGCGCCCTGCTCGTCTGGCTGCTGCTCGGTGGTTTCGAAGCGGCGCCCCAGCGCAGCGGCAGCAGCGAAGAGCCGGCGCACCACATGGCCCGGCCCACCTGGGCGATCGGCGCGCTGGTGCTGTTCTCGCTGTCGGGCCTGGTGCTCGAAGGCGCGGGCATCGACTGGTCGGCCATCTACATGCGCGACGCCTTCGGCGCGGCGCCCTTCGTCAGCGGCCTGGCCGTGGCCACCGGCTCTTTTGCCCAGGGCGTGACGCGCTACGTGGCCGACCGTTTCGTCGAGCGCAGCAGCCCGGTGGCCACCGCGCGCGGGCTGCTGGGCGTGCTGGGCCTGGGCGCGGTGATGGTGACCTGGGCACCCGCGCCGGCCGTGGCGCTGCTGGGCCTGGCGCTGATGGGCGTGGGCACCAGCGTGATGTTCCCGCTCGCCATGTCGGCCGCGGCACAGCGCACCGACCGGCCGGCGGCCACCAACGTGGCCGCGCTGGCGCAGATCTCGTTCATCAGCTTCCTGCTGGCGCCGCCGCTGCTGGGCTTCGTGGCCGAGCACTGGGGCATCCGCTGGACCTTCGGCCTGGGGCTGCCGCTGGTGCTGCTGAGCGCCATGGTGACCTCGTCGCTGCGCAGCGATGCGCCGGTGGCGCCTGTCACCGCCGCGCCGAGCGACGCGCGCTGAGCGCGTGCCGCCTCAGCGGCCGGGCACCGCCACCAACGGCCGACCGGCCACGACCAGCCTCGCGCCGCCCCAGCCCAGCCCCATGGCCTCGTACTCGAAGGCGATGTGGGTGACCTTCTGCGGCGCCCCCTCGACCCGGATCGGCGCCGAGCATTCGCCGGCCTCGATCACCAGCGGCAGCCACAGCTTCTGGCGCTGGTCGCGCGGCAGCCAGGCCGTCGCATTGCGCAGGCGCACGGCCCGCTCCAGCGCGCAGACACGCAACTCCACCAAGGCGCGGTCGGTGTCCAGGAAGGCGAGGTCCTTCTCGGCATCGTCACGAACATGCTGGGTACCCACCACCACCCAACCGGCGCCGAGCCGAAGGTCGGCGGCGTCGTCGGCGCTAGCAGCGCTGGGGCAGAGGGCCGCGGCCAGCACGGCTACGGCCATCGACAGGGTTGGAACTCGACGAGTCTTCATGGCATGACTCCCATCGTCGCCGGCCACGGTGGCCGGTGGTGTTCAGCCGGCCTGGACGCTAGGAGCGCGTGCAGCGCGCCACCGGGCGCAGGTCCGAGGCTTGTCGCGTATCGCTCAGAGGCGCTTCCATCAGCGTGCCCTCGTTGCCCTTGGTGAGCCACTCGAGCGACATGTCCGGCGTGCGGCCCTGCTCGACCACATAGCGCGCGCCCGACCCGGTCGGTGCGCTGCGCATCTGGTGGCTGGCGCCCTGGAACGACAGCAGCGCCGACGGGCGCTGCGGGTCGCTGTTGTCGTAGTGGACGAACAGCGGCTGCCCGCCGTCGCAGGCGAATCGCTCCGAGCCGGACTGGAACGCCGCGAGGACGGCCTGGTCCACCCCGATCAGCAACAGCCGGTCGCCTTCGATGCGCCACGCCGTCGTGGCGTCCAGCGCCTTCATGAACGCCTGCTCGGTGTCCATGCCGTCCATGCAGGCCATGCGCGTTGCCGCGGCCTGCTTGAAGCGCAGCGACGCGCCCTGCAACTCGTAGGACGCCGTGAAGCGGTTGCAACCGCCCAGGCCCGCGGCCCGGCCCGACGAGCGCTGCAACACGAGGTGGGCCTCGCGCGGCCCGCTGGGCGCCGGCACCGCCTGACCCTGCAGCGTGGCGAGCCGCCAATACGTGCCCTCTGCCGGCCAGGTGGCCGGGCCGGTGGGCATGGCGCACGCGGCCAACCCTAACGACAAGATGACGGCCAGCGTCACGGATGACGCGCCACCGGCGTCACCCAGCGATCTCAAGCTGCTGCCCATGGTCACTCCCTTGGCGATGCACGCCTGGTGGGCCCTTCGGACACGGTCCATTCGGGGCCACCGAAATGGTAGCGCCGCGAGGTCGCCCGTCGCAAAATGCCTGCTGCTGTTGTGGTCAGCCGCCGGCCCCGCGCATGGCCGGTCGTGACCATTCCCAGCCGCTGAAGGAGGCTGCGTGCACCGACTCGTTCGCTTTCTGGGTTGGCTCGCGTTGGCGCTGGCCCTGGTCGCCATCGGTGGCTGGTGGGGTTCGCGGCCGGACGCGCCAGACGCGTTCTACACGGCGCCGGACGCACCTGCCGCGCCAACCAAGCGCCCCGGCGTGCTGTTGCGGCACGAGCCCTTCGCGCGCCAGGTGCCGCCGGGCACGCGGGCCTGGCGCCTGCTCTACACGACCACGCGAGCCGACGGCGTGCCCGCACTGGCGAGCGCCATCGTGATGGTGTCGGCCCGGGCAGCGGCCGGCCCACGGCCGGTCGTCGCGTGGGCGCACGGCACCACCGGGGTCGAGCCGGGCTGCGCACCGTCGCTGCTCGGCGACCCGTTCGCCAATGTGCCGGCGCTGCAGGCCCTGCTGGACCAGGGCTGGGTCTATGTCGCGACCGACTATGCCGGCCAGGGCACCCCGGGCCCGCACCCCTATCTGATCGGCGAAGGCCAGGCGCGGTCGGTGCTGGACAGCGTGCGCGCCGCGCGCCAGCTGCCCGAGCTGGGCGCGGGCGACACGACCGTGGTCTGGGGGCATTCGCAAGGCGGCAACGCGGCGCTGTGGACCGGCATCCTCGCGCCCGCCTACGCGCCGGACGTGCCGCTCGCTGGCGTCGCCGCCCTGGCCCCCGCGACCGACCTGCGCCCGCTGATCGCCGAGATCCAGCACACGCTGGTCGGGCGGATCATGTCGTCGTTCGTGCTGCGCGCCTACAGCCAGGCCTACCCCGACGTGGCCTTCGACGCACAGGTGCGCGGCGCGGCGCGCTGGCTGGCACACGACGTGGCCGACCGTTGCCTCGCCGGGCCCCGGGCGTTGTTCTCGGTCGCCGAGTCGCTGGTCCTGGGCGGGTCGATCTTCTCCACGCCGCCCGACAGTGGCGCCTTGGGCGAACGGCTGGCACAGAACACGCCGGACCGGCCCTTGCCACAGCCGCTGCTGATCGCGCAGGGACTGGCCGACGACCTGGTGCTGCCCCAGGTCCAGGCGGCCTTCGTGGCCCGGCGTTGTGCGGCCGGGCAGGGCATGACATTTCGTCGTTATGCGGGCCGCGACCACCTGTCGCTGGTGGCGCCGGACTCGCCGCTGACGGCCGACCTGGTCGGCTGGACGCGAGAGCGTTTCGGTGCCGCGCCCGAGCCGGCCGGCTGCCGCGAACTCTCGGGCTGAACGGCCGGCGGACCGGACTTCCAAAGGACCGACATGCGCATCGTCTTGGCATGGTGGGTGCTCGCCGGCTGCCTGCTGGCTTGGCCCCTCGGCGCGGCTGCCGAATCCACGGCGGCGCCACCGCCCCGCGAGGCGACGCTGCGCCTGCTCAACCGCGACGTCGTCACGTTGCGCGCGACGTTGGCCGGCGCGCCGCCGGAAGTGCGCGCCGAACGCGCGCAGCAGCGCATCCTGGGCCTGCCGCCGTCCGCCTACGACGAGCCCTTGCACACCCTGCCCCTGGTGCTCGGCGACGCAAAGGGGGTCGAGGTCATGCTGGGCGACCGCACGCTGTTCGCGCTGGTCGATGCCGACGTCGACCCCGAGGCCCGCCCGCGCGAGCTGGACGCGCTGGCGCGGCAAACCGTGGCCAACCTCGAGGCCGCCCGCCAGGCCTGGCACGAGACGCGCGACACGACGCGGCTGTGGACCGGCGCGGCGCGCGTGCTGCTGGTGACGGCCGCGGCGGCCGCGATCGGCTGGCTGGCCGCGCGCGGCGCGCGGCGCGGCGCGGTTGTCTTCGAGCGCCGCCGTCGGCTGATTGCCGCCGAGCACCGCAAGGTGGTGGCGCGCGAGCTGACCCTGCACGTGGTGACCGGCACGCTGCGGCTGCTGCAATGGGCCTTCTACGCCATGCTGGCCTACGCCTGGACGCACCTTGTGCTGGGGGCCTTCGCCGCGACCAGCCCGCTGGCGGATAGGTTGGCGACGTGGACGATGTCGCGCCTGCTCTGGCTGGTCGACGGAATCGCCGAATCGGTGCCCAGCCTGGTCTCGGTGCTGATCGTGCTCGCGCTGACGCGGCTGGTGGCCGACGTGCTGGGCTACGGCTTCGACGCAGTGCACAGCGGCCGGTTGCGCATCGCGGGCCTGCACGCCGAGACCATCGGTGCGACCAAGCGCATCGTCACCATCGTCGTCTGGGCCCTGGGCATCGCGGTGGCCTACCCCTACCTGCCGGGTGCCAGCTCACAGGCCTTCCAGGGCATTTCGGTGCTGGTGGGCCTGATGGTGACGCTGGGCTCGACCGGCATCGTCTCGCAGGCGATGAGCGGCCTGGTGGTGATCTACGCCCGGGCGTTGCGCAAGGGCGACCACGTGGTCATCGGCGACATGGAGGGCGTGGTGACCGAGGTCTCTGCCATGGCCACCAAGCTGGTGAACCTGCGCAACGAGGAGATCACCATTCCCAACTCGGTCCTGGTCGGCAGCGCGATCCGCAACTTCAGCAAGCAGGCCGGCACCGAGGGCACGCTGCTGTCGACCGTGGTCACCGTGGGCTACGACGTGCCATGGCGCCAGGTCCACCAGCTGCTGGAAGAGGCGGCGCGGGCCACGGCCGGCCTGCGTGCCGAGCCGGCGCCGCGCGTCTACCAGCGCGAGCTGGCGAACTTCTACGTCGCCTACGAGCTGCAGGTGAGCACCGACACGCCGGCCGAGCGCGTGGGCCTGCTGTCCGACTTGCGGGCCAACATCCTGGACGTCTTCGAGCGCGCACAGGTGCAGCTGCTGTCGCCGGACTTCCTGGCCAACCTCGACGCGGGCCGGCTGGGTGGCCCGGCGGCGCCGGCCTGAGGCCGCGCGCTCAGGGCGCCGGCACGGCCCGGACCAAGCCCGCCGCCTCGAACGCAATGCGCCAGGCCGCCAGCTTGCGCTCGAAGCTCCAGCTTGCGTTGGCCGGGCTGGTGGACGGCAGGCGGTAGACCGGCAGGCCCAGCGCGCCGGTGATGCGCATGCTGCGCGCCGACTCACCGCCGTTGTGGGCGATGGCCACCAGGCCGGGCGCTCGGCGTTTCAGGCTGGCCAGGTCGTTGTGCTCGGCGGCTTCGATCGCGCTGTCCAGGCTGCCCTCGCGCAGGCAGGCGGCGTAGACGTCCCACAGGCCCAGGCCGCGTTCGCGCAGCGTGTCCAACCGCGCGGCATAAGGCATGGCCACCAGGTCCACGCCCAGCAGCGCGCCGACGATGGGCCAGAAATGGTTGCGGGGGTGGGCGTAGTACTGCTGCGCCTTCAACGACGCGGCCCCGGGGAAGCTGCCGAGCACGACCAGCTTGGTGCCGCGAGCGATGACGGGCGCCAGGCCGACCAGCTTCGGTGCCGGCTCGGTCACTGCACGCCCCTCCGCACTGCGTGCTCCGGGATTCGCGCTTGGGAACGGCCCGGCGCGCTCATGCAGGCAGCAGGCTGCCCAGGCGGGGCAGCGCGCGCAGCGCATTGGCGCGGGTCGTGGCCGCCGTCTCGTCGGCCGACCAGCCGCGCAGCGCGGCCAGCGTCTCGGCGATGCGCGGCAGCTCGCCGGGCTCGTTGCGGCTGGTGGCCCCGGCCGCGCGCGCGGCGGCCGTGCGGTACAGCCACTGCGGCGGGATGTCTGGCGCGTCGGTCTCCAGAACCGGCGCGCTGGCCGGCAACTCGGCCGCCAGCGTGCGGATGTTCAGCGCCCGCTCGAAGGTCAACGCGCCGCCGAAGCCGAGCGCGAAGCCCAGCCCCACGAAGCTGTCGGCCTGCTGGCGGCTGCCGTTGAAGGCGTGGGCGACGCCGCCGGCCACCTCGATGCGGCGCAGGCCCTTGAGCAGCGCGTCGGCCGACTTGCGCACATGCAGGATCACCGGCAAGCCGGCGTCGCGCGCCAGCTTCAGCTGGGCCAGGTAGAAGCGCTCCTGCAGCACCGGGTCCAGCCCCGGCACGAAGAAGTCCAGCCCGATTTCGCCCACGGCCACCAGGTGCGGGTCGTCGCGCCATTGGTGCAGCGCGGCCTGCAGCGTGTCCAGGTCGGCCTGCGTGGCGCGCGGCACGTAGAGTGGGTGGATGCCCAGCGCATAGGCCAGGCCGTGGCGGTGCGCGAGGCCACGCACCGCGTCGAAGTTGCCCACCTCGACGGCGGGCAGCACCTGCATCGTGACGCCGGCCGACTGCGCGCGGGCCAGCACCGCGTCGCGGTCGGCATCGAACTCGGCCGCGTCCAGGTGGCAGTGGGTGTCAATCCAGGCCATCGTCGCGGGTGGCGGGGCCAGCACCAGCGATGACCGCGGTGCCGCCGCCGGCACGGCCGCTGCGCCACGGGGGCAGCCGGGTGCGTCCGGGGCCGGATGCCGGCACCGCCAGCGTGGCCGGCAAGGGCTCGAGGCCGAGCTGCTCGCGCAGGTCGCTGCGCAGGTCGTCGACCAGGGGCTGGTAGTCCACCGGCTCGCCCATCACCAGGGCCTGGGCGCAGGCCACCGCCTTTTCCACCTGGGGCAGCGTGCCGAAGAGCACCACGTCGGCCAGGGCCTCTTCCATCTGGCCCCGGTGCTCGCCGGTGGCGGGGCTGAACGAGCCCGCCATCGAGCGGTAGGCCAGCACCAGCGAGCGCAGGCGCTCGGTCTCTTGCCGCATCTCACGCTGGTGCTTCTTGCGCAGGCGCACCAGCACGAAGACCCGCACCGCCAGCACGACCACCGCCACCGCCAGCGACGCGATGATCGCGGTGGGCACGGCTTCCCAGTCGGCGACGCGCATGCGGGCCCTTGCTCTAGGCTTCTGCGGCCGACAAGCGCCCCGCGTCCAGCCGCAGGCGGCGGTCGCAGCGGGCGGCGAGCGCCTGGTCGTGCGTGACCAGCACGAAGGCCAGGCCGCGATCGCGGGCGCGGGCCAGCATCAGCGCGAAGACCTTGTCGGCGGTGTCGCGGTCCAGGTTCCCAGTGGGCTCGTCGGCCAGCACGCAGCTCGGGTCACTGACCAGTGCACGGGCCAGGGCCACGCGCTGGCGCTCACCGCCCGAGAGCTCGCCGGGCCGGTGCAGCACCCGCTCGCCCAGGCCCACCTCGGCCAGTGCGGCGCGGGCCTTGTCGCGTGCCTCGGGCACGCCCATGCGGCGGATGCGCAGCGGCATGGCCACGTTGTCCAGCGCGCTGAACTCGGGCAGCAGGTGGTGGAACTGGTAGACGAAGCCCAGGTGCTGGTTGCGCCAGCGGCCCTGCTCGGCCGGGCTCATCGTGTCCAGGCGCTGGCCTTGTAGCGTGACGCTGCCGGCGCTGGGCGCGTCCAGCCCGCCCAGCAGGTGCAGCAGCGTGCTCTTGCCCGAGCCCGAGGCGCCGACGATGGCCAGCGTCTCGCCGCGCTGCACCGCCAGGTCCACGCCCTGCAGCACTTGCACGTCCAGCGGCCCCTCGTGGAAGCGCTTGGCCAGCCCCACGGACTGCAGGACCACTGTGGAGTCACTCATAGCGCAGCGCCTCCGCCGGGTTGACGCGGCTGGCGCGCCAGCTCGGGTACAGCGTGGCCACGAAGGCCAGCACCAGCGAGATCACGCCGATGGGCAGGATGTCGGCCCACTGCGGGTCGCTGGGCATGCGGCTGATCAGGTAGATGCTGCCAGGCAGGAAGGCCACACCCAGCAGCCGCTCGATGGCCGGCACGATCACGTCGATGTTGAAGGCCACAGCCAAGCCGAAGCCCACGCCGGCCAGCGTGCCGATGACGCCGGCCGTCGCGCCCTGCACGACGAAGATGCCCATCACCGATCGCGGGCTGGCACCCAGCGTGCGCAGGATGGCGATGTCGGCGCGCTTGTCGGTCACGGTCATCACCAGGGTCGAGACCAGGTTGAACGCGGCCACCGCGACGATCAGCGTGAGGATGATGAACATCATGCGCTTCTCGATCTGCACCGCGTCGTACCAGGCGGCGT
This sequence comes from Burkholderiaceae bacterium, assembly GCA_044226465.1. Lineage (GTDB taxonomy): Bacteria > Pseudomonadota > Gammaproteobacteria > Burkholderiales > Burkholderiaceae_C > Ideonella. The sequence continues at coordinate 3,022 of JBGAGZ010000013.1, read as the reverse complement.
TGGTGCGCGTCCAGTCGCGCACGCGCACGCTGGGGCCCAGCGCGTCGGCCAGGCGCCAGCCGACCTCGCGCGCCTCGTGCACGTCGGCCAGCTTGAGCTGCACGCCGGTGGGTCCGTCGGTGCGGTACAGGCGCGTCGCGTCGTCCAGGTGGATCAGGGCCAGCGCGCTGTCGTATTCGTAGTGGCCCACGGTGAACACGCCGACCACGGTGAACTGCTTCAGCCGCGGCACCACGCCGGCCGGCGTGACCTGGCCGCCGGGGGCGACGATGGTGACCGGGTCGCCCACCTTCACGCCCAGCGCGCGCGCCAGCTCGCTGCCCAGCACGATGTGCCAGGCCCCGGGCTCGAGTTGCTCGAGCACGCCGTTGGCCTTCAGCGTGGCAGCCAGGTCGGTGATGCCGGCCTCGGCCGCGGGCAGCACGCCGCGCACCACGGCGCCGCGCATGTCTTCGCCCCGGGCCAGCAGCGACTGCACGGCCACGAAGGGTGCGGCCGCGCGCACCGACGGGTCTTCCTTCGCCTTGGCGGCAACGGCCTGCCAGTCGTCCAGCGCGCCGCCCTGCGGCTGCAGGATCTCGACGTGGGCGATGGCCGACAGCATGCGGTCGCGCACCTCTTTCTGGAAGCCGTTCATCACGCTGAGCACGATGATCAGCGCGGCCACGCCCAACGCGATGCCGATGACCGAGACGAAGGAGATGAACGAGATGAAGCCGTTGCGGCGCCCGGCCCGGCCCGCGCGCGTGTAGCGCCAGCCGATCTGCCACTCGTAGGGCAGCTGTAGGGAAAAGCTCATGAGGCGGCCATGCTACCGCCTGTGGCCGCCCCTGCCCCGCCGACGGTCAATCGTCGACGAAACGCACCTCGCTGAGCGTGTAGGCGTTCTGCGTGGCCGAGCCCGAGCGGTCGATCAGCACCACCACCCCGTCGACCTTGGCGTAGTTGAAGCCGTCGGCCGGGTTGTAGGGCAGGCGCACCACCAGGGGCTGGCCCGGCGCCGCGGGCGCGGCGTTGACGCTGGCCAGGGTGTAGTAGACCGGGTTCTTCGCGTCCAGCGGCGTGCCGGTGTAGAGCTCGACGTTCAGGTTCAGGCCGTATTCGACACCGCGAAACACCAGCTCGACCGCATGGTGGGTGCTCAGGTCCAGGCCCAGCAGCGGGCCGCCTTCGTTGGGGTTGTTGGGCCGCGTGTAGGCGCCGTAGGCGATGACCAGCTCGCCGAGCGCACCGATGCCGGCGCCCACGCCGACCTGGCCGCGGCCCAGCGACAGCGCTGCAGGCGAGCGCTGCGGGTTGGCGTAGACGTTGTAGGTGGCTTCGCGAACGCCGCCGACCACGCTGGCGTCGAAATCGCGGAAGAACATGCTGCTCACTGCCGCCCGCACCGCGTTGTGCGGCGCATTCGGCGCGGTGTAGCTGTCCACCAGGATGGGCGCCGCCGAGGCGCGGTTGGCCAGCAGGCTGATGCAGGCGCCGGCGGCGCACAAGGCGAGCCGGGCCCAGCGGGCGGCGGCGGTGTTCGAGTTCATGAGGCGCTCCCTTTTGATGAAGGCCTCGATTCTTCGAGCTGGCAGGGGTGGCGGGCATCCCCAGCGTTGCGGTTGCAGGCCCCTTGGGTGCGGGGGGTGGGGGGCCCTAAGGCTCAGGCGGCGCAAATAATGCTTGCGGATCGACCACCAACCCAATCTGGAGTTTGCGATGAAGTCATTCCTGGCGCTGGCCCCGTTGCTGGCATCGGCGTTCCTTTCTGCGTTGGCGCCCAGCGCGGCCCCGGCGGCCACCACGCCGCAAGGCTATTCCGGCGTCTTCGGCGGCGGGCCGCTCTACATCACGTCGAAGGGCGCCTCGGCCAACATCACCGAGTTGCAAAACTCCGGCTTCACCGAAATCATCGTCTGGAGTGTCGAGGTCAAAACCAACGGCGACCTCAACCTGAACGGCGAGTTTCCGCTGACCTCCAACGGCGTCTACGTCGGCGGCCAGACCTACCCCGACTTCGCTTCGGACATGGCCCGCCTCAAGCAAGGGAAAGTCAAGCGCGTGACTTTCAGCATCGGCTCGTCCAATGTGGGGGACTGGCAGGACATCGCCGCGCTCGTGCGCAGCCAGGGCACCGGGCCCGACAGCATCCTCTACAAGACGTTTGCCGCACTCAAGGCCGCCATACCGGCGATCGACGCCATCGACTTCGACGACGAGAACGGCTTCGATCTCGCGACCACGGTGAAATTCGGCGTCATGCTGGGCAAGCTGGGCTACCACGTGATGCCCGACCCCTACTTCAACGCCACCTACTGGAAGCAGGTCGTCTCGCAGATCAATGCCAAGCGGCCCGGCACCGTGGACGGCGTGCACCTGCAGACCTATGCCGGGGGCAACGGCAACAACCCGTGCCAAGGCTGGGACTTCGGCAGCGACGTGCCGGTCTTCCCCCTTGTGTGGGACCGCGACAAGACGCCCAAGCAGACGCAACAGCAAATGGACGCCTGGCACACCCAATGCGGCATCGTCGGCGGCGGCCTTTGGCTGTACGACGATTTCGTCGGCACCGGCGAAGCCGCGCAGTACGCCAAGGCGGTGAACCGCGGCGTCAAGTGAGGGGCACCGGCATGCGCCTGTTCGCTGAGCGGCGGGCGGGCGCAGGCTCGACCTTGGATGAGAGCCACGGAGGTCGCCGAAAGAAAAGCGCTCGCGACCTGCGGCTACAGACTGCCGCAGTCAATTGGCGCCGCCCACTTGTCGGACGTCGCTCAGTCTGAGCCCGCTTTTGAGCGTGTGCGGCAGAACTGCAGCGGGTGCGGCCGGACATGGCCACCAGGCGAACGCACGCTTTCAGCTACATAGCGCTCCCACTGCTGAAGCTCTGAAGCTAGTACTGCTGACCTGCCCCCAGAACCCGTACCATTTGTTTTGAGGAATCCGCTGGGTTGTAGGAGATTACTCCTGGGTCTGCAGCGGCGCCGGCACGGCGCCGCTGGTTGCTTGACGATGCTGCGCCGCGAACTTCGCCGGCGGCACC
>JBGAGZ010000112.1:0-10200 GCA_044226465.1 Burkholderiaceae bacterium | reverse complement strand
GCGGTCGAGCTGATCCTCAAGTCCTGAAGACGAGGGCGGGGAGGAGACACCCACCATGCACGCCGCGCTGATCATCGCCACCGGGTTGCTGGGGGCCGCTGCGGCCGCCGCTGCCCATGACGATGCGGCGCCGCGGCCGAGCGCCGAGCGCCAGGCCATGCTCACCCGCATGGTGCGGCACGACTGCGGTTCCTGCCACGGCATGCGTCTGACCGGCGGGCTGGGCCCGGCGTTGACCCGCGAGGCGCTGGCGGACAAGCCGCTGCCGTCGCTGGTGGCCACCATCCAGCACGGCCGGCCCGGCACACCGATGCCCGGCTGGCGGCCGCTGCTCAGCGACGAGGACGCGCAGTGGATCGCGGTCCAACTGGTGGCTGGCTTCCCGGCCGAGAGGGCGGGGGGCGCGCCATGAAGCGCCGCGACTGGCTGCGAGGCCTGGGCGCGGCAGCGGCCTTTGCCGGCCTGCCGGGCTGCGCCAGCCTGGCGATTCCTGGGGCTGGGTCGGCACCCGCGGCGTCGCCCGCCGGCACCGGCGACCTCGGCGTGGTCATCGAGCGCGCGCGCGGCACGCTGGCCATCGTCAACACCAGCGAGCGCCGCGTGCTGGCCGAGGTGCCGGGCCTGGGCGACCTGTCGCATGCCTCGGTGGTCTTCTCGCGCGACGCGGGCTCGGCCTTCGTCTTCGGCCGCGACGGCGCGCTGACGCGGGTCAACCTGCTCACGCGCCGCATCGAGGGCCGGGTGCAGCAGGCCGGCAACTCGATCGGCGGCGCCATCTCGCAGGACGGCACGCTGGTGGCGGCACAGAACTACACGCCCGGCGGCGTCAAGGTCTTCGACGCGAAGACGCTGGCCCTGGTCGCCGACCTGCCGTCCGAGCTGCAACCGGGCGACCCGGCGAAAGGCCGCTCGCGCGTGGTCGGCTTGGCCGACCTGCCGGGCCGGCGCTTCATCTACGCCCTGTTCGACGCCGACGCGATTTGCATCGCCGACCTGTCGGACCCGGCCCACCCGGTGGTCCGCCGCTTCGACGGCATCGGCCACCAGCCTTACGACGCGCTGGTCACACCCGATGGCCGCCACTACATCGCCGGCCTGTTCGGAGAAGATGGGTTGGCGCTCATCGACCTTTGGGCACCCGAGCCGCGCGTGCGCCGCATCCTCGGCGGCTACGGCCGCGGCGAGGCGCCGCTGCCGGTCTTCAAGATGCCGCACTTGCGCGGGTGGGCGGTGGCCGGCCGACATGCCTACCTGCCCGCGATCGGCCGCCACGAGGTGCTGGTGGTCGACACCGAGACCTGGCAGGAGGTGGGCCGCATCCCGGTCGCCGGCCAGCCCGTCTTTGTGATGGCCCAGCCCGACGGCCGCCGGGTGTGGGTCAACTTCGCCGTGCCCGACTACCACCGCGTGCAGGTCATCGATACGCCCAGCCGCCAGGTCGTGGCCACGCTGGAGCCCGGTGCCGCGGTGCTGCACCTGGAGTTCACGCCCCGCGGCGAAGCCGTGTGGATCAGCTCGCGCGACGCCAACCGCGTCTCGGTCATCGACACCACCAGCCTGGCCACGCTGGCGCAGCTCGAGGTGCACGAGCCCAGCGGCATCTTCTTCACCTCGCGCGCCGCGCGTCTCGGCTTGTGAAGGTTGCCCCATGAACATGGCTGATTGCCCCGACTGCCCGGACCTCGCCTTGCTGAACCCGTGGCAGCACGGCTTTCCGCTGGAGCGCGAGCCCTTCGCGCGCCTGGCCGAGGCCACGGGCCAGAGCGTGCCCGAGGTGCTGGCGCGCCTGCAGGCGCTGCACGAGCGTGGCGTGCTGAGCCGCATCGGCGGCGCCTTCGCCCACGGCGTGGGCGGCTCGGCCCTGCTGGTGGCCATGGCCGTGCCGCCGGCCCGGCTGGACGAGGTGGCGCGGCAGGTCTCGGCGCTGCCCGGCGTCAACCACAACTACGAACGCGAGCACCGCTACAACCTGTGGTTCGTGATCACCGGCGCCGACCGGCCCAGCCTGGACCGCGCGCTGGACGCCCTCTGGCGCAGCACCGGCCTGCCGCTGCTGCGGCTGCCGATGCGCCGCGCCTACCGCATCGACCTGGGCTTCGACCTGCGCGCGCGCGTGGCGTCGGTGGCGGGCGCCCTGGCGCCGCTGCGCCCGAACGCGGTCGCGCCCGCGGACCGGCCGCTGGCCGCCCTGGCCGAAGCCGGCCTGCCCCTGGTCGAGCGCCCCTACGACGCCTGGGCCGAGCGCCTGGGCTGGCCGGTCGAGACCGTGTTCGCCCGCCTGCAACAGTGGCTCGACCAGGGCACGCTGCGCCGCTTCGGCGTCGTGGTGCGCCACCACGAGCTGGGCTTCGACGCCAACGCGATGACCGTGTTCGACCTGCCCGAGTCGCTGGTCGACCGCTACGGCGAGGCTTTGGCCCGCGAGCCGGGCATCACGCTGGCCTACCGCCGCGAGCGCGACGGCGACTGGCCGTTCAACCTCTACGCCATGGTCCATGGCCGCGACCGCGAGGCGGTGCGCGCAGTCATCGCCCGCGCCGTGGCCCGCACCGGCCTGACCGACTGGCCGCGCGCCGTGCTGTTCTCGCGCCGGCGCTTCAAGCAGACCGGGGCGACCTGCTTCGGCGCCCATGCGCCCCAGACACAGGAGGTGCCGCATGCTGTCGCCAGCTGAGCTGCGTCTGATCGACCACCTGCACGGCGGCTTCCCGCTGGTCGACCGGCCGTTCGCCGCGGTCGGCCAGGCGCTGGGCTGCAGCGAAGAGCTGGTCATCGAGCGGCTGAACCACCTGCTGTCGCAGGGCTACCTGAGCCGCTTCGGGCCGCTGTTCCAGATCGAGCGCGCCGGCGGCCAGTTCGTGCTCGCAGCCATGGCCGTGCCCGAGGCGCGCTTCGACGCCGTCGCCGCGCAGCTCAACGCGCTGCCCGAGGTGGCGCACAACTACCGCCGCGAGCACCACCTCAACATGTGGTTCGTCGTGGCCGCCGAGACACCGGCGTTGGCCGAGGCCGCGCTGCGCCGCATCGAGGCCGACACGGGCCTGGCGGTGCTGGCCTTCCCCAAGGAGCGCGAGTACCACGTCGAGCTGCGTTTGCCGCTGCTCGCCCAACTCGCCACCAGCGCGGAGGCCGCCCATGCTGAGCGACTTTGACCGCGAGCTGATTGCCGCCACGCAAGGTGGCCTGCCCCTGGTGCCGCGGCCCTACGAGGCCGTGGGGGCCATGCTCGGCGTCAGCGGCGAGCAGGTGCGCGAGCGCCTGGGCCAGATGCTGGCCGATGGCCTGATCCGCCGCATCGGCGCCGTCCCGCAGCACTACAAGCTGGGCTTCGTTGCCAACGGCATGAGCGTGTGGGACGTGGTCGACGACCAGGTCGACGCGCTGGGCGAGCAGGTCGCCACGCTGCCCGGCGTCAGCCACTGCTACCGCCGCCCGCGCCACCTGCCCGACTGGCCCTACAACCTGTTCGCGATGCTGCATGGCCGCTCGCGCGACGAGGTCGAGGCCCAGGCTCGGCGCATCGTCACCCTGTTGGGCCCGGCCTGCCGCGGCCACGACATCCTCTACTCGACCGCGGTGCTGAAGAAGACCGGCCTGCGGCTCACCATCGACTGACCGCATCGACCGAGCGAACCATGTTCCGCATCACCCACCACCTGCGCCAAGTCGCCGAAGCCCAACGCAGCGGCTGCTTCCCCGCTCCCCGCCGCGGCGCGCCACCCGGGCCGGTGGTGATCTGGAACCTGATCCGCCGCTGCAACCTGACCTGCGCCCACTGCTACGCACTGTCGGCCGACCACGAATACGAAGGCGAGCTGCGGACGGACGAAGTCTTCACGGTGATGGACGACCTGAAGGCCTTCCGCGTGCCGGTGCTGATCCTCTCCGGCGGCGAGCCGCTGCTGCGGCCCGACCTGTTCGAGATCGCCGCACGCGCCAAGGCGCAGGGCTTCTACGTCGGCCTGTCGACCAACGGCACGCTGATCGACGAGGCGATGGCCGACCGCATCGCGGCCACCGGCTTCGACTACGTGGGCATCAGCCTGGACGGCCTGCGCGAGACGCACGACCGCTTCCGCCGCTTGGCAGGCGCCTTCGACGCCAGCCTGGCCGCGCTGCGCCACCTGCGCCGGCGCGAGGTGCGCCTGGGCCTGCGCTACACGATGACAGCGATGAACGCGCACGACCTGGACCCGCTGCTGCAGCTGATGCGCGACGAGGGCGTCGACAAGTTCTACTTCTCTCACCTGAACTACGCCGGCCGCGGCAACATCCACCGCGCGAAGGACGCCCACCACCAGGCCACGCGCGATGCGATGCAGCGCCTGTTCGAGCGCGCCTGGGCCGCCATCGCCGAGAGCCGCGACGAGGAATACGTCAGCGGCAACAACGACGCCGACGGCCCCTTCCTGTTGCAGTGGGTGGCCGAGCGCTTCCCGCAGCAGGTGGACGGGTTGCGCGCCGCGCTCGAAGCCTGGGGCGGCAACGCCAGCGGCCTGCACGTGGCCAACATCGACAACCTGGGCGAGGTGCACCCGGACACCATGTGGTGGCACCACGCGCTGGGCAACGTGCGGCAGCGGCCCTTCTCGCAGATCTGGGCCGACACGTCGGACCCGCTGATGGCCGGGCTGAAGCAGCAGCCCCGCCCGGTGCAGGGCCGCTGCGCCGGCTGCCGCCACCTGGCCATCTGCGGCGGCAACACGCGGGTGCGCGCCGAGCAGGTCAGCGGCAACCCCTGGGCCGAAGACCCGGGCTGCTACCTGGACGATGCCGAGATCGGGCTCGATGGCCCGGCCGCGCCACGGCTGGCGACGACGCCGTTCCGCTCGCGCAAGTCGTGGACGATCGAGCATGCGTGAGCTCTTGCCGACGCTTGGGCGGGCCATGCTTGGGACCATGGGCAAGGCGCTGCTCGGAATCATGGGACGGGCGCTGCTCGCCGTGGGCCTGCTGTGGATGGGCGCCGACCTGGCGCGCGCCGCCGACAACGCCACGCCCGCGACGGCCGTCGACGCCGCCGCGCTCTACCGGGCGAACTGCGCCAGCTGTCATGGCGAGCAGCGCACCGGTGCGATGGGCCCGGCGCTGCTGCCCGAAAGCCTGGAGCGGCTGCGCCCGGCCGACGCGTTGCGCACGATCGCGCAGGGCCGCGCGGCCACACAGATGCCGGCCTTCGGCGAGCGGCTGTCGGCGGACGAGATCGCCGCGGTCGCGAAGTGGATCACCACGCCGGTCACGCCGGCGCCCACCTGGTCGGAAGAGGACATCCGCGCCTCGCGCGTCGATGGCCCGCCGGCGCCAGCGGTGGAGCCGGCGGCACCGGTGTGGGCGGCCGACCCGATGAACCTGTTCGTCGTGGTCGAAGGCGGCGACCACCATGTCTCGCTGGTCGACGGCGACCGTTTCGAGGTGATCCACCGCTTTCCGACCCGCTTCGCCCTGCACGGCGGGCCGAAGTTCTCGCCCGACGGGCGCTACGTCTATTTCGGCTCGCGCGACGGCTGGATCACGCAGTACGACCTGTGGCGGCTGCGCGTGGTGGCCGAGGTGCGCGCCGGGTTGAACATGCGCAACCTGGCTGTCAGCAGCGACGGCCGCTACGTGCTGGCGGCCAACTACTTGCCGCGCACGGCGGTGCTGTTCGACGCCCGCCTGAACCTGGTCAAGACCATTGCCGCGCAGTCGCTGGACGGCAAGGCCTCGTCGCGCGTCTCGGCCGTCTACGACGCGGCGCCGCGCCACAGCTTCGTGCTCGCGCTGAAAGACCTGCCCGAGCTGTGGGAGATCTCGTACGACCCGCAGGCCGAGGCCATCCACGACGGCTACGTACACGACTACCGCATGGGCGAGGCGATCGCCAAGCCGGGCTTCCTGAACGTGCGCCGCACGCCGCTCGACGAGCCGCTGGACGACTTCTACTTCGACCCGGCCTACCGCCACGTGCTGGGCGCCACCCGGCCCAAGACCGCGCAGGGCGAGCCGACGGCCCAAGTGGTGAACCTCGACATCCGCCGGAAGGTGGCCGAGCTGCCGATCCCCGGCATGCCGCACCTGGGCTCGGGCATCAGCTTCACCTGGGAGGGGCGCAGCGTCATGGCCAGCCCCAACCTGAAGGACGGCGCCATCGACGTCATCGACATGACGACCTGGCAGCGGGTGAAGACCATCCCCACGCCGGGGCCGGGGTTCTTCATGCGCAGCCACGAGGCCACGCCCTACGCCTGGACCGACTCGATGATGAGCCCCGCCGCCAAGGACACGCTGACGCTGATCGACAAGCGCACGCTGGCGCCGGCGATGACGATCAAGGAAGGCCACGGCAAGACGCTGGCGCACGTGGAGTTCACGCGCGACGGCCGCTACGCGCTGGCCAGCGTGTGGGAGATGGACGGTGCGATCGTCGTCTACGACGCGCGCACCGGGGCCGAGCTCAAGCGCTTGCCGATGAGCAAGCCGGTGGGCAAGTACAACCTGTGGAACAAGCTCACGCGGTCCGAAGGGACGTCGCACTGACCTTGGGAGCCTGCGCCATCGTCGGGCTCACATAGGGGGCCACGGCCGCGTAGGCGTCCTCGTACTGCCGGTCGGCCATGCCGCCCACGCTGGCCAGCAGCGTCAGCGTGATCACGGCGGCCAGGCCGAAGGCGGTGGCGCGTTCACGGGGGGCACTGGCGACGAAGGGGCGGGTGGTGGTGGACATGGCGGACTCCTTGGTGAGCGGGCAGACGGCGTGTGTTGCGGTGAGTGAACTGTAGGGATGGGCCTGCCGGCCAGCCACCGGATTGCGACGAAACGCCGGCTGCGCCGCATGAACGGCGGGCGGCCACGACCGGCGCCGGCGAAGGCCTGCCGCGAGCAAAAAAAAGGGCCCCGAGAGGGGCCCTGAAGAGGAGTGGAGCGGAAATCTGTGCGTGTGCGCCAGCGTGTCGGCGCCGGGTTCAGCCGCGGGCCAGCACCCGGTCGGCGATGACCACGAAGTGCATCGGCATGGTGTCGGTGGCGGCGGCCGTCAGGGCCTCGTCGTACTGGTGGTCGGCGACCTGGGACACGGCACCCAGCAGCCCCATCGTCAGGGCCAGGGCGATGCCGGCGGCAGCGGTACGGACGCGGGTTTCGGCGGCGGCGAAGCGGGGGGTGGTTTGCATGGTGGGCTCCTGGGTCAGTGGTGTGTCGATGGCTGGACTGTAGGGACCGCCCTTGTCCAGTGCCACGCCGCTGCGACCAGTGGCCGCCCGCGCCGGACGAACTGCAGGCGGTGGCGACGAACGGCGCCGGCGGCGACGAAACGGCGCGTTCCTTGAAGCGGTTCAAGGAAAGAAGCGGGCCGAATCCTTAGCCTTCAGCCCATCACGAATGGATGGAGGCGGCCATGGGCCAAGGTTCCAGCGGGTTCACCAAGCAGATGGCCCGCAACATGTTCTACGGGGGCGCGGTCTTCTTCGCGCTGTTGTTCGCCGCGCTGGTCTTCCACAGCGAGCAGCGCATTCCGCAGCGCTCCAACGCCCAGGCGATCACGCCTCAGGTGGTGGCGGGCAAGCGCATCTGGGAGACCCGCAACTGCATCGGCTGCCACACCCTGCTGGGTGAAGGGGCTTACTTCGCCCCCGAACTGGGCAATGTCTACAAGCGCCGCGGCCCGGACTTCATCAAGGCCTGGATCCAGGCCCAGCCCACGCACACCCCGGGCCGGCGCCAGATGCCGCAGTTCAACCTCAGCCAGCAGCAGCTCGACGACCTGGTCGAGTTCCTCAAGTGGACCAGCGAGGTGAACACCGAGAAGTGGCCACCGAACATCGAAGGTTGAGAGGAGACCGACCATGACAACCCCAGTCCTCAAATACAAGAGCCAGGCGGTCGCCAAGCTCTATTTCATCGCGGCGCTGGCCTTGTTCACCGCCCAGATCGTCTTCGGCCTCACGCTGGGCCTGCAGTACCTGCTGGGGGATTTCCTGTTCCCCTACATCCCGTTCAACCAGGCGCGGATGGTGCACACCAACCTGCTGATCGTCTGGCTGCTGTTCGGCTTCATGGGCGCGGCCTACTACCTGGTGCCCGAGGAATCCGAAACCGAGCTGCACTCGCCCAAGCTGGCGATCGCGCTGTTCTGGATCTTCCTCGTCGCTGGCGCGCTGACCATCGTCGGCTACCTCGCCGTGCCCTACGCCAAGCTGGCCGAGCTGACCGGCAACGAGCTGCTGCAGACCATGGGCCGCGAGTTCCTCGAGCAGCCGCTGCCGACCAAGGTGGGCATCGTGATCGTGGCGCTCGGTTTCCTCTACAACATCAGCATGACGGTGCTGAAGGGCCGCAAGACCAGCGTCACGCTGGTGCTGCTGATGGGCCTGTGGGGGCTGGCGCTGTTCTTCCTGTTCAGCTTCGTGAACCCCGAGAACCTGGTGCGCGACAAGATGTACTGGTGGTTCGTCGTCCACCTCTGGGTCGAAGGCGTGTGGGAGCTGATCCTCGGTGCGCTGCTGGCCTACGTGCTGGTCAAGACCACGGGCGTCGACCGCGAGGTGATCGACAAGTGGCTGTACGTGATCATCGCTTTCGCGCTGATGACCGGCATCCTCGGCACCGGCCACCACTTCTACTTCATCGGCCTGCCCGGCTACTGGCAGTGGATCGGCAGCGTGTTCAGCGCCATGGAGCCCATCCCCTTCTTCATGATGACGGTGTTCGCCTTCAACATGGTGCAGCGCCGCCGCCGCGAGCACCCGAACCAGGCGGCGGTGCTGTGGGCCGTCGGCACTTCGGTGATGGGCTTCCTGGGCGCCGGCCTGTGGGGCTTCATCCACACGCTGAGCCCGGTCAACTACTACACCCACGGCACCCAGGTCACCGCGGCCCACGGCCACCTGGCCTTCTACGGTGCGTACGTGCTGGTGGTGATCACGATGATCAGCTACGCCATGCCGACGCTGCGCGGGCGCATCGCCAACAGCCGGCGCGCCCAGGCCGCCGAAATGTGGAGCTTCTGGATCATGACCATCGGCATGGCGGTGATGGTGCTGGCGCTGACCGGCGCCGGCATCCTGCAGGTCTGGCTGCAGCGCCTGCCCACCGAGAACGCGATGGGCTTCATGGCCACGCAAGACCAGCTGCGCTTCTTCTACTGGGTTCGCGTGGCCGGTGGCGTGGGCTTCCTCGCTGGCCTGCTGGTCTACCTGAGCAGCTTCTTCATCGGTGGCGAGGCGGCCGAGGAAGCCGCGCTGCCGGCGGGCGCCCAGGCGGCCTGAGCGGCAGGTCACGGCCATGGACCACAGCGAAGCACAGCACCTGGCCGGGCTGCCCTTCTACGCGCCGCAGGCCGACGAGCAGCGCCTGTTCGAGCAGGCCTGGCGCGCCCGCCTGCCGGTGCTGATCAAGGGCCCGACAGGCTGTGGCAAGACGCGCTTCGTCGAGCACATGGCCGCCCGCCTGGGCCGGCCGCTGGTCACGGTGAGCTGCCATGACGACCTGAGCGCCGCCGACCTCGTCGGCCGCTACCTGATCGGCGATGGCGACACCGTGTGGTGCGACGGCCCGCTGGCCCGCGCGGTGCGGCAGGGCGCTGTTCTCTACCTCGACGAGGTGGTCGAGGCGCGCAAGGACACGACCGTGGTCCTGCACCCGCTGGCCGACGATAGGCGCCAGCTGCCGATCGAGCGGACCGGTGAGGTGCTGGTCGCACCACCGGAGTTCATGCTGGTCATCTCCTACAACCCCGGTTACCAGAGCCTGCTGAAGAGCCTGAAGCCCAGCACGCGGCAGCGTTTCGTCGCGCTGAATTTCGGCTACCCGGTTGCCGCGGTGGAGCAGGCCATCGTCGAAGCCGAGGCCGGCGTGCCGGCGGCCACGGCCGCGCTGCTGGTGCGGCTGGCGCAGGCCCTGCGCCGCCTGGCCGAGCACGACCTCGAAGAGACCGTCAGCACGCGGCTGCTGGTGATGGCCGCGCGGCTGCATGCGGCGGGCCTGCCGCTGGCCAGCGCCTGCCGGGCCGCGATCGTCGAAGCCCTGAGCGACGACGCCGACACCGTGGCCGCGCTGGCCGAGGTGCAGCGCGCCGTGCTGGGCGATGCGGGCGGCCCCTGATGTTTTTCCCGCGGCGGCGGCGCTGCGTCTCCTGACTCCTTCTTCTGAGCGGGCCTGCTGACTCATGAACTGCCCCTGCGCCGTGGCTTCAGGGCGTGCAGCGCTAGGCGCGGCCCGCCGGTC
>JBGAGZ010000012.1:0-97458 GCA_044226465.1 Burkholderiaceae bacterium | reverse complement strand
GGCCTTTCCCAGGGAGACTTTCTTGATCAACGCAGCCGTTCCCCGCAGCGCGTCCTTTTCGGTGGCCAACCAGCATGCGCTGGCCACGATCCTGGAAGCGAGCCAGACCAAGAGCATCATCGCCTCGCGCGACATCTTCGACATCTCAGGCATCAAGCTGTGGGCGCGCGACCAGCCCGTGTCCAGCGCGCTGCAGCGCAAGCTGCTCGACCGCCAGCTGCGCAACCCGCTGGAGACCTGCCTGCTGGCCGAGGACGGCGTCACCGCGGTCACCCTGGTTCAGGCGCTCGAGGCGCTGCTGGCCGTGAACACCCCGCTGACCACCTTGCTGCGCCCGCACGCCGCCCGGCTGGTGAAAGAGGCGGCCCATTTGCCGATGCACTCGGTGCCGCAGCTGCTACTGACCGCCGGCCAGGCCTCGCGGCCGGGCTCGTTCGAGCACGCGGTGCAGGCCATGGCCTTGTGCGGGGGGCTGATGTCCGCCCAGGGCGGCAGCACGGCCGAGCTGCGCATGGCCATGCTGGCCGGCCTGCTGCACGACCTGGGCGAGCTCTACATCGACCCGCGCTTCGGCGAGGCGGATGCCGACCGCATGCTGGACTTCGTCAGCTACCAGCAGCTGGTGGTGCACCCGCACATCGGCCACCTGCTGCTGGCCCAGCTCACCAACTACCCCAGCTCGCTGTCGCGTGCCGTGGCCGAGCACCACGAGCGGCTGGACGGCTCGGGCTACCCGCACGGCCTGGTCAGCGACGCGGTGTCCCCGCTCGGCCGGCTGCTGGCGGTCACCGAGGCCACCCTGGGCTCGATGCGCCATGCCAAGCCGCTGCTGGCGCGCGCCAGCGTGGCGTTGCGCGCGGTGCCGGGCGAGTTCGACCTGGCCTGGGTGGGGGCGATCGAAGCCGCCGCGCGGGCCGAGCCGGCGCGCGCGGCCAGCATGCCCACGGCGGCCGTGCAGGCGCGGCTGACCCGGCTCGATCAGGCGCTGCAAGAGGCCGAGTCGGCCGCCGCCGTGCTGGCCCCGGCGGTCGAGTCACCGGCCTTGAAGAACGCGACGGTGCTGGCGCAACACCTGCTGAGCCGTTTGCGCCTGGGCTGGAACGCCAGCGGGCTGTGGAGTGCGGACGCCATCTCGGTGCGCGACGCAGCCGAGGTCGAATCCATCGAAGACGAGCTGCTGTTCCGTTTGCGCTCGATCGAGCGCGCGGCCCAGTTGCGCGCGGGCGACCTGGGCCCTGGCGACGCCGGCCGGCTCGAACAGCTGTGCGCCCGCCTGCGGGTGGCGGACGCCTGATCCAGGCGCGGGGACGCCGTCAGGGCGGGGGCGGGGCCGGGCGGTAGGCCGCGGCTTCGGCCACCCATGCCGACCAGGGCAGCTGGGACAGCGTGCGCCACAGCCACGCGTGCGACCACGGCCGCATGGCCACGACGCCCGCGCCCGCCAGGGCCGCGATGGCCAGCGCCGCGACAGGGCGTTGTCGTATCCACGGCTGCAGCTGCTCGCGCAACTCGTCGAACAGCGGCTCGGCGCCAACGGCGCGCAGCCAGCGGCGCCCCTGCGCCAGGTAGACCCACAGGCTGGTCGGGACCGTGGGGCCCCCCGTGGCTTCCGTGGGCGCCAGCGCCGCATGCCACGCGGCACGCGAGGCCATCAGGCGGGCCAGGGCCAGCGAGCGCCGCTCGTCCTTGTCGAGCACAGCGGTGTCAGCCATGGGCCAGCCCCTGGCGGATCAGCGCGCTGTCCTGGGCGATCTGCTGGCGCAGCAGGGCGAAGGCAGGTGTCGAGCGGCGGCGGCGCAGACCACCGACCAGCGCGACGACCAGGGCCAGCAGCAAGGGCACGGCCGGCACGGCCACCAGCAGCCAGGGTGCCGGCATCTGCGCCAGCGGCCAGGCGGCGGCCAGCAGCAACGCGACGCCGCCCCAACCGATGCCCATCAGGGCCAGCAGGCCGGCGCAGGCCGTCCAGACGCCGCGGCGGCGCCACTCGTCCGCCGCCAGCGCCACCTCGACCGAGGCCAGCTCGGCATAGGCGCTGGCGTGCTCGGCCAGCAGTTCGGGGCGGGTCAGCAGCGTGCTGAAGAACGGGTGGATCATGGGCCGGCTCCGCCGAGGGTCAGCGGGTCAGCCGCGGATCACGATCTGGTTCTTCACGGCCTTCACGCCATTCACGCCACGGGCCAGCACCTCGGCCTGCTCGCGCTCGCTGCCGCTCTTGGCGAAGCCCGACAGCATCACCTCGCCGTTGAGCGTCTGCACGGCGATGGCCGATGCGTCGACCGCCTTGGATTCGACCAGGCGTGCCTTGACGGAGGTGGTGATGGTGGTGTCGTCGATGTAGGCGCCCACCGAGGATTGGCCGCGCGAGACCGCGCAACCCGGCAGGGCGGTGACGGCGACCAACGCGGTGACGATGGCCGCGAGCGTGCTGCGTGCATTCATGGCAGTTCTCCGTGTCGTGCGGTCTGGTGCTCAGGCGTCAGTGGCCGCCGTTGGGGTGGCGGTCGGCCCAGTTGGGCACGCCGTCGCCGTCGCGGTCGCGGTCGTAGCGGTTGGGCACGCCGTCGTGGTCCTTGTCGTGGCGGTACCAGCCGCCCCCGGCAAAGCGCCATTGGCCGTCACGCTCCACCCAGGCCGGACGCTGGTAGACATAGCCGGGGCGCTCGCGCACCCAGGTGCCGGCGACCCAGACGTGGTGGTTGTCGCGCCAGTTCCAGTAGCCGGGGACCCAGACGAAGCCGACGCGCGGCGCCGGCACCACTTCCACCCGCGGTGCGGGCGGCGGGATGCGGACGACCAGGTCGACGTCGACGGCGGCCTGGGCGACCGTGGGGGCCAGCCCCAGCGGGGCCAGCAGCGACAGGGCGATGACGGAAGCTTTGAACATGGGGTGCTCCTTTCGGGGAAGTCCTTGCGTGGATGAATCCTCACGCAAGCACCCCGCGCACCCCATCGGACGGCGGCGGCTTCGCCTATAGGCATTCGCCTACAAGCGCTTGCACCCGCCGGTGCCGCTACAGCAGCTTAGCCAGCTCGAAATGCATGCCGTCGCGGCGAGAGAAATGGCCGCCCCAGTAGAAGCCGAACTCGTGCGCCACCGGCACCAGGCGGTAGACGCAGCCTTGCTGGGTCGGGCCGGCCGGCTCGGTGCCCAGGCGGTTGAAGCGGGCGTTGATGTCGAAGGCCGTGCCGAAGGCGTGGTTCGACAGCGTCTGCGAGGCGGCCCCGCCGCGGATGAAGCGCGGGTTGTAGGCGCCGTCGTAGACCAGCACCGCGTCGATCAGGCCGCGGTCTTCCCAGGCCTGCCACATGGCGCGCAACTGCTCGGCGCCCTTCTTGTGGAAAAACATGTTGCCGCTGGCCGGCCCGCCGCTGACGCGCGAGAGTTGCGGGATCGGCACCTTGACCAGGTTGTCGCGGTCCCAGCCGTTGGTGATGCGGATCGCCTCGGGGTTGTCGGCGACGGGCGCCGGCGCAAACTCCAGCGGGCCGAACAGGCTTTGCCGCGCCGCGTTCGACACCAGTGGCGGGAAGGGCGGCAGCGCAGGGAAGGCGCTGTCGCTCTCGGTGTGATCCACCAGCTCGAAGCCCAGCATGGCCGCCTTGCCGAAGCTCTGGTTGCCGACCTCGCCGTCCACGTCCAGCTTGTTCTTGGCCTGGAAGGCGCGCGTGGCCTGCTCGGTGGCCGCATCGAACAGGCCCGATTCGTCGACCATGAAGCCCTGGCCGCGCAGAAAGGTCTGCCACTGCGACACGATGGGCCCGATCGAGCCCAGCTTGAGTACCTTGATCATGAGGCCTGCTCCTGGCTTGCCGGGGGGACCGGCGGTGGCGATACGGTAGAGCTTTGGGCCGCCGCGCACATCCTGCAGGCGAGGGATGCGACAAGGTGGCCAACCCCCTCGGACGCTGGGGCATGATCGCTGCCTGCCAAGTCAGAGGGGAGACCAGGGATGCGGGTTCGTCGACATGTCGCCACCGGGGCGAAGCTGCTCGCGGGGTGGGCCGCCTGCGCCACCGCCACCGCCGCCAGCGTGCAGACCTTCTCGCCCCAGGGCGAGGTGGCCCAGGTGCGCCAGGTGCGGGCCACATTCTCGGAAAGCATGGTGCGCTTCGGCGACCCACGGCTGCCGGCGCCGTTCGACATCGCCTGCCCCACGCCGGGCACCGGCCGCTGGGTCGACGACAAGACCTGGGTCTTCGACTTCAAGGACGACGTGCCGGCCGGCACCGCCTGCACGCTGACGGCCAAGAGCGGCCTGCAGTCGCAGGCCGGTGCCGCACTGACCGGCACCACCCGCTTCGCCTTCAACACCGGCGGGCCCGTCGTCGTGCGGGCCTACCCGTCCAGTTACGCGGGCAGTGACACCCGCATCGAGGAAGAGCAGGTCTTCGCGCTGCTGCTGAACGGCGCGGCCACGGCCGACAGCATCCAGCGCTTCGGCCACTGCCAGGCCTCGGCGCTGGGCGAGAAGGTGCCGCTGCAGGTGGTGACCGGCGCGGTGCGCGACGAGATCCTGAAGGCCGTCAACCTGCGTGCCCAGCAGGCCCGCGTGGCCACCGTGCGCTGCGCGCGGCCGCTGCCCAACGGGGCCAAGATGGACCTGGTCTGGGCCAAGGGCATCGCCACGCCGTCCGGCGTGGCCAACTCGGCCGACAAGCGCTTCGGCTACCAGGTGCGGCCGCCGTTCACGGCCAGCTTCACCTGCGAACGCGAGAACGCGCGGGCCGACTGCCTGCCGATCCGCCCCGTGCGGTTGGAGTTCTCGTCGCCCGTGCCACGCGGCCAGGCCGAGAAGATCGCCCTCGTCACGCCGGCTGGCGAGCGGCTCGCGCCCCAGGTCGAGACCGGCCGCCAGGAACAGACCGAGCAGCTGCTGTCGTTCTGGGACCGCGGCGTGCAGCGCTTTCTCTGGCTGATCGGCCGCAGCAAGGGCGAGGTCAAGGACACGGCCGAGCTGCGCGCGCAAGAGGGCGTGAGCGCCGTCGAGTGGAAGGGCCCGTTGCCCGAGACCGCGGCGCTGCGCATCGAGCTGCCCGCCGGGCTGAAAGACGACGCCGGCCGCACGCTGGTCAACACCAGCCAGTTCCCGCTCGCCGTGCGCACGGCCGGTGCGCCGCCGCTGGCCAAGTTTGCTGCCGCGCCCTTCGGCATCCTCGAGCTGAACGCCGAGCCCCTGCTGCCGGTGACCGTGCGCCACGTCGAGGCCGACCTCGCGGTGAAGGGCCTGAAGGCCGGCAGCCCTGGCCAGGTGCGCGACATTCGCGTCGACGACGACCGAGAGGTCATCGCCTGGCTGGCCAAGGTCAAGCGGTACCACGAGACCTGGCTGCCGCGGGCCCGCGTCGAAGCCGAGCTGGGTGTGAAGCTGCCGCCACCGCCGCCGAAGCAGAAGCCCGCGCGCGGAGCCAAGCGCTACGGAGAAGACGAGGGTGACGGTGAGGGCTACGGCATCGACGAGACGCGCTCGGTGCAGACCCGCGCGGTCAGCCTGCTGAACGCGGTGAAGGACGCGCGCCGCCTGGCGCTGCCCGCCACCGACGCGAAGGACGCCCGCCCCTTCGAGGTCATCGGCATCCCGCTGCCGCAGCCGGGCCTGCATGTGGTCGAGATCGAGTCGCCGCGCCTGGGCCGCTCGCTGCTGGACCGCGTGGCGCCGATGTATGTGCGCACCGCGGCCCTGGTCACCAACCTGGGGGTGCACTTCAAGTGGGGCGCGGTGAACTCGGGCGTCTGGGTCACCACGCTGGACGCCGGCAAGCCGGTGGCCGGCGCGCAGGTGCAGGTGTCGGACTGCCGCGGCGAGCCGCAGTGGAGCGGCCGCACCGACGCCCAGGGCTTTGCCCTGGTGCCCAAGAGCCTGCCGGCGCTGGACTGGAACTATTGCCAGCGCGGGGGAGACGACGAGGGCGGCGGCAGCGGTGGCGAGACCGGCTACTTCGTCAGCGCCCGCCTGGCCGACACGGCCAAGGGCTGGGTGGACATGGCCTTCGTCTGGTCGAACTGGACCGAGGGCCTGGAGGCCTGGCGCTTCCACCTGGGCTATGGCGGCGGCCGCTGGGGCGACCCCGACGAGCGTGCCCAGCGCCTGCACACCGTGCTGGACCGCACCCTCCTGCGCGCGGGGCAGACCGTGTCCATGAAGCACTATGCGCGGCAAGAGCAGCTCACCGGCCTGGCGCTGGCGGCACCTTCGTCGTTGCCGGGCCAACTGCGCCTCACCCACGAAGGCTCGGGCCAGCACTTCGAGTTCCCGCTGAACTGGCGGCAGGGCCGCTACGCCGAGTCCAGCTTCGAGATCCCGAAGGACGCCAAGCTGGGCGTCTACGACGTGAGCCTGGTCGGCGAGCAGGGGCGCAGCGTGTCCACCGGCCGCTTCCGCGTCGAAGAGTTCCGCCTGCCGGTGATGACCGGCCGCCTGGTGCCGCCGAAGGAGGCGCTGGTGCAGCCCAAGGAGGTGCCGCTGTCGGTGCAGGTCAGCTACGGCAACGGTGGCGGCGCGGCCGGGCTGGACGTGCGCGTCTCGGCCCAGCTGCGCCCGGCCGAGGGCCGCCAGGCCCAGCGCGAGGCGGCCTACCCCGGCTTCCGCTTCGAAGCGCCGCGCCGCGCCAAGGACGCCGCCGCGCGCTCGATGTTCGAAGAGGACTATGTCGACGAAGACGACGACGAGCGCGCCGTCTCGCGCCGCGGCGCCGGCGAGGACGCGCGCCTGGTCGGCGACAAGCTGGCCGTCACCTTGGACAAGAACGGCGCCGGCCAAGTCAAGCTCGCCGGCCTGCCTGCGGTCGAGCGCGAGTCCGAGCTGCTGCTGCAGGCTACCTATGCCGACCCCAACGGCGAGGTGCAGACCCTGAGCCAGACCGTGCCGGTGTGGCCCTCGGCCGTGGTGCTGGGCGTGCGCACCGAGCGCTGGGTGTCGGTCAAGCAACAGCTGCCGACCCAGGTGCTGGCGCTGGACACCGCCGGCAAGCCGGTCGCCAACCAGGCGGTGAGCCTGCGCGCGGTGCTGCACAAGGTGCAGTCCACGCGGCGGCGGCTGGTGGGCGGCTTCTACGCCTACGACAACCAGCGCGCCGACGAGGACCTGGGCGAGGTCTGCCAGGGCAAGACCGATGCGCGCGGCCTGCTGCTGTGTGACGTCAAGCTCGGCGTGGCCGGCGACGTGGAGCTGATCGCCAGCGCCACGGATGCGGGTGGCCACGTGGCCCGCGCCGCGGCCGGCGCCTGGGTCACGCGCCAGGGCGAGCTGTGGTTCGGCGGCGAGAACGACGACCGCATGGACGTGATTCCCGAGCAGCGCTCGTACGAGCCCGGCCAGACCGCGCACTTCCAGGTGCGCATGCCCTTCCGCCACGCGACGGCGCTGGTCGCCATCGAGCGCAACGGCATCATCGAGACGCGCAGCATCGAGCTCCACGGGCAGGACCCGACCATCGAGCTGAAGGTGCAACCCGAGTGGGGGCCGAACGTCTATGTGTCGGTGCTGGCCGTGCGCGGCCGCATCCGCGAGGTGCCCTGGTACTCGTTCTTCCAGTGGGGCTGGAAGTCGCCGTCCGAGTGGTTCGGCGCCTACCGGCAGGCCGGCGAGCCCGCGCCCGCGCCGACCGCGATGGTCGACCTGGCCAAGCCCGCCTTCAAGTACGGCATCGCCGAGATCCTGGTCGGCACCGCGGGCCACCAGCTCAAGGTGGAGGTGGCCACCGACAAGCCGGCCTACCCGATCCGCGCCCAGGCCCAGGTGACGATCAAGGTCAGCCTGCCGGACGGGAAGCCGGCGCCGGCCGGCACCGAGGTGGCGCTGGCCGCCGTCGACGAGGCCCTGCTGGAGCTGATGCCCAACGACAGCTGGGCCCTGCTGCAGGCCATGGTCCGCCACCGCGACTACGACGTGGAGACGGCCACCGCGCAGATGCAGATCATCGGCAAGCGGCATTTCGGCAAGAAGGCCGCGCCACCGGGCGGCGGCGGCGGCCAATTCCCCACGCGCGAGCTGTTCGACACCCTGCTGCTGTGGAACCCGCGCGTCGTGCTGGACGCGAACGGCCAGGCTCGCGTGAGCGTGCCGCTGAACGACGCGCTGACGAGCTTTCGCATCGTTGCCGTGGCCGACGCGGTGAAAGACAAGAACGCCGGGCTCTTCGGCACCGGCTCGGCGCGCATCCAGAGCACGCAGGACCTGCAGATCGTCGCCGGCCTGCCGCCCCTGGTGCGCGAGGGCGATCGCTACCGCGCCAGCGTCACGGTCCGCAACACCACCAAGGCGGCGATGGAGGTGAGCGTGGCTGCCCAGTTGGCCAGCAGCGAAGGCGGCCAGAGTCTGCCGGCGCAGAAGCTGAAGGTCGACGCCGGTGGTGCGCAGGAGGCGGCCTGGGACGTGCTCGTGCCCTACAACGCCAAGGCGGTGGACTGGACGATCGAGGCCAGCGGCAACGGAGCCAAGGACCGCATGAAGTTCACCCAGAAGGTGGCTGAAGCCGTGCCGGTGACGGTGCAGCAGGCGACGCTGTTCCAGCTGGACAAGACAGCGTCTCTGCCCGTGGCGCCACCGCAGACCGCCTTGCGCGACGCGCAGGGCGCGATGCGCGGCGGCGTCGAGCTGGGCCTGAAACCCAAGCTTGCCGACGGCCTGCCTGGCGTGCGCGAGTATTTCTGGCGCTACCCCTGGAGCTGCCTGGAGCAGCAGGCCTCGGTGTCGGTGGGCCTGCGCGACACGGCGCGCTGGCGCGGCCTGATGGAACGCCTGCCGCTGTACCTGGACGACGACGGCCTGGCGCACTACTTCCCGCCCTCGGTGGGTGGCGAGCACCAGGGCAGCGACACGCTCACCGCCTACCTGCTCTCGCTCAGCGCCGAGGCCGGCAGCGACTACGCCATCCCCGACGCGGCGAAGGGCCGCATGGAGGCCGGCCTGCTGGCCTTCGTCGAAGGGCGGCTGGAGCGCAAGTTCTGGGTGCCGGCCTTCCTGCGCAACGGCGACCTGGATGTGCGCAAGCTCGCCGCGCTCGAGGCCTTGTCGCGCAGCGGCAAGGTGCAGCCGCGGATGCTGCAGTCCATCCAGGTGCTGCCCAACCAGTGGCCCACCGCGGCGGTGATCGACTGGCTGATGGTGCTGGACCGCACGCCTGGCTTGCCCGAGCGCGAGGCCCGCATCGCCGAGGCCGAGAACATTCTGCGCGCGCGGCTGAACCTGCAGGGCACGCGCCTGGGCTTCTCGACCGAGCGTGACGACAACTGGTGGTGGCTGATGGCCAACGGCGACAGCAACGCGGTGCGCATGGTGCTGGCCGTGCTGCAGCGCCCGGGCTGGAAGGACGACCTGCCGCGCCTGGTGACCGGGGCCTTGCAGCGCCAGCAGTACGGCCACTGGTCGACCACGCCGGCCAACGCCTGGGGCGTGCTGGCGGTCGAGGGCTTCTCGCGCCGCTTCGAGAGCGAGCCGGTGGCGGGGCAGACGCGAGCCGGCTTCGAGGGCGGCAAGACCGCGGCTTGGGATTGGGGTGCGAAGCCGCAGGGCGGCTCGCTCGCCTTGGGCTGGCCGTTGCCGAAGATCGGCGCGGCGTCGGCGCCCTTGTCCGCAGGCGACCTCAAGGTGAGCCAGGAAGGCAGCGGCAAGCCCTGGGTCACGCTGGTCTCCAAGGCGGCGGTGCCGGTGCTGCAGCCCTTCGGTTCGGGCTACCGGGTCAGCAAGACGCTGACGCCGGTGGAGCAGAAGCAGGCCGGCGTCTACAGCCGGGGCGACATCTTCCGCATCACGCTCAAGCTCGACGCCCAGGCCGACATGACCTGGGTCGTGCTGAACGACCCCATCCCGGCCGGCGCCACCTTGCTGGGCAGCGGCCTGGGCCGCGACAGCGCGCTGGCCACGCAAGGCGAGCAGCAGGACGGCCGCGGCTGGCTCGCCTACGAAGAGCGCAGCTTCGAGGCCTTCCGCGCCTACTACCGCTACCTGCCCAAGGGGCCGCTGACGCTGGAATACACCGTGCGGCTGAACAACCCCGGCGACTTCGGCCTGCCGCAGACGCGCGTGGAGGCCATGTACGCGCCCGAGATGTTCGGCGAGTCGCCCAACCCGCGCATGATCGTGAAGCCATGACGCCGCATCGGCTCGTCGCCAGCCTGCTCGTCACCTGGGCGCTTGCCACCCAGGCCGCCGACCTACCGCGCTTCGAGCAGGTCAAGGCCGCATGGCGGCCGTCGGACCGCACGCTGCTGGACCGCCATGGCGAGCCGCTGCAGACCCTGCGCACCGACGCCACGGTGCGCAAGCTGGGCTGGGTGGCGCTGGCCGATGTGTCGCCGGCCATGCGCAGCGCGCTGCTGCTGTCCGAAGACAAGCGCTTCTACGAGCACAGCGGGGTGGACTGGTCTGCCGTGGGTGGGGCGGCCTTCGGCAACCTGTGGAACCGCCGCACGCGTGGCGCATCCACGCTGACCATGCAGCTGGCGGGCCTGCTGGACCCCGACAGCGCCGGCGCCGCCGGCGGGCGCAGCCTGGGCACCAAGCTGGTCCAGGCCGGCAGCGCGCTGCAGCTGGAGCGCCAGTGGCGCAAGGACCAGATCCTCGAGGCCTACCTCAACCTCGTGCCCTTCCGCGGCGAGCTGGTGGGCCTGTCGGCGATGTCGGCCACGTTGTTCGCCAAGCACCCCAGCGGGCTGGACGCGCAGGAGGCCGCCCTCGCCGCCGCGCTGCTGCGCGCACCCAATGCGCCGGCGGCCAGCGTGGTGCAGCGCGCCTGCCCCATCCTGCAGGCGCAATCGCTGCGCTGCGAGGGGCTGGACGGCCTGGCCGCGCTGGCCTTGTCGCGCAAGACCGCGGCGCGGCTGGACGAGCCCGCGCTCGCGCCCCACCTGGCCCAGCGTCTGCTGGCGCAGGACTCGGCATCGGCGGTGAGCAGCACGCTGGACGCGGGCTTGCAGCGCTTTGCGCGCGACACGCTGCGCCGCCAACTGGCCGAGCTGCAGGGCCGGCAGGTGGAAGACGGCGCGGTCATCGTCATCGACAACGCCAGCGGCGAGGTGCTGGCCTGGGTCGGCTCCAGCGGCAGCGAGCTCTCGCGCGCCGCGGCGGTGGACGGCGTGCTCGCGCGGCGCCAGGCCGGCTCCACCCTCAAGCCCTTCCTCTACGAATTGGCGCTGGAACAGCGCTGGCTCACCGCGGCCTCGCTGCTGGACGACTCGCCGCTGGGGCTGGACGCGGCCGGCGGCCTGTACATCCCCGAGAACTACGATCACCGCTTCAAGGGCCCGGTGTCGGTGCGCACCGCGCTGGCCAGCTCGTTGAACATCCCCGCGGTGCGCACGCTCGTGAGCGTGACGCCCGAGGCCTTCCACGAGCGCCTGCAGGCCCTGGGCCTGGGCCTGCGCGAGAGTGGCGGCCACTACGGCTACAGCCTGGCGCTGGGCTCGGCCGAGGTCACGCTGGCCGGCCTGGCCAACGCCTACCGCACGCTGGCCAATGGTGGCCAGGCCGGGCCGCTGCGCTTCACGCCGGTGGCCGGCAAGCCGGCCCGGCCAGCGGCCTCGCGCTTGCTCGACCCCGCCGCGGCCTTCGTCGTGGCCGACATCCTGGCCGACAACAACGCCCGCGCCGTCACCTTCGGCCTGGACAACGCGCTGGCCACGCGGCGCTGGAGCGCGGTCAAGACCGGCACCAGCAAGGACATGCGCGACAACTGGTGCCTGGGCTTCTCGCGCCGCCACACGGTGGCCGTGTGGGTGGGCAACGCCAGCGGGCAACCGATGGCCGATGTGTCGGGCACCAGCGGCGCCGCGCCGGTGTGGCGGGCGGTGATGGACGAGCTGTGGCGCCGCGGCGGCACCACCGCCGTGGCCGACGTGGCCCCGGCCGCGCCGCCCGGCCTGGCGCACCAGGCGGTGCGCTTCGAGCCGCGGCTGGAGCCACCGCGCGACGAGTGGTTCCTGGCTGGCACCGCGCAGTCGGTGGTCGCGCGCGGCGCCGTCCAGGCCCGCGCCGCGCTGATCGCCCAGCCGATCGACAAGACCGTGTTCGCGCTGGACCCCGACATCCCGCCCGCCGCGCAGAAGCTGCGCCTCGCGCCCGCGCAGGTGATGCCGCGCGGTTGGCGCTGGCGGCTCGATGGCCGCGTGCTCGGCGCGGCCACGCCCACCGCGTGGTCACCGTGGCCCGGCGCGCACAAGCTGGAACTCCTGGACGCGCAGGGCGCGGTGCGCGAGATCGCCGCCTTCGAGGTGCGCGGGGCGACGCTGCGGCGCGGTTCGGCGAAGACGGTCGCCCTCGCCGCCGAGGGCGCTGCCGCTGACCATGCCCGCTGACCCCGCCACCTCCACCGCCCGGGCCCGCCTGCCGGCTGCCATCTGGCTGCTGGGTGGGGTCAGCCTGTTCATGGACATCTCGTCCGAGCTGATCCACAGCCTGCTGCCGCTGTTCCTGGTCGGGCCGCTGGGGGTGAGCGTGCAGACGGTCGGCTTGATCGAGGGCGTGGCCGAGGCCACGGCGCTGATCGTCAAGGTCTTCTCCGGCGCGCTGAGCGACCGCTGGCGCCAGCGCAAGGGCCTGGCCGTGCTGGGCTACGCGTTGGGGGCGTTCACCAAGCCGGTGTTCGCCCTGGCCACCGGGGCCGGCGCGGTGGTGGCGGCGCGTTTCGTGGACCGCATCGGCAAGGGCATCCGCGGCGCGCCGCGCGACGCGCTGATGGCCGACATCACGCCGCCCGGCCAGCGCGGCGCGGCCTTCGGCCTGCACCAGGCGCTGGACGTGTCCGGTGCCGTGATCGGCCCTTTGCTCGCCAGCGTGCTGATGCTGGCACTGGCCAACGACTTCCGCAGCGTGTTCTGGATCGCCGTGCTGCCGGGCCTGCTGTCGGTGGCTTTGCTGGCCTTCGGGCTGCGCGAGCCTGCACCGCGGGCCGAGGCCGGGCACCCGGCGGCGGCGCCCTGGTCGCGCAAGACGCTGACGCGTCTGCTGCGCGCGACCGGGCCGGTGGTGGCGCTGGGGGCCGTGTTCACGCTGGCGCGCTTCAGCCCGGCCTTCCTCGTGTTGCGCGCCGGCCAGGCGGGTGTGCCGGTGGCCCTGGTGCCCTTGCTGGTGGTGGCGATGAACGCGGTGCAGGCCGCGTCGTCCTACCCCGTGGGGCGGTTGTCCGACCGCATCGGCCCGGCTCGGCTGCTGGCGGCGGGCATGGGCTGCCTGGTTGCGTCCGACATCGTGCTGGCGCTGGCCGCCGACGGGGTGTCGGTGCTGGCTGGTGTCGTGTTGTGGGGCCTGCACCTGGGCCTGAGCCAGGGCCTGCTGGCGGCCATGGTCGCCGAGCGCGCGCCGGCCGATCTGCGCGGCAGCGCCTTCGGCCTGTTCAATCTGGTCAGCGGGGTGGCGATGCTGGCGGCCAGCGTGCTGGCTGGCTGGTGCTGGGACCACTGGGGCCCGGCGGCCACCTTCGGCGCCGGCGCCTTGTTCGCCGGCACGGCGCTGGCTGGCTGGGCCGGCTGGGTGGGGTGGCCACACCGCCGGCCGCCGCCTGCCCGCCCCCAGTGATGCCCCGGATGCCCGGTGGCGCAGGCGGCGCAGCGCTGCGATCAGCCGGCGGCGCCAATGTCGGCATGCGGCCAGAGGAAAGTCTGGTGCGCGGTCTGGCCGGCCCGCAGTTGCAGCGGGTGGTCTAGCGTTTTGCCGTCGAACGTCGCCTTGATTTCGTAGCGGCCGGGGGCCAGCCGGGCCAGCAGGAAGGGGCCGTCGCTGACGGTGTCGAGCACCACGTGCTGCCGCGCGTCGACGACCTGCACCTGCACGTTGGCCAGGTAGGAATCGACGGGCCTGTCCTTGACCGCGAATTCCATCGTCAGGGGCCAGTGGCGCGCCTCGGCCTGGATGGCGTGGGCGCTGCCGGCGCCGACACCACCGGTCAGATAGGCCACGCCGTTCTGCGATTGAACGGCGGGCAAGCCTGCCGCGCTTGCCAGCGTGCCGCACAACAGGGCGGCCACGCCGATCGCGGTGACCACCGGTCGCCGCGCGTTTCCGATGCGATTGCGCATGATCTTCTCCAGGATGTTGCGGGACGAGGGCCGGCCCCGGGGGCGCTCAGTAGTCGGCTGCGGGGTTCGGCGCCACATAGGCGGTCACGGGGTGGTCCAGCGAGCCGGCGGGTGCCAGCGCGTTCAGCTTGAACGCATTGACCGTGCCATCGAACCGGACGGCGAAGGCCTGGCCTTCATCGACGAACTTCACGACCTCGCCGTGGGTCACGTTGACGAACCGGGTACCGGGCTGGATGACGACCGTGCGGGTCGCGTCGGAGACGTCATCGGCAGAGCCGAGCAGATCGCGGGCAGGGGCCGCCTGCACGGCGGCGGCAGACAGCAGCGCCAGGGCGGCGCCACACAGAGCGAGCTTGTTCATGAGGGTTCCTTTCTGATTGGTTCCTCTGGATCAGGCCGCCCCGTCGCGGGGAGTTCGAGCCCCCTTGAGCGGGGCGGTCTGGTCTCACTCTGAGCCCGGTCGATCGCACGCCCGTGGCAACTCACGGCATCGTCGATGACGTCTGAAACAAGGCCGTGGCGGCTCAGCCGGCCGACGCAGCTTCGAGCGCGGCGATGTCCAGCTTGACCATGCCCATCATGGCCTGCATCACCCGGGCGGCCTTGGCCCGGTCCGGTTGCTGCAGCAGCGTGCCGAGCTGGTCGGGCACGATCTGCCACGAGACGCCGAAGCGGTCGGTCAGCCAGCCGCACTGCGAGGGCTGGCCGCCATCGAGCAGGCGGTCCCAGTAGCGGTCGACCTCGGCCTGGGTCTGGCATTTGACGAACAGCGAGATCGCCGGGGTGAATTGGAAGTGCGGGCCACCGTTCAGGCCCATCACCTCGAAGCCGTCGAGCTCGAAGGTCACGCCCAGCGCCTTGCCGCCGGGGCCAGGCATGACCTGCAGCACCTTGCAATGCTCGAAGACCGAGGTGTAGAAGTTCATGGCCTCTTCGGCGCGGCCGTCGAACCACAGGCATGGGCGGATCTTCTGCATGTCTTGCTCCTGATCGATTTGGGCTGACCAACGGGGGCTGCCACCACGGCACCCACCTTGCACGACGATCAGGAAGCCGCCGTTTCGACCACGGGCCACCAGGCCAGTGCGAGCCGGCCCGTGGGGGTGAGCTGCAGGGCGCGCTCACCCGCCTCGCGGCGCAACCAGCCGCGCGCGACGAAGTGGTTGAGCAAGGCGCTGGCCAGGGCGCCGGCGAGATGATCGCGCCGTTCGGACCAGTCCAGGCAGGGGTAGGCCGGCCGGCGTGGGCCGGACGCGGCCAGGCGGGTGCGCCAGGCTTCGCCGTCCAGGCCCCAACCGGCCAGGCCGCGGGCGCCTTCGGCGCTGAGCTCGAAGCCCGGGCCGGCCGGGCCTTCGGTGGCCTGCAGCCAGCCCTGGTCTTGCAAATGGGCCAGCAAGGCGACGCCGGCGCGGCCGGCCAGGTGGCCGTAGCAGCAGCGGGCCTCCCGCAGCCGGGCGCGGGCGGGGCGCGCCCAGGCCTGGGCGTGGCTGGCGCGCTCGGCCACCAGGGCCAGGGCTTCCAGCGCGTGCGCCACCTCGGCGTCGGCGATGCGGTAGTAGCGGTGGCGACCGCGCGGCTCGCAGGCCACCAGGCCGGCGTCCAGCAGTTTGGCCAGGTGGGCGCTGGCGGTGGCCGCGCTGACCGAGGCGCAGGCCGCCAGCTCGCCAGCGCTGGCCAGCTCGCCGCCCAGCAGGTAGCTGAGCATGCGCGCCCGCGTCGCATCGGCCATCAAGGCGGCAATGCGCACCAGGCGGGGCTCGTGGGTCGGCGTGGCCATCGGTGGATGGGGGCTCAGAGCAGTGCGGCGTTCGAGTCGGCGGGGGCCTGGTCGCGCTCGACGGCGGTGTAGTCGCGCAGCACCTGGGCCACGCGGATGCGGTAGTGGGCGAACACGGCCTCGCGCCCCTCGCGCTGGCCGGTGCGGTGCGCGGTCTGTTGCCGCCAGCGCCGCACCGCATCCTCGTCGCGCCAGGTGGACAGCGACAGGTAGCTGCCCGGCCGGGTGACGCTCTCGAAGCGTTCGACCGAGACGAAGCCGTCGATGCGCTGCAGATCGCTGGCCAGCGCGGCGGCGATGTCGAAGTAGTGCTGGGTCTGGCCGGGCAGCGGGGTGACTTCGAAAATCACGGTCAGCATCGGGCGGTCTCCAGGGTCGGGCGCTGCAGGAAGCTCGGCTCGACCACGCGGGTGAAGCTGCGCCATTCCTGCAGGATGAAGCGCTCGCGCTGGGCGAACTCGAAATTGGCGCGGCCTTCGGCATCTTCGCGCAAACGCTGGCGGTAGGCCTCGTAGGCGGCCAGGCTGGGGAAGGCGATCAGGCCCCAGGACTCGTCGTTCGTGCCCTCGTGCGGCAGGAAGTACCCGATCAGGTGGCCGCCGCAGCGCGGGATCACGCGGGCCCAGGTCTCGGCATAGCGCTCGAAGGCCTCGCGCTGGAAGGGGTCGATGCGGTAGCGGATGAAGCAGGTCAGGGTCATGGGCGGGGCCGGTGGTGGCGGTCCGCCCACTGTGCGTCAGCCCGGCGTGTCGACGTTTCGCTGGCCGTCGAAGCGTGCGCCACCCAGCGCGCGGTGCGCCAGCAGGCCCAAGCCGGCGCCGGCCAGCTCGGCCAGCACGAAGCCCGGCACGCTGGCCGGTGCGATGCCGGCGAAGCTGTCGCTGAACATGCGGCCGACGGCTGCGGCCGGGTTGGCGAACGAGGTCGACGCGGTGAACCAGTAGGCCGCGCCGATGTAGGCCGCGACCATGGCCGCGACGCGCGGTGGCGGCGCCCGCAGGATCACCAGCAGCAGGCCGAAGGTGGCCACCGCCTCGGCCACCCACTGGCCGGCACCGCCGCGCAGGTGCGTCGAGGTTTGCACGATGGGCAGGTCGAACATCGAGTGCGCCAGCCAGGCGCCCAGCACCGCGCCCAGCAGCTGCGCAGCCACGTAGGGCAGCAGCAGCGAACGCGGCAGTTCACGGCGGCCAGCCATCACCAGCGAGACCGCCGGGTTGAAATGCGCGCCGCTGACCGGGCCGAAGACCTCGATCAGCACATACAGCCCGCCGACCGTGGCCAGGGTGTTGGCCAAGAGGGCGATGGCGACGTTGCCGCCAGCCAGGCGCTCGGCCATGACGCCCGAGCCGATCACCACCGCCAGCAGCAGGGCGGTGCCCAGGGTTTCGGCGAGCAGCCGCTGCGACGTCCGCGCCGCCATGCTCAGCGGCGCGAGATCGCGGTCAGGGCCTGCTGCAGCTCGGCGTCGCCCAGGGTCTCGAGTGGCAGCTGCAGCAGTTGCAGCATGCGGTAGGCCAGGGCTTGCCGGGTCACGTCGAACGCGCCGGCACGTTGGGCTTCAGGGGCGTTGGACGGGTCTGGGTAGCCCCAGTGGACCTTCACCGGGCTGCCGGGCCAGTAGGGGCAGGTCTCGGCCGCGGCGCTGTCGCAGACGGTGATGACGATGCGCATGACCGGCGCGCCCGGGGCGACGAACTCGTCCCAGGACTTGCTGCAGAAGGCGCTGGTGTCCACGCCGGCGTCGCGCAAGGCCTGCAAGGCCAACGGGTTGACCCGACCACTGGGCGCGCTACCGGCGCTGTGGGCCTGCACGTCCTTGCCGAGCTGTGCGGCCAGGTGGTTGAGCATGCCCTCGGCGAGCACGCTGCGCGCCGAGTTGTGGGTGCACAGGATCAGGACGTGGGTCGTCATGGCTCAGCAGCAGGATGAAGATTGGGCGCCGGGCGCAGCATTGACCGCGATGCCGATCGGCTTGCCGCGCGACGCCGGCGTGCAGCAGGCGCTGGCCTCCTGGGCGGCGGGCGCCTCGGCAGCGGCGGCCGTGCGGCGGCCTTCGCTGAACACCGGGATGTCGCCCAGCGTGTGGAACTGTTCCCAGGCGATGCCCTGCGGGTCGGTCACCCAGTGCTTCTCGCTGCGGGCGTAGCAGCAGGTGGTCTCGCCTTCGTCGGCCAGGGCCAGGTCGGCGGCCTGGGCGCGCGCCTTCAGCTCGGCCAGCTCTTCGGCGTTGTCGGTCTGGAAGCCGAGGTGGTCCACCCCGGGCGTGCCGCCGCGGGTGGAGATGGCGAAATTGATGCGCGGGTCCTCCAGCATCCATTTCGCGTAGTCACTCTCCAGGCGGGTCGGCTCGGCGCCGAACAGCCGGGTGTAGAACGCCACGCTCTGCGGCAGGTCCTGGACGTGGGCATGGACATGGAATCGCTTCATGGTGGGCTTTCGTTGGGGTGGGCGGCCTCAGCAGCCGCAGGGGGAGGCTTGGGCCGACGAGGCCTGGTCGATGGCGCAGGCGGCACCCTGGCAGCAGTTGCGCGTCAGGTAGCCGAGCAGCGCGTTCATCTGGTCGTAGGCCGCGCGGTAGATGATGAAGCGGCTGGCGCGTTCCTGGGTGACCAGGCCGGCGTGCGTCAGCTCCTTGAGGTGAAACGACAGGCTGTTCTGCGGCACACCCAGGGCCTCGGCCATGGTGCCGGGGGTCAGGCCCTCCTGGCCGGCCACGACCAGGGCGCGGTACACCTGCAGGCGCAGCGGCTGGGCCAGCGCGGCCAGGGCGCGAACGACGGCTTGCTCATCCATATTTCAACGATACTCGATATATAAACCCCGTGCAAGCCCGGGCTTTGCAGCAGCCGGTCAGCCGAGGCCCTGCTTCATCGCCAGCTTCAGCCGCTTGCGCCCGTCGGCGTTGGTGCCGCGCCAGGCCTTGAGGGCCAGGTCCAGGAACTGCTGCTCGGCCGGTGTCAGCCCGGCCGGGGCTTGCTCTTCGTCCAGCCAGCCAGAGGGTTGCCCGCAGGCCGCCTCGATCTGCCGCGCCAGCTTGTCGCCGATCGGACGGCTGGACTTGATCTGACTCCACATGCTGGGGCTGACCTGCAAGGCCTGGGCGAAGGCCTGCTCCAGCCCCTTGGGCGGCTCGCCGGCCTTCATGCGCGCCTCGGCAAAGCGCTGGAACAGCTGTATCGCGTTGAGGCGGCGGTTGACGGTGGTGTTTGACACGAGTCGGGACGGCAGGCATGCAGACAGGTGGCTGGATTGTCGCATCGCCTCCGAGAGGAAGTAAAAAACGTTTACCTCCCGAGGGTCGGCTTCTTGATGCGTTCTTGATGCGCACCCGCGCGGTCTTGAGCACGCCTTGACGCCAGCGTTCCTACGATTCCCGCCATCAACTTGGAGGGTGTCATGGACATCACATACCTGGGCCTGGCCGCCGTCTTCTGGCTGCTGATCTGGGGCCTGGCACGCGGTTGCGACCGTATCAGCCACCGGGAGGCCAAGCCATGAGTGCCTGGACCGTCGTCGCCGGCCTGCTCGCCGCGGGCCTGTTCGTCTATCTCGTGGCCGTGCTGCTGTGGCCGGAGGACTTTTCATGACTGCCGCTGCCTGGATGCTGCTGGTGGCCTACCTGGCGGTGCTGTTTGCCATCGCCTGGCCGCTGGCGCGCATGATCGATTCGGTGATGACGGGGCGTTTCGCGCTCGGCCGCCGCCTGGAGGCGCCGCTGTTCAAGCTTTGCGGCATCAAGCCGGCGCATGAATCCGGCTGGCTGCGCTACACCATCGGCCTGCTGATCTTCAACGGTCTGGGCGTGCTGGCCGTCTATGCGCTGCAACGCCTGCAGGGCGTGCTGCCGCTGAACCCGCAAGCCATGGGGGCGGTGACGCCGGACTCGTCGTTCAACACGGCGATCAGCTTCGTCACCAACACCAACTGGCAGGGCTACGGTGGCGAGACCACGATGAGCTACCTGACCCAGATGCTGGGCCTGACGGTGCAGAACTTCCTGTCCGCCGCCACCGGCATCGTGGTCGTGATCGCCCTGGTGCGCGGCTTCGCCCGCCACTCGGCACAGGCCATCGGCAACGTCTGGGTCGACCTGACCCGCGCCACCCTGTGGGTGCTGCTGCCGCTGTCCTTTGTCTTCGCCCTGGTGCTGGGCAGCATGGGCGTGATCCAGAACTTTTCCGGCTACACCGAGGTGCAGACCGTCGAGCCGGTGACCTGGCAGGAGCCCATGGTGGGCGCCGACGGCCAGCCGGTGAAGGACGACAAGGGCCAGCCGGTGATGGTCGACAAGACCGGCAGCACGCAAACCCTGGCCATGGGCCCGGTGGCCTCGCAGCTGGCCATCAAGATGCTGGGCACCAACGGGGGCGGCTTCTTCAACGCCAACTCGGCCCACCCCTTCGAGAACCCGACGCCGCTGTCGAACTTCCTGCAGATGCTCAGCATCTTCGCGATCCCGGCCGCGCTGTGCCTGGTCTTCGGCCGCATGGTCGGCGACCCGCGCCAGGGCCTGACGGTGCTGGCGGCGATGACCGTGCTGTTCGTGGTCTTTGCGATCGGGGCCATGAGCTTCGAGCAGCAGGGCAACCCGCTGCTGGCCTCGCTGGGCGTGGACCAGGCCGCCAGCGCCACCCAGCCGGGCGGCAACATGGAAGGCAAGGAGTCTCGCTTCGGCATCGCCGCGACGGGCCTGTTCGCCACCATCACCACCGCGGCGTCGTGCGGCGCCATCATCGGCTGGCACGATTCGTTCACGCCGCTCGGCGGCGCGGTGCCGCTGGTGCTGATGCAGCTCGGCGAGGTGGTCTTCGGCGGTGTCGGGGCCGGCCTCTACGGCATGCTGGTCTTCGCCATCCTCTCGGTCTTCATCGCCGGGTTGATGATCGGCCGCACGCCGGAATACCTGGGCAAGAAGATCGAGTCCTACGAGATGAAGATGGTGTCGATCGCCATCCTCGTCACGCCGCTGCTGGTGCTGGTCGGTACCGCCGTGGCCGTGGTGGCCGAAGCCGGCAAGGTGGGCGTGGCCAACCCGGGCGCGCACGGCTTCTCGGAGATCCTCTACGCCTTCAGCTCGGCCGGCAACAACAACGGCAGCGCCTTCGGCGGCCTGTCGGCGAACACCCCGTTCTACAACGTCATGCTGGCCGTCGCGATGTGGTTCGGCCGCTTCGGCGTGATCGTTCCGGTGCTGGCCATGGCCGGCTCGCTGGCGGCGAAGAAGCGCATCGGTGTGACCGAGGGCACCCTGCCCACCCACGGCCCGCTGTTCGTGGCCCTGCTGATCGGCTCGGTGCTGCTGATCGGCCTGCTGAACTACGTGCCCGCGCTGGCGCTCGGCCCGGTGGTCGAGCACCTGATGCTCTGGAGCCATTGACATGACCAGAAAGACTTTCGCCTTGTTCGACCCGGTGCTGGCCCGCCCGGCGCTGGTCGACGCCTTCAAGAAGCTGGACCCGCGCGTCCAGTGGCGCAACCCCGTGATGTTCGTGGTCTACGTGGGCAGTGTCTTCACCACGACCTACATCGTCCGGGAGCCGAGCCTGTTCGTGATCGCCGTGGCCGTGTGGCTGTGGTTCACCGTGCTGTTCGCCAACTTCGCCGAGGCCCTGGCCGAGGGCCGCAGCAAGGCCCAGGCCGCCAGCCTGCGCGGGCTGAAGAAGAAGACCTGGGCCAAGAAGCTCGACGGCCACACGGCCGGCACCGCCCGCACGGCGATGAAGTGGCACCCGCTGGAGGCCGACAACCTGCGCAAGGGTGACGTCGTGCTGGTCGAGGCGCTGGACGTGATCCCGGCCGACGGCGAGGTGATCGAAGGCGTGGCCTCGGTGGACGAGAGCGCGATCACTGGCGAATCGGCCCCGGTGATCCGCGAGTCCGGCGGCGACTTCTCCGCCGTCACCGGCGGCACCCGCGTGCTGTCGGACTGGATCGTGGCCCGCGTCACGGTCAACCCCGGCGAGACCTTCGTCGACCGCATGATCGCGATGGTCGAGAACGCCAAGCGCCAGAAGACGCCCAACGAGATCGCGCTGACCATCCTGCTGGTCGCGCTGACCATCGTCTTCATGGGCGTCATCGTCACGCTGCTGCCGTTCTCGCAGTTCAGCGTCGACGCAGCCGGCGCCGGCCAGACCGTCAGCCTGGTGACCCTGATCGCGCTGCTGGTGTGCCTGATCCCGACGACGATCGCCGGCCTGCTGTCGGCCATCGGCGTGGCGGGCATGAGCCGCATGATGCAGGCCAACGTGATCGCCACCTCGGGCCGCGCGGTCGAGGCGGCCGGCGACGTCGACGTGCTGCTGCTGGACAAGACCGGCACCATCACGCTCGGCAACCGCCAGGCCAGCGCCTTCCTGCCCGCCGCCGGCGTGAAGGAGAGCGAGCTGGCCGACGCCGCCCAGCTCGCCTCTCTGGCGGACGAGACACCCGAAGGCCGCAGCATCGTGGTGCTGGCCAAGCAGAAGTTCCAGCTGCGCGAGCGAGACGTCGAGGCGCTGGGTGCGCACTTCGTGCACTTCACGGCGCAGACGCGCATGAGCGGTGTCGA
Source organism: Burkholderiaceae bacterium (assembly GCA_044226465.1). Classification (GTDB taxonomy): domain Bacteria; phylum Pseudomonadota; class Gammaproteobacteria; order Burkholderiales; family Burkholderiaceae_C; genus Ideonella. The sequence continues at coordinate 75,111 of JBGAGZ010000012.1, read as the reverse complement.
CCTCCCGGGAGGCCGCCAGGTGCGCAAGGGCGCCGCCGACGCGGTGCGCCAGCACGTGCAGGCGCTGGGCGGCCACTTCCCGCCCGCGCTGCAGGCCACAGTGGACGACGTGGCCCGCCGCGGCAGCACGCCGCTGGTGGTGGCCGACGGCACGGTCGTCGAAGGCGGCCCCGCGAAGGTCCGCGTGCTCGGCGTCGTCGAGCTCAAGGACATCGTCAAGGGTGGCATCAAGGAGCGCTTCGCCGAGCTTCGCCGCATGGGCATCAAGACCGTGATGGTGACCGGCGACAACCGGCTGACCGCCGCGGCGATCGCGGCCGAGGCCGGCGTCGACGACTTCCTCGCCGAGGCGACGCCCGAGGCCAAGCTCAAGCTGATTCGCGAGCACCAGGCCGCGGGCCGGCTGGTGGCCATGACCGGCGACGGCACCAACGACGCGCCCGCCCTGGCCCAGGCCGACGTGGCGGTGGCCATGAACACCGGCACTCAGGCAGCGAAGGAGGCCGGCAACATGGTCGACCTCGACTCGAACCCGACCAAGTTGATCGAGATCGTCGAGACCGGCAAGCAGATGCTGATGACCCGCGGCTCGCTGACGACCTTCTCGATCGCCAACGACGTGGCCAAGTACTTCGCCATCATCCCGGCGGCCTTCGTCACCACCTACCCGCAGCTGAGTGCGCTGAACGTGATGCACCTGGCCAGCCCGGCCTCGGCGATCCTCTCGGCGGTGATCTTCAACGCCCTGATCATCGTCTTCCTGATCCCGCTGGCCCTGAAGGGCGTGGCCTACCGCGCCGTCGGCGCCGCCGCGCTGCTGCGCCGCAACCTGGGCCTGTACGGCCTGGGCGGCGTGATCATCCCGTTCATCGGCATCAAGCTGATCGACATGCTGGTGGCTGCCGTCGGCATGGCCTGATCGAACCAGCCCAGGAGTTCCCCATGACTGTCTCCAACCCCACCACCGCGGCCATGCCGGCCACCACCACCGAGGGTTTGCTGCGCCCTGCGATCACACTGTTCGTCGTGCTGTCGGTCGTCACCGGCCTGGCCTACCCGCTGCTCACCACCGGCGTGGCCCAGGTCGCCTTCCCCGAGGCGGCCAACGGCAGCCTGATCGTCAAGGACGGCAAGCCGGTCGGCTCGCGCCTGATCGGCCAGGCCTTCAGCGACCCCAAGCACTTCTGGAGCCGCCCTTCCGCCACCACGCCAATGGCCTACAACGCCGCCAACTCCATGGGCACCAACGCCGGTCCGCTGAACCCGGCCCTGGTCGACGCGGTCAAGGGGCGCGTCGAGGCCTTGCGCGCGGTCGATCCCGGCAACACGGCGCCGGTGCCGGTCGACCTGGTCACCACGTCGGCCAGCGGCTTGGACCCCCACATCAGCCGCGCCGCGGCCGACTACCAGCTGGCCCGCGTGGCGCGCGTGCGGGGGCTGCCCGAGGCCCAGCTGAAGGCGCTGGTCGACCAGCACACCGAGGGCGTGTGGCTGAGCTTCCTCGGCGAGCCGCGCGTCAATGTGCTCGCGCTGAACCTGGCGCTCGACGAGCTGCCGAATCGGCCCTGAGATGCGAAGATCAGCTGGATGACCGACGCGCGCCCCGACCCCGACGCCCTGCTCGAGCGCGTGCAGGCCGAGGAGGCGCGCGCCCGGCGCGGCAAGCTGAAGATCTTCTTCGGCGCCTCGGCTGGGGTCGGCAAGACCTTCGCGATGCTGGCCGCCGCCCGCGCCGCCCAGGCCCAGGGTGCGGCGCTGATCGTCGGCATCGTTGAGACCCATGGCCGCGCCGACACCGTGGCCATGGCCCAGGACCTGCCGCTGCTGCCGCGCAAGACCATCGCGCACCGCGACCGCACGCTGGAAGAGTTCGACCTCGACGCCGCGCTGTCCTGGGCTGCCGGGCACCCGGATGCCCTGGTGCTGCTGGACGAGCTGGCGCACAGCAACGCGCCCGGCTCACGCCACCCCAAGCGCTGGCAGGACGTGGAGGAACTGCTCGACGCCGGCGTCGACGTCTGGTCGACGATGAACGTGCAGCACCTGGAGAGCCTGAACGACATCGTCAGCGGCATCACCGGCATCCGCGTCTGGGAGACGGTGCCCGACCGCATCTTCGACGAGGCCGACGAGGTGGTCGTGGTCGACCTGCCGCCGGACGAACTGCTGCAACGGCTGGCGGCCGGCAAGGTCTACCTGCCGCATCAGGCGGAACGGGCGGCCAAGAACTTCTTCCGCAAGGGCAACCTGCTGGCCCTGCGCGAGCTGGCGCTGCGTCGCACCGCCGACCGGGTCGACGACGAGATGCAGGCCTACCGGCGCCAGAGCGCGTCCAGCCGCGTCTGGCCCACGCGCGAGGCGCTGCTCGCCTGCGTCGGCCCCGACGCGCACGGCGAGAAGGTGGTGCGCAGCGCGGCCCGCCTGGCGGCGCAGCTGGACGTGGCCTGGCACGCGGTGCACGTGGAGACCCCGGCGCTGCAGCAGGCGGGCGAGGACGAGCGGCAGCAGGCGCTGCGCGTGCTGAAGCTGGCGCAGGAACTGGGCGCGACCGCCGCCACCGTGGCCGCGCCGGACGCCGCCGCCGCGCTGGTGCGCTACGCGCGCGAGAACAACCTGTCCCGGCTGGTGGTGGGCCGGCGCGAGCGGCCCTGGCGCTGGCCCTGGCAGCGCTCGCTGGCCGACCGCGTGGCGGTGAAGGGGCAGGACTTGGACGTGCTGCAGATCGCGCTGCCGGACGCCCGCCCGCCGCACGGCCGGTCCACCGTCCCCGAAGGCGGCGCCGCGTCCTCGCCGCGGCCATGGCGCGGCTACCTGGCCGCGCTGGCGGTCTGTGGCACGGTGGCGTTGGCCGCGACACCGCTGCTCGGCGTGCTGGAGCTGACCAACATCGTGATGCTCTTCCTGCTGGCGGTGGTGGTGGTCGCGCTGCGGTGGGGCCGTGGCCCGGCGGTGCTGGCGGCCTTCGTCGGCGTGGGGCTGTTCGACCTGTTCTTCGTGCCGCCGCGCTTCACCTTCGCGGTCAGCGACGCGCAGTACCTGGTCACCTTCGCGGTGATGCTGGTGGTGGCCCTGGTGGTGGGCCAGCTCACGGCCGGCCTCAAGGTGCAGGCCGAGGCCGCGACCCAGCGCGAGCATCGCGTGCGCGGCCTGTACGAGATGTCGCGCGAGCTCTCGAGCGCGCTGATGACCGACCAGGTGGCCGAGTTCGGCGCCCGCTTCCTGCTGGCCGAGTTCGGCGCCAAGAGCGCGCTGCTGGTGGCCGACGAGCAGGACCACTTGCACCTGGTGCCGGGCGCCACCGCGGCGGTCGACATGGGCGTGGCGCAATGGGCCTTCGACCGCGGCGAGCCCGCGGGCCGCGGCACCGACACGCTGCCCGCCAGCCCCTGCCTGGTGCTGCCGCTGAAGGCGCCGATGCGCCTGCGCGGCGTGCTGGCCATCGAGCCGCCGCCGGCCACCGGTGCGGCGCGGCTGTGGGGCCCCGAGCAGCGCCGCGTGCTGGACACCTGCGCCTCGCTGATCGCGATCTCGCTGGAGCGCATCCACTACATCGAGGTGGCGCAGTCGACCACGCTGCAGATGGAAAGCGAGCGCCTGCGCAACTCGCTGCTGTCGGCCATCTCGCACGACCTGCGCACGCCGCTGGCCGCCATGGTCGGCCTGGCCGACTCGCTGCGGCTGACGCGCCCGCCGCTGGCCGCCGAGCAGCAGGAGATTGCCGACGCGATGCGCCAGTCGGCGCTGCGCATGAACGCCCTGGTCAACAACCTGCTGGACATGGCGCGGCTCGAATCCGGCGCGGTGCAGTTGAACCGTCAATGGCAGCCGCTGGAAGAGGTGGTGGGCAGCGCACTGGCCACGGTGGCGCCGGCGCTGGCGGGCCGGCCGGTGAAGGTGCGGTTGGCCGACGACCTGCCGCTGCTGCACCTGGACGCGGTGCTGATCGAGCGCGTGCTGGTCAACCTGCTGGAGAACGCCGCCAAGTACACGCCGCCCGGCTCGCCGATCGAGATCGGCGCCCGCGCAGACAGCGGCACGGTGGTGTTGGTGGTCGACGACCACGGCCCTGGCCTGCCGCGCGGCCGGGAAGAGGCGATCTTCGAGAAGTTCGAGCGCGGCCGCAAGGAAAGCGCCACCCCTGGCGTGGGCCTGGGCCTGGCGATCTGCCGCGCCATCCTGCAGGCGCATGGCGGCGCGATCCGCGGCGAGACCCGGGCCGAGGGCGGCGCGCGCTTCACGCTCATGCTGCCGCGGGGCGAGCCGCCCAGCGACCTGGGCGCCGACCAGGCGCTGCCCTTGAGCGACAGCGTCGCATGACAGGAGCCGCATGACCGAGCCGGCCCTGCGTTTGCTGATCGTCGAAGACGAGGCCGACATCCGCCGCTTCGTGCGGCTGGCGCTCGAATCCGAAGGCCACGAGGTCTTCGAGGCCGACGGTGTCAAGCGGGCCCTGATCGAGGCCGGCACGCGCCGGCCCGACCTGGTGGTGCTGGACCTGGGCCTGCCCGACGGCGACGGCGTCGACTTCATCCGCGACCTGCGCGGCTGGTCGGCCATCCCCGTGATCGTGCTGTCGGCCCGCTCGGCCGAGGCCGACAAGATCGCCGCGCTGGACGCCGGCGCCGACGACTACCTGGTCAAGCCCTTCGGCGCGGGCGAGCTGCTGGCGCGCGTGCGCGCGCAGCTGCGCCGCCACACCCGGCAGACGCCGGCCGGCGAGCCGGTGGTGCGCTTCGGCGAGGTCTGCATCGACCTGGCCCGCCGCGTGGTCGAGCGGGCCGGCCAGCCCCTGCACCTGACGCCGATCGAGTACCGGCTGCTGACCCACCTGGCCGCCCAGCCCGACCGCGTGATCACCCACCGCCAGCTGCTGCAGGCGGTCTGGGGACCGGGCCACACCGAGGACACCCACTACGTGCGGGTGCACATGGCCAACCTGCGCAAGAAGGTCGAGGCCGACGCCTCGATGCCCAGACACCTCGTCACCGAGGCCGGCATCGGCTATCGTTTCGTACCTTAGCCTTCTGTCGGGGGTGAAGATGCAACGTTGGTCACCCCGGGTCACCGACCTGGCCGGCGGGCTGCAGGTCCGCCGCGTGCTGCCGGTGGCCGCGCGCCGCGCCGTCGGCCCCTTTGTCTTCTTCGACCATTTCGGCCCGGTCACGCTGCCGGCGGAGGCCGACACCGATGTCGGCCCGCACCCGCACATCGGCCTGGCCACGGTCACCTACCTGTTCGAGGGCGGCTTCCTGCACCGCGACAGCCTGGGCACGGTGCAGGAGATCTCGCCCGGCGCGGTGAACTGGATGACCGCCGGCCGCGGCATCGTGCACAGCGAGCGCACGCCCGACGCCGACCGCGGCCGGGCGAGGCGACTGCACGGCCTGCAGCTGTGGGTGGCCCTGCCCGAGGCCGACGAGCAGTGCGCGCCGGCCTTCCAGCACGTGCCGGCCGGCGACATTCCCGAGACCACGGTCGATGGCGCCGCGCTGCGCGTGCTGGTGGGCGAGGCCTTCGGCTGCCGCTCGCCGGTGAAGGCGGCGCCCCACACGCTGTACCTGGACATCGCCCTGCCGGCCGGCGTGCCCTGGACGCTGCCGCGCCTGACCGAGGAGATGGCGATCTACAGCCCCGAGGAATGCGTGGAACTGGCTGGCCAGGTGCTGCCGGCCGGCGAGATGGCCCTGGTCGAAGGCGCCCAGGGCGCGACGCTGCGCGCGGCCTTGCCCACGCGGGTGGTGGTCGTCGGCGGCCCGGCCCTCGCCGCCCCGCGCCTGATCTGGTGGAACTTCGTCGCCAGCGACCGCGCGCTGATCGAGCAGGCCGCGGCGCGCTGGTCGGCGCAGGGCTTCGACCCCATCCCCGGCGAGACCGGCGGCCTGTTGATGCCGCCGCGGCCGCTGCACCCCGGGGTCTGATGAACACGATGGCCCTGCGCCGCGCCGCCTGGCTGGCTTGGCCCGCCGCCCTGGTGGCGCCGCTGGGCGGCCAGGCCGCACTGACCGCCGACACGGCGCCGGTGGACCTTTACTACTTCGAGCGCCCGCCCTATGTGACCAGGCGGCCGGGCAGCGACGAGGTGACCGGCCTCACCGCCACGCCGGCCGCCCAGGCCTTCCGGGCGGCGGGCGTGGCCTTTCGCTGGGTCCAACTGCCTACCGTGCGCCAGCTGGTGACGCTGAAGGACCAGGCCCATGCGGCCTGCGCCGTGGGCTGGTTCAAGAACGCCGAGCGCGAGCAGCAGTTCAAGTTCAGCAAGCCGATCTACCGCGACCGGCCCACCGTGGCGCTGGCGCGGGCCGACTTCGCGGTCTCGGCGGCCAGCCTGGCCGACACGCTGCGCCAGCCCGGCGTGAGCGTGCTGGTCAAGGACGGCTTCTCCTACGGCCCGCTGATCGACGGCCTGCTGGCCCAGCACAAGCCCGAGCGGGTGGTGACCAGCGCCGAGAGCGTGGCCATGGTCAGCATGGTGGCCAACCAGCGCGCCAGCTTCATGTTCGCGGCCGAGGAGGAGGCCGCCTACCTCGTCGAGCAGGCCGGCGCCCTGCCGCACCCGCTGAAGATCGTGCATTTCAGCGACCTGCCGCCGGGCGAGCGCCGCCACATCCTGTGCAGCAAGGCCACGCCGGAAGAGGTGATGGAGCGGCTGAACAAGGCGATCACGGTGGAGCCGTGACCCGGCCCATCCATCGGCCGAAGATCAAGCCACCGCCCGGGCCGGCGCCAGCCCATGTTCCAGGCGCAGGCCGGCGATGTCGCGCATCGGCGGCGCGCCGAACTGGCGGCTGTATTCGCGGCTGAACTGGGAGGCGCTTTCGTAGCCGACCCGGAAGCCCGCGGTCGAGGCGTCCAGCCGCTCAGCCAGCATCAACCGCCGCGCCTCGTTCAGGCGCAGCCACTTCTGGTACTGCAGCGGGCTCATCGCCGTCAGCGCGCGGAAGTGGTGGTGGAAGGTCGACGCGCTCATGCGCGCCTGGCTGGCCAGTTCCTCCACCCGCAACGGCTGGGCGAAATGCTGGCGCAGCCAGTCGATCGCGCGGCCGATCTGGTGGCTCTGGCTGCCCACCGAGCCGATCTGGCGCAGCCGGTCGCCCTGGTCGCTGACCAGCAGGCGGTAGAGGATCTCGCGCTGCACCAGCGGTGCCACGGCGGGGATGGACTCGGGCTCGTCCAGCAACTCGACCAAGCGCTGGAAGGCGCTCAGCAACGGGGCGCTGGCGCGGCCGGTGGCCATGGCCCGCTCGGCCGCCTGGGTGCGCGGCGGCGGCACCTGGCCGTCCACCATCATGCGGGCGATCTCGTGCACGTCCAGCGCCAGGAACAGCGCGAGGTAGGGCTGCTCGGGGCTGGCCTCGAGGATCTGGGCCACCGTGGGCAGGTTCAGCGACACGACCAGCACGTCCAGGCGGCCGTAGACGAAGGCGTCCGAGCCCAGCAGCACGCGCTTGCTGCCCTGCACGATCAGCGCCACGCCGGGCTCGTAGACGCCGCACAGGCGGCCCGCGGTGCTGCTGCGCTGCATCAGGGCCAGCGCCGGCAACGCGGCCGGGCGGTGGACCTCGCCGTCGGGCGCCCGGCGCCGGATCGCCGCGGCCAGCGCCAGGCGCGCAGCCTCCATGCGCTCGGCGTCGGGGTGGGGGGCGCGCACGCGTTGCAACAAGGGGTTTCTCCGGCTGGCCGTGGCGGTGGCTGGCCTGCGCATGCTAGCGAAACCGGCCCCGCCGTTTGCCACCGGCTCGCGTGCGCCGGACGATCAGGCAAACAACTCGCAGCATCAGGCTAACCGCGGCTGGCCGCTTCGCCGGACACTCGCCGGCGATGGGGGCCTCGGGCCTCCCACGGACGCATTCGCACGGAGGACCCCCGCATGACCACCTTGAACGTCAACGGCCGCGAGCAGCAGCTCGATGTCGACCCCGGCACCCCCATCCTCTGGGCTCTGCGCGACACGCTGGGCCTGACCGGCACCAAGTTTGGCTGCGGTGCCGCGCAGTGCGGGGCCTGCACCGTGCACCTGAACGGGCAGGCGATCCGCTCCTGCGTGACGCCGGTCTCGGCGGCCACGGGGCAGAAGATCACCACCATCGAGTCGGTCACCGACGGCCACGACAAGGTGGGCCAGGCCGTGCACGCCGCCTGGGTGAAGCACGACGTGGCGCAGTGCGGCTACTGCCAGAGCGGCCAGATCATGTCGGCCACCGCCTTCCTGAAGAGCCTGCCCAAGGGCAAGCGGCCGACCGAGGCCGAGATCGACGCCGCGATGGCCGGCAACATCTGCCGCTGTGGCACCTATGCCCGCATCCGCGCCGCCGTGGGCGACGCGGCCAAGGCCCTGGCCTGAACGAGGACCGCACCATGCACTTCGAACCCACCGACACGCTCGATCTGCCCAAGGCCCTGCAGGCCATGCTGGCCCGTGAGGCGCGCGGCCCCTCTGCCGCCGGGATCGCCCGCCGCAGCTTCCTGAAGCTGGGCGCCGCCAGCGGCCTGGCCACCGGCTTGGCGCTGGGCGCCTTCCCGCTGGTCGCCGGGGCCCAGGGCTCGGCGGCTGCGCCGGCCGGCCTGAAGCCGACGCAGCAGCCCTCGGCCTTCGTTCACATCGCCCCGGACGGCACGGTCACCGTCACCATCAACCGGCTGGACTTCGGCCAGGGCGTGCAGACCGCGCTGCCGCTGATCCTGGCCGAGGAGCTGGACGCCGACTGGAGCAAGGTCCGCAGCACGCACGGCAGCAACGACCCGGCCTATGTGGACCCGGTCTTCGGCATCCACCTGACCGGCGGCTCGGGCTCGATCGCCCACAGCTACACCCAGTACCGCGAGCTGGGCGCCCGTGCCCGCGCCATGCTGGTGTCGGCCGCGGCGGCGCGCTGGCAGGTCGACGCCTCGTCGCTGCGCACGCGCAATGGCCTGGTGCTGGGCCCGGGTGGCAAGCAGCTCGGCTTTGGCGAGTTGGCCGAGGCCGCGATGGCGCTGCCGGTGCCCGAGACCGTGGTGCTGAAAGACCCGAAGGACTTCCGCCTGATCGGCCACGCCACGGGCCGTCTCGACGCCCAGGCCAAGAGCAGCGGCCGCCAGGCCTACGGCATCGACATGCGCCTGCCCGGCCAGCTGACCGCCGTGGTGGCGCGGCCGCCGGTCTTCGGCGCGAAGCTGAAGTCGGTGGACGACGGCGCCGCCAAGGCGGTCAAGGGCGTGAAGGCGGTGCTGCGCGTGCCGGTGGACCGCGGCGGCGAGGGGGTGGCGATCATCGCCGACGGCTACTGGCCGGCCAAGCAGGCGCGCGAAGCGCTCAAGGCGGAGTGGGACCTGGCCGGCGTCGAGCGCGTCGACAGCGCGAAGCAACTGGCCCAGTACCGCACGCTCGCCACCCAGCCAGGCCCGCGCAAGTTCGACGCCGACGTCTCGGGCCTGGCCAACGCGCCGCGCCGCATCGAGGCCGAGTTCGTCTTCCCCTACCTGGCGCATGCGCCGATGGAGCCGCTGAACTGCACCGTCCACCTGCAAGGCGACAAGGCCGAGCTGTGGATGGGCTCGCAGATGCCGGGCCTGGACGGCATGGCCGCCAGCCGCGTGCTGGGCGTGCCGCCGCAGAACGTGCAGGTGCACGTGCAGATGGCCGGCGGCGGCTTCGGCCGGCGCGCCATCGCCACCAGCGACTACGTGGTCGAAGCCTGCGCGGTGGTCAAGGCAGCGCAGGGGGCGGGCATCACCGCGCCGATCCGCACGCTGTGGAGCCGCGAGGACGACATCCGTGGCGGCTACTACCGCCCGATGCACCTGCACACCGCGCGCATCGGCTTCGACGACCAGGGCCGCGTCACCGCCTGGGACCATGTGATCGTCGGCCAGTCCATCGTCGGTGGCACACCCTTCGAGCCGATGATGGTGAAGGACGGCATCGACGCCACCGCGGTCGAGGGCATGAAGGAGCCCTACGACCTGCCGATGCGGCTGACGGTGCACCACCCCAAGCTCAACGTGCCGGTGCTGTGGTGGCGCAGCGTGGGCTCGACCCACACCGCCTTCGTGATGGAGACCCTGGTCGACGAGATCGCCCGCGCGACGAAGCAGGACCCGGTCGCCTATCGCATGAAGCTGATCGGTGCCGAGCACCCGCGCCACCGCGCGGCGCTGCAGCTGGCGGTGGACCGCAGCGGCTACGGCAAGAAGAAGCTGCCCGCCGGCCACGCCTGGGGCGTGGCGGTGCACGAGTCGTTCAACTCGGTGGTGGCCTACGTGGTCGAGGCCTCGGTGCAAGGCGGCCGCCCGGTGCTGCACCGCGTGACCGCCGGCGTGCACTGCAACCTGGTCGTCAACCCGCTGACCATCGAGGCGCAGGTGCAGGGCGCGGCGCTGATGGGCCTGTCGATGTGCCTGCCCGGCGCCGCGATCACGCTGAAGGACGGCGTGGTCGAGCAATCGAACTTCGGCGACTTCGCCGTGCCGCGCATCACCGACATGCCGCAGATCGCCGTGCACACCGTGCCCAGCGCAGACGCGCCCACCGGCATGGGCGAGCCCGGCCTGCCGCCGCTGGCGCCGGCCTTCGCCAACGCCATCGCGGCCCTGACCGGCAAGCCCTTGCGCGAGCTGCCGTTCAAGCTGGCGTAGGGCTCGGACGCCGCGCCAGCAGGCGCGGCGTCAGACCAGGGCCGCCTTGTACAGCGCCAGCAGCGCGGCCCAGGCGCGCTCGGCCTCGGGCGCACTGTAGATCGGCGCTCCGCCTTCGACCGGCATGTCCGGCACGCACCAGCCGTGCTTGGCGGGGTAGACCTCGACCGTGGCCGTCACGTGGGCAGCGGCGAAGGCCTCCTTCAGCTTGTCCTTGGCGTCGGGCTGCTTCTGGTCGTCGTTGGCGGCAATCGCCACCAGCAACTTGGCCTTGATCTTGGGCGCCAGCAGGTGCGGGCTCTCGGGCTTGTCGCTGACCAGCCCGCCGCCGTGGAACGACGCCCCGGCGCCGATGCGGCCCGGCTGGCTGGCGGCCGTGCGCATCACCAGCGCACCGCCCATGCAATAGCCCTGGGTGCCGATGCGCTTGGCCTTGTCGACGGGCGGCTGCGCGTCGAGGAAGGCGACAAAGGCCGCGGCGTCGCGCTCGGCCGCCTCGGGCGCCGTCACCGAGCCCATCAGCGGCCGCAGCTTGGCCCACAGGCCCTGGTCGCTGAAGTCGGCGTTCGCCGCGGTCTCGAATACCGGCGCCTTGGCCTGCCGGTAGAAGGGGTTGGGCACCAGCACCGCGTAGCCTTCAGCCGCCAGGCGCTTGGCCATGTTGCGCATCGAGGGTCGCAGACCGAAGGCGTCTGGCCAGATCAGCACGCCGGGGTGCGTGCCGGTGGCGGGGTGGACGAAGACGGCGTCGCAGGTACCGTCAGGGGTCTTGATCGTGACCTCGGTCTCGACGACCGGCAGCGCGGCGCGGGCCACGTGGGTAGTCGTGGCGCCCGCCACGCCGGCCGCGACCGAGGCGGCGACGAAGCTGCGCCGCGACACGTCGGCCGGCACGGCGGTGGGGTCGGCAAGCTGGGGGAGATCCATGACACGCGCTCCTGGGGCTGTTTCGGGGAGCCCGGATGTTGCGTCAACTCGCGGCCTGCGGCTGCAAGTGTTTGTGCAAGACCCTCGCCGGCAGCGGGGCTCAGCCGGCGTTGCCGCTGAACTGCGCCTGGTGCAGCCGCGCGTAGTGGCCGCCGCGCGCCATCAGCTCGGCATGCCGGCCCTGCTCGACGATGCGGCCCTGGTCCATCACCACGATCAGGTCGGCATGCTCGATGGTCGACATGCGGTGGGCGATGATCAGCGTCGTGCGTCCGGCCATCAGCTCGGGCAGCGCCTGCTGAACCTGGCGCTCGCTCTCGTTGTCCAGCGCCGAGGTGGCCTCGTCGAGGATCAGCACCGGCGCGTCTTTCAGAAAGGCGCGGGCGATGGCGATGCGCTGGCGCTGGCCGCCCGACAGGCTGAGCCCGTTCTCGCCGCACGGCGTGTCCAGCCCCTGCGGCGCGCGCTCGATGAACTCCCAGGCGTGGGCGGCGCGGGCGGCGCGCTCGATCGCCGCGCGGGGCACGTCCGGCCGGCCGTAGGCGATGTTGGCGGCCAGGGTGTCGTCGAACAGCACCACCTGCTGGCCCACAAGCGCCAGGTGCTCGCGCCAGGCCGCCAGCGGCAGGCTGTCGATCGGCGTGTCGCCCCAGAGGATGCGGCCACTTTCGGGCAGGTAGAAGCGCGCCAGCAGGTTGGTGACGGTGGACTTGCCGCTGCCGGACGCGCCGACCAGGGCCACGGTCTGGCCCGGCATCAGCACCAGGCTGAAATCTGCCAGCGCGGGCTTGTCCTGGCCCGGGTAGCGAAAGCCCACGTGCTCGAACACCAGCGGCTCAGGCTTCACGGGCGAGGAGGGCAGGCCGCCGTCATGGGGCACCGCCTCGTCGCGCTCCAGCGGCTCGTCGAGCAGGCCGAAGATGCTCTCGGCCGAGGCCAGGCCGGCCTGGATCGTGCCGTTCACGTTGGTCAGCCGGCGGATCGGCTCGAACAGCATCGACATCGCCGTGACGAAGCCGAAGAACTCGCCCGGCGACAGCAGGTTGCGCGACGACAGCGTGGTGACGAACAGGATCATCCCCGACACCACCACCGCCGCCAGCACCTGCACCAGCGGCACGTTGGCCGCCTGCACGCGGATCGTTCGCATCGTGGCCTTGCGCAGCCGCTCGGCCAGCGCGTTGAAGCGGCCGGCCTCGTAGGCGCGGGCGCCGAAGACCTTGATCTCCTTCACGCCGACCAGCGAGGACTCGACCTGCCCGGTCATCAGCCCGGCCAGCTGCTGCATCTCGCGGTTCGAGCCACGCAGCTTGCGGCTGGCCAGGCGGATCACGAACGCCACGATCGGCCCCACCACCACCAGCAGCAGGGCCAGCTGCCAGGCGGTGTAGACCAGGTAGCCGGTCAGGCCGATGACGATCAGCGTGTCGCGCACGACGATGATCCAGGCGTTGGACACGGCCTGGCCCACCTGCGGGATGTCGTAGAGCACGCGCGACAGCATGCGGCCGTGCGTCTGGGCCTGGTGGGTGGCCAGCGGCAGGCCGGTCTGGTGGTGGAAGACCTGTGCCCGCAGGTCGGCGATCGCGCGTTGCGCGACCCATTGGCTGGCGACATTGGCCGCGTATTCCGCCAGGCCCTTGCCGAGGAAGACCGCCATCATCAGCAGCGGCACCTGCCAGCCGGCGGTCGGGTCCTTGCCGATCAGGCCCTCGTCGGTGAGCCGCTTCAGCAGCGCGGGGATCAAGGGCTCCAGCGAGGCCGAGCCCGCCATGGCCAGCAGCGAGATGCCCACCGCGCGCTTGTAGGGGCGCACGTAGCCAAGCAGGCGGCGGTAGATGTGCCAGGCGGCCTTCATCGCGGGTTCGCCGTTCGCGCAGTCGTCATTCCCGGTGCAGCACTTTGTCGAGGAACCAGTCGCCCAGACCGTTTTCCTTGCGCAGGCGCTGGAAGTCGGCGTGCAGCGCCAGTTTGTCGTAGCGGGTGTGCACCCAGTCGATGAAGCTCATCGGCTCGACCGCGCTCTCGTCCAGGTAGCGCTGGAAGAAGTAGTCCAGCACCGCAGTCTTGCCGAAGTTGAAGTGGCCGTAGCGCCAGTTCAGCTCGCGCACGGCCTCGGCGACGGGCACGCCCAGGCGGAAGTGGCGGTACAACGCGCTGCCGAGGCCGGCACGGTCCGCACCGGACTTGCAGTGCATCAGCGCCGGGTAGGCGATCGAGTCGAACAAGGCCTGGGTCTGGTCCAGCACCTGCACCGTGGGTGGCTGGCGCGAGTACATGCGGTGGTCGACCAGGGTGATGCCCAGCTCGCGGCAGGTTTCCACCTCCATCGCGTAGGAGCCGTAGCCGTGGTCTCCGCGCAGGTTGACGATGGTCCTGATGCCCAGCTCGCGGTGGTACGCGCGGATCTGCGCCGGGCTGGGTTGCGACAGCCGGTACATGCCGCCGCCCAGGTCGTGGAAGTTGTTGTAGACCGCCCGCACGAAGCCGTGGTCCACCAGATGCATGCTGAGCCAGGCCCGCAGGCGGCCCAGGCGCGTCGAAAGATCCTGCGGCATCGCTAGCGCTTGGCGCTGTAGTCCTGCTCGCCCACCGCGTCGAGATCGCGGTCGAGGTAGACCTGGCCCGGGGGCGCGGTGAGGCGGCCGGCGCCAGTGGCCGTGCGGTAGCGCAGGTAGCGGATCGTGCCCTTGGCCAGTTGCAGGCTGTACTTCAGCGGCGCCTGGCGCGCGCCGCCCAGCCAGCGCGCCTCGGGCTGGATGCGCAGCTCGTGCACGCCGGGCGTGGTGTGCAGGCGCAGCTCTTCGCCGTCGTTCACGCGGCCGACCGACGCGCCGTCGAGGTAGACGACATGGTCGGTGAAGCCTTCATCGGCGGCCTCGCCGAGGTGCACGTGGTACAGCACCAGCGTCACCCCGGTCGCCGGGTCCGGCATTGGCTCGGCCGGGCGCGGGCTGGAAAACATGCCGCAGCCTGCCACAGCCAGGGCGAGCAAGGGCAGCCACCAGGCCGCCAGGAAGCGGGATCGGATCTTCATGCCCGCATTGTCGTCGGGAACCGCGGGCCGGCTCAGTGCAGCTTGAGGCGGCCGGACACCCGGCGCTGCAGCAGCCGCGCCAGCGCCAGCACGAAAGTGCCGCCCACGCCCAGGATCGCACGGTGGTGCATCAGGTGCAGCGACATGTACATCCACTTGGCCAGCAGGCCCTCGACGAAGAAGTTGCGCCCGGCCAGGCCGCCCATCAGGTTGCCCACGCCCTTGTTCTCGCCCAGCGAGACCAGCGAGCCGAAGTCCTTGTAGACGAAGGGCGCGGTGGGCGCGGCGCGCTCGTTCAACAAGCGCTGCAGCGTCGCGACCAGGTGGCTGGCCTGCTGGTGGGCGGCCTGGGCGCGCGCCGGCACCAGCCGCCCGCCTGCGGCCGGGTCGCCCCAGGGGCAGGCCGCGCAGTCGCCCAGCGCATACACCCCGGCGGCTGAGGTCTCCAGCCGCTCGTTGACGACGAACTGGTGCGCCTTGTTGGTGGCCAGGCCGAAGCCGGCGTTGGCCTCGGCCGCCTTGATGCCGGCGGCCCAGACGATCAGCTCGGCGGCGATCTCGCCCTGGCTGGTCAGCAACTGGCCCGGCTGCAGGGCCTGCACGCGGGTGTTGGTCAGCACCCGCACCTGCTTGCGCTCGAGCGCGGTGGTGGCCTGGGCCGAGATGCGCTCGGGCAGGCCGGCCAGGATGCGCGGGCCGGCTTCGACGATGGTCAGGTCGAGGCGGAAGGCCTGCTCGGTGTCCAGGCTGGCCAGGGTTTCCTGGTGCGCCTCGATCAACTCGGCCGACAGCTCCACGCCGGTCGCGCCGCCGCCGACGATGGTGATGCCCAGCCGCTTGTCGGGGGCAAAGGCGCTGCGCGTGAACGCGGCCTGCAGGTGGCGGCGAAAGCGCTCGGCATCGGCCGCCTGCTCCAGCACGTAGGCGTGCTCGGCGCCGGGCGTGCCGAAGAAGTTCGAGCCGCTGCCCACCGCCAGCACCAGCCAGCGGTAGCTGAGCGTGCGCTCGGGCACCAGCAGCTTGCCCTGCTCGTCGTGGATGGCGCCCAACTGCAGCGTGCGGCCGGCGGTGTCCACTGCGCGCATCTCGCCCAGCGTGAAGCCGAAGTGGTTGCGCCGCGCCAGCACGGTGTAGCTCAGGCCCTCCTGGTGCGAGTCCAGCGTGCCGGCGGCCACCTCGTGCAGCGTGGGCTTCCAGATGTGGAAGACCGAGCGGTCGACCAGCAGCACGCGCCGCGGCCCTTGCCGCCGCCCCAGGCTGCGCCCCAGCCGCGCGGCCAGTTCCAGCCCGCCGGCACCGCCGCCGATCACCACCACGTCATGGTGCATGCACCCTCCGCCATCAATGGATGGCGGGGATGCTAACGTGCCGCGCCTTGCCCACGGCGCACCCCATGCCAAGCCTTCCTTCGCCCGCCACGAAACGCCAACCCGGCCTCGACACGCTGCGCGCACTCGCCATCGCGCTGGTCTTCCTCTACCACTACCAGGTCTTCGTCAGCCACGCGCCCACCTTCGGCTGGCTGGGCGACGTGGGCTGGACCGGGGTGGACCTGTTCTTCGTGCTCAGCGGCTATCTGATCGGGCACCAGGTGTTCGCCGGCGTCGCGCGCGGGCAGGCCTTGTCGCTGCCCGCCTTCTATGCGCGCCGGCTGCTGCGCACCATGCCGGCCTTCTGGGTGGTGCTGGCGGCGTACTTCCTGTTCCCGGCATTCATGGGCGGCAAGACGCCGCCGCCGCTGTGGCGCTTCCTGAGCTTCACGCAGAACTGGGGCCTGCAGCCCGGCACGGCCTTCTCGCACGCCTGGTCGCTGTGCATCGAGGAGCAGTTCTACCTGCTGCTGCCGCTGGCGGTCTGGGCCGGGGTGCGCGCGGCGGCGGCCTGGGGCCTGCGCGTGCGCACGCTGTGGGTGTTGCTGGCCGTGTTGACGCTGGCCGCCATGGCCTGGCGAGGCTGGCTGTGGTGGACGCTCGGGCGCGAGGTGGCGGTGGGCGGCCACGGCACCCAGGGCTACTACCCCGCGGTCTACTACGCCACGCTGACCCGCATCGACGAGTTCATCCCCGGCCTGGCGGTGGCGCTGTGGCGGCACGCCCACCCGGCTGCGTGGGCGCGCGCGGTGGCGCACGGCCGAGCCTGGTTCGCCGCAGGTGTCGCCGCGGTCGCGCTGGCCTGGTACGGCGTGGCCGAGCACTACTACATCGACGGCGAGGGCTACGGCGGCTTCATGAGCATCGCCGGCTACTCGCTCGTCGCCTGGGCTTATGCGGTGATGGTGGTGGCGGCGCTGAGCGAGGGTTCGCCGCTCAAGCGCCGGGCCGTGCCGGGGGCGGGCTGGCTGGCGGCCTGCTCGTACTCGGTCTACCTCACGCACAAGGCGGTGGCGGTGAACGTGGCCCACGCGCTGGCGCCGTGGCAACTGCCGCAGCCGATGGTCATCGCGCTGGTCACCGCCGCCTGCGGGGTGGTCGGCTGGGTGCTGTACCGCGGGGTCGAGAAGCCGGTGATGCGCTGGCGCGACCGGCAGGTGTCCTCGCTGTTCAGGGCCGGCCCGCCGTCGCCGGCCGGCCTTCAGCGCTCTCACTTCGCTCAGACCAGGTGAGCGAGTCAGTCATCGACTGCGGGCGGGGCCGACGAACACGTCACGGGTCGCTCCATTCGGGTCGTCGTCGACCAGATTGGTGGCGTCGCTCTCGAAGCTGACCACCAGGCCGTTGCCCGACAAGGCCGCAGCGCCGCTCTGCCTGTTGGCTTGCGCACCTTGGGCGTTCATCGAGACACGGTGGATGGCGCCCGTCTGCAAGTCCTTCAGGAATACCGCGGGCTTGCCGTTGGCGGTGTCGCGTACCAGGTTGCCGGCCCTGCTCTCGAAAGCCACGAAGCGGCCGTCGGCGGAGAGCGCCGCTTCCGCGCTGTCCCCGCCACGCGCGCCGCGGCCGTCCTTGCGGCGCGAGGCGATGACGACCGCGCCGCTGCGGAGGTCTTTCACGAACACATCGGCATAGCCGTTGACGTCGCCGGGGACGAGGTTGACCGCCTCGCTGTGAAAAGCCACCAGCGTGCCGTCGGCCGACAGCGCCGGTGAAACGCAGTCCTGCTCGGCCTGGGCGCCGTCGGCGGCGACCGATGCGCGCTGCAGCGTGCCCGCTTCCACGTCGGCCACGAAGACATCGTATGCGGCGTTCGTATCGCCGGCCACGAGACGATGATCGATGGTGTAGAAGGCCACGTAGCGCCCGTCTGCCGAGATGGCCGGCGCCCGGTTGCTGCCGTTGGCGCTGCCTTCCCCGGCCGCATTCACCGAGACGCGCCAGATCCGTCCGCTCGGCAGGTCTTTCACGAACACATCGGCCATCCCGTTGTCGTCGCCCGGCACGAGGTTGGCGGCGTCGCTGACGAAGGCCACGCGCCGGCCGTCGGCCGAGATGGCCGGAAAGATGCTGCTGGATGTCGCCTGCGCGCCGTCTTCGGCCACTGAGACGCGCCTGATGCTGCCGTCTGCGAGGTCGCGCACGAAGACATCGAACGAGCCGTTGTCGTCACCCGGCACCAACTGGTCCGAACGGCTCTCGAAGGCCACGAACCGCCCATCGGCCGAGATCGACGGCCCGTCGCCGGACACCGGGGTGCCGTCGATGGCGAGCGCGACGTCCCTCAGCGTGCCCTGGCGCAGGTCCTTCACGAAGACGCCGTAAGGCTGCTCGCCGCCTTGGGTGCGCCGCGCGGTGAAGGCAAGCCAGCGGCCGTTGTGCGACAGCGAAGGCGAGCGGCTGCCCCAAGGCATTTGAACGCCATCGCTGTCGCGGCTGGCCAACTCCAGCGCCGTCAGCGGCCAGGCCACGGTGGCCGCGCCAGCCGCCGCAGCCACGGGCGCGAGAAAGCTCACCAACAGGTGCTTCATCAGCGTCTCCGGTTCAGGAACGATGAAACCGAGTCTGCGCCAAAGCGGGCCTCTTGAGGGCCTCCCGTCAGCCCCGGTCCGCGCAAGGCCGGGTGCAACGCTGGGGCCCGATGCTTTGGGGTCGACGGCCAGTGGGCGCTTTGCGCCAAGCTCAGTCCACGTAGCCTTGCAAGGCGAAGAAGTGGTCGCCCAGGCCGGGGCCGAAGCACTTTCTCTCGCCTGTCCAGGTCTGGCAGTGGCTGCCGCCCGGGTTCTGCCACTCGGGGCGGTGGCCCTGCACCTCGAGCATGTTCGCCCAGTGCCACTCGCCGCCCGATATGAAGGACATGTTGACGACGACCGAGACGTAGTAGTCGCCCGGCTTGAGCCGCGTCTTGGGGATCGTGATCTTGAACGAGCCGTCGTTGTCCACGCCGGTGAGGTGGGGGTAGCTCGCAACCACCTCGCCGACCTTGCCGTGCGCCGCGCGGTAGATCGTCACGGTCTCGGAATCGGCCGGGCCGCTGCCGTTGAAGTAGACGCCGGTCACGTCCACCTCGGTGATGGTCCAGTGCTGGCCCTTGGGCACGGTGAAGTCATCGGCTGCGGCGGCGAGGAAGCCACCGTCGGCCTGGGACAGCACCCCCAGGCCGGAATCGGTGCCGGTGTTGTCGTGGAGCAGCGTCATGCCGGGCGCCGTCGGTGCGGCCTGGGGCATCGTGATCGCGAGCAGCGCCGGGATGGCGAGCAGGGCGTTCTTGGACATGGGGCCTCCAGTCACAGGCGGTCGGGGGCCCTATGCTGGCCGATTCGGCGCCGGGCTTGAAGAGGTCAACCCTGGGGGTGGCGGGTCCGGTGACCGCGGCTTCACCACCAGGCCAACGGACTGACCTGGTAGTAGCGCGCCAGCTCTTCGTAGAGCGCCGCATGCCGCTCGGCCATCTCGCGCGGCTGCTCGAAGAAGACCTCGCTTGCGACGGCGAAGAACTCGGCCGGCTCGGTGGCGGCGTAGGGCGACAGCAGCGTGGGCTCGCCGTGCGCCAGCTGCTCGCGCAGGCGGCGGAACTCGCCGCCCATCACCGCCGCCCAGCGCGCGTAGCGCGCCCGGTGGCCGAGGAAGGGCGCGCCGGTGGCGCGGCCGCGCTCCTGGTCGAGCTGGTGGGCGAACTCGTGGATCACCAGGTTCTGCCCGTCGGCGGGGTCGGCCGCGCCGGCCAGCACGTCCGGCCACGACAGGATCACCTGGCCCTGCACCCAGGACTCGCCGCTGCGCACCTCGCGCCGCTCGTGCTGCACGCCGCTGCCGTCGCCCTCGCGCCGGTCGGCCCAGTAGGCCGAGGGGTACAGCAGCACCTGTCGCAGCTTGGGGAAATAGTCGCTCGGCCGGTTCAGGATCAGCAGGCAGGCCTGGGCGGCGACCAGCACGCGCATCTCCTCGGTCACCTGCAGCCCGTCGCAGCCGATGAAGGGCTTCTCGGCCAGGAAGACCTGCATGTGGCGCTTGAGCTGCAGTTGCAGGTCCACCGGCAGGCGGCCCATCAGCGGCATGCGCCGGCGCAGGATGGTGCGCCACGCGGCCGGGAAGGGCTGCTGCCACACACGCCGGCGCCGCCAGGCCCGCCAGGCGCGCGGGCCCCACAGGCCGCCCAGCAGCAGCGTCAGGAAGATCATGGCGCCCGCCAGCAGCGTGAGCGCGTCGAGCGAAAACGGCAAGGCAGACCTTTCCCGAACGGGGCGAACGAGCTCCTCAACTGGGTGCGGCTTGCTGGCTTTCAATGGCTATGCTGTCGACAAAGGCCTCTACCCCCATGTTCGAAACCGAGCTGAAGTTCCAGGTGCCGCCCGAGCGCGCGGCTGCGGTGCGCGCCGCGATGAAGGCCGCCGCGCCGCGGCGCCAGCACCTGCAGGCGCTCTACTTCGACACGGCGGACGGCGCGCTGGGCCGCGCCGGCATCGCGCTGCGCCTGCGCCGCGAGGGCCCGCGCTGGGTGCAGACGCTGAAGGCACGCGGCGCCCACGCGGCCGAGCGGCACGAGCACAACGTGCCGCTGCGCGCGCCGGGCGCCGATCCACGCCCCGACCCCGCGCGACACGCCGGCACCCCAGCTGCGGCTGCCTGGGCCGCGTTGTTGGGCGAGGCGATCGACGTCTTCGACACCGCGCGCCTGCAGCCCGTGATGGCGACCGACATCTGGCGACGTAGCCTGGCGCTGGACCGGGGTGGCGGCTGCGTCGTCGAGCTGGCCTTCGACGAGGGCGAGGTGCGTGCCGGCACCGCGGCGGCCACGGTATGCGAGTTGGAGTACGAGCTGATCACTGGTGACCTCGCTGGCCTGGTACGCTGCGCCGCCGAGGGCGTGGCGAAGCACGGCCTGTGGCTGGACACGGTGTCCAAGGCCGAGCGCGGCGAGCTGCTGGCACGTGGCCTGGCGCACCCGCCGCCGGTGCACTTCAAGCCGCCGGTGCTGCCGCGCCGTGCCGATGGCGCGGCGCTTTGGCGGGCCGCGCTGGGCAGCGCCGTGGCCATGCTGCTGCCGAATGCCAGTGCCCTGGCCGCCGGCAGCGAAGCGGCCGAGCATGTGCACCAGCTGCGCGTGGCCATCCGCCGCCTGCGCTGCGCCGTGCGCGAGCTGGGGCCGGCGGTCGGGCTGGCCACCGAGCCGGCCTGGCTGGCACCGCTGGTCGAGCTGTTCCAGGCCCTGGGCGCGGGGCGCGACGAGGTGGCGCTGCTGCAAGGCCTGGCGCCGCGCCTGCAAGCGGCCGGAGCGCCCTGCACCGACTGGCGCACGAGCCTGGACGCACCGGCGCCACCCGCCCCCGCCGCGCTGCTGCGGGCGCCGGCCGTGCAGCAGGCCTTGCTGCAATTGCTGGTCGACAGCCAGGCCCCGTGGACCGAGGGGCTGGATGCCGTGGCGGCGCGCCGCCATGTCGACAGCCGCCTGGCCACCCTGCACGAGCAGGCGGCCCAGGCCGGGCGCCGTTTCGACCGCCTGCCCGAGGCCGCGCAGCACCGGGCGCGCAAGCGGGTCAAGCGCCTGCGCTACCTGGCCGACGTGGTGGCGGGGCTGTACGACAAGCCCCGCGCGCTGGCCCGCTTCGCCAAGCCGCTGGCCGCCGCGCAGGACGCGCTGGGCGAGCTGCAGGACATGTCGACGGCCCTGCCCCTGTACCAGTCCGCGACGGCCCGCTTGCCCGAGGCCTGGTTCGCCGTCGGCTGGCTGGTGGCCGAGCATGCACAAGCGGTGCGCCGCAGCGGCAAGGCGCTGCGCGCGCTGGGGCGGGCCAAACCGTTCTGGTGAGCTCTGTTCAGCGGTCGGTGGCGGCGGTGGTGGCCGCCCCCAGCCAGCCCAGCCCCGCCGTCGTGCCGCCCGGCACGGCGCCGCGCCGGGGGCGGTACTCGGCGCCGATCCACAGCTCGCCGAGACCAGCCGCGGCGGTCAGCTCGTCGATCAGCCCGAACAGGCCCTGGCAGTCCAGCTCGCCGCTGTCCGGCTCGTGGCGCTCGGGCACGCCGGCGACCTGCAGGTGGCCGACGCGGCCGGTGGGCAGCAGTGCCCGCAGCTTGGTCGTGACGTCGCCCTCGCTGACTTGGCAGTGGTACAGGTCCATCTGCACCTTGAGGTTGGGCTGGTTCAGCACCTGCACCAGGCGGTGCGCTTCGGCCTGGGTGCGCAGCAGGTAGCCCGGCATGTCGCGCGGGTTCAGCGGCTCGATCAGCACGGTGCAGCCGGCGCCGGCGGCCTGGCGTGCGGCCCAGGCCAGGTTCTCGGCGTAGGTGGCCCAGCAGCGCTCGCGTTCCATGCCGGGCAACGGCACCCCGGCCATCGCGTGCAGGCGGCGGCAGCCCAGCGCGTCGGCCCAGGCCAGGGCCTGCTCCACGCCGCGGCGGAACTCGGCCTCGCGGCCGGGCAGGGCGGCCAGGCCGCGCTCGCCGGCGGCCCAGTCGCCGGGCGGCGTGTTGATCAACACCCAGGCCACGCCGGCCTCGGCGCGCCGGGCGGCCAGCTCGGCGGCCGGCCAGTCGTAGGGGAACAGGCACTCGACGCCGGCGAAGCCGTCGCGCGCTGCGGCGCCGATGCGCTCGGCAAAGGGCAGCTCGGGGTAGAGCAGGCTCAGGTTTGCGGCAAAGCGGGGCATGGCGGCAGGCGAGGTTGGCGGCACTGTACGCCGGGGCAGCGGGCGGCTTGGGGGGTGACCGCGGGGTGACATCCGGCTGGTGCCGGCCGGCGGCGCGCCGTAAGCTGGCCGCGATGGTGGCGCGCGACGAACGGCGTGTCGGCGGTTGGAGGGTGATGCGATGAACAAGCGCGTGCGGGTGCTGCGGTGGGCGGTGCCGCTGCTGCTGTGGGGTGCGCTGGCCGCAGGCGCGGTGGCCGCGGCCGAGCCCTGGGCTGCCCAGCCGCAGGGCGGCGCGCGCCACGCCGCGGCGCAATGGCGGCAGGCACAGGGGGCGACGAGCGTGCCGGCCTGGCTCGCCGCGCCGCCGCAGGGCCTGGTGGGCTGGCGCGGTGTGCAGCGGCCCTACCAGCTGCGCCAGGGCCAGCGCATCGTCGAGGGCGACATCGCGCTCGGCAAGCCGCCGCGGCCGGGTCATGTCGAGCCCGAGGGCCTGGGCATGGCCGGCAGCCTGAACCTGTGGCTGCCGGTGGGCGGCGTGGTGCAGATCCCCTACACCGTGTCCCAGGGCAATGCCGAGCTGCCCACCGCGATCGCCCGCTACAACGCGGTGTTCGCCGGCGTCATCCAGTGGGTGCCGCGCGGCGCCGAACCCGACTACGTGGACTTCGCGCTCGACCCCAATGACCACTCGGGCTCGGGCTTCTCGTCGCTGGGCCGCGTCGGCGGCAAGCAGCTCATCGGCGGCTCGATCGATGCCAACGCGGGTACCTTGCTGCACGAGATGGGCCATGCCACTGGCCTGTACCACGAGCACTCGCGGCCCGAGCGCGAGGCCCACCTGACGCTGTCGCTGCAGCACGTGATCGGCACGCTGGCGCCCAACCTGGACGTGGTGGGCAGCAGCGGCCAGCCGCTGGGCCTGTACGACATCGCCTCGCTGATGCACTATGGCCCCTACACCTTCACCAAGGACGGCGAGCCGACGCTGGAAACCATCCCCGCCGGCATGCCGATCTCGGAGCTGGGCGACTATTCGGCCGGCGACATCGACGCCGTGCTGCGGCTGTACGGCCGAGCGCCCAACGTCGTGACCGTCACCACCAACCCGCCCGGGCTGCAGGTGATCGTCGACGGTGTCGCGCGCAGCACGCCCTACACCTTCAGCCCCGCGCTGGATTCGACCCACACGCTGGACGTGCCGGCCGGCCCGCAGGTGCTGGGCAGCCGGCAGTTCATCTACGGCCGCTGGAACGACAACCGTGCCGCTCAGCACACCATCACCATCGGCCGCGGCAACGGGGCCACCGGCTCGCCTGCCACCGTGCCGGCGGTCACGGTCTACCAGGCCAGCTTCGTCGAGCTGCTGAAGTACGAGCCCTTCGTCTGGCCCGCAGGTGCGGGCAGCGTGGTGGCCACGCCGGCGGCCCAGGCCTACCCGCCGCTGGCCGGCGTCTACTACCCCAAGCGCCAGGCGGTGCAACTGCAGGCCACGGCCCAGGGCGGCTACAGCCTGTACCGCCTGTACACCGCCGACGGCGGCGTGAGCCAGAACCCCAAGACGACGCGCGCACCGGACTGGGTGCTGGCCTACTTCAGCGCCCAGCCGGTGACGACGATCGGCACCCAGCCGGCCGGGCGCTGGCTGTGGGTGGACGGTGCCTTCTGGTATGGGCCGGTCGGTTTCTCGCCCGACTACGACAGCGGCTGGGGCGCCGGCAGCCACCACCAGGTGGACGTCGGGGTCTCGCCGCAGCAGCCCTACAGCTGGGCCAGCCGCTACCCCTTCCTGGCCTGGAGCGACGGCGGCCAGCAGTCGCACGAGATCGTCGCGCCGGCGGGCCCCTCCACCGTCACCGCCAGCTTCGGCGCCGAGTACAACCTGTCGACCTGGGCCAACCAGCCCTGCGCCGGCGGCGTGGCCGTGACACCGTCGTCGTCCGACGGCTTCTACCCGGCCGGCACCGCGGTCAGCCTGAGCCAGCTCGGCCAGGCGGGCTGGGTCTTCACCGGCTGGCAGCGCGACCTGGCCGGCACGCAAAGCCCCGCGCCGCTGACCATCGACAGCGAGCACGTGGCGGTGGCCGACTACAACACCGCCGCCGTGCCGATCGCCGTGCAGGCCATGGCACCTGCCAGCCGCGTGGCCGGCCAGGGCAAGTTCACGCTGGGCGTCGACGGGGCGGGTTTCACCACGAAGACGAGGGCCTTCGTCAACGGCCTGTACCGAAAGCCCAAGAGCGCCACCGACATCCAGCTGAAGCTGAAGATGACCGGTGCCGACACGCCCACGCCCGGCACCGTGGCGCTGTTCGTCGACAACCTGCCGCCCGGCAGCTGGACCTGCTCCGCCTATGCGCTGGCTGAGCTGCCGGTGCGCAGCACGGCGGCCGAGCCGCTGGCCACGGCGAGCCCGGCCGCGCTGAAATTCGCCAAGCTGGCGGTGGGCGCCACCAGCGCGCCGCAGACCGTGACGCTCAGCAACCCCGGCAACCGCACCCTGGCGCTGCACGACAGCGTGGTCTCGGGCGGCCAGGCGGGCGACTTCCTGGTCCAGGCCAGCACCTGCGGCAGCGGCCTGGCGCCGGCGGCGTCCTGCACGCTGGACCTGGTCTTCCGGCCGCAGGCGGCGGGGCCACGGGCCTCGCGCCTGCTGGTGATCGACAGCGCATTGGGCAGCCCCCAGTCCGTGGGGTTGAGCGGCAGCGGCAAGTAAACGGTTTCAGGGTGCGATAAGCTGCGCCACCGGGGTTGGCACCCGGAGGGAAGACGATGCGCTCGATGGTTCGCGGCCCGCTGCGCAAGGGGCTGATCTGCTTGGCTCTGGCGTTTGGGGGCGCCGCCGCTGGGGCCGCCGACAAGCCCGACTGCGACCGCCCGATGAGCCTGGCCCTGCACGACCACGGCCTGCTGTATTCGGCCCAGACGGGCGAGGGCATCGATAAGGACATCGCCGACGAGCTGGCGCGCCGCAGCGGCTGCAAGTTCAGCCTGCCGGTCATGCCGCGGGCGCGCATCTGGCAGCTCATCGAATCGGGCGCACTCGATTTCAGCCTCTCGGGCATCAGCAACGACGCGCGCGAGCAGTACGCCGCCTTCGCCTGGTATTTCACCAACCCCTACTACCTGCTGATGCGCAAGGATGCGGGCGCGAAGGCGGCGGCCGACTTCGAGCGCAATGCCGCGCTCAAGCTGGGTGTGATCCGCAGCTTCCGCTACGGGCCGGGCGCCAACCGCATGGTGGACGCGCTCGAGGCCCAGGGCCGGGTCAGCTATTCCACCGGGCTGGAGCCGCTGTACCAGATCCTGCTGGCCAATCGGGTGCAGGCGATGATCATCGAGCCCTTCGACTACCCGGCGGTCGAGTCCGGCCGCCTGCGCGAGCAGACCCAGATCGTCGCCTTCGACGACCCCTCGGTGCCGCACGGCCTGATCATGTCGAAGAAGGCCTTGTCGCCGGCACAGCAGCAGGCCTGGCGGGCGCTGGTCGACGGCATGCGCGCCGATGGCACGGTGCAGCGCATCTTCGAGAAGTACTTCCCGCGCGAGCTGGCCCGCGCAATGACGCAGTTCTGAATGACCGCCGCCGGCATGCACCCCGAACGCCCGTGGTCGCGCTGGCTGCCGCTGGCCGTGGGCGCAGTGTCGCTGGCCATCACGGCGGGGCTCTGGTGCCACGAGCAGCGCAGCACCGAACAGGCCTTGCGGGCCGACTTCGACACCGGCGTGCGCCAGACGGCCAGCCGCATCGAGCAGCGGCTGGAAAGCTACGAGCAGATGCTGCGCGGCGTGCAGGGCCTGATGCAATCGGCGCCGCCCGGCACGCGGCCGCTGGACGCCTACGTCGACGCCTTGCAGGCCGGCGCCGACTTCACCGGCGTCGACTGGTTCGCCCACGTCGCCTGGCAGCCCGGCGCGGGCGTGCATGGCGGGCGGGCCCGCATCGCCGCCGTCGCGCCCGTCGTCGGCCTGAACCAGCGCGCGCTGGGCGACGACCCCCTGGCCGACCCGGTGCGCGGCCCGGCGCTGGCGCTGGCCTGCGACTCGGGCAGCCTGGCGATCACGCCGCGGCTGCGGCGGCTGGTGGACGCGGACGCGAACGCCGCCGCCGACGCCTCGCCCGGCTTCCTGATGGTGCTGCCCGTCTATGCGGCCGGGCAGCCGCTGGACTCGGTGGCTGCGCGCCGCGCCGCGCTCAGCGGCTGGGTGATGGCGGCGGTGCGCATGAACGACCTGATGGCCAGCCTCTACGGCGAGGTCGTGCCCAGCGTCGAGACCCGCGTCTACGACGGGGTGGACGCGACCGACGAGGCCCTGATGGCCGCGCCGCCGGGCCTGGCCCCGGTGCCGATGGCCCGGCCGCTGTTCGACGTGCAGGAATACCTGGGCTTCGCCGGCCACTCGTGGACCATGCGGATGCAGGCCGCGCCCGACTTCGCCCAGCGCCGCCGCGGCGACGCGGCCAACATCATCGCGCTGGCTGGGCTGAGCCTGAGCCTGCTGCTGGCGTTGCTGACGCGCCAGCTCGTCACCGCACGCCAACGCGCCCACGACGCCGCGCTGCGCATGACCGTGGCGCTGCGCGCCAGCGAAGAGCGCTACCGTCGCATCGTCGAGACCGCCGACGAGGGCATCTGGGTCACCGACGCCGAGGGCCGCACCACCTTCGTCAACCCCAAGATGGCGCAGATGCTGGGCTGCCCGGCCGACGCGCTGCTGGGCCGCCGCACCGAGGCCTTTGTCGACGCAGGCGCGCTCGACCCCGAGGGCGACACCGCGCCCGGGGCCCGCGAACGGCGCCTGCGCCGCGTGGACGGCAGCACGCTGTGGGCCCTGGTGGCCAGCACGCCGATCACCGACAGCGCCGGCCGCTTCGAAGGCATGCTGGCCATGGTCACCGACATCAGCCACCAGAAGCAGGCCGAGGCTGCGCGGGCCGGGCTGGAGGTGCAGCTGCGCGCCTCGCAGAAGATGGAGGCCATCGGCACGCTGGCCGGTGGCATCGCGCACGACTTCAACAACATCCTCGCCGCGATCCTGGGCAACGTGGCCCTGGCCCAGCAGGCGGTGCTGGATGCGCCCACGCGCGGGCGGCTGGCGCAGATCAGCCAGTCGGCCGAGCGGGCGCGCAGCCTGGTGCAGCAGATCCTCGCCTTCAGCCGCCGCCAGCCGCACAGCCTGAAGCCCCAGCCGCTGGCGGCGGTGGTCGAGGAATCGGTGCGCCTGCTGCGGCCCATCCTGCCGGCCATGGTCGAGCTCGAGCTGCGCCTGGGCGAGGCCCCGGCCACCGTGCAGGCCGACGCGACCCAGCTGCACCAGGTGCTGATGAACCTGTGCACCAACGCCTGGCACGCCTTGCATGGCCTGGCCGGGCGCATCGAGATCTCGCTCGGTGCGAGCACGCTGGACGCGGCCACCGCCCGGCGCCTGGGGCTGGCGCCGGGCGAGTACGCGCGCCTGTCGGTGGCCGACAACGGGTGCGGCATGGACGACGCCACCCGGCAACGCCTGTTCGAGCCTTTCTTCACCACCAAGCCGGTGGGCCAGGGCACGGGCCTGGGGCTGGCCGTGGTGCACGGCATCGTCTCGGCCCACGAGGGCGCGATCGACGTGCACAGCGCGCCGGGGCAGGGCAGCCGCTTCGACCTGTACTTCCCGCTGCTGCCCGACGCGGTGGCGGCGGCCGTGGCCCCGCGCGCCGCGGCCGCCCCGGCGGCGCCGCCGGTGTCGCCCGCCGCGGGCCGGCACGTGGTCTACATCGACGACGACCCGGTGATGGTGATGATGGTCGAAGGTCTGCTGCAGCACGCCGGCTACCGTGTCAGCACCTGGGACGACCCGCGCGCCGCGCTGGACGCGCTGCGCCGCGAGCCGGCCGACGCCGACCTGGTGCTGACCGACTTCAACATGCCGGGCCTGTCCGGGCTGGACGTGGCCGAGGCACTGGCCGCGCTGCGGCCGGGGCTGCCGGTGGTGATCTGCTCGGGCTATGTCACCGAGGACCTGCTGGCCGCGGCCCAGCGTGCCGGCGTGCGCCGCGTGCTGCAGAAGGAGTTCACGCTGGAACAGCTGCCGCCGCTGCTGCTGCAGGTCTTCGCCGAGCCGGCCCAGGCCGGCCGCTGATCAGGGCGCCGGGCCCGGGTCCGCCAGCACCTCGTCGACCGCGCGCAAGGTGTCCGCCAGGCTCAGCGGCTTGGCGACGAAGCCCAGCGCGCCGGCGGCCAGCACGGCCTCGCGGGTGGCGGGCAGCACATCGGCCGACACCACCAGCACCGGCAGGCGCGCGGTGCGCGCGCCGCGGCGCAGCGCGCTCAGCAGGGTCAGGCCGCTGGTGGCACCCAGTTGCAGGTCCAGCAGCAGCAGGTCGGGCGGCGCGGCCAGCACGGCGGCCAGGCCGTCCTCGCCGTCCTCGTGCACCTGCAGCTCGATCTGCGGCCGCGAGTGCAGGATGGCCCGCATGATCTCGCAGTTGACCGGGTTGTCCTCGATGTAGACCACGCGGCGTGGCCCGTACGTGGCGCTGCGCGCCGGCTCGGCCGGGGCGTCTTTCGCGGGGGCGGCCAAGGCGTCGCCCGCCGGCGCGGTGCTCAGCGCCGCGATGGTGGCGCCCGCATCCGGCGGCGTGACCTGTGCCGCCACGCGGGGCAGCAGCACGACGAAGCGGCTGCCCTCGCCTGGCTGGCTGTCGACCGTGAGCGCACCACCCATCAGCTCGACCAGGCCGCGTGTGATCACCAGGCCGATGCCCGTGCCCGGCCGTGGGCTGGCCTCGCGGCCCAGACGGTTGAAGGGCTCGAACAGGTGCTCGAGCTGGGCCGGCGTGAAGCCCAGGCCGTTGTCGCGCACCTCGATCTCGACCTGCGGTTCGCCCGTGTCCGACACCAGCGCGCGCAGCCCCAGGCGGACCCAGCCGCCGGCGCGGTTGTACTTGACCGCGTTCGACAGCAGGTTGGCCAGCACCTGGCGCAGCCGCGTGGGGTCGGTCATGGCCCACAGGCCCGGCTCGGCCGCCGCTTCACGCGCCAGCGTGATCTGCTGCGGTGCGGCCTCGCCAGCGATCATCGCCAAGGCCTCGTCGACCAGCGGGTCCAGCGCCGCCGCCTCCAGTTTCAGCGGCAGGTGGCCGGCCTCCAGGCGGGACAGGTCCAGGATGTCGTTGATCATGGCCGCCAGGTGCCAGCCGGCGCCTTCGACCACCTGCAGCCGGTGGCGCAGCTGCGCGTCGCCGCCGGCCTGCGCGTCCTCGCGCATCAGCTGGGCATAGCCCAGCATCGCGTTCAGCGGCGTGCGCAGCTCGTGGCTCATGCGCGAGAGGAACTCGGTCTGCGCACGGGTCGTGGCCTCGGCCGCCGCCTTGTCGCGCTCGAGCTGCTGGATGCGGTGCGGCTGGGTCACGTCCTCGACCGAGAGCAGCGTGCCGCCGCCACCGGGCAGGGGGGTCATCGGGCTCAGGTGCACGCGGGCGCGCAGGTGGCTGCCATCGGTGCGTGACAGGCGCAGCTCCAGCGCCTCAGGCTGCGCCGCGGGGCCCGTCGCGTCCAGTGCCTCGCGCAGGCGCGGCCAGTCTTCCGGGTGGGCCAGCAACTGGGGGCGCATGCTCTGAAGCACCGCCGGCTCGCGCCCCAGCAGGGCGGCCAGGGCCCCGTTGACCTCGGCGATGCGGCCGTCGGCACCCAGGCGCAGCAAGCCGATCGGCGCCGTCTCGAACAGCTCGCGAAAGCGCCCCTCCGACGCGGCCAGGCTCTCGTTGGCGCCGCGCAGCGCCGCGTCGTGGGCCTGCATGTCGCGCATCGTGCGCCGCATGTCCAGCATGATCAGGCCGGCGATGGCGGCGCTGGCCGCGGTGATCACCACCATGTCGAGCACATGCCACCAGCCACCGTTGGGTGAGGCCCAGTGGTGCCAGCCGGAGGTGTCCGCCCAGCCCAGCGTGCCCAGGGCCAGGGCCACCAGCAGCGTGCAGCCGACGAAGCCGCGGCGCCCCAGCACCAGGCTGGCCATGCCCAGCACGGCGGGATAGGCATAGTTGCCACTGTCGAACAAGCCGTCACCCAGCCAGGTGCAACTGGCAATGACGGCGATGGACAGGACGGTGAGCGCCAGCGCCTGGCCTGGCCAGCGCTGCTCGGACCGCTGCCACAGCGCGAGCGCGCAGGCCACACCCGCGCCCAGCAGCACGGCGGACTGACCGAACTCGCCACGCAGCAGGTTGGCCAAGCCCAGGGCCCAGAAGACGCCGCCCACCACCGCCGTGAGCCGCCGCACCTGGCGCAGGCGCTGCGGACCGGTCAGGTCCAGGCTGTCCTCGGTTGGACTGGCTTCGCTCATGGCTGCCATGGTGTGGGCTCTGTGGCCCGTCGGCTCCCTCGTGCGGTCAATTATGACGCTGACCGCTGACGCTGCAATTGCAGGGGAGACCGCTGTCCCACGAATCGGCGAAGATCGCCGCCTATGCCCAACGCCGCCCCCCACCCCGCTGACGAGCTGATCACCGCCGCCGGCGTTCGCCAGGTCGAATGCCTGTTCGCCGACGTTACCGGCTACCCGCGCGGCAAACTGATGCCGGCCGAGGCCTTCCTGCGCGGGCAGGAACTGCGCATCGCGCAGGCCATCCCGATGCAGGCGGTGACCGGCGAGTACTCCTACGACCCGATCTTCCCGGACGACGACCCCGACGTGCGCCTGGTGCCGGACATGGCCAGCGTGCGCCTGGCCCCGTGGGCGCCGGCGGAGGCGCCGCGGGCGCTGGCGATCCACGACTGCGTGGAGCTCGACGGCCGGCCCTGCGCCTTCGCGCCGCGCTCGCTGCTGAAGACCGTGCTGGCGCGCTACGCGGCGCGCGGCCTGGCGCCGGTGGTAGCGCCCGAAATCGAGTTCTACCTGAGCGCGCCCTGTGCCGACCCCACCCAGCCGCTGCGCCCGCCAGCGGGGCGGCTCGGCCGCACGGAGGTCGGCCAGTCGGCCTTCAGCCTGAACATGCTCAACGAGCTGGCGCCGTTCTGGGGCGCGTTCCAGCAGGCGATCGACACGCTGGGCATCCGTGCCGACACCTGGATCCACGAGGTCGGCTGCTCGCAGTACGAGATCAACCTCTGGCACGGCGATGCGGTGTCGGTGGCCGACCAGGCCTTCCTGTTCAAGCACGCCGCCCGCGAGACGGCGATCGCCCACGGCATGAACGCCGTGTTCCTGGC
This sequence comes from Burkholderiaceae bacterium, assembly GCA_044226465.1. Classification (GTDB taxonomy): domain Bacteria; phylum Pseudomonadota; class Gammaproteobacteria; order Burkholderiales; family Burkholderiaceae_C; genus Ideonella. The sequence continues at coordinate 43,343 of JBGAGZ010000012.1, read as the reverse complement.
CAAGCCCTGGGCCGACGAGGCGGGCAGCGCGATGCACCTGCACGTCAGCGTGGTCGATGCCGCCGGATCGAACGTTTTCAGCGCAGCCGATGGCAGCGAGCAGCCATGCTTCCGCCAGTTCATCGCCGGCCTGCAGGCCTACCTGCCGGACCTGATGCTGCTGCTGGCGCCGCACGTCAACAGCTACCGCCGCTTCGTCAAGGGCAGCCAAGCGCCGATCCACCTGCAGTGGGGTTACGACAACCGCACCGCCGGCCTGCGCGTGCCGCAAAGCGGCCCGGCCGCGCGGCGGGTGGAGCAGCGCGTGGCCGGCGCCGACGCCAACCCCTACCTGGCGATCGCCGCCACGCTGGCCGCCGGCCTGGCCGGCATCGAGGAGGGGCTCTCGGCCACCGACCCGATCAGCGGCGACGGCTACGCCCATGACCACGGCCTGCCGCGCCACCCGCGCGAGGCCTGGCAGCGTCTGCACGACAGCGCCCACGCCCGCCGCCTGCTGGGCGACGATTTCGTCACCGGCCTGCTGGCGGTCAAGGAGGTCGAGTTCGACCACTACGACCGCGAGCTCAGCGCCTGGGAGCGGCGCTTCCTGCTGCCACAGGTCTGACCGTTTCGCTCAGGCGCGCTCGACGCGGCAGGCGTAGCAGCCGCGCCGCGCGTAGTGCACATGCAGGTAGGTGACCTGCGGCAGCGCCAGCAAGCGTTCGATCAGGGCTTCGGCCTCCGTGCCGGGCGTGACGTCGGCGTCGACCATCATGTCGTTGGCGTCGAAGGCGCGCACCGACAGCAGGCGCGAGCGCAGCGAAGCCGGCACCTCGTCCACCGCGCTGTAGGCCGTGTCGGCCCCCTCGCGCACATAGACCGCGTGCGACGCGCGGTAGGGGCCACTCGATGGCAGGTGGGTGTAGTTCACCAGCAGCACCCGCTCGCCCGGCTCGACGTCGCGCAGCTCGATGCGGTCGGGGAAGCCGGGCTTCTCGTCGGCGATGCAGCGCCGCGCGCCATGGCGGGCGAGGGCGTCGTCCGGCAGGCCGAAGAGGTGGCGATAGGGTTCGGCGCTGAGGCCGGCGACGCGGAAGGACATGGCAACGCTCGTGGACTGACGATGGTGCCAGTCTGGCGGCCGTCGCCGGCACGCGCTCGCCGGATCCGGACCTGTGATCCGGCCCCGCGCGGAGCGCCGGCCTTACTGCTCAGCCCAGCACCACCCTCAAGCGGTTGGCGCCCGCCGACCAGTGCGGGGCCATCGCCGCCCAGCCGATGCGCACACCGCCATCGCGGTAGGGGTTGGGCTCACGCTCGATCGGCAACGACACGCCGTTCAGTTCCACGGCTAGCACGCCATGGCCACGCGGGCCGGGGGTGCAGTGCAGATCGACCGCGTGGCCGGCCAGCGTGGTGCCGGCCTGAAGCACGCCCAGCGACGGCGCGACCACCGGGTCGACCACGCAGGCGTCGGCGCGTGGGCGCAGGCCCAGCAGGCAACGCTGCACCAGCCCCAGCGCGATGCCGGCGCCGCTGGAATAGACGCGCCAGCCGCCTTCGAGCGGCACCCGCCCGGCCAGGGCTTCGGCGTAGCGTGTGCTGGCCTCGGCGCGGTCGGCGAAGGCGGCGTCCGAGCTGGAGTAGTAGCAGTTGGCCTGGCGTGGCGCGGCGCTGGGCACGCGCGCCGTCAGGCCCACCGGGTGGGCCAGGTTGAGTGCCCGCCAGAAGGCCTCGGCGCGGCCGGCGTGGGCCAGGGCCTCGGCGTAGCGCAGGTGGGCGTGGGTGTACATCAGCCCGATCTCGCGGCCGAAGTAGCTGGCGCTCTCGGCACGCTGGAACAGGGTTTGCGGCCCGCCGCGGTAGGCGAAGGGCGCGTCGAACAGGCGCGCGCCGTCCGGGCCCAGCAGGTGCTGCTCGATCAGCGCGAGGTGGGCCTCGGCCTCGGCCGGCGTGAACAGGCCGGACAGCACCGCGTGGATCATCGGCAGCAGGCTGTAGCGCACGCCGGTGCGGGTGTCGCGCGGGTGCAGCAGCGGCTGCGGCGCGGCGCCGGGCGCATCGAACAGGGCGTAGCCGGTGACGATGCCCTCGGGCATCAACCAGCGATGGAACTCGGCTTGCACGCGGGCGCGTTCCTCGCGCAGCGGCGCGGCGCGGCCGGGTTGGCCCAGCATCTCGAAGGCCTCGGCCAGCGTGTCCAGCACCTGGGCATGCAGGGTCACGGTCCAGCTGCTGCACAGGTGCTCGCGCAAACGTGGGTCGGCCGGCTGCAGCGAGTCGTTCCAGTCGCCATGGCCGTAGGCCGCCAGCGCGGTGCCAGCGATGCGGCGCTGCGCGATCACCGCCAGTGCGCGCTCGGCGTGCTGCCACACACTGGCCTGCTCGGGCACGGCACCGAGTGTGGCGTGGAAGGGCAGCGGCGCGTCCAGCAGCGCCGCATCGCCCGAGGCCAGCAGGTACTGGCCCAGCGCCAGCAGCGGCCAGAAGACGATGTCGCCGTGCGAGTCGCCGGCGCGGATCTGCCGCTCGCGCTCGAAGAACATGAACCACTGCGGCCAATCGCCGCCAGCGTCCTGTGCGCTGAACACACGCGTCAGCAGGTCGCGCACCGGGCCGAAGGCGCCTTGCGCCAGCAGCAGCTCGACCGGGCCCTGGCAGACGTCGCGCGTGCCCCAGCCGCCGCCCGAGTACTGCTCCAGCCCGCGCGGGGCGAGGTAGTGCACCAGGGCGTTGTGCTGGAACCAGGGCAGGGCGGCGGACAAGGTCGTGGGATCGGCCGACGCGGGCGATGAAGCCGATGAGGCCGTCAGGCGCGGCGGCCGCAGCGACGGCAGGTGCGGGGCCGGCGTGGGCAGCGCGTCGACCAGGTGGCCGCTCAGGCGCAGGCCCAGCGCTGGCGCGGCGGCGAGCAGCAGGCACAGCATGGGCACGCCATGGTCCTGGCCGTCGTCGAACAAGGCCTCGGCGCCCCGGGCGCCCTCGATGCGGGTGGCCGCGTTCAGCGGCGCGACCAGGAAGCCGCCCTGCGGGAAGCGCTGGTGCAGCTCGCTGCCGGCCGGCGGCGCCAGCCACCAGCCGCCATCGGGCCGCGGCTCCGCCACGATGCGGCCCGGCCGCTCGCCGTCGTCGCCGCCCAGCGCCAGGTGGTGGCTCACCAGGCAGGCGCTGGTCGGGCCTTCGACGAAGCGGATGCGCAAAGTCAGCGCCGGGGCCACCGCATCGGCTTCGGCCTGCACCTCGATCAGGCCGTCGTCGTCGCGGTACCACCAGCGTGCGCCGCGCTCGCTCATCGCGAAGGCCGATGGCTGGTCCAGCAGCCGCCAGCGGCCCGCGCGTTGAACGAAGACGCGCTGGCCTTGCGAACGGAACTGGCCGAGCAGGCCATGCACGGTGGACAGGCAGCGGTTCAGGCTGACATGGCCCTGGGTCAGCATCGAGTGGAAGACGCCGGCCATCCAGCAGGTGGAGGTCATGGCCGACTCGTCGGGCACCAGGTGCTGGCCGCTGCGCAGCAAATGGCCGTGCGGGCGCAGCACGGCGCGCTCCTTGGCCGGCAGCACCACGTGCTCGCCGTTGTCGGTAAAGAAGGACCACAACGCGCCGCCCGGGCCGCGCTCTTCGTGCTGGCGCACCGGGCCGAAGAGCACGTCGCACTCGGCGTCGCCCAGCGCGCGGGCGGCCAGGCGCGGCGCGTGGCTGAACAGGCTGGGCAAGGGCGCCTGCCAGGTTGCGTGCAGCGCGGCCGGTGGCGGGCCGGGCGGCGGCGTGGCTTCGGGCAGCGCGCGCCAGGCGTCGGCCTGCGCCAGGTCGGCCGGGCCGCTGGCCGCGGCATGGTCCGGCTGCAGGCCACCGAAGAAGCCGAGCGTGGCGCGCTCGCCGGGGACCAGCGTCAGCGGCGCGTCCTGCAGCGCGGCCATGGCCTGCTCCTGCTGCAGGCGCTGGCCAGGCAAGCCCTGGCGCCAGGCCTGCGGCGGCTCGTCGAAGCGGTGGCCGGCGCCCAGCACCTGGGCCGCGTCGGTGGCCCAGGACACGGCGCGCCGCAGCGAGCCCAGCAGGGCCCAGGGGTGGCGGCCGGCCACGGCCTGGTTCTGCCGCACGGCGAGCAGGGCGCCGAGCGTGTCGTGCGGCAGCGCGGTGAAGTCGATGTAGTGGCTGACGTAGTACTCGTTGAGCCGCAGCGCGCCGTGCGGCGCGAGGGCGAGGTCCTGCAGCAGCAGCAGGTCCACCGTCAGCGGCACCTCGCCGCGCGCATGGTGCAGGCCCAGGTGCCAGAACCACACCGGTGCATCCGCCGCCAGCACCAGGCTCAGCTCGAAGGCCAGGCCGTCCGATTCGCCGCGGGCCGTGTAGCGGCCATCGCCCGCGAACCAGCGCGCCGGGCTGTGCGGCCCCAGCAGCGGGAGCACCTGGTCGGGCATGCCGGACGCGGCGGGGCCGTTCCAGCGGCGCAGCACGAGTTGGGTCGAGCCGGCCTCCAGCGAGTTGCCGGGGAACAGGTGGACGCACAGGTCCGTGCCGAAGCGCAGCTCGCGCAGGCTGCCGTTGTCGTTGAAGCTCGCCGCCAGGCCGGACGGACTGGCGATGCCGTGGACCCCCTCGTTCATGCCCGGTGCCGCTCCAGCAGCCAGGGCAGCAGGCCGGGGTCGGCGTAGGCCGGGTTCCAGGCGTCGTGGCCGACACCGGGGTACAGCGTCAGCTCGGCCTGGCCGCCGGCCTCGCGCAGCGCGGCGACCAGCTCTTTCTGCTCGGCCGGCAGTACGACCGTGTCGGCCTCGCCGTGGTAAGCGCGTACCGGCACGGCCCGCATGCGCGGAATGCGCATCTCGCGGCCGTAGCCGCAGACCGGGGCGATGCCGGCCAGGTCGTCGGGGTAGGTCATGGCCCAGTCCCAGCAGCCGCCGCCGCCCATGCTGAGGCCGGTGGCGGTGACGCGCGCCGGGTCGATGCGCCACTGCTTGAGCAGCGACTGCAGCAGGCCGTGCAGCAGGTGCGGGTCCCAGTCCTGGTCGTCTTCGCACTGCGGCGAGACCACGATGGCCGGCGGCTTCAGCCCCGCGTCGATCAGCTTGGGCAGGCCATGCACCTTGACCTTGGCGATCTCGCTGCCGCGCTCGCCCGAGCCGTGCAGGAAGACGATCAGCGGCCAGCGGCGGCGCGGCTGCCGTGCATAGTCGGGCGGCAGGTACAGCCAGTGGCGCAGCGTGGCCGCAACGGTGACGCGGGCCGGTGTGGCCCAGGGGCCTTGCTGACCATCGGCAGGTTTCGCGGGTTTGGGTCGGGTGGGCGAGGCGGCCATGGCGGTGGGCGCGAGCGACGCGGTGGAGGCTGCCAGCGCGGCCAGTGGCAGGTGGCGCAGCAGGCGGCGGCGGCCGGTGTCGTCGGGTGGGGTGTTCATGGGGGTGTCCGGGCGATGGCGTTGGAGACGAGGTTCAAAGCCGGCGCCCGTCGGCGCCGAAGCGCAGGCGGTGCGCAGGCTCGGCCGACACGCGCAGCGCCTGGCCGGGCGCCGCCGCGGTCTCGGGCGCGACACGGGCGACGAGGGTGGCGCCGTCGGGTGCGCGCAGGTGCAGGTAGCTCACGTCGCCGAGTGGCTCGATCGCCAGCACCGTGGTGTCCAGGCCCGCCGCATCGCCGGCGACAGCGCACAGGTGCTCAGGCCGCACGCCGAGCGTGGCGGCCTGCGGCTCGCCCAGCCAGGCGCCGGGCAACAGGTTGATGCGCGGCGAGCCCAGGAAGCCGGCGACGAAGACATTGGCCGGCTCGCGGTACAGCGTCATCGGCGCGCCGATCTGCTCGACCCGGCCCGCGTTGAGCACCACCACGCGGTCGGCCAGCGTCATGGCTTCGGCCTGGTCGTGGGTGACGTACAGCGTCGTGCTCTTCAGCTCGGCATGCAGGCGCGACAGCTCGACCCGCATCTGGCCGCGCAGCGCAGCGTCCAGGTTGGACAACGGCTCATCGAAGAGGAAGGCGCCGGGCTGGCGCACGATGGCGCGGCCGATGGCCACGCGCTGGCGTTGCCCGCCCGACAGCGCGGCCGGCTTGCGCCCCAGCAGGTGGGTGATCTGCAGCGTTTCGGCGGCGCGGGCGACCGCGGCCTCGATCTGCGCCTTGGGCGTTCCGGCCATGCGCAGGCCGAACGACAGGTTCTCGGCCACCGTCATGTGCGGGTAGAGCGCGTAGCTCTGGAACACCATGGCGAGCCCGCGCTGCGCCGGCGGCACCTCGTTGACCACGCGGCCGTCGATCAGCAGCTCGCCGCCATCGATGTCCTCCAGCCCGGCCACGCAGCGCAGCAAGGTGGACTTGCCGCAGCCCGAGGGTCCGACCAGCACGACGAACTCGCCGTCGGCCACGTCCAGGTCGATGCCGTGCAAGATGGCCTGGCCGTTGAATTCCTTGCGCACGCCGCGCATCGTCAAGGCAGACATGTCAGTCTTTCAGCACGGTGTTGACCGGCAGCTTGTCGAAGCGGTGCTCGCGGCCGTGCCAACGCAGCCGCAGCCCGCCCGGCGGCGGCTTCAGGCCAGCGTCGATCTTCACCTGCAGGCCCTGAGGCGTCTGCTTCAGGCGGTAGCCCAGCGGGCCGTAGGGCGTGGGCATGCGGCGCACGCCCACGCCTTCGCGCAGCCAGGCCTCGGGCAGGCCAGCGCCGATGACCAGTGCGGCGCCGTCGTCGGCGTCGTGCGCGAACACGTCCAGCAGCGAGCGGATCGCGTCCGACGCCACCCAGGCGTGCGGCATGTCGCCCAGGAAGTGCACTTCGCGCGGGTCGCGCATCACGACCTCGGCCCACTGGTTCCAGCCGGCGGGGCGCTGGTCGGCGTAGAAGAAGTCGAGCATGGACTGCGCCCGCTCGGGCTGGCCCAGGCGCACCAGGGCGCCAACGCTGCGTAGCTCGTAGGGTGTGTAGTCCTTCCACTCGCGCTGACCCAGCCGCCGTTGCTCGGACTCTTGCCAGTAGCGCTCGAAGGTGGCGTCCAGCAGGCCGGGCGGCAACAGGGCCTCGGCATGGGCCGGGTTCATCGCCACCGTGGTCGAGGTGGGGTCGAAGTCGCCCAGCTCGGCCGCGCCGGGCACGAAGCCGATGCCGTGCTGTGCAGTGGCCTTTTTCAACGATGCGGCCAGGTCGGCGGCGAACTCGTCGCGCCAGGCGCCGAACTCGCGGGCCGCGTCTTCCTTGCCCAGCGCGTGGGCCAGCGTCGCCGCGTCCTTGTAGCCGCGCAGCGCCCAGAAGTCGTCCCAGTACGAGTGCATGGGCTTGGCGGAGTAGCCCTCGTGGCTGATCGAGGCCGGCATCAGGCCGTAGAAGGCCTCGCGGCCCGGCTGCTGGTTCGCCGCTGTGCGCTCGCTCTGGCGCAGCGTTTCCATGTAGCGCGTGGCCTTCTCGACGGCCGGCCAGTGCCGCTCGAGCACGGTGTCGTCGTGGGTGTGGCGCCAGAGCTCGGCGGCCATGTAGATGAACTGGCCGTGGCTGTCGTTCTCGGCCACCGGGTCGGCGCCGCGGTAGTCCACGCAACAAGGCACCTTGCCGCTCTTGAACAGGCGCGCGGCATACCAGTCGACGAAGTCTTCGGCGACCTGGGGTTCGCCCATGCGCAGCAGGCCGCTGACCATCATCGCGCCGTCGCGCACCCAGACGCGGTTGTACGAGCGCGTGCCGGGCTGCAGTGCGGCCCGGTTGCGTGACAGCAGGATCTGCGCGAGCGCGCTGCGCAGCGTGTCGTGCAGCTGGCGGGCCGAGGGCGGCAGCTGCAGCTCGACGCGGTTCAGCCGCTTGCGCCAGGTGGCGGCGGCGGCCGCCAGGTCGCGGTCCACCTCGGCCACCGAATGCGGCGGCTCCCACTGGCCGGTGACCAGCCAGCCGTAGGCCACACGGGCCTGGCCGCCCGCGGGCACGTTCATCGGAAAGACCATCGCGACCTCGGCGCGCCCGTCGGCGTCGCGCCACCACGTGGTGGGAGGCAGGCTCTCCAGGTCGTCGCCTTGCACGAAGGCCTGGGCCGTCGGCAGGGCGTCGCCGCCGCCGACGACGATGCGTGCCGGCGCCGGCACCGGCTTGACGGCCATCTTGCTCTGGTTGATCAGCAGCATGCCGTCGCCCCAGTAGGTGCTGGTGATCGGCGCCGCGCCCCCTCGGCGGTTGAGGAACTGTTGCGGCGGGTTCACCTGCCAGGGGCGCACCACCAGCAACAGCGTGGCCTTGAGCGCGCCGCGGCCGGTGCTGCGCAGCGTGTAGCGCGCCAGGCCGTCGCTCTGCTCCACACCACCGTCGGCCCCGGCGTCGATGTCCAGCGTGAACTCGGGGTGGGTCCAGCGCACGCTGGGCAGCGGCAGGTAGCCGTCGGCCAGCGACTGGCTGACCTTCACGTCGGCCCACGAGACCAGGCGCTTCGGCGCGCCCTTGGCGCCTTCCAGCAGCACGAAGGGCTCGATGCTGGGCAGGTAGGGCAGGACCTCGAGCGCACCGTCTTCGGACAGCAGGCTGCTGCGCTTGCTGTTGCCGTCGGCACCGAGCAGCGCCCAGTAGTTCTGCTGGCCCAGGTAGGTGCGCGGGTACAGGCCGGGCGGCAGGGCCTGGGCGCGCGCGGCGGTGGCACCGTCCACCGAGCGCCAGTCCTGGGGCGCCATCACCTCGATCTTCACGCCGCGCAGCGCGGCCGCGGCGGCGGGCGGCGCGCCCTCGGCCAGGCGCAGGCGCAGCTGCCGGGCCTCGCCGTCCTGCACGTACAGCGCATCCAGCGGGCCCGCGCCACGGCGCACCGTGGCCAAGGTCTTCCACTGGCCGTCGTCGCCGTCGCCCTCCACCGTGTAGTTCTTCGGCCGCTCCACACCGGCCGGCCAGCGCAGCTGCAGGCCGCTGAACTCGCGCAGCTCGCCGAAGGCCAGGTCCAGCCCGGCCGGGCCGGAGGCCGCTTCAAGCAGGGTCCGGGTGGGCTCGGGCCACATGGCCGGCGGCGGCTTGCGCTCGAGCAGGTTCAGGCGGTCGAAGCACACGCTGCCCTTGCCGCCACCCGCCCCCGTGGCCACCACCAGCTCGATCGCGTGGACCTGGCGCAACTGCTTGTCGCTGGCCGGGCCCCAGGCGAACTCGATCTGGCGCTGTCGCTGGCGCAGCTCGGTGCCGTTCGGCCCGCCGGTGCGCAGGTTTTCGTTGTTGACCCACCAGACGTTCTCGCCGCTGGCGTCGGTCAGCTTGAACTGCAGGTGGTTGGGCCGACCCTTGCCGGACAGCTTCAGGCGAAACTCGTAGCCCGGTGGCAGCACCAGCGGCTGCGCCAGCACGCGACGCGCCGTGACGTAGCCAGACACGCCCTTGAAGCCGTAGTCGATGCACAGGCCGCGGGTCTCGTCGGCGCGAAGCGCGCCATCGACCTCGTCGGACGCACTGACGGCCCACTTGGACGCGTCGCGGAAATCGTCGACCAGGCTCGTGTCGCCCGGTGCGGCCCAGGCCGGCAGCAGCGCCAGAAGCCCGGCCAGCGCGAGCGTGGCCCGCCTCACGGTGCGCATGGTTCGCATGCCCGTCATTGCTTGACTCCTCCCATCGTCAACCCCTGCAAGTAGTAGCGCTGCAGCACCAGGAACAAGGCCAGCACCGGCAGCACCGTGATCACCGCCCCGGCCATCATCAGCTCGCTGTCTTGCACGTGCTCGCGGCTGAGCGAAGCCAGGACGACCGGCAGCGTGTGCAGCTCGCCGTCGGTCAATACGATCAAAGGCCACATGAAATCGTTCCAACTGCCGAGAAAGGCGAAGACCGCGAGTGTCGCCAGAACCGGCGTCAGCAGCGGCAGGACCACCGAAAAGAAGATGCGGAACTCGCCCGCACCGTCCATGCGCGCGGCTTCGATCAGCTCGTCCGGGATGCCGCGCGCGTATTGCCGCACCAGGAAAATGCCGAAGATGCCGGCCAGCGACGGTACCAGCACACCGGCGTAGCTGTTGACCAGGCCCATGCCCTTGAGCATCAGGAACAGCGGCAGCATGGCCACCTGGCCGGGAATGACCAGGGCGCCGATCAGCGCGGCGAAGAGCCTGTCGCGCCCGGCGAAGCGCAGCTTGGCGAAGGCGTAGCCGGCCAGCGTGTTGAGCGTGGTGGACAGCAGCGTGGCCGCGATCGCCAGCCCCAGGCTGTTGAGGAACTGGCGCCCGATGCCGCCCTGGGCGACGAGGGCGCGGTACTGGTCCAGCGTGGGCTCGGCGGGCCACAGCGGCGGCGGGAAGCTGCTGGCCTCGCCCGAGCGCATGAACGAGGCGGCCAGCATCCACAGCAGCGGCGCCACGGTGAGCAGCGTGGCCACCGCGAGCAGGCCGTTGACGGCAATTACCTGCGTCGCGCGGCCCTTCATGCCGCCCCCCTGCGTTGCGCGAACAGCATCAGCCCACGCGTGACCGCAACGATGATCGCGAACAGCACGAAGGCCACGGCCGAGGCTGTGCCCAGGTTCCACCAGCGGAAGCCTTCTTCGTACATCAGGTACAGCACGCTGACAGTGCTCTGCAGCGGCCCGCCCTGGGTCATGACATAGGGCTCGGCGAAGAGCTGGAAGTAACCCGCCACGGTGAGGATGCTGACCATCAGCAGCGTGGGGCCGAGCATCGGCACGGTGACGTGGCGGAACTGGGCCCAGGTGCCGGCGCCATCCAGCCGCGCGGCTTCATACAGGTCGTCGGGGATGGCCTGCAGCGCGGCGATGAAGATGATCATGTTGCCGCCGAAGTTCTTCCACGCGGCGAAGACGATGATCGCCGGCATGGACCAGTGCGGGTCGCCCAGCCAGTCGATCGGCGCGATGCCGACATCGCCCAGCAACTGGTTGATCCAGCCGTAGCGCACGTGGAAGAGGTAGCGCCAAACGACGGCGACCGCGACCAGGGTGGTGACGACCGGCGCAAAGAGGGCGGTGCGGAACAGCGGCTTGAAGCGGGCGAGCTTGGATTGCAGCAGCACGGCGCAGCCCAGCGACAGCACGATGGACAAGGGCACGCCCAGCACGACGAAGTAGGCGGTGTTGCCCAGCGCCTGCCAGAACAGCGGCAGGCTCAGCACATGGGCGTAGTTGCCCAGGCCGACGAAGCGCAGGTTGTGCAGGTCGGCCAGGGCGTAGAGGTCGAAGTCGGTCAGGCTCAGTGCGAGGCCGGCCAGCACGGGCACGGCGAAGAACAGGCCGATGACCGTGAGCGCGGGCAGCACGAAGGCCCAGGCGGCGGGGTTGTGGCGGTGCTTCATGGCGCTCGGCAGTGGCTTGACGGGCCGAGCTTGGCGCGTGGGCAGCGGGTGGGCATCCGCCAGGGCTCATGTGTCCGCGCCCTCGCCTTTGGCTCGGGTGCCCTGCGGTGCTCGCGGCTGCGTGGCCGCTGTCGAACTCACTTCGCTCACTGCGTTCGCTTCGTTCAGACAATCGCCAGCGAGCTTGTTCACGAGGCTCGCAGCGCGAGCGGCCACGAAGCCTGCGCTTCTCGGCGCTCCCACATCGCCCCAGCGGCCACCGGCCCCCGGCCCTTCGTCCACCGTTGGGACGCTCGCCAAGGCGCGCTCGAGGTTGGTGGGGCGGGAGGGGGTCGGTGCCAGGGCGATTTTGGGAGCGCCGAGGGGCACAGCGGAGGAAGTCCGCGCGCAGCGGCGGACCGAGCGAGAAGGCTCTATGCATCGGGCCGTCCAGGCCCGATGCGGGAGTCATCGCAGCCGCCCCGCGCAGCGCATCGCAGGGCACCCGAGCCAAAGGCGAGGGCGCGTACTGACTGAGCCCTGGCGGGTACCGGCCCCCGGCCTGCGCGCCGACCGCTCAAAGCCGCTCACGCAGCCCCCTTCCGGTCCAGCATCCAGCGTCGCTTGACGAGGAACTCGTCGACGCGCGCGTCGAGCGCTTTGGCCACGGTGGCGGCGTCGGCGCGGTCGTTCACGGCGCGGGCGGCGAAGAGTTGCATCTCCTGGGCGATGCGCTCCCATTCGGGCACCGCGGGGGTGGGGCGCACGCGCTCGAGCTGTTCGGCGAAGGCGCGTGCCTTCGGGTCGCTGGCCAGGGGCTCGGTGGACCAACTGGCGCGGCGCGGGGGCAGGTTGCCGGTGAGGCGGTAGAAATGCTGCTGCACCGCCGGGCGGGCCAGGTACTCGATCAGGGCCCAGGCCTCGCGCTGCGCGCGCGAGCGGCGGAACAGCACCAGGCTGGAGCCGCCGGCGATCGACGCGCCGGGGCCGCTGGGGCCGGGCAGGGGCGCCGTCGTCCACGCGCCCTGCAACTCGGCCGGCAGCCGCCGGCGGAACTCGCCCAGGTTCCAGGGGCCGGAGATGTACAGCGCGAAGGTGCCGCGGCCGAATTCCTGCCAGAGGTTGGCGACCTGGTTGTTGGTCAGGCTCGGCGCGAAGCCGCGCTCGAACATGCGCAGGTAGAAGCCCAGTGCCCGCTCGAAGCCGGGGCTGGCGAAATGGCCATGGCGGCCCCCGTCGCGCAGCAGGGCCTCGTCTTGCTGCAGGCCGAGGGCGAGCAGGGGCTCGAACTCGTTGAGCGGCAGCAACTGAGGGTGGGCGATGCCGATGCCCTGCAGCGCCGCCATCGCCTCGGCCCAGCCGGCCCAGGTGTCGGGCATGCGGGCGAAGCCGGCCTGGGCCAGCAGGTCGCTGCGCACGTAGAGCAGCCGGGTGTCGACGTACCAGGGCAGGCCCTGGACCTGGCCGTCGATCAGGTTGGTGCGCCAGATGCCGTCGAAGTAGTCGCCGGGCACGATGCCGGGGCTCTGCTGCAGCCAGGGTGTCAGCGGCTCGACTGCGCCTAACGCCACCATTTCGGGCAGCCAGGTGTTGCCGATCTGGGCCACGTCCGGCGTGGCGTCGCCAGCGTAGGCGGTGAGCAGCTTCTCGTGCGCCGCCGTCCAGGGCAGCTGCTCGATGCGCAGGTCGATCTCGGGGTGCTCGGCCCGGAAGCCCGCCAGCAGCTCCGGCGCCACCTCGCCCTCGCGGCCCATCGCCCAGAAGCGCAGCGTGCGGCCGCCGCTCGCGCGGCCGCAGGCCGCCAGCGGCGCGGCGGCCGCCAGCGCGAGCAGATGGCGACGCCGCGTCAGCATGTCAGCCCAGCCAACCGCCGCGGAAGCCGGCGCGGGCCAGGCCGCGGCGCAGGTGCGGGTTGGCGCGCATGGTCTTCCAGACCAGGTCCTGCCGGTGGTTGGCGATCATGGCCACGATGGGGCCCTGGTCGATGCCGATGTAGTCGGTGTCGACCCAGCCGAAGCCTGGCACCACGCGCCCGTTGGACAGGCGCGCGCTCTCGTCGCGGAAGCTGGTGTTGAAGGCGTCGAGGAAGCCGAAGCGGCCGTAGACATGGGCGCCGAAGCGCTGGTGCATGGCTTGCAGCGCGGCGGTCACCTCGGTGGGGGCAAACGGCAACGAAGCCGCCGCCGCGGTGGGGGCCAGCGTGCCGTCGTCCAGCGTGCCCACCAGCCCGGCGCCGCGGGCCTTGTAGTCGTGGAATTGGCGCGAGCGGCCCTGGTGGTCGGTCGCGGTCAGCGAGCCCGGCCCGTCGCAGGCGGTGAGGCCCCAGATGTTTTCGCCGTAGTCGGCCCAGCCGCCAGGGTTGGCGACGGCGTAGGCGCGCTGGGCCAGCGCGGCGCGGCGGCTGTTCTCGAAATAGTCCAGCCCGCGCTCACGCATGTAGGCGTCCTGGATGCCGCGGTAGTCGACCCAGACGTGCGAGTACTGGTGCCAGAACAGCGGCGCGCCGCCCAGGTGCAGCTGGCCCATGAAGCTGCCCCAGCTGCGCGGGTAGTCGGCGCAGAAGGCCTCCCAGCTGTCGTCTCGCGCCGGGTGGGTGGGCGAGCCCATGGCCAGCAGGTACAGCAGCATCGCCTCGTCGTAGCCGTGGTAGTCGATGAAGGGCTTGAAGCCGGCGGCCGGGTCCCAGCCCATCACGATGTGGCCGCCGCGCACCTGGGCCCAGGCCCAGTCGACACGGGTGTACAAGGTCTCGGCCAGCTGGCGGATGCGGGTCTCGGTGGCGTCGCTGCCGGTGAAGTAGGACTGGGCCGCCAGCACGCCGCCCATCAGCAGCGCGGTGTCGACGGTGGACAGTTCGACGCGTTCGTTGAAGCGCGCGCCGGTCGCCATGTCGAGGAAGTGGTAGAAAAAGCCGCGGTGGCCGGCCATGCCGCGCACGGCCTCGCCCTGCGGTGCGTTGGCCAGGAAGTTAAGCGTCAGCAGCACGCGCTCTGCCGCCTGCGCGCGGCTGACCAGGCCGCGCTCGGCGCCCACCACGTAGGCCGTGAGCCCGAAGCCGACCGAGGCCACGCTGGCCATGGTGGGCGCGGCAGGCCAGCGGTCCGGGTGCAGGCCGGTCACCGGGTGGGCCGTGTCCCAGAAGAAGCGAAAAGTGCGCGCCTCGATGTCGTCCAGCAGCGCCGCGTCACCCAGGCGTGCGGGCACGTGGCCGTCGCCGAAGGCCATGGGCCGCGGCGCGGTGTTGAAGCCGCAGGCGGGCAGGCTTGCGGCCAGCGTGCTGCCGAAGGCGCCGGCCAGCATGCGCCGGCGGTCGGGGCGGAAGGCGTCGGTCGGGAACATCGTCGGGGAACGGGAGGATGGGCGGGAAGTGGGCGGGTGTCGCGCGCAGGGCGCAGCCTGCCACGCCCGGGATGCGGGCGCGGCAGGGGTTTGCGAGGGAGGCTGCCCGGCGCGCCGGCGCGTCAGGCGGCGCTGGCTGGCATCAGAACTTGTAGCCCAAAGCCAGGCGGATCGTGCGCATCGGGCCGCGCATCGAGTTCGGCTTGCCCAGGTTGGGGTTGTCGCCGCCGAGATAGTTCTGCGGGTTGCCCGGGCCACCGCCCCAGTCGTCGAAGCCGCCGTAGTTCTTGGTGTTGAACAGGTTCAGCACGTCGCTGCGCAGGCTGAACTTGCCGATGTCGAACGACAGCTCCTTGGCCACGCCGATGTCGATCTGGCTGAACTCACGGCTCTTGCCCTCGACGGCAACGCAGGAAGACCAGCCGTCCGAGCAGTCGATGATGCGGCGCGGCTGGCCGCTGGCCCAGGTGGCCTTGGCCGAGAACTGGATGCCCCAGGGCAGCAGGCCATCGGTCACCAGCGCGGCAACGACGCGATGCTTGTCCACGTCCTTCGACGGGTTCCAGCCGTGGGTGTCGCGGCCGTAGGTCCAGTCGAAGATGTCGTTGGTCCACTCGCGGTTGGTGGTCTTGGCGTCGCTGTAGGTGTAGGCGACGGTCAGGCCCCAGCCGGACTCGGCGGAGTAAGGCTTGTCGGCCTTCATGAAGACCGAGCTGGTCTTGTTCTCGCCGACGAAGTCGCCCAGGATCAGCGTGCCGTAGCCGTTGGGGCCACCCCACAGCGGGTCGATCGGGCTCTGGGTGGCCCAGCCGCCGTTCGCGTCGCGGTTGCCGCCGAACCAGACGAACTGGTTCTTGGCGCGCACATCGCTGTACACGATCTCGCCGTTCCACTGGCCGAAGGCTTGGCGCAGACCGACCGAGAACTGGTCCGCATACGGCATCTTGAAGTCGTTGCGGATCAACCAGATCTCGCCGTTGGGCTGCTTGTTCTTCTGCAACTCGTCCAGCGCATGGTTGGCCATGGTGCGGTCGTACGAGCGGCCCCAGCCGCCGAAGACCACGGTGGCCTTGTCGCCGAACAGGTCGTAGGACGCGCCCAGGCGCGGCGCGAAGGCGTTCTTGTAGGCCTTGCGCGAGCTGCCATTGGCAATGTAGTCGCCGATGTTGATGCCACCCTTGGCCAGCGATTCGGCGTAGGTCTGCCCTTCGGGCGGGGTGATGCCGTAGCGGGTCACGTCCTCGGCATAGATGGCCGCCACGCGATCAGCCGGCGTGACGTAGCTGTTGTTCAGCATGTTGGTTTCATAGTCCCAACGCAGGCCGATGCTCACGTCCAATTGCTTGGTGACGCTCCAGTCATCTTGGAGGTACAGCCCGTACTGCTGGTTGCTGTAGTTGACTGCCACGGGGGCGATGGCGCGGTCGATCTGGCACTGATCGGTGTGCTGCACGCCACCCGTGTCCGTGAGGTTGGTGCCCAGGCAGTTGGTGCCGTCGTAGTAGGGCTCGCCGGTGACCGGATCGATCACCACCTGAACCATGTCCACGCTTCGCGCGGTGCCGGAAAGGTTGTACTTGATGTCCTTGACCTTCAACCCGCCCTTGACGACATGACCTCTGGCGCCCGTCCAGGTCAAATCCTCGGAGACGTAGGTGCCATCTTGCTCGCGGTGCTGCGCGTCGGGCGAGCCGCCGGTGAACAAGAAGTCCTGCGAGTTGTTCAGGGTGCCAGTGGGAGAGCCCTTGTACTTGACGAACGGTGTCGTGGAATTCGAGTGCGGATTCCAGGTGTAGTCCTCGTAGCCGATGCGTGCCTCGCTCAGCCAATTGCCCAGCGTCCACTCGTGCTTCAGGTCGACGCGTGTCTCGTCGTTGGCTCGGGCCTTGTCGTTGCCCGGCACGCTGAGTCGATAGTCTTCCGCTACCAGGTCTGTTTCCTTGCGTACCTTGGCAGAGAAGGTCAGGTGCTGGTCATCTCCAAGCTCGGCATCGATCTTGCCGAGGAAGAGGTCCTCGGTGAAGTTTTGCACGGTGCCACCTTGCTGCGCGATCAGCGACGGCACGATGCCTTTGTCGAGCGGAACCAGGTTGGTGTTCTGAGCCACGACTTGACGCGAGTCATCGATCTTCTTGCCGTCGTAGGCAACGAAGAAGTGAATCTTGTCGGCGACGATCGGGCCGCCGATCGCACCGCCGTACTGGGTCTGGGTCGAGTCGGGCCGCTTCACGCCCTGCGCCTCGGCTTCCTTCTGGAACGGGTTCTTTTCGGTCCAATTCGTGCCGGTCCGGTCGACATAGAACTCGCCGTGCAATTCGTTGGTGCCGGATTTGGTAATCGCCGTGATCGCGGCGCCGCTGACCTGATCGAACTCGGCCTTGTAGTTCTGGGTCAGCACCTTGTACTCGGCGATCGCCGACTGCGGGAACGGGTTGCCGCGGGTCGACTCCGTGCCCGACACGCCATTGCGCAGGATGTTGTTCTTCTGGCTGACGCCGTCGATGAAGACGTTGACGTTGTCTCGGTTCTGGGCGCCGCTTTGCAGGTTCACCTGGCCGGTGTCGCCGGCCTGCACGTAGGCCACGCCGGGCGCCAGGTCCACCGAGCTCAGGAAGTTGCGCGTGTTCTGCGGCAACTGCTCGATCTGCTTTCGGCTCACGTTGGTGCCCAGCTGCGAGTCCTTCACGTCCTTGCGGTTGAGCGAGCCGACGATCGTGACGCGCTCGGCGGTGCCGCCCATGGACAGATCGAGCGTGGCGGTCTCGCCGACCTGCAGGGTGATCACGTCGGTGGCCTGCTGGCCGCTGCCGACGCGCACCTCGTAGCGCCCCGGCGCCAGGCCAACCAGCACGTAGCCGCCGTCGGCCGTGGTGGTGGTGCGGTAGGTGTTGCCGTTGTCCTTGTTCACCGCCACCACCGGCGTGCCGGCCTGGGCGGCCGTCTGGCCCTGGGTGATCTGGCCGCGCAGGGTCGAGGTCGAGACCTGGGCCTGCACGCCGGCGCTGCTCAGCAACAAGGCCGCAGCGGCGGCCAGCGCGTGTCTGTGAAAACCTTTTCTCGGGGATGTCATGGGGCTTGTCTCCGTCTTGTGGTGTCTCTGGGGCGGGGGAGGAAAGGGCGGGCGCTCAGGCCCGTTGGCTGGACTGGCGCACCACCAGCTCGGCGCGCAGCGTGCGCGGGCCGGAGGGGGCGCGGGTGGGCGTCTCGATCGCGCTGGCCAGCTCGGCCAGGGCCAGCGCGCCCAGCTCGACGATGGGCACGCGCACGGTCGTGAGGGCCGGCCGCACGTAGCGGCAGATGGGGATGTCGTCGAAGCCGGCCAGCGCGATGTCCTCGGGCACCGACAGGCCGGCGCGGGTGAGCGAGGCCAGGCAGCCGAGCGCCATCATGTCGTTGCCGGCGAAGACGGCGGTCGGGCGCTGGGCCAGGGCCAGCAGCTCCTGGCCGGCCCGCTCGCCGCTGGCGTCGCTGAAGTCGCCTTGCAGCACCAGCTCGGCGGCGCCGGGCAACACCTCGGCCAGCGCGGTGCGGTAGCCGTGCAGGCGTTCCTGCGCCTCATGGTTGCGCTCGGGGCCCGCGATGAAGGCGATGTGGCGGTGGCCCACCGATGCGAGGTGGCGAACCATGGCCTGGGCGCCGCCGAAGTTGTCGACCCGGAAGGTGGTGTGCTGCGGGTCGTCGACGCCCGAATTCATCAGCACCGCCGGCAGGCCAGGCGGCAGATTGCCGCCCAGGAAACCGGCATCGACGTGCGGCGACATGACCAGCAGGCCGTCGACTCGGCCGTGCATGGCACGCAGCGCGGCGGCGGCCTCGGCCGCATTGCCGTGCGAGCTGGACACCAGCAGGTGCAGGCCGCGCGAGCGGGCGGCCAGGTCGATGCCGCGGATCAGCTCGCTGAAGAACTCGCCGTGCAGATCGGGCAGCAGGGCACCGATGGTGTGGGTGCGGCGCGTGATCAGGCTGCGCGCGGCGCTGCTGGGCATGAAGCGCAGCTCCTTGGCTACGCGCTGGATGCGCTCGCGCGTCTCGGGCGTGACCGCGGCGTGGCCGTTCATCACGCGCGAGACGGTGGCGACCGACACACCGGCTTCGCGGGCGACGTCCTTGATCGTGGTGGCCATGGGCTTGTTCGGTGACCGGCGCGGGTTGGGCGTGGTGGGCGTTGCGGACAGGGGCGCGATGCTCTCACGCCGTTGATGGACGATCGCTGGCCCGCCATGCGCTCCCGAAGCGACGGCGATGCCGCGGCCGAAAACGTTTACATGATGGAACGGCATCGTTGTGTCCGGTTTCAGCGTTTACACCGAGTGGCTTGGTCCGCGGTCAGGACTGTGGCGCTGGCGCCGCAGTTTCAGCCGCGGTGCCCAGGCAGCGGCCCTGGCTGGCGATGACCTGGGCGTAGAGCTCGGCCGTGCCCTTGGGCGTGCGCTTCTGCGTCGCGTAGTCGACGTGGAAGAGGCCGAAGCGCTTGGAGTAGCCGTGGGCCCATTCGAGGTTGTCCAGCAACGACCAGGCGTAGTAGCCCTTCAGGTTCACACCCGCCCCGCGGGCGGCGTGCAGCGCGCGCAGGTGGCTGCGCAGGTAGGCCTGGCGCAATGGGTCGTCCAGTCGATCACTGTCGACCGATGGCGGGTCGTAGAAGGCCGAGCCGTTCTCGGTCACGTACAGCGGGGTGTTGCCGTAGCGCTGCTTGAACCAGGCCAGCGTGTCGGTCAGGCCGGGCGGGTAGACCTCCCAAGCCGTTTCGGTGTGGGTGGCGCGGGCCTGGCGCACCGGCGCAGCGCGCTGCAGCCAGACCGTGGGGTCGTCGCGCACGACGGCGCGGGTGTAGTAGTTGATGCCGACGAAGTCCAGCGGCTGCTTGGCCAGCGCCAGCTCGTCGGCCGGCCAGTCGACCCAGGCCTCACCGAAGACCTCGGCCAGCTCGGGTGCCGTCCGGCCGAGCAGGGCCGGGTCCAGGTACTGGCGGTTCATGTAGGCGTCGGCGCGGGCGGTGGCGGCACGGTCGGCTGGGCTGTCGCTGGCCGGGTACTTGGGCTCGATGTTGACGACCAGGCCGATCTGCCGGTCCGGCCGCTGCGGCACCATGGCGCGGAAGGCCTGCACGCCCCGGCCATGGGCGCGCATCAGCTGGCGCGCGGCGATGGCCGCTTCGAATGCGCTGCGGTGGCCGGGCGCCAGCGTGCCGTGCAGGTAGCCGCCGTCGGTGATGACCCAGGGTTCGTTCAGCGTGGCCCACATGGGCACACGGTCGCCCAGGGCCTTGAACAGCACGCTGGCGTAGTCGGCGAACCAGTCGGCGATGTCGGGGTTGAGCCAGCCGCCACGGTCGTCCAGCGCGGCGGGCAGGTCCCAGTGGTAGAGGGTGATGTTGGGCGCGATGCCGGCTTCGAGCAGGGCGTCGACCACGCGCTCGTAGTGGGCCAGGCCGGGCGGGTTCACCCGCCCGCGGCCCTCGGGCAGGATGCGCGACCACGAGATGCTGAAGCGGTAGCTGCCCAGGCCTAGGCGCTTCATCAGTGCGATGTCTTCGGGCCAGCGGCGGTAGTGGTCGCAGGCCAGGTCACCCGTATCGCCGTCGCGCACGCGGCCCGGGGTGTGGCTGAAGCGGTGCCAGCTGCTGACGCCCGCGCCGTCGGCCAGGGGCGAGCCTTCGACCTGGTAGGCGGCCGTGGCGGCACCCCACAGGAAGTCGGCGGGGAATTCGATGGCGGAAGCGATCGGGGAAGAACCGGGCATGGGGAGGGTTGTTGGCGCCATGGAAACGTTTACATGACGGAGCGCATCTTAGGCGGCAGGGCCGAGTTTGGTGGACTGGGGCAAACCCGAGGGTGTCGGCGTAGTGGCGCCGCGCCGGCGCCGCGGTGGCGCGTGCGCGGTGCGAAGGCCCGGTGATTCAGGCCGCTTCGCAGCGGTCGCGGCCGGCGTTCTTGGCCCGGTACAAGGCCTCGTCGGTGCGGCGCAGCCACTCGGTCAGGGCCTCGTCCGCCCGGTGGGCGGCCAGGCCGACACTCATGGTCACGCCGCCGATGGCCGCCGCCGCGCCTTGGCGGGCCGCCGTGGCCACGCGCTGGCGCAAGCGCTCGGCCAGGTCCAGCGCCTCGGCCGTCGGCGTGCCGGCCAGCACGACGAGGAACTCCTCGCCGCCCCAGCGGGCCACGATATCGGTCACGCGGGTGGCCTTGCGCAGGGCCTCCGCCACCTCGACCAGCACTTTGTCGCCCACGTCATGGCCGAGTTGGTCGTTGACGCGCTTGAAGTGGTCGATGTCGCACAGCAGCGCCACCGGCGGCGGCACGCGCGGTGGCGGGCTCACCAAGCGGGCCAGGTCCGCCAGCGCCTGGCGGCGGTTGGCCAGGCTGGTCAGGGGGTCGGTCGCGGCCAACACGCGCAGCTCTTGCGCCAGGCCGTGCTGGCGTGACAGCAGCTCCTTCATGCGCCACCAGCCGGTGAGGCAGACGATGAACACCGCGTGCGACGCCAGCACGTTGACCAGCAGCGTGATGTCTTCGGTGTGGTCGGCCGGCGAGGCCAGGCGCCAGCCGAAGCCCCCGGCCATCAGCAGCAGGATCACGCAGGCCGACCAGACGGCGGCCCGGCCGTCCAGCAGGAAGAAAGCCACCGCGTAGATCAGCGGCAGCCAGGTGAACAAGGTCATCGCGTTGTAGTTGCCGATCAGCGGCCCCGACTGCAGCAGTTGGTCGGCCAGATCGCCGAGCTGGCTCACCGCCACGGCGAGGAAGCCGATCCAGCGCACCACGCGCACCGTGCCCGGGCGCCAGCGCAGCGCCAGCACGCAGCCGGTGAACAGCACCAGCATCAACGGGTAGGCGAAGTGGTTGGACGTGCTGAGCTTGCCGTCCGACCATTCCACCCACCACAGCAGTGCGACGGCGAGCGTGCCGGCGGCGAACAGCGGCACCATCACCCGCACCATCAGCCGGTCCATGGGCTGCGCACCGGCCGGGTCGGGGTCGGTGGCGGGCGGAGCGGGGCGCGGGGGCATGGCGTGGGCGGAGCGAAGGTCACTCGCCATCGGTTATCGGCCGCGCTGGCGGCGGCTTGAGCCCTCGGCTACCAGCGCTCGCGCAGCCGCCGGGCCAGGTCCAGCACCGGGCCCGGCGGCGGCGCCAGCGGCCCGCTGGCCCACTGCGGCGTGGCGGGGCCGACGCTGTCGAAGCGGGCGGCCACCTCGGGCGGGATGAAGCGCGACAGCCCGCCATACATGTGGCGGTCGCCGAAGCGGCGCTGCTGGGTGACGTAGAAGCGCTGCGGCACCATCAGCGCCAGGTGGTGGCGGGCGCGGGTCATGGCCACGTAGAGCAGGCGGCGTTCTTCCTCGAGCTGCATGCGCGTGGCGGTGGACAGGTCGCCTGGCAGGCAGCCGTCGATCACGTTGAGCAGCGTCACCGCCTGCCATTCCTGGCCCTTGGCGGCGTGGATGGTGGACAGGATCAGGTAGTCCTCGTCGATCGACGGGTCGCCCGATTCGTCGCTGGTGGACTGCGGCGGGTCCAGCGTCATCTCGGTCAGGAAGCGCTCGCGGCTGGCATGGCCGGCGGCCAGCCGCAGCAGCTGTTCCAGGTCGGCGCGGCGCGGGGCGGGGTGGTCGTGCAGGCGTTCGAGCTGCGGGTCGTACCAGTCGATCACCGCCCCCAGCTCGGCCGGCCAGTCGCCCTGGCCACCGGCCAGGGCCAGGCGCTGCAGCAACCGCGCCAGCGGCTGCCAGTCGCCGCGTGCCGATGAAGG
This sequence comes from Burkholderiaceae bacterium, assembly GCA_044226465.1. Taxonomy (GTDB): domain Bacteria; phylum Pseudomonadota; class Gammaproteobacteria; order Burkholderiales; family Burkholderiaceae_C; genus Ideonella. The sequence goes on along the minus strand of JBGAGZ010000012.1, from coordinate 21,055 downwards.
GGGCTCGAAAGCCTGCAGCACCGAGGCCGGGTCCGCGCTGGCCTCCATCGCGTCCAGCAGGCGGCGCGCGGTGGCCGGGCCGATGCCTGGCACCAGCTGCGACACACGAAAGCCGGCCAGGCGGTGCCGCGGGTTGCTGGCCCAGCGCAGCAGCGAGAGCACGTCCTTCACATGCGCAGCTTCGAGGAACTTGAGCCCGCCGTACTTGACGTAGGGGACGTTGCGGCGCGCCAGCTCCAGCTCCAGGCCCGCGCTGTGCGACGAGCTGCGGAACAGCACCGCCTGCGCCTTCAGCTTCAGGCCGCCCTCGCGGCGCGCCAGCACCTCGTCGACCACCCAGCGGGCCTGGGCCATCTCGTCGTCCACCGCCACCAGGCGCGGCCGCTCGGCGCCCGGCCGGTCGGTCCACAGGCGCTTGGCGAAGCGCTCGGGCGCCAGGCCGATCACCGCGTTGGCGGCGTCCAGCAGCGGCTGGGTGGAGCGGTAATTGCGCGACAGCGTGACCACCCGCGCGGCGGGTGTAAAGGCCGAGGGGAAGTCGAGGATGTTGCGCACCTCGGCGGCACGGAAGGCGTAGATCGCCTGCGCGTCGTCGCCGACCACGGTGAGCCCGCTGCCCCGCGGCTTCAGCGCCAGCAGGATGGCGGCCTGCAGCCGGTTCGTGTCCTGGTATTCGTCGACCAGCACGTGCGTGAAACGCTCGCCCAGCCAGGCCGCGATGTCGGGCTCGCGCATCATCTCGGCCCACCACAGCAGCAGGTCGTCGTAGTCCAGCGCCTGCTGGTCGCGCTTGGCGGCCTCGTAGGCCAGGAACAGGCCGCGCAGCCGTGGCTCGGCCTCGGCGCACCAGGGGAAGGCTTCGCGCAGCACCTCGCCCAGCGGCGCCTGGCTGTTGACCACGCGCGAGTAGATCGCGAGGCAGGTGCCCTTGAGCGGGAAGCGCGGTTGGCCTTCCTCGGGCGCGCGGGCCAGGCCCTGGGCTTCGCGCACCCAGCCCATCAGGTCTTCCGCGTCGCCCCGGTCGAGCAGGCTGAAGTCCTCGGCCAGGCCCAGCCGCGCGGCCTGCTCGCGCAGCAGCCGAGCGCCGATCGCGTGGAAGGTGCCGGCCCAAGGCAGGTCCGGTGCCGCGGCCCCTGGTCCGAGGCCCAGGCCGGCCCGCAGCAGGGCGGCCACGCGTTGGCGCATCTCTTGCGCGGCGCGGCGAGAGAAGGTCAGCAGCAGCAGGCGGTTCGGGTCGGCGCCGTCGAGCACCAGCCGGGCCACGCGGGCCGCCAGCGTCATGGTCTTGCCCGAGCCCGCGCCAGCGATCACCAGCAGCGGGCCGTCGTCGTGCGTGGCGGCCGCACGCTGCTCGTCGTTCAGGGCGGCGAGCGGGTCGGTGCGCGGCGGTGCCGGGGCACGGGGTTCGAAGACGGCGTTCACCCGATCAGCATACTGGATGGATGACCAGGGCAGGCTGCCATGGCTTGCCCCGCGCCGGGCGCTCGACTACCCTAACCAAACGGTAGCGGGGAGGCCATTTGGCCTCGCCCTGCCCACCCACCATGACCCGCACGAGCAGTTTCCTCGGCCGGCTGTTGGCGCTGATCGGCGTCGTCGTGCTGCCTTGGCTGGCGGCCATGACGCTGACCATCGTGCGCGACCGCCAGCAGGCCGAGGCCGCCGCCCTGGCCAGCGTGCGTGATCGCTCCGCCATGCTGGCGCGCGACGTCGAGGACACGCTGCAGCGGGCCCGCCGGCTGCTCGACTTCCTGAGCCAGCGGCCCGAGATCGTGCGGGGCGACGGCGCGGCCTGCCAGGTGCTGCTGACCGGCCTGGTCGGGCTGGACCCGGTGCTGGCCAACGCCGGCTTTGCCGACCTGCATGGCAAGCCGCTGTGCGTGTCGGTCAACGCCCAGGCCATGCCCGGCAGCGTGGCGGACAAGGCCTTGTTCAGGGCGGCTCTGGCGGCCAATGGCGACATGGTGGTCTCCAAGCCGCGCCGCGGCCTGGTGGTCGACCGCCAGGTGCTGACGCTGGCCCGCAGCGTCACTGGCGCCGGCTCCGGCTCGGGCGCGGCGCCCAGCGGCGTGCTGGCCATCACGCTCGACCTGCAGACCTGGTCGCAGGGCTGGCGACAGCACGTGGGCGTCGATGGCGGCAGCCTGGTGCTGCAGGACACCGAGGGCACGATCGTCGGCCGCTACCCCGACCCGGCACGCTGGATCGGCCACGACGCCAAGCGCGAGCTCGATCGCTTCCGCGAGCGCCTGCCCGACGGCATGGGGCTCGGCACGGGGGTGGACGGCATGCGCCGCTTCTACGCCACCACGCCGGTGTCGCTGTGGGGCTGGACGGCGGTGGCCGGCGTGCCGGAAGACGTGGTGCTGACCCCTGCCCGCCAGGGTGCCTGGCGGGCGGCCGCCGCGCTTGCGCTGCTGACGGCCCTGGTGCTGTGGCTGGCCTGGCGCCTGTCACGCCGCCTGGTGGCGCCGCTGGCGCACCTGTCGGCCACGGCCCATGCGGTGGCCGAGGGCCGGCCCAAGGCCCGTGCCGACGAAGGCCTGCCCGGCGAGTTCGCCACCGTGGCCATCGAGTTCAACCGCATGCTGGACAAGCGCGACCAGGCCCTGGCCCGGCTGGCCGCTTCGGAGCGGCGCTTTCGCGACATGCTGGACACGGTCGAGCTGTTCGCGGTGGCCGTCGACGCCGAGGGCCGCATCAGCTACTGCAACGGCTTCTTCCTGCGCCGCACCGGCTGGAGCATGGCCGAGCTCGGCGGCGAGGACTTTGGCGAGCGCTGCGTGCCGCCCGAGCGCCGCGCCGACCGCGAGCAGTGGCGAGACGCGCTGCGCGAGGACCGGCTGCCGGCCCACAGCGAGGCCGCCATCCTCACCCGCGACGGCGAGCGGCGCTGGGTGCGCTGGAGCAGCACCATGCTGCGCGACGAGCACGGCGCCATCGTCGGTCGCGCCAGCATCGGCGAGGACGCGACCGACCGCCACCAGGCCGAGCGCCAGGTGCAGCGGCTGTCGGGCTTCCTGGCCGCCCTGTCGCGCACCCAGCGCGCGATCATCCACCGCGCCGAACGCGACCACCTGCTGCAAGAGGCCTGCAGCGCCTGCGTCGAGGCCGGCCAGGCCGGCATCGCCAGCGCCTGGTTGCGGGTGGACGGCCTGCTGCGCATGGCCGCCTGGGCCGGGCCGGCCGACCGGCTGTTCGGCCCGTTGCCGGCGGCGGTGGACCCCGGCGCCGGCGGCTTCGAGCAGACGCTGACCGGGCGCGCGCTCTTCGACGGCCTGGCGGGCATCAGCAACGACCTGCTGCGCGACCCCGACGCGCTGCACTGGCGCGACCGGGTCGAGGTGGCCGGCGTGCGCGCGCAGGCCGTGTTCCCGCTGCGCTGCGCGGGCGAGATCGTCGGCGTGATGCTGCTGCACATGGACGAGCCCGACTGGTTCGACGACGCCCTGGTCGAGCTGCTGGGCCAGCTCACCGACGACCTGGCCTTCGCGCTGGACAACCTGCAGCGCGAGCGCACCAGCCAGGAATTGCGGCGCCAGTCGGCGCTGGACCACCGGCGCTTCAAGAGCATCTTCGAAGCCTCGCCAATGGGCATCGCGGTGCGGCGCCTGTCCGACGGACGCCTGCTCGACGTCAACCCGGTCTTCTGCGAGCGCGTGGGCATGCCGCGCGAGGCCTTGCTCGGCCGCTCGATGGTGGACCTGGGTGTGGGCATGACGCCCGAGGACAGCGAGCGCCTGATGGCCGCGATGCGCGACAAAGGGCGGGTGCGCGACTTCGAGACCCGGGTGCGGGACCTGACCGGCCGCGAGCGCTACGTGCTCTTCAACGGCGAAGTCATCGAGTACGACGGCCGGCCGGCGGTGCTGACGATCAGCCACGACGTGACCGCCAGCCGCCATGCCGAGCGGGCCCTGGCCGCGCGCGAGCGCCAACTGGCGGGCATCGTCGACTCGGCGATGGACGCGATCATCACCATCGACGCCGAGCAGCGCGTGCTGATGTTCAACCGCGCGGCCTGCAAGATGTTCCGCGTCAGCGTCGACCAGGTGCTGGGCCAGACACTGGAGGCCTTCATGCCACCCGAGCTGGCCGAGCGCCACCATGCCGGTGTGCGCGCTTTCATCGACAGCGGCAAGGAGCAGGCGGCCATCGCCGGCCGCCGCGTGCTGTATGGCCTGCGCTCGGACGGCGAACGCTTCGCCTTCGAGGCCGCCGTGTCGCGCCAGGGCGAGGGCGCCCAGATGACGATGACCGCGGTCATCCACGACCTGACCGAGCGCCTGGCCGCGGACGCGGCGCGCGAGGCGCGCATCGTGGCCGAGGTGGCCAGCCAGGCCAAGACCGAGTTCCTCTCGCGCATGAGCCACGAGCTGCGCACGCCGCTGAACGCGATGCTGGGCTTCGCGCAGCTGCTGAGCAACGACCCGCGTGAGCCGCTCAGCCCGCGGCAGGACCAGCAGCTGGCGCTGATCCGCGATGCCGGCTGGCACCTGCTGGCGCTGATCGACGACGTGCTCGACGTCTCGCGCATCGAGGCGGGCCAGATGGAGATGCAGCGCCTGCCGGTGCCGCTGCGCCCCTTGCTCGAATCGGCGCTGTCGGTGTCCGCCTCGCTGGCCGAGCGGCAGCAGGTGCGGCTGCAACCCCTGGCCGCGGCGCTGCCTGGCGAGCTGGCGGTGGTGGCAGACCCGACCCGGCTGCGCCAGGTGGTGCTGAACCTGCTGTCCAACGGCTGCAAGTACAACCGCCCGGGCGGCGAGGTGGCGCTCGAGGTGCACGACGAAGGCGAGCAGCTGAGGCTGGACGTGGTCGACAACGGCGCGGGCATGAGCGCCGAGCAGCTCAGCCACCTTTTCGAGCCCTTCAACCGCCTGGGCCGCGAGCACGGCGCGGTCGAGGGCACGGGCATCGGCCTGCACCTGACGCGCCAGCTGGTGCGGCGCATGGGCGGCACGATCGAGGCCCACAGCGCGGCGGGCCGAGGCACGCGCATGAGCGTGCGCCTGCCGAAGGCCTTGCCGGTGGATGGCCCGCGCCTGCCGGTCCCGGCGGGCGCGGCGGGCGGCGGCGCCGAGGGCGAGCTGGCCGGCCGCGTGCTCTACATCGAGGACAACCCGGTGAACCTGATGCTGGTCGAGCAGTTCCTGCTGCGCTGGCCACAGGTGCACCTGACCAGTGCCGATACCGGCGCGGCCGGCCTGCGGCGGGTGCGCAGCGAGCGCTTCGACCTGGTCCTGCTCGACATGCAGCTGCCCGACACCCATGGCACCGAAGTGCTGGCCAGCCTGCGCGCCGATGAGCGCCTGAAGGACCTGCCGGTGGTGGCCTTGTCGGCCAGCGCCATGCCCGAAGCGGTGGACGCGGCACTGGGGGCCGGCGCCACCGAGTACTGGACCAAGCCGCTGAACCTGGCCCGGCTGGCGGCCGACCTGCGCCGCTTCCTGCGCACCGGGGCCTGATCAGCCGGTTTCGAGGTGCAGGTCGTCGGGTGACATGGCGGCGGCCCGGTCCGCCTGGGCGTGCTGCTCGCGCCACCAGGTGGCCAGCTCGGCCGCCGGCATCGGGCGGCCATAGAGGAAGCCCTGGGCCCGGTGGCAACCGAGCGCGGCCAGCGCGCTGGCCTGGGCCTCGGTCTCGACGCCTTCGGCCACCACCGCCAGGCGCAGCGCGTCGGCCACCTGCACGGTCGATTGCACCAGGGCCATCTGGTAGGAGCTCTCGACCATCTTGGCGACGAAGGCGCGGTCGATCTTGACGGTGTCGATGGGCAACTGGTCCAGCGAGGCGAGCGAGGAGTAGCCGGTGCCGAAGTCGTCGAGCGACAGGCCCACGCCCATGGCCCGCAGCTCGCGCAACACGGCCAGCGCCGACTCGCCCTGCATCGCCAGGGTCTCGGTGATCTCCAGCTGCAACACGGCGGGCGTCAGGCCGGCATCGGCCAGCGCGGCGCGCACCGTGGCGGCCAGCACGCCGGGGCGCAACTGGGCGCGACTCAGGTTCACCGCCAGGCGGCGCGGGCCGTGGGCGCCCAGGGTGCGCTGCCACTGGGCCATGTCGGCGCAGGCGCGGCGCAGCACCCGCTCGCCCAGAGCGCCGATCAGACCGGTCTCCTCGGCCAGCGGCACGAATTCGGCCGGCGACACCGCGCCGCGCAGCGGGTGGCGCCAGCGGGCCAGCGCTTCCAGCCCAAGTGGGCGGCGCGTGGCCAGGTCGACGATGGGCTGGTAGACGACGTGGAACTCGTCGCGCTCGAGCGCCTGGCGCAGGTCGGACTCCAGCTCCATCGCGTGGCGGATGCGGCGGTGCATCTCGGGGTCGAACACGGCGTACAGGCCACGGCCGCGGCGCTTGGCCTCGTACATCGCGGTGTCGGCGTCGCGCAGCACCGATTCGACGGTGGCGCTGGAGACGTCGCTGGTGACGATGCCGATCGAGGCGGTGGACTGCACCGCGCGGCCGGCCAGCTGGTAGGGCTCGGCCAGCGCGTCGAGCAGGCGCTGGGCCACCACGGCCGCATCGCCGGGGCGGGCGATGCGCTCCAGCAGCACGACGAACTCGTCGCCACCCAGGCGGCCGGCGGTGTCGCTCCACTCGCCCGCTTCGCCGGCCTCGCCTGAGGGGCCCGGCTCAGCCAATGCGCCGAGCTCGGAGATCAGGGCCACGTCGTCGCCAGGCCGCAGGGTCTGCTTCACCCGTTGCGCGATCTGGCGCAGCAGCTCGTCGCCGGCGTCGTGGCCCAGGCTGTCGTTGACCAGCTTGAAGCGGTCGAAGTCCATGAACAGCACGGCGAAGGCGTAGCCCGACTCCTGGTGGGCACGTGCCACGCAACGCGCCAGCGCCTGCTGGATGCCGGCGCGGTTGGGCAGCTGGGTCAGTGCGTCGGTGAGCGCGGCGTCGGACAGAGCCTGCTCCAGGCGCTTGCGCGAGGTGATGTCCAGGTGCACGCCGGCCATGCGCCGGGCGCGGCCATCGCCCTGGCGCTCGATGACCGCACCGGCGGCCATCACCCAGGACCAGTCGCCACTGCGCGCGCGCATGCGGAACTCGGTGCGGTAGGGCACGGCGGGGTCGACGAGGTGCTGGCGCAGCGCTTCGCGGGCGCCGGGCTGGTCGTCGGGGTGGACCAGCGCGAGGAAGGCGTTGGCGTCGGGCGGCAGCTCGGCCACGCGGTAGCCCAGCATCGCGGCCCAGCGCTCGTTGTAGCGCACGCGTTCGGTCAGCATGTCCCAGTCCCAGGTGCCGACACCGGCGCCGTCGATCGTCAGGCGCAGCAGGTGGCGCTGCGCGCGTGCGTCGGTCTCGTCGAGGAAGCAGCTGATCACGCCCTGGGTGCTGCCGTCCGGCGCCGCCAGGATCTGGGTGTTCACGCGCAGCCAGCGACGCTGGCCGCCGGGGTGCAGGATGCCGAGCAGTTGGTCGTGCTGCGGCAGGCCGGTGCGCAGCGTGCGCCGCGAGGGCAGGTCGTCCAGCGCGATGGGCGCGCCGTCTTCGCTTATCGCGCCGCGGCCCAGGCCGAAGACATCGTCGCTGACCAGCGCCTCGCGCGGCAGGCCGAGCAATTGCTCGGCACGCAGGTTGGCGTCGACGATGCGGCCCTGGGCGTCCTGCACCATCAGGCCGGCGGGCAGGGCACGCAGGATCGCGTCCAGGTACTCGCGCCGCTCGACCTGGCTGGTGATGTCGGTCTGCACTGAGACGTAGCCGGTGAGCACGCCCTGCGCGTCGCGCAGCGGCTGGATGTCCAGGTCGGTCCAGTAGCGGCGGCCGTGCTTGCCGCGCTGCAAGACCTCGACGCGCACCGGCTCGCCGGTCTCCATCGCGCGGTTCAGCACGGCCAGGGCGGCGGGGTCGGTGTTGTCGTCGTGCAGCAGGTCGCCCGGGCGTTTGCCCTGGGCTTCCTCCAGCGTGTAGCCGGTGACCTCGGTGAAGGCGGCGTTGGCCCAGACCAGGGTCCGCTGGGCGCTGGTGATGACCACGGCGTTGCGGGTTCGGTCGGCCACCATGGCCAGGCGTTCCAGCTGCTGGGCCTGCGCCATCAGGCGCGCATGGTGGCGGCCGATGCGTCGTGCCAGCGGCTCGCCCAGGCCCCACAGCACGGCCGTGACCCCCACGGCCAGCAAGGCCACCATCACCGCATGGGCGCGGCGCGTCTGCTGCTGGCGCTGCTCGGCCAGGGCCTGCAAGGCGTCCACCGCTTGCTCCATTCGTTGCACGAACGCCCCGGCCTCGGCCTTGACCCGCTCGACGTAGGGCGCCAGCGCCGGCTCGCCGCGCTCGTGGGCCATCTGGAGTGATTGCACTGCCGCCCACAGGCGCTCGCGCTTGACCGTCCAGTGATCGGGGCTGTCCTCGTCACCGCCCCAGACGCCGCGCAGCTCGTACAGGCGCACGCCGTCGGCCATCATCCTGCCCAGCTCGGTCTGCAGGTCGGTTTCGGCCTGCCGATCGAGCGGGTGGTCGGCCAGGTCCAGCGTCAGCCAGGCCAGGCTCTCGGCGTAGCGGGCCTGGCGCCCGGCCAGGCTCAGCGCCTCGGCGTCGCCGGCACTGGCCTCGGCAATGGACGAGGTTGCCGCGAAGAAGCCCCATGCGGCGAGGGCCAGCAGGCTCATCACCAGCGCCAGCAGTGCCCGCAGCCGTGCCGGCGCGCTGGCGCTGGCCAGCAGGTCCTGGGCGGGCGACGGGGCGGTGGACGGCGAAGGGGAGGAGGGGCTCATCGGCGGGCAGGCGTGGCCCGTGCCTTGGCAGACGCGGGCTTGCCGGCATATCGGCCACTGCGGCGGTCGGCTTGACCTCGGCACGCCGCGCCCGCACCTCGCGGGCAGCTGCGTGCCAAAACCGTCACTGCGAGGGCGCGAGGCCGCCCACCGGCCGTGGCGCCGAGGCGGCGCTCAGTTCGGCCAGGCAGGCCAGGCACAAACAGCCCCGGTAACGCTGGCGCAACTCGGCCAGCAGCGCCGGGGCCAGGGTCAGCGTGGTGCAAGGGCAGGGCGCCGGGTCGGCCGCGCCGCAATGGAAGCCCCGCCCGCAGCGCGGGCAGGTGTCGTCAAGCTGGTTCAATAGAAATTCCAAATCATTGTTATCTGATCAATCAATCCAGCAAATGCTGCAGCGCACCTAAGATGACGGTCATCCCGTTCAACCACTGCATTGCAGAAGGAAATCAACAGCATGTCGCTGATCAACACCCAGGTTCAACCGTTCAAGGCCCACGCGTTCCACAACGGCAAGTTCGTAGAAGTTAGTGAGCAATCGCTCAAGAACAAGTGGTCGGTGCTGATCTTCATGCCGGCGGCGTTCACGTTCAACTGCCCGACCGAGGTGGAAGACGCAGCCGACAACTATGCCGAATTCCAGAAGGCCGAGGCCGAGGTCTACATCGTCACCACCGACACGCATTTCTCGCACAAGGTCTGGCACGAGACCTCGCCGGCTGTCGGCAAGGCCCGCTTCCCGCTGGTCGGCGACCCGACCCATGCCCTGACCAACGCCTTCGGCGTGCACATCCCCGAAGAAGGTCTGGCGCTGCGCGGCACCTTCATCATCGACCCGGAAGGCACGATCAAGACGATGGAAGTGCACGACAACGCCATCGCCCGCGACGTGAAGGAGACGCTGCGCAAGCTCAAGGCCGCCCAGTTCGTGGCCAAGCACCCCGGCCAGGTCTGCCCGGCCAAGTGGAACGAAGGCGCCAAGAGCCTGACCCCGTCGCTGGACCTGGTCGGGAAGATCTGAAGCCTGAGGCTTCAGATCGCGGTGACGTCACCGCTCCCCCGAGCCCCCTCCGCGAGGGGGCTCCATTCAGAATTTCGAAGGACGACGACGCCATGCTGGACGCCGCCACCAAGACGCAGCTGCAGGCCTATTTCGAGCGCATCAGCCAGCCCATCGAGCTGGTGGCCAGCCTGGACGACCGCCCGGCCTCGGCCGAGATGCGCGAATTGCTCGAAGAGCTGGCGCAGCTGGCGCCCGGCCTGATCAGCGCCCGCTTCGACGGCGCGGACGCGCGGCGCCCGTCGTTCTCGGTCAACCGGGTCGGCTCGGACATGGGCCTGCGCTTCGCCGCCATTCCCATGGGCCACGAGTTCACCTCGCTGGTGTTGGCACTGCTGCAGGCCGGCGGCCACCCGCCCAAGGTCGAGCCCGAGGTCGTCGAGCAGATCCAGGGCCTGGACGCCGACTTGGTCTTCGAGACCTACATGTCGCTGACCTGCCACAACTGCCCGGACGTGGTGCAGGCGTTGAATCTGATGGCGGTGCTGAACCCGCGGGTGCGCCATGTGGCCATCGACGGCGGGCTGTTCCAGCGCGAGATCGATGAGCGCCAGATCATGGGCGTGCCCTCGGTCTACCTGAACGGCGAGCTGTTCGGCACCGGCCGCATGGAGCTGGCCGAGATCCTGGCCAAGGTCGACACCGGTGCGGCGGCGCGCGATGCGGCTCGCCTGGCCGACAAGGATGCCTACGACATGCTGGTGGTCGGCGGCGGCCCGGCCGGCGCGGCCGCGGCGATCTACGCCGCGCGCAAGGGCATCCGCACCGGCGTGGTGGCCGAGCGCTTCGGCGGCCAGGTGCTGGACACGCTGGCCATCGAGAACTTCATCTCGGTGAAGGAGACCGAGGGGCCGAAGTTCGCCGCTGCACTGGAGCAGCATGTGCGCGCCTACGAGGTCGACATCATGAACCACCAGCGCGCCGAGAAGCTGGTGCCGGCCGCCGAGCCCGGCGGGCTGATCGCCGTGCAACTGGCCAACGGCGCGGTGCTGCAAGGCCGCTCGGTGGTGCTGTCCACCGGCGCGCGCTGGCGCAACGTCAACGTGCCCGGCGAGGCCGAGTACAAGAACAAGGGCGTGGCCTACTGCCCGCATTGCGACGGACCGCTGTTCAAGGGCAAGCGCGTGGCCGTCATCGGCGGGGGCAACTCGGGCGTCGAAGCGGCCATCGACCTGGCCGGCGTCGTGCAGCACGTGACCCTGCTGGAATTCGCCGACGCCCTGCGCGCCGACGCCGTGCTGGTCGCCAAGCTGAAGAGCTTGCCCAACGTGGTCATCCACACCCGGGCCCAGACCACCGACATCACCGGCGACGGCCGGAAGGTCAACGGCCTGAGCTACACCGACCGCGCCACCGGCCACAGCCACCACGTGCCGCTGGAAGGCGTGTTCGTGCAGATCGGCCTGGTGCCCAACACCGAGTGGCTCAAGGGCGTGGTCGAACTCAACCGCTTTGGCGAGATCATCGTCGACGCCAAGGGCCAGACCAGCGTGCCCGGCGTGTTCGCCGCCGGCGACGCCACGACCGTGCCGTTCAAGCAGATCATCATCGCCGCGGGCGACGGTGCCAAGGCCGCGCTGGGGGCCTTCGACCACCTGATTCGCACGCCGGTGCTGCCGTCCGCAGTGGCTGCCTGAGACCCCCAGTCCAAGGGGGATGGCCCCCATGAAAAGGGGACGCACCCCCTTCTGGATGCGGGGTGCCGCCGGGGTCGTGGAATTTCAACAATGCTCAGGCCTTTCGCAGCCTTGATCTGCGACAGGTGACGACGGTCGTCTCGGGGGAGTCGGCCACGTCCCACTGAACGCTGTTTCGAATGTCCAAGGAGACCTCCATGTCCCGAATCGTTCAACTGAGCATCGTGGCCGCTGCGGCTGCGTTCCTGGCCCTGGGTGCCCAGGCCGGCACCGGCGAGCCTGCTGGCGTCAAGTCGGCCAAGCTGCAAGGCGAAGCCATCAGCACCTCGCACAAGCTGCAGAAGACCTACTTCGACACCGACGCCCCGGGCTCGACGCTCGCGGCCGGCTTCAACACCGTCGGCACGCCGCTGACCATCAGCTGCACCAACACCGCCGGCTGCACGGTCGCTGCCAACATGAACGCGCAGATCGCGGCCGTGGGCACCGAAAACGCGGCGGCCATCTGCATGAAGGTCGATGGCGGCTACGTCAACTGCCCGTTCAACGCCATCGTGCGCGCCGGCAGCGGCTACCAAATCATGAACTACCAGACCTTCACCTCGGTGACCGTGGGCAACCACACCATCGAGATGGAGGTCTACAGCAGCCAGGCGGGCAGCGCGCTGTACCGCTGGAACAAGGAAATCAAGCTCTACAAGCCCTGATTCCGGGCATGCAGCCCCCTCCCGGGGCTGCTCCAAAGGGCTTTGATCTCCCGGCCAATCAGACAATTCTGACCCCCACGAAAGTGGGTGTGGCCCCCCTACCGCACGGGGTGTCGCCGCACCCGTGGGGTGTCAACAATGATCTTGCTGATTCGCGAGGTGGATCGCGAGCCAGTGGCGATGGCCGTCTCGAGGGAGCCGGCCACGTCCCCTCGAACGCTGTTCCAATGTTCAAGGAGAACACCATGTTCCGTATCGCTCAAGTCGGTGCAGTGGCTGCCGCAGTGCTGTTGTCGTTGTCCCAGCCGGCCTTGGCCGCCAAGGCAGGGGCCGACAAGGACCGGGCCCACGCAGAAGCCTTCACGACGCAGCTGAAGCTGCAGAAGACCTACCACGAGGTGGGCAGCGGCAGTGGGTCGACGATTCCCGCCGCCACCATCACGGCCTATGGCAGCACGCAGACGGTCAGTTGCACCGTGTCCGCGGGGTGCTATGTGCTGGTCGAGGCCGAAGCGCAGATTGCGCCCACTGCTGAGTCATCGACCGCCATTTGCGTTCGCGTCGACGGCGTCAGCACCGATGGCTGCCCGTTCGTGACCCGTTCGTCGCCCAATGGCTACACGGCCCTGAACCACCGTGGTGGCGTCGCCGTGGCGCTGGGCAGCCACACGGTGACGACGCACATCTACGTCGGCACCGCGAGTGCCCTGTGGAACTACAACACGACGGTCCAGCTCTACAAGAAGTGAGTTCGACGGTTTGACATGACAACGGCACCCGGCGCGGTGCCGTTGTCGCTTCTGCGGCGCGAACCTTGCGGCGCTTGAAGCCTCAGCCCACGGCGAGGCCCAGCAAAGCCTTCAACGCGGCCAGAGTAAAGGGTTTCGGCAGCACGCCGGCGCAGTCCAGGCCGAGGCGGGCGGCTTCGGCCAGTGCGGCCTGCAACTCGCTGTCGCCGCTGCCGCTGCAGACGATGACCCTGGCACGGCAGCCGGCCGCCGCCAGTTGATGCAACACCTCCACGCCGGATGTCTCGGCCAGGCGCAGGTCGATCGCCACGTGGGTGGCTTCGCTCTCCAGCAGCGCCGCCATGAAGCTGTTCGGCTCCGTGCAGTGCCGGGCCTCGAAGCCGAAGGCCTGGGCCGACAACTGGATGATCTGGCCCACGGTGGGGTCGTCGTCCAGGATCAGGAGCCTTCCTCGGGACATGCGTTGCTTCTCCCTGTTGGGCCCGCTCGTCAAGCCTGGCCGCCCCACATATGATGGCGCGCCGGCGGCTGCGCCGGCATGGCCCAGGCGCAACAAGCGCAGGCCTCGTGCAGGGAGACACATTCTCGATGAGTATTCGGGCGCGCCTGCTGCTGATCGCGCTGATCGCCACGTTGGTGCCGGCATTGCTCACGGCCCAGCGCTTTCTGCAAGACCGTGACGCGGCGCTGGCCTTGAACGGCCGGCGCCTGTCGGCCATGGCGCAGACCCTGGTGGACACGCTGCGAGACCGCGTGCAGGGCACTGCCCAGCTGCAATTCGGCCTGGCACGGGCCAGCGACCTCGACACCCGCAACCGCGCCGCCTGCTCGACCTTCCTGTCGGAGGTGCGGGAAACCTACCCCCAGTACACCGGCATCCTCACCATCCAGCCCGACGGCCAGCTCTTCTGCGACTCGCTGCGCAGCGGCCGCGAGCTTGACCTGAACAACCGCGCGTACTTCCAGCGTGCACGGGCCGGTGAGGCCGGGCCCATCCTCGAGCCGACTTTCGGCCGGCTGACCGGCATGGCCGTGTTGCAGGTCGCCTATCCCGTGCGCTCCCCCCAGGGTGACCTGCGCTTCGTCCTGCTCGCCTCGCTGAACCTGCAGAAGCTGGCGCAGGTGGCGCCTTTCCTTGTGCCTGGCGCGCGCCTGCTGGTGACCGACCAGCAGGGGCTGGTGCTGGTCCACACGGCGCCAATGCCCGGCATGGCGCCGGGCGAGTCGATCGGCGAAACGCCGCTGTTCCGGTTCGCCACGGCACCCGGCGGCCCGGCGACCGCCGATCTGGCCATGCCCGACGGGCAGGCCTACCAGTGGACACGGGCCGACACCAGCGAGGTGGCCGGTGCGGGCCTGGTCGTCATGGCGGGCGCCCCCCGCAGCGGCCTGGCGGCCGCAGCCAACCGCCGCTTCATGCAGGACCTGGCCCTGGTCGCCGCGGTGGCCGCCAGCCTGTTCCTGGCCCTGTGGTTCCTGACCGAGTTGGCGCTGCGGCGCCCCATCCGGCGCATCGTCGGCCTGGCGGAGCAACTGACCAGCGGCAACCTGGCCGCACGCATCGAGGGCCCGTTGCCGCGGGGCGAACTGGGCCACCTGATGACGGTGCTCAACCAGACGGCCCATGCGCTGCAATCGCAGCGCGAGGACATAGAGCAGCTCAACCTGCGCCTGACGCAGTCCCAGCGGCTGGAGGCCGTCGGCCAGCTCACTGGCGGCGTCGCCCACGATTTCAACAACCTGCTGACGGTCGTGCTGGGCAACGCCGAGCTGCTCGTGGAGCAATCGGGCGACGACCCGCTGAAACACCAACTGGCGCAGATGATCCAGGCCGCTGCGCTGCGCGGCGCCGGTCTGACCCGGCAACTGCTGGCCTTCGCGCGCAAACAGACGCTGGCCCCCGCGCCGGTGGACGTCGGCCAACTGGTCCGCGCGCTCGAGCCGATGCTTGCCCGCACGCTGGGCGAACATGTCCGCATCGGCGTGGAAGGTGGCGCCACCTGGCCGGCGATGGTCGACCCGGGCCAGCTCGAGAACGCGCTGCTGAACCTGTGCCTCAACGCGCGCGACGCCATGCCCGGCGGCGGCCTCCTGACGATGTCTGTCGAGAACGCGGCGCTGGCGCCGGACCAGGCCGTGGCGGACGTGCAGCCCGGCGACTACGTGCTGCTGAAAGTCAGCGACACCGGGCACGGCATCGCGCCGGAGCACCTAAGCAAGGTCTTCGAACCCTTCTTCACCACCAAGGCGCGCGGCAAGGGCACGGGCCTCGGGCTGGCCATGGTGTACGGGTTCCTGAAGCAATCCGGCGGCCACGTCACGGTCGAGTCCCGCGTCGGCGCTGGCACCTGCGTGAAGCTCTACCTGCCGCGTGCCGCATCGGCGCCGGCGGTGCCCGCGCCCCCTGCGGACGAAGGCACCGCCCCCGTCGGCGGCCACGAAACCGTGCTGGTCGCGGAGGACGAGGAACTGGTGCGCCGTTATGCCTGTAGCGAACTGCAGCGCCTGGGCTACCGCGTGCTCGAGGCCGACGGTGCCGCCAGCGCGCTGGCTTTCGTCGACGCCGGCGAAGCGATCGACCTGCTGTTCACGGACATCGTCATGCCTGGCATGTCGGGGCCCGAGCTCGCGGCGGCCATGCGGGCGAAGCGGCCCGGCCTGCCGGTGCTGTTCACTTCCGGCTACAACGAGGAGGCCTTCGGGGCTCCCAACGACAACGGCCCCGAAGGGCCGTTGCTCTCGAAGCCCTACCACCGGGCCGACCTGGCCCGGATGGTGCGGCTGGCCCTGGCGGGCTCGCCGGGCTGACTCACCAGATGCGGATGCGCTCGTCCGCGGCCTTGAACATCTTGTCGCCCGGCTTGGTGCCGAAGGCTTCATGGAAGCCGTCGTGGTTCACCGCCGCGCCGTTGGCGCGGAATTCCGGCGGCGAGTGCGGATCGATCGTCAGCAGTTGCAGTGCGCGCTCTTCGCGGGTCTTCTCGCGCCAGGCCTGCGACCAGCCCAGGAAGAAGCGCTGTGCGCCGCTGTAACCGCCGATCACCGGCGCCGGCTGACCCTTGAGCGAGCGGACATAGGCCTTGTAGGCGATCTGCAGGCCCGACAGGTCGGCGATGTTCTCGCCCAGCGTCAGCTTGCCGTTCAGGTGCTTGCCGGGCAGCGGCTCGTAGCCCTCGTACTGGGCGACCAGCTTGGCGCCCACCGCCTCGAAGGCCTTGCGGTCGTCGTCGGTCCACCAGTTGCGCAGCACGCCGTCGCCGTCGAACTGGCTGCCCTGGTCGTCGAAGCCGTGGCTGATCTCGTGGCCGATCACGGCACCGATGGCGCCGTAGTTGGTGGCGTCGTCGGCGGCCATGTCGAAGAACGGCGGCTGCAGGATGGCGGCCGGGAACACGATCTCGTTCAGGCTGGGGTTGTAGTAGGCGTTGACGGTCTGCGGCGTCATGCCCCACTCCGCGCGGTCCACCGGCTTGCCGGCCCGCACGGCGATGCGGTTCCACTCGAAGCGGGCCGAGCGCAGGCTGTTGCCCAGCGGGTCGCCGGCGCGCACCTCGAGCTTGCCGTAGTCACGCCACTGGTCGGGGTAGCCGATCTTGGTCATGTACTTGGCCAGCTTGTCCTGGGCCTGCGCCTTGGTGGCGGGGGTCATCCAGGTCAGGCCGTCGATCGACTCCTTGTAGGTGGCCAGCAGGTTACCCACCAGCGCCTGCATGCGGGCCTTGTACTCGGGCGGGAAGTACTGCGCCACGTAGAGCTGGCCCACGGCCTCGCCCAGCGCGCCGTTGAGCTCGGTGATGGCTTGCTGCCAGCGCGGCTTCTGCTCCTTGGCGCCGGTCAACGCGGTGCCGCGGAAGGCGAAGCGCGCGTCGCGGAAGGCCTTGGGCAGCACCGGCGCGGCGTTGTCCAGCGAGTGCAGCTTGAAGTACAGCTTCCAGTCGGCCAGCGGTACCTCGGCGAAGAGCTTGGCGGCGGCCGTCACTTCGCTGGGCTGAGAGACGGACAGCTTCTCGACCTGCCCCAGGCTCGCGGCCTGCAGGAAGGTTCGCCAGTCCACGCCCGGCGCGGCCTTCTCCAGCTCGGCCACGGTCATCGGGTTGTAGATCTTCACCGGGTTGCGGTTCTCGACCTTCTCCCAGTGCGCCTCGGCGATGCGCTGCTCGATGGCCATCACGCGCTGGGCGGTGGCGGCCGGGTCCTTCATGCCGGCCAGCGTGGCCAGCGTGGTCAGGTAGGTTTCGTAGGCGGCGCGGGCCTTGGCCAGGCGCTCGTCGTCCTTCTTCAGATAGTAGTCGCGGTCCGGCAGGCCCAGGCCGCCCTGCCAGGTCAGGGCCTGGTTCATGGTCGGGTTCTTGAAGTCGGCCATCACCCACAGCTGCACCGGCGTCTCGATGCGGCCTTGCGCCTCGCCCATCCAGCGGGCCAGGTCCTTGGCGGTCATGATCTTGTCGATCTCGGCCAGCATCGGCTTGGCCGGGGCGAAGCCGGCCTTGTCGATGGCGTCGGTGTTCAGGTAGCTGGCGTAGAAGGCGCCCACCTTCTGGTCCACGCCGCCCGGGGCCAGCTTCTTGCCGGCCAGGCCGTCGACGATGCTGCGCACGCGCTGGTCCGACAGGTCGCGCAGCTGGATGAAGGTGCCGTACTCGGGCTTGTCGGCCGGGATCTCGGTGGCCTTCAGCCAGCCGCCGTTGACGGCGCGGAACAGGTCGTCCTGGGTGCGCACCGTGGTGTCGAAGCCAGGCAGGTCCAGGCCGGCCGTCGGCGTGGCGGCCATGCTGGCGGTGGCGATCTGGATGAGCATGGTGATGGCGGACAGTTTGAGCAGCGAGGTCTTTTTCAAGGCGGGGCTTTCGTGGTCAGGGCGGGCACCGGCCGGCGCGGTGCGGGGATGAAGGTTCAGGGCCGGGCTGGCGCCGCTCGTGGCGACGCCCAAGGCGGGCTCGACGATAGCCGCACGCGAGCCCGCCCGGGGAGGGGGTTGCGACGGATGGCCCCCGCGCTGCGACCGAATGCGGCGGGCGGGCGACGGACGGGCCGGATCCGCCGACGAAACGGGCCGAGTGGTCAGCCCGCCGCTGCGGGTGTGGGCCGCTCGTCCAGCGGGATCACCCGGTCGCCCGGCCCGGCCTCGCAGCTGGCCGGCAGCGGCGCCCAGCCCTGGCGCACCACGATCTCGCGCTCGGTGTGGCACACCTCCACCCGGCGTGCCTGCGGCAGGCGCGCGTGCACGAAGGCCTCGATCGAGCTCGGCAGGCTGACCCGGTAGGTGGCCTGGTCCAGCCATTCGGCGGGATGGTCGTCGTTGTGCAGCCAGGGGATCAGCGCCGCCAGCCACAGCCACGGCCGGCCGCCGAGGGTGACCGTGCCCGGGTCGTAGCCGGCGTCGCGCAGCCAGGCCTGGGCGGTGGACCGGGCCGCGTCGCCCTCGCCGCCACCCTCGGGCCGGCTCCAGGCGCCGGCCAGCATCTCGGCCACCCACTGGTTGCAGTTCTGGTAGCGCAGGCTGAAGGGGTAGGCGTTGGCGCTGTAGGTGCCGCCCAGCAGGCTCAGCGCACGGCGCTTGTCCAGCGCGGCCTGGGCCAGCATGCTGGCCTCGGCCGGCGGCAGGAACACCATCGCGACGTGGCCGCGGGCCGGGTCGTAGGTGCCGAGCGCGAAGCCGGTCACCCCCTGGTCGAAGATGCGCGGCCGGCCTTCGTCGCAGGCGAAATACAGCTGGCGCACGGCCCAGGGCAGCTCGGGGCTGTCGCGCAGGCTGATGCCGGCATGGGTGTAGTGGATGCCGAAGCGGTCCAGGTCCAGCCCGGTGCGGGCGACCAGGGCGACCGGCTCGCCGCTGCGGTCGAGCTCGTCCTTGATCGCGGCGGCGAAGCGCAGCAGCTTGTCCTGCTGGGCGACGCTGAGGGTGGGCGGCGCGTCGCAAAAGCGGCTGCTGTCGCCGCTGCCACTGGCGCCGCCCGATTGGGCGTGGCCCGTGGCCGCCGCGAGGGTGCAGAGCGCGGCCAGCACCGCGCGCCGCAGCCAGGTCACAACACGACGGGGTGCGCCGGCAGCTCGCGGTACCAGGCGTCTTCCAGCACCAGGAAGAAGGCCTGCTGCGGCTCGTCCTGCCGTGCGAAGGCCACGCCATAGGCGCGCGGCTGGGCGGTCACCAGCTCGCCGCGGGCCAGCCGGCCGCGCTCGAGCGCGGCTTGCGGCAGGGTCAGCTGCAGGGGCTCTCGCTGCATGTCACCGCCTTCCGGGGCCAGCGTCAGCCGCACCATGCCGGGCTTGTCGTCCGCGGCGGCCACGTCGGTGACGCGGTAGTCGCCCTGCGCGGTCTTGGTGGTCGAGCTGTTGCTGGACGATTTGAACGAGTCGGACACGCTGCCGATCGAGGCCGACGAGCCTTCCGCGGCCGACGACGCTGCCGAGCTGGAAGCCAGGGCCGGCCAGGTGGCCGCAGCGAGCAGGGCGGTCAGCAGAAGGCGCAACGGGCGCAGGGAGGGGTGGGGCATGGGGGCGACTCCAATCAGGCGGGGTTCGGGGGCTTGGCGATGATACGCAGGCCACCCTGCGCCAACGTTGCCAAGGCGCGACCAGGGGTAACCGGGGCCCGCCGTCGGGCGCAGGAAGACCGGAGTTGGCCGCCCTATCGCCCTCATATGGCGGCTTCGGCTGTGCAACCGGCTTCATAGACTGTCCGGAAGCAACCGTTTCCACGAGGAGGGAACCTTGAGCTGCCCTGAGGACCTGGTGGCGCACATGCGCCGAGTGCTGGTGGCCGAGCGCGACCTGCACGACCTCGGCGTCGTCTGGCGCCTGATCGAGTCGAGCGCCGCCATCAGCTGCCCTGCCGAAGCGGCGGCCATCCTGCCTACGCTGATCGGCACGCGCGAGCGCTTCGACACCCTGCACCAGCGGCTGACCGAGCAGATGGCGGACGAGACCCAGGCCGAGCTGGCCGACGAGCTGTCGGCCAAGGCCCAGTGCGCGATCGACATCCTAGTGCGCAACCTCTACGAGCGCACGGCCGACGTCGGTTTCCTCGCGGTCGACGAGGCGGTGCGTGCCTTCTGCGCGGCCGACGCCGACACCCAGGCGGCCGACCGCGCCGCCATGCGCCAGCGCCTGACCGACTACCAGCGCAAATACAGCGTCTACGACGACGTGCTGCTGATCGCACCCGACGGCACGCTGCTGGCGCGCCTGGACGAAGCCGGCGGCGAGCCGCCCATGCACGCCAGCCGCGAGCCCCTGATCGCGCAGGCCCTGTCGGCCGCCGGCTTCTGCGAGCGCTTCGGCGCCAGCGACCTGGCCGCGCCGGGCCAGCCGGCGGCGCTGCTCTATGCCCACCGCGTGCTCGGCCCAGACGGCCAGATCGCGGGTGTGCTGGTGTTGCGCTTCCGCTTCGAAGACGAGATGACCCGCATCTTTGCCGACGTGGCCGGCGAGCGGCCCCAGATCGCGCTGATGCTGGTCGATGCGCAGCAGCGCGTCATCGCCAGCAGCGACGCGGCCCACGTGCCACTCGGTGCGCGCATGGTGCTCGCCGCATCGAACGAGCCTGGCATGCAGCTGACCCAGTTCGCCGGCCGCGAATACCTCGGCCTGCACTGCGCCGGCACCGCCTACCAGGGCTACCCCGGCCCGGCGGGCTGGCAGGCCGTGGCCATGGTGTCGCTGCTGACCGCGTTCAGCGGCCGCCGCGACGCCGGCAACCCGACGGCCGACGAGGCCGATGGAGCCGTCAGCCAGGGCCGGCTGGCCGCGATCCGCGACGATGCCGACGCGATCAACCGCGAGCTGCGCCGCGTGGTCTGGAACGGCCGCCTGATGGCGCGCGCGCAGACCGGCGACCGCCTGCGTCTGACGGCGGTGCTGCGCCAGGTCAGC
This sequence comes from Burkholderiaceae bacterium, assembly GCA_044226465.1. GTDB lineage: Bacteria > Pseudomonadota > Gammaproteobacteria > Burkholderiales > Burkholderiaceae_C > Ideonella. The sequence goes on along the minus strand of JBGAGZ010000012.1, from coordinate 313 downwards.
GCCGCCGGCGTGCGCACCCAGACCCGCGTCAACCAGGCCATCGGCGAGATCGGCGCCACCGCACTGGCCCGCGGCCGACAGCGCGCCCGCGACATGGCACGCTTGGCCATCGACATCCTGGACCGCAACCTCTACGAGCGCGCCAACGACTGCCGCTGGTGGGCCTTGTCGCCACTGCTGCGCGAGACGCTGGCCAGCGGCCAGGCCGCGGCGCAGGGCGCGGCCCTGAACGCGCTGCTGAACCACATCAACGGCCTGTACACCGTCTACAGCCGGCTGGTGGCCTTCGATGCCGAGGGCCGCATCTGCGGCG
>JBGAGZ010000011.1:0-98253 GCA_044226465.1 Burkholderiaceae bacterium | reverse complement strand
CCTCGGGGGCGCGGCCTGCGCGCCAACGAGGTCGGCCTGGCCTTCTACGACCGGCTGGTCGACGGCATGCTGGCCCGTGGCCTGGAGCCCTGGGCCACCCTCTACCACTGGGATCTGCCGCAGGTCCTGCAAGACAGCCACGGCGGCTGGGCGACCGCGTTAAGCACTGGATCACCCACAACGAACCCTGGTGCACGGCCTTCCTCGGCCACCACGAAGGGGTCCACGCCCCCGGTATCCGCAACTTCAGCGGTGCCTTGCAGGTGTGCCACCACCTGCTGCTCTCGCACGGCCTGGCGGTGCCGGTGATCCGCGCCAACGTGCCGGCGGCGCAGGTGGGCATCACGCTGAGCCTGCACCCCATCGAAGCGGCCACCGGCTCGGCGGCGGACACGGCGGCCGCCATGCGGCACGACGGGCTGCGCAACCGTTGGTTCCTCGACCCGCTCTACGGGCGCGGCTACCCGGCCGACGTGCTGGCGCAACTGGGCCCGCTGGCGCCGCGCATGGAGGCGGGCGACCTCGAAGCCATGGCCACGCCGACCGACTTCCTGGGCGTCAACTACTACTTCCCGGAGTGCGTGGCCGACGCGCCAGGCGAGGGCGCCATGGCCACCCGCGTGGTGGAGCAGCCGGGCGTGGAGTGCACAGGCTTCGGCTGGCCCGTGTCACCCCAGGGCATGGTGGACCTGCTCATGCGCGTGCAGCGCGACTGGCAGCCCGGGCGGGTCTTCCTGACCGAGAACGGCTCGACCTATGACGACGTGGTCGGCCCTGACGGGCGGGTGAACGACGAACAGCGCCGCAGTTACCTCGTCCGCCACCTGGACGCCACGCGCCGCGCCCTGGCGGTGGGTGTGCCGCTTGAAGGCTATTTCGCCTGGAGCCTGCTGGACAACTTCGAATGGGCCGAAGGCTACGCCCGCCGCTTCGGCCTCACCTATGTGGACTACCAGACGCAGCAGCGCACCCTCAAGGCCAGCGGCCAGTGGTACCGCGGCTTCCTGGGCGGCTGAGCAAGGGATGACCGATCGATGAAGGCATTCGCGAGACGCCTGCGAACGATGGGCGCCGCGACGCTGGTCTGGGCGGCGGCCGCTGAACAGGCCGTGCGCTTCGACATCGACCCCACGCGCCTTTCGCTGTTCGACACGGCCGAAGGCCACAGGCTCTGACGCCCACGGCCGCCCTGGAAGAATCGACACCATGAAACCCACCCCTGTTCGCGACATCGTCGTCATCGGCGGCGGCACCGCCGGTTGGATGACCGCCGCCGCCTTCTCCAAGATGCTGGCCGGTCAGTACCGGATCCGCCTCGTCGAATCGGACGAGATCGGCATCATCGGCGTCGGCGAAGCCACGATCCCCCACATCAAGCTCTTCAACGAGGCCCTGGGGATCGACGAGAACGAGTTCGTCCGCGCCACCCAGGGCAGCTTCAAGCTCGGCATCGAGTTCGTGAACTGGGGCGCGGCGGGCGACCGCTACATCCACGGCTTCGGCACCATCGGCCGTGAGTGGCGTGGCGTGCCGTTCCACCACTACTGGCTGCGCATGCGCAAGGAGCGCGCGCTGCCGAGCCTGGACGCCTACTCGATCAACACCGTCGCGCCGCTGGAAGCCAAGTTCATGCGCGCCCGTGCCGACATGGCCGGCTCGCCGCTGGCCGAGATCGCCTACGCCTTCCACTTCGACGCCAGCCTGTACGCCAAATTCCTGCGCCGCTACGCCGAAGAGCGCGGCGTGCAACGCACCGAGGGCAAGATCGTCCGCGTCGAGCAGCGCGAGCCGGACGGGCACATTCGCGCCGTGGTGCTGGAAAGCGGCGAGCGGGTCGAAGGTGACTTCTTCATCGACTGCTCGGGCATTCGCGGCCTGCTCATCGAGCAGACCCTGCATGCGGGCTACGAGGACTGGCGGCACTGGCTGCCCTGCGACCGGGCGGTGGCCGTGCCCTGTGCCTCGGTGCAACCGTTGCTGCCCATCACGCGCTCCACGGCCCGCGACGCCGGTTGGCAATGGCGCATCCCGCTGCAGCACCGCATCGGCAACGGCCACGTCTTCTCGAGCCAGTTCACCAGCGAGGACGAGGCCACGGCGCTGCTGATGCGCCACCTGGACGGCGAGGCGCTGGCCGAGCCGCGCGTGATCCGCTACGTGACCGGGCGGCGCAAGCGGTCGTGGATCGGCAACTGCGTGGCCATCGGCCTGGCCAGCGGCTTCCTGGAGCCGCTGGAGTCGACGAGCATCCACCTGATCCAGACCGCAATCGCGCGGATCGCGACCTTCTTCCCGCATGCGGGCTTCGACGCGGCCGACATCGCCGAATACAACGCGATGACGCAGACCGAGTACGAGCGGATCCGCGACTTCATCATCCTGCACTACCACGCCACCGAGCGCGAGGACACGCCGTTCTGGCGCTACGTGCGTCACATGAGCGTGCCGGACACGCTTCAGCGCAGGATCGACCTGTACCGCTCGAACGGGCGCATCTTCCGCGACGGCAACGAGCTCTTCGCCGAGCTGAGCTGGCTGCAGGTGATGCAAGGGCAGCGCATCGAGCCCCAGGGCTACCACCCCTACGCCGACCTGTACCCGGCCGCCGAGGTCAACGAGTTCCTGGACAACGTGGCCGGCGTGATCCGCAAGTGCGTGGCGGTGATGCCCACCCAGGCCCAGTTCATCGCTGCCGAGTGCGCGGCCGTGCGGTCGTGAGCCGGCCGCACTGGCGGGCTGGGGTGCCAGTCCTGTGGGCACTCGTCAGCGACCGCTTCGGTTCGACAGCGGCGAACGGCCCGATCCAGTCGGTCGCCTTCCAGAACGTCGACAGCTCGATCGCGCTGGTGGTGCTCAATGAGGCGCGCCATGCCACGGTGGTGGCGGCGCATTGGCAGGGCATGGGGCCGCGCTGCACCAGGCCCCTGCGCGGCGCTTTGACCTGGCCCTGGAACGCACCCGGCTGAGACGCGGCCGCGCCGCTGCCGCACAATGCGCCGCACCGCGTCCTGCCGCACCGCCGTCGTTGCCGATGCCTCTCGTCCCGCTGGAACCCCGCACCGCCTTCTTCCTGCTGGGGGTGGTGTATCTGCTGATGTCCGGCCTGGTCTGGATGATCCTGCGGCGCCACCACGACAGCGCCAGCACGGGCCTGTGGTGCGGCGGCGGCGTGGTGCTGGGTTCGACCTACCTGCTGTTTTCGCTGCGCGGTGCGGTGCCGGACGCGATCAGCGTGCTGCTGCCCAACGCCCTGGGCCTGCTGGGCCTGGGGCTGCGCGTGGTGGCGCTGGACATCGAGCGCCGGCGCGCCAGCCTGTGGCGCCAGGTGGCCGTGGCGACGGTGGTGGCGGTCGGCCTGTCCCTGCTGGCCGCGGCCTGGGGCGAGGCGGTGCGGCGGCCGGCCAACGTGCTGCTGCTGACGGCCGGCTGTGCCTGGGTGGCCTGGGTGGCGCATCGCCTGGGGCGAGACAGCCACAGCCGCGCCGCAACGCTCATCAGCGGCTCCTATGCGTTCCTCGCCGTCACCCTGCTGGTGCGCCTGGGGACGGCCGCGGCCGGCCTGTGGCGCGCACCGATCTTCACGCCCACGATCGACCTGATCCTGGTGCTCGCAGGCGGCCTGCTGGCGGGGATCTTCGGCAATGTGGGCTACGTCGGCCTGGCGCTCGAGGCGACCCAGACCCGGCGCGAAGCACAGGCCCGGGCCCTGGCGATGGAGCAGACCCAGCGTGCCGCCGCCGAGGCGCAGACCACGGCGCTGCGCGAGCGCCTGGCCGAGCGCGACGAGTTCGTCCGCGTTCTGGCCCACGAGGTGAGGCAGCCGCTGAACAACGCGTCGGCCGCCCTGCAGGCCGCCAGCGCCGCCATGCACGCCGAGGCCTTGCAGGACAGGGGCGAGGCGTCGCAGCGTGTGCAACGTGCGCAATCGGTGATCGGCCACATCATCGGCTCGATCGACAACACCCTGGCCGCCACGACCATGCTGGCCAGCCAGCAGCCGCTGTCGCTGCGCGATGCCGACGTCAACATGCTGGTCGAGCTGAGCCTGGGCGACCTGGGCCCGGTGCAGCGGTCACGCGTGCACGAAGAACAGTCGACTCATGCGCGCACCGCGCCCATGGACATTGGCCTGATGCGCCTGGCCTTGCGCAACCTGCTGGCCAACGCCTTGACCTACTCGCCGGCCGATGCGCCGGTGACGCTGCGCGTGAGCGACAGCGACGAGCCGCTGGGCCTGCTCTTCGAGGTGGCCGACCGCGGCCCGGGCGTCGACACGGCATTGGCGCCGCGGCTGTTCGAGCGCGGGGCGCGCGGCGGTCATGGCCTGCCCGGCCACGGCCTGGGCCTGTACGTGGTGCACCAGATCATGCGGCGCCACGGCGGCCAGGCCAGCTGGCGGCCCAATGACGGCGGCGTGGGCAGCGTGTTCCGGCTCTGGCTGCCCGCGGCGGAGTGAGCCGCGCCGGGCCTCAGGCCTCGCGCAACGGCGCGCGGAAGACGTAGCCCACGCGCGATTGAGACTGCATCGGCACCACCACCGGCGTGGCGCGCTCGATGCGGCGGCGCAGCCGGTACAGCGTGGCGCTGAGGGTGTTGTCGGGCTCGTCGGTCACCGGGCGACCGAGCCGGCGGCACAGCGACTCGCGGGTCACCGTCTGGCCCTGGGCCTCGACGAAGCATTCCATCACCACGAGGTCGCCCTCGCTCAGGTCGACCCGCACGCCGTCCGGCGCGACGAGCTGGCCGGCGTGCCTGTCGAGCACCCACTCCTTCGAGCCGGACTCGGTGGCGATGACCCGGCGGTGCACGGCGCGGATGGCAACCACCACCTGCTCAAATGTGACTGGCTTGGCCAGGTGCATGTCGGCGCCAGCATCGACGACGGACGGGAAGACGTCGTCGGCGACTCGGCCCGACACCACCAGCACGCCGGCATGGGTGCGACGGCGCAGCACGCGGATCAACTCGACGCCGTCGATGCCGGGCAGCATCAGGTCGACCAGGTAGAAGCCGTAGCTGAAGGGCGCGGTGTCGGCGAGCAGCTCGTCGCTGTCGGCGAAACGGTGCACCTGCACTCCCAGCTCACGCAGGTGTTGCGCGAGGAATTCCGTGTACTCGACATCGTCGTCGACCAGGGCGATCGAGGCGGGCAGCGGGGCGTCTGAATGGGGCATGGCTCGCTTGGTTCAGCTGTCTAGTGGCGTTGAATTCTAGGCGTCACGGCCACGCGCGTACGCAGGTAAATCGGCCCTCATCACGGTCATGGATGATGACCACAACTTGATATGGGTCAAGCGCCGCCAGGTCGGCCGCGGCGCAAGAATGGGCCATGGCAGGCCGGCCTTGGAGCCAGGCACCAAGGGACGGATGACAAGGATGAACCACACCGCGCTCTTCGAGAGCATCGCGGAAGACTCGCCCGACGGCGTCGTGCTCGTGGGCCACGACGGTGTGATCCGGTTCTGGAACCGGACGGCGGAACGCATGTTCGGCCATCGTCGCGAGGATGCGATGGGCCGCCGCCTGCACGACTGGCTGTTGCTGCCCGACGCCGAGCACCGGCAGGAGCTGTCGCAGGCCGCGATGCTCGACGGCGCCACCGTGGCCTACGACGCCGTGGCACGCTGTGCAGACGGCGCCCTGCTTTACGTGAACGCCGCGTCGCGGCGGCTGGCCAGCAACGCCGGCGAGCCGCTGGGCGAGCTCTACAACCTGGCGGACGTGACCCAGCCCAAGACCCGGCGCGACGCGCGTGTGCTCGACCTGCGCTACCGCGAGCTGCTCGACTCGGTGCCTGACGCGATCGTGGTCGTCAACGGCATCGGCCGCGTGGTGCTGATCAACCGCCAGGCCGAGACCATGTTCGGCCACCGCCAGCGCGACCTGGTCGGCGAGGCCCTGAATCTGCTGCTGCCCGAGCGCTTTCGCGCCACGCACGGCCAGCACCGAGAGCGCTACATGGCACGCCCCCACACCCGGCCGATGGGGCCGGGCCTGGAGCTGTACGGCCTGCGCAAGAACGGCGAGGAGTTCCCAGTCGAGATCAGCCTGAGCCCGCTGCGCACCGACGTGGGCCTGTTCGGCATGAGCGCGATCCGCGACATCAGCGAGCGCCGCCGCGTCGAGCGGGCGCTGGAGGAAAAGAACGTCGAGCTCGAGCGCGCCAACCGGGCGAAGGACCGCTTCCTGGCCACGATGAGCCACGAGCTGCGCACGCCGCTGAACGCCATCATCGGCTTCACCGGCATCCTGCTGATGCGCCTGCCCGGCCCGCTGACGGCCGACCAGGAGAAACAGCTGGGCATGGTCGAGTCCAGCGGCAAGCACCTGCTGTCGCTGATCAACGACCTGCTGGACCTGGCCAAGATCGAGTCCGGCAACGTGCGGGTGGACATGGTCGATGTCGACTGCGGCGAGTTGGTCGACGAGGTGGCCACCTCGCTGCGCCCGAGTGCCAGCGCCAAGGGGCTGGAGTTGCAGGTCGAGATGCCGCCCGGTGTCACCCTGGTGCGGGCCGACCGTCGCGCGTTGCGGCAGATCCTGCTGAACCTGGCCGGCAATGCGATCAAGTTCAGCGAGCGCGGCTGGGTGCGCATGTTCGCCGAGCGCGTGGCCACGGCCGACGGCACGAGCGTGTGGCTGGGCGTGGCCGATTCCGGTGTTGGCCTGACCGAGGCCGAGCAGGCCCAGCTGTTCCAGGCCTTCGTGCAGGTGGGCGGGGCGAGCCAGCGCGCCCGCGTCGAGGGCACGGGCCTGGGCCTGTACCTGTGCCGCAAGCTGGCCGAGTTGCACGGCAGCCGCATCGAGCTGCAAAGCGAGCCGGGTGTCGGCAGCCGATTCTGGTTGAGCCTGCCCGTGGCGGGCGCCGCGGCGAATGAGCCATGAGCCGGGCTTGCCTGCTGGTCATCGACGACAACGCGATCAACCTCGCCTTGGTGAGCTACCTGCTGAACGCGTCGGGCTTCGACGTGGAGTCGGCCGAAGACGGCGCCAAGGGCCTGGCGGCACTGGCCGCCGGCACGCACTTCGATGCGATCCTGTGCGATATCCAGATGCCAGTGATGGACGGCTTCGAATTCGCCCGCCATGCCAAGGCGGACCCGCGCTTTGCCGTGGTGCCGTTGGTGGCCATCACGGCGTTGGCGATGGTGGGCGACAAGGAACGCATCATCGCCGCCGGCTTCGATGCCTACCTGCCCAAGCCGATCGAGCCGGCCAGTTTCATCGCCGCCTTGCTGAGCTTGGTGCCGCGGCTGAGCGAGCAGGTGGCGCCCGGCAGTCCGGCCGCGGGGCCCAGCGTGGAGCCGGCGACGCCCGCGCCCAAGGCTTCGGGTTCCGGGCGGCTGATCCTGGTGCTGGACGACAGCCCCTACAACCTGGCCCTCAAGCGTGGCCTGCTGGAGCCGCTGGGTTATGCCGTGGTGACCGCCGAGACGCCGCAGGCCGCCCTGGGCCTGGCGCGGCAGCGCCGGCCTGACCTGATCATCAGCGACATCGGCACGCGCGAAGGCACTGGCTTCGATTTCATCGCCGACGTGAAGGCCGATGCCGCCCTGCGCCAGGTGCCCTTCATCTTCCTCACCGCCACCCACTGGACCGAAGAGGCGCGCCGCCGCAGCATCGAGCTGGGGGCCTGCCGCTTCCTGCGCCGGCCGATCGACTCGGCCAGCCTGCTCGGCGAGATCCGCGCCTGCCTGGGCCAGGCAGTGCCGGCAGAACTCAGCACTCGACGATATTGACCGCCAGGCCGCCGCGGGCGGTTTCCTTGTACTTGGTCTGCATGTCGGCGCCGGTCTCGCGCATGGTCTTGATGACCTGGTCCAGGCTGACGTGGTGGGTGCCGTCGCCGTGCAGCGCCATGCGGGCGGCGTTGATGGCTTTCACCGAGGCGATCGCGTTGCGCTCGATGCAGGGGATCTGCACCAGCCCGCCCACTGGGTCGCAGGTCAGGCCCAGGTGGTGTTCCATGCCAATCTCGGCGGCGTTCTCGACCTGGGCCGGGTTGCCACCCATCACGGCGGCCAGCGCGCCGGCCGCCATCGAGCAGGCCACACCCACCTCGCCCTGGCAGCCGACCTCGGCGCCGGAGATGCTGGCGTTTTCCTTGTAGAGGATGCCGATCGCCGCGGCGGTGAGCAGGAAGTCCATCACCCCGGTGTCGGTGGCGCCGTGCACGAAGCGGTGGTAGTAGTGCAGCACGGCAGGCACGATGCCGGCGGCGCCGTTGGTGGGGGCGGTGACGACCCGGCCGCCAGCGGCGTTCTCTTCGTTGACGGCCAGCGCGTAGAGGTTGACCCAGTCCATCACCTGCAGCGGGTCGCGCAGCGCCGCTTCGGGGTTGGCCGTGAGGTCGCGGTAGAGCTGGGCAGCGCGGCGCTTGACCTTGAAGCCGCCGGGCAGGATGCCGTCGGTGCGCAGGCCGCGGGCCACGCAGTCCTGCATGGCGCGCCAGATGCGCAGCAGGCCGGCGTCGATCTCGGCGTCCGTGCGCCAGTGGCGCTCGTTGGTGCGCATGACCTGCGCGATGGTCAGCTTGCGGGCGGCGCAGACCTCGAGCAGCTCGGTGCCCGAGCGGAAAGGCAGCGGCAGCACGGTCGCGTCCGGGGCGATGACCTTCTGCTTCGAGCCGTCGGCCGCCACCTCGTCGCTGACCACGAAGCCGCCGCCCACCGAATAGTAGGTGCGGTTCTCGAGCTCGTTGCCTTCGGCGTCGTAAGCGACCAGCCGCATGCCGTTGGCATGGAAGGGCAGGGTCTCGCGGCGGCGGAAGACCAGGTCTTCCGCCTCGTCGAAGGCCACCGCATGCTCGCCCAGAAGCGCCAGGCGCTTGCTCGTGCGGATGCCGTCCATCAGCGCCGGCACGGCGTCTACGTCGACCGTGTCGGGCTCGTGACCGGCCAGGCCCAGCAGCACGGCCTTGTCGGTGCCGTGCCCTTTGCCGGTGGCGCCCAGCGAGCCATAGAGCCAGCAGCGCACGCGCACCGTCTTCGGCAGCAGGCCCTCGCCGCGCAGCCGAGCCACGAACAGCCGCGCCGCCCGCATCGGGCCCACGGTGTGCGAGCTGCTCGGCCCGATGCCGATCTTGAAAAGGTCGAAGACGGAGACGGCCATGGGCTATCTATTCGGCGTCTGCAAACGCGGACATGGGCACGCAGGAGCAGAACAGGTTGCGGTCGCCGTAGACGTTGTCCACCCGGCCCACCGGCGACCAGTACTTGCCATGGCGCAGCTCGGCCACCGGGAAGGCGGCCTCTTCACGCGTGTAGGCGTGCGGCCAGTCGGCCTTGAGCAGGCTCTGCGAGGTGTGCGGCGCGTTCTTCAGCGGGTTGTCGTCCCTGGGCCAGGCGCCGCTTTCGACCTTGCGGATCTCTTCGCGGATGGCGACCATCGCGTCGCAGAAACGGTCCAGCTCGACCAGCGGCTCGCTCTCGGTGGGTTCGACCATCAGCGTGCCCGCCACCGGGAAGCTGAGCGTCGGCGCATGGAAGCCGTAGTCGATCAGGCGCTTGGCGACGTCCTCGGCGCTGATGCCCGAGGTCTCCTTCAGCGGCCGCAGGTCCAGGATGCACTCGTGCGCCACGCCGCCGCCCTTCACACCGGCAATGCCGCCGCTGAAGTGGATGTCGTAGTGGCCGGACAGCCGCGCTGCCACGTAATTCGCGCTGAGGATCGCGACCTCGGTGGCCTGCTTCAGGCCGTCGGCGCCCATCATGCGGACGTACATCCAGCTGATCGGCAGCACCGCGGCGTTGCCCAGCGGGGCGGCCGACACGGCGCCGACACCGCCGGCGCGAACCTGGCCCGCGGTGGCGTGGCCAGGCAGGAAGGGGACGAGGTCTTCGACCACGCAGACCGGGCCGACACCCGGGCCGCCGCCGCCGTGCGGAATGCAGAAGGTCTTGTGCAGGTTCAGGTGGCTCACGTCGCCGCCGAACTGGCCCGGCGCGGCGATGCCGACCAGCGCGTTCATGTTGGCGCCGTCCACGTACACCCGGCCACCGTACTGGTGGACCATCGCGCAGAGCTCCTTCACCCGCGGCTCGAACACGCCGTAGGTGGAGGGGTAGGTGATCATGATGCAGGCGAGATCGTCCTTGTGCTGCTCGCACTTGGCCTTCAGGTCGTCCAGGTCGACGCTGCCATTGGCGTCGCACTTCACGACCAGCACCTGCATGCCCACCATCTGGGCCGAGGCGGGGTTGGTGCCATGCGCCGACTCGGGGATCAGGCAGACCTTGCGGTGGCCATCGCCACGCGACTGGTGCCAGCCACGGATCGCCAGCAGCCCGGCGTATTCCCCTTGCGAGCCGGCGTTCGGCTGCAGGCTGATGCCGGCATAGCCCGTGGCCTGGCAGAGCCAGCCGGTGAGTTGCTCGTTCAGCAGCGTGTAGCCGGCCAGCTGGTCGGCCGGCGCGAAGGGGTGCACCTGGGCGAACTCGGGCCAGGTGATGGGGATCATCTCGCTGGTCGCGTTCAGCTTCATGGTGCACGAGCCCAGCGGGATCATGCTGCGGTCCAGCGCCAGGTCCTTGTCCGACAGGCGGCGCAGGTAGCGCAGCATCTCGGTCTCGCTGTGGTGGGTGTTGAACACCGGGTGCGTCAGGAAGGCACTGGTGCGGCGCAGGCCCTCGGGCAGGCGCAGGGCGATGCCTTGGGCGAAGTCGTCGATGCTGGGCAGCGCCTGGCCGGGGCTGGCGAACCAGCCCCACAACGCGGGGATGTCGGCGCGCGTCGTGGTCTCGTCGAGCGAGATGCCGATGTGGCGCGGCGACAGCTTGCGCAGGTTGGCGCCGGCGGCCAGCGCGCGGGCGACGATCTCGTCGGTGCGCTCGCCGGTCTCGATGGTCAGCGTGTCGAAGGCGTGCAGGTTCAGCAGCTTGTGGCCGAGCTTCGTCAGCCCCTCGGCCAGGATGGCGGTGTAGCTGGCCACGCGGGTGGCGATGCGCTTCAGGCCCTCGGGGCCGTGGTAGACCGCGTACATGCTGGCGATGACGGCCAGCAGCACCTGGGCCGTGCAGATGTTCGACGTGGCCTTTTCGCGGCGGATGTGCTGCTCGCGGGTCTGCAGCGCCAGGCGGTAGGCCGGTGCGCCATGGCTGTCGACGCTGACGCCGACCAGGCGGCCGGGCATCGAGCGCTTGAATTCGTCGCGGCAGGCCATGAAGGCGGCGTGCGGGCCGCCACCGCCCATGGGCACGCCGAAGCGCTGGGTGTTGCCGATCACGATGTCGGCACCCCATTCCCCCGGGGGCGCGAGCAGGGTGAGCGCCAGCAGGTCGGCCGCCACGATGAAGGCCGCCTGCTTGGCATGGGCGGCCTCGACGAAGGCGCGCATGTCGTGGATCAGGCCGGTGGTGGCCGGGTACTGCGCGATCACCGCGAAGTAGTCGTGCTGCTCCATCAGCTGGGGCGCCATGCCGACCAGCACCTCTAGCCCCAACGGCTCGGCGCGGGTCTTGACAACCTCGATCGTCTGCGGGTGGCAGTCGCCCGCCACGATCAGTGTGTTGCTCTTGCTCTTGACGCTGCGCTTGGCCAGCGTCATGGCCTCGGCGGCGGCGGTGGCCTCGTCCAGCATCGAGGCGTTGGCGATCGCCATGCCGGTCAGCTCGGCCACCATGGTCTGGAAGTTGACCAGGGCTTCCATGCGGCCTTGCGAGATCTCAGCCTGGTAGGGCGTGTAGGCGGTATACCAGGCCGGGTTCTCGAGGATGTTGCGCAGGATGACGCCGGGCGTGTGCGTGCCGTGGTAGCCCTGGCCGATGAAGCTCTTGAGCACCCGGTTCTTCGCCGCCACCGCGCGCAACTCGGCGAGGGCCTCGGCCTCGCTGGCCGCCGGCGGCAGGTCCATCGGCCGGGCGCGGGCGATCGAGCGGGGCACGATCGCGTCGATCAGGGCCTGGCGCGAGGCGGCGCCGATCACGCTGAGCATGTGCGCTTCGTCGGCACCTTCGGGGCCGATGTGGCGGGCGACAAACTCGCCGTGGTTTTCGAGGGCGTCGAGCGGGGTGTGGGCGTGCATCAGCATGGCGCGGGGCAGGGCGGAGAAAACATTCGCCGTTTGGCCGCGCAGGCGGCCAATGGCGCGGACGGAGATCGGGTTACAGCGTCTTCAGCAGGGCGTCGTAGGCGGGCGGGTCCATCAGCTGGTCGAAGTCGGCCATGTTGGTGACGTGGACCTTGAAGAACCAGCCGTTGCCCATGGGGTCGGTGTTGGCCAGCGCGGGGTTGGCGCGCAGTTCCTCGTTGACCTCGACGACTTCGCCGGCCACCGGCATGTAGATGTCGGCCGCGGCCTTCACCGACTCGACGACGCCCGCGATGTCGCCCTTGGCGTAGGTCTTGCCAACCTCGGGCAGGTCGACGAACACCACGTCGCCCAGCGCATCCTGCGCATGCAGCGTGATGCCGACCACCGCGGCCTCGTGGTCTTCGATGTTGATCCACTCGTGATCGGCGGTGAACATGGTCGTCATGGGCAGGGCTCCTCGGGTTCGGAAGAAAGGGAAGGCTAGGTTGATTCAGGCCACGGCAACGGTCAAGGCCAGTGACCCTGAAAAGGGGCCGTTCAGCCGCGGTGGTAGCGGTGCGGGGCGAACGGCATGGCGGCCACCTTCATCGGCAGCCGCTTGCCGCGGACCTCGGCGAAGACCTCGGTGCCGACCACCGCGTGCGAAGCGGGCAGGTAGCCCATGGCCACCGGCTGGTTCACGGTCGGGCCCAGCGTGCCGCTGGTGACCTGGCCCAGCGCGGTGCCGTCGGCGGCGACCAGCTTCGTGCCCTCGCGCACCGGGGCGCGCTCCAGGCCGACCAGGCCGACGCGCTTGCGGGCGGCGCCACCGGCCAGCTGGGCGTCGATCACCGCGGCCCCGGGGTAGCCGCCGGCGCGGGCGCCGCCGGCGCGACGCACCTTCTGGATGGCCCAGGTCAGCGCGGCCTCGACCGGCGTGGTGGTGGTGTCGATGTCGTGGCCGTACAGGCACATGCCGCCTTCCAGGCGCAGCGTGTCGCGTGCGCCCAGGCCGGCCGGCTTGACCTCGGGCTGGGCGAGCAGCTCGCGCGCCAGCGCCACGGCCTGGGCCTCGGGCACCGAGATCTCGAAGCCGTCTTCGCCGGTGTAGCCCGAGCGGGTGACGAAGCACTCGGCACCGGCCAGCGCGAAGGCGCCGCCGGTCATGAAGGTGAGGGCAGCCACACCCGGGTTCAGCCGGGCCAGCGCCTGGGCGGCCTGCGGGCCCTGCAGCGCCAGCAGCGCGCGGTCGGGCAGCGGGCGGACCTCGCAGCGCGCGCCGATCCGGGCCTTCAGGTGGGCGATGTCGGCGTCCTTGCAGCCGGCATTGACGACGACGAACAGGTCACCGAAATTCGCCAGCGCGTCGACCGGCGGGCGGGTGATCATCAGGTCGTCGAGCAGGCCGCCCTGGTCATTGGTGAAGAAGGCGTAGCGCTGCTTGCCCGGCGCGAGGTCGATCACGTCCACCGGCACCAGGGTTTCAAGTGCGGCGGCGGCGTCGGGGCCAACCAGGCGCAGCTGGCCCATGTGGGAAACGTCGAACAGCGCGGCGGCTTCGCGGCACTGCTTGTGCTCGGCCATCAGGCCGGCGGGGTATTGCACCGGCATCGCGTAGCCGGCAAAAGGCACCATGCGGGCGCCTAGTTCGAGGTGAAGGGCGTGCAGCGGGGTCTGCAGCAGATCGGCGGCGGGTGCGGCGGAGGACATCGTTCGTCTATCCTGTGTCGAGGGCAATCCAAGGAACCTGGTACGGTCGGAAATTGCCCTCGCTGTCCGCTTTACCTGAGAGATTGACGGTGCCGGCTGGTGTGCGCGGTACCGCTTGCCCCTTCGGTGGACGGGCTCCGGCGACAAAGCCGCTACCCGTCTCTCTCCAGTGAGGAACGCCACGCATCCTGACGCGAGGCGCTTGCCAGTCCTTTTGCCTGAGCGTTCGAGACGTGTACCGCCTCTGCGCCTTCGGCGGCCCCGGATGGGGCTCTCTCCTGGCAAGCGGGCAGTGTACCCGAGCGGCCGGCGTGGTGGCACCATGCGGGGCAGCGACTGCGCCCGTTGCCTGCCCTACCCGCCATGCCCGCCCCCCAGGTCTTCATCAGCTACCGCCGCGACGACGCGGCCGGCTACGCACGAGCGATCGCGGCGGCGCTGGCGCAGCGCTTCGGGGCCGAGCGGGTGTTCATGGACGTGGACGACATCGCTGCCGGACAGGGCTTTGCCGAGGTCATCCGGCACGCGGTCGGCAACGCCAACGTGCTGCTGGTGCTGATCGGCCGGCGCTGGCCGGGGCCGCGCGAGGGCGCCGTGTCGCGCCTGCACGACGCCGACGACTTCGTGCGGCAAGAGGTCGCCGCCGGCCTGGCCGGTGGCCTGAAGGTGATCCCGCTGCTGCTGGACGGCGCCGCCATGCCGGCTGCCGAAGATCTGCCCGACGACCTGCGCGCGCTGGCTGGCATCCAGGCGCTGGAGCTGAGCAACGCCCGCTTCGATGCCGACATGGCGCGGCTGGTGGCCGCGCTGGCCGGCCCGGCGGCGGACTTGCGCTCCGCTGGTCGCCGTGTTCCGCTCCTCGCTCGGTGGGGTGCCCTCGCGGCCGTCGCCGTGGCCGTGTCTGCCGCGGCCTGGTGGCTGGCCCGGCCGTCCACCCACGCCCTGGTCGACGGTGACTGGCAGGCCGTCGTCAGCTACGACTGGCCCAATGCCCGCTACACGGAGCAGTTTCATTTCGCCGCCGACGGCGCCCGGCTGTCCGGCAGCGCGTCGTTCCTGGGGGTGGCGCGCGGTGTGCTGGACGGGCGCGTCGACGCCGAGGGGATGGACTTCGTCACCCGCAGCAGCGAGTTGGATGGCGGCGAGACCACGCACCGCTACCGCGGCCGCTTGGTCGGTGGCGAGATCCGCTTCGTGATGCAGACCGAGGGGGGAACGACCCCGCACGAGCCCATTGAATTCGTGGCGCGGCGCCCCTGAAGACTTGACCCGCCCGACCCGACAGACCCGACAGAACAGGAGACCGCGATGCTGACCGAACACGACCCGCTGCTGCTGCGCCACGCCGATGCGCGTGGCGTGGTGACCGTCACGCTGAACCGACCGCAGGCCTTCAATGCGCTGTCAGAGGGCATGCTCGAGGCGCTGAAGACCGAGCTCGACGCCCTGGCCAAGGACGACACCGCCCGGGTGCTGGTGCTGGCCGCGTCGGGCAAGGCCTTCTGCGCCGGGCACGACCTGCGCGAGATGCGGGCCCAGCCTTCGCTGGACTACTACCGAACCCTGTTCGGCCAGTGCGCCAAGGTCATGGTGGGCTTGCAGCGGCTGCCGATCCCGGTGATCGCCAAGGTGCAGGGCGTGGCCACCGCCGCCGGCTGCCAGCTGGTGGCGGCCTGCGACCTGGCGGTGGCGGTGCGCTCGGCGCGCTTCGCGGTCAGCGGCGTGAACCTGGGGCTGTTCTGCTCGACGCCGGCCGTGGCGCTCAGCCGGAACATTGGCCGCAAGGAGGCCTTCGAGATGCTGGTGACAGGCGAGTTCATCGGCGCCGACGAGGCCCAGCGCCGTGGCCTGGTCAACCGGCTGGCCGACGACGCTGCCGGCCTGGACGCCGAGGTCGAGAAGCTCGCCGCCAGCATCGTCGCCAAGCCGCGAGCCGCGGTGGCGCTGGGCAAAGAGCTGTTCTACCGCCAGATCGAGGCGGGCGTGGAGGCGGCCTACATTGACGCCGGCCAGACCATGGCCTGCAACATGATGGACGAATCGGCCCTGGAGGGCGTGCAGGCCTTCATCGACAAGCGGCCGCCGACCTGGGCCCAGGGGCACTGAGCGGGCGGTGGCCGGCCGCCGGGCGCTCAATTTCGGGCGCCGGCGGCCGATAGCCCCAGGATGGAATCGTTTCTCGCCACGCTGGCCGCCGAATGGGAGTCGCACGACACCGTGCTGCTCTGCCTGGCGGCGGCTGGCCTGCTGGCAGCCCTGGTGCTGCTGGTGCAGCTGCGGCGCGCCCGCCAGCAGCGCAGTGCGCTCAGCCAGGACCTGAGCCGTGCCCGCCAGGCACTGACCGAGCGCGGCCCCGACGAGCGCCTGCCCGGCATGCTGTCGCGCGCCGCCTTCGACCTGGCGCTCGACCAGGCGGCCCTGCACGCCGACCGAGCGGGCGGCGGTTTCTGCCTGCTCTACGTCGACCTGGACAACTTCCGCTCGGTCAACGACGCCTTCGGCCACGACCAGGGCGACCGGCTGCTGCTGCATGTCGCCAAGCGGCTGCTCGCCTGCGTGGGCCGCGGGGTCAGCCATGTGGCGGCCGACGAGTTCGCGCTCATCGTGTCCGGCAGCCTGGCCGACGGGCACCGTGCGGCCGAGCGGGTCGCCGCGGCGTTGGGCCAGCCGCTGGACGCGCCGGCCGGCCCGGTGCGCCTGACCTGCTCGATCGGCATCGCCCACTACCCCGAGCATGGCTCGCGCCCCTTGCTGCTGCCCAACGCCGTGCTGGCGATGCGCAGCGTCAAGCTCGCCGGAGGCGGTGCCCAGGCCGAATACCAGGCCCAGATGGGCGTCGGCGTGCGCGAGCAGGCGGCCCTGCTGCACGACCTGCGCCAGGCGTTGGAACGCCAGGAGTTCGAGCTCTTCTACCAGCCCAAGATCGACGCCCAGAGCCTGCAGGTGACGGCCGCCGAGGCCTTGCTGCGCTGGCGCCACCCCCAGCGCGGCATGGTCAGCCCGGCGGTGTTCATCCCGCTGGCCGAGCGCCACGGGCTGATCGGGGCCATCGGCCAGTGGGTGATCGACGAGGCCTGCCGGCAGGCGGCCCAGTGGCGCGAGCAGGGCCTGCGCATGCGGGTGGCCGTCAACATCTCGGGCTACCAGATGCGCCAGGACGACATCGTCGACCGCATCGAGGCCTCGCTGCGCGCCCAGCGCATCCCGCCGGGGCGATTCACCTGCGAGATCACCGAATCGGTGGCGATGGAAGACACCCGCGCCACCCAGCATGCCTTCGAGCGGCTGCGCGACGCCGGCGTGCACGTGTCCATCGACGACTTCGGCACCGGCTATTCCAGCCTGGCCTCGCTGCGCAAGCTGCCGGCGGCTGAGCTGAAGATCGACCGGGCCTTCGTCTGCGACCTCGACACCAGCGCCGACGCGCGCTCGATCGCCCAGGCCATCGTGCAGATGGCCCACTCGCTCGGCTTGCGCGTGGTGGCCGAAGGCGTCGAGACCGAGGCCCAGCGCGACCTGCTGGTGGCCATGGGCTGCGACGAGTTGCAGGGCTACCTGTTCGCCAAGCCCATGACGGCCCAGGCCCTGGAGCTGTGGGCGACCGACGACGGGCCTGCCACGGCGCGCGACTTCCGCCCGTCGCTGTTCGACGAGACCCGGCCGGCCGAGCTGCCCAACCTGGGCTGATCAGGCCGGCTGTTCGCCGGACTCGGGCGTCGTCACCGGCCCGCGGCCGCTGAAGCGGTCGAGCGCGAGGTAGATCACCGGCGTGATGTACAGCGTCACCGCCTGCGAGAAGACCAGCCCGCCGACGACCGCCAGGCCCAGCGGCTGGCGCAGCTCGGCGCCGGCACCCAGGCCGAGCGCGATCGGCAGGGCGCCCATCAGGGCGGCCAGCGTGGTCATCATGATGGGCCGGAAGCGCAGCACGCAGGCCTCGCGGATGGCCTGGGCCGGCGTCATGCCATGGCTGCGTTGCGCGTCGAGCGCGAAGTCGATCATCATGATCGCGTTCTTCTTGACGATGCCGATCAGCAGCACGATGCCGATGGTGGCGATCAGCGTCAGATCCTGGCCGAACAGCATCAGCGTGCCCAGCGCGCCCACCGCGGCCGACGGCAGGCCGGCCAGGATGGTGATCGGGTGGATGAAGCTTTCATACAGCACGCCCAGCAGCACGTAGATCACCAGCAGCGCCGCGATGATCAGCACCGCCTGGTTGCCCTGCGAGCTCTTGAACACCGCGGCGTCGCCGCCGTAGGTTGCCACGATGGATGCCGGCATGTGCAAGGCCTCGCGCGCAGCGTCGACCTTGGCCGTGGCGTCGCCCAGCGCCACGCCCGGCGCCAGGTTGAACGACACCGTCACCGCCTGCAACTGCCCGACGTGGTTGACCGAGGTGGGCCCGATCGTGCGCTCGACGGTGGCGAAGGCCGACAACGGCACCAGGGCGCCGGTGGACGAGCGCACGAAGATGCCGTTCAGGGCACGTTCGTCCTGCTTGGCCTCGGGCGCCACTTCCATGATGACCTGGTAGCTGTCGGTGGGCAGGTAGATGGTGGACACCTGGCGCTCGCCGAAGGCGCTGTAGAGCGCCGAGCGCACCGCGTCCAGCGACACGCCCAGCGTGTTGGCGCGGTCGCGGTCGATCTTCACCTCGGCCTGCAGGCCGCGCAGTTGCGCGTCGGTGTTCACGTCGCGGAAGTCGGGGTCGGTGCGCAGCTTGTCCTGCAGGCGCAGGGCCCATGTGTTCAGCTCGTCGGCCCGCACGCTTTGCAACACGTACTGGTAGCGGGCCTTGCTGCTGCGCCCGCCCAGGCGCAGGTTCTGGATCGCCGTGGGGAAGACGTTCAGCCCGGGCACGGCGCGCAGGTCGCGGCGCATGCCCTCCAGCACCTTCTTCATCGGCTCGCGCTCAGCGCGCGGCTTCAGGTTGATGAAGATGCGGCCCGTGTTCTGCGCCCCGCCGCCGCCGTTGAACGAGCTGACCGTGGCCACGTTCGGGTTGGCGCGCACGATGGCGGCGGCGCGCTCCTGCAGGCGCACCATCTCGGGAAACGAGGTGTCTTCCGCGGCCTCGGTGTTGATGAAGACCTGGCCGATGTCCTCTTCGGGGAAGAAGCCCTTGGGCACGATGGCGAACAGCCAGGCCGTGGCCACGAAGGTCAGCACGGCCACCACCAGCACGGCGCCGCGGTGGCGCAGGGCCACGTCCAGCGTGCGGCCGTAGGCGGCCAGCACCCGGTCGAAGCCGCGCTCGAACGAGCGCACCAGCAGGCCCGGTGCCTTCTTGTGCTCCTCGTCGGTCAGAAAGCGGCTGGCCAGCATGGGCACCAGCGTCAGCGAGACGAAGGCCGAGACGATGATGGACAGGCCCACGATCACCGCGAACTCGTGGAACAGCAGGCCGATGACCCCGGGCATGAAGAAGATCGGGATGAAGACCGCCACCAGCGAGGTCGAGATCGAGATGATGGTGAAGCCCACCTCGCGCGAGCCGCGCAGCGCCGCCTGAAACGGGGCCTCGCCCTTCTCGACGTGGCGAACGATGTTCTCGAGCATCACGATCGCGTCGTCGACCACCAGGCCCACGGCCAGCGTCAGCCCCAGCAGCGAGATGTTGTCCAGGCTGTAGCTCAGGCCCCAGAGCAGCGCCACCGCGCCGATCAGCGACACCGGCAGCGACAGCGCCGGGATGGCGGTGGCCACGAAGCGGCGCAGGAACAGGAAGATCACCATCACCACCAGGGCGATGGTGCCCATCATCGTGAGCGTGACGTCGTGCAGCGCGTCGCGGATCGACACCGAACGGTCGTTGACCGGGATGATGGACACCGACTGGGGCAGCTCCTTCTGCAACTCGGGCAGGGCGGCGCGCACCGAGTCGACCACCCGCACGGTGTTGGCGCCGGGCTGGCGGAAGATGGCCACCGAGATGGCCGTGGCGCCGTTCAGCGTGGCCCAGGTCTTGAGCGATTCCACGCTGTCCTCGACGCTGGCCACGTCCTTGAGCCGCACCGGGCCGCCGGCGCGGTTGGCGACGATCAGCTCGGCGAACTCGGCCGCGTTGCGCAATTGGCGGTTGGCCTGCAGCGTCAGCGTCTGGCGGTCGCCGTCCAGCGTGCCCACGGGTGTGTTGGCGTTGGCGGCGCGCAGCGCGGTGCTCAGCTCGTCCAGCCCGATGTTGCGGGCCGACAGCGCGTCGGGGTTGACGCGCACCCGCACCGCGTAGCGCTTGGCGCCGAAGATGTTGACCTGGGCCACGCCTTCGATCGTGGACAGGGCCGGCGAGATCAGGTGGTCGGCGAAGTCCTGCAGCTCGGTCGGCGCCAGCGACGGCGAGGTCAGCGCGATGAACAGCACCGGCGAGTCGGCCGGGTTGACCTTGCGGTAGGAGGGCGGCGAGGTCATGTCCACCGGCAGTGAGCGTTGAGCTCGAAGCAGCGCGGCCTGCACGTCGACCGCCGCGGCGTCGATGTCGCGGCCCTCCTCGAACTCTAGCGTCAGCGAGGTGTTGCCCAGGGTGCTGGACGAACTGATGGTCTTCAGGCCGGGGATGGTCTGGAACTGCTTTTCCAGCGGCAGCGCCACCGAGGTGGCCATGGTGTCGGGGCTGGCGCCAGGCAGGTTGGCGCCGACGTTGATGACCGGCGTGTCGTAGCTCGGCAGCGCGGCGATCGGGATGCTGCGGTAGGCGATGACGCCGGCCAGCACGATGGCCGCGTTGAGCAGCACCGTCATCACCGGACGGCGGATGAACAGTTCCGAGAGGTTCATGGTGCCGAGGCCCGTTGGTTGGCGCCCGAAGCGACGGAAGCCCCGGCGGGCGCCGAGGCGGCGGCCGGCGCGCGCTCGGCCACGGCCGAGCCGTTGCGCAGGTTCTGGCGGCCGTCCAGCACGATGCGCTCGCCGGGCTTCACCCCGGTGACGGCGGCGTCGTCGCCCTCGGCGTAGGCGATCTGCACCGGCCTGGCCGTGGCCTGACCGCCTTGCACGACGTAGACGATGTTGCCGCGCGACGACTGGATGATCGAGGCCTGCGGCACGACCACCGCGTCTTTCAGCGTGCGGGCAGTCATCGACACGGTGACGAAAGCCCCCGGCCACAGCTTGCCGCCCGGGTTGTCGAACACCGCCTTCACCTTGACCGTGCCGGAGGCCGCGTCGACCAGGTTGTCGACGAACTTGAGGCGGCCGTTCAGGTTGCCGCCGCCGTCGGGCAAGGCCGCGCTGACCGCCGCGCCGCCACCGGGCAGGGCGGCCAGCGCATCGCCCAGGTGGCGCTGCGGCAGGCCCACCGCCACGGCGATCGGGTCGAGCTGGGTGATGGTGACCAGGGTGGTGTCGCTGGCCTTCACCGAGCTGCCTGGAAAGACGGTGATCGTGCCCACGCGGCCGGCGCCGGGCGCGGTGACGCGGGCGTAGGACAGCGACACCTTGGCGGCGGCCACCGCGGCGCGGTCCGCCGCCACCAGGGCCTGCTGGGCGTCGACCTGGGCCTGGTTGGCGTCCACCGCGCCCTGCGAAATGAAGTCCTGCGCGAGCAGCTCGCGGCTGCGCTTGAGCTGGCGCACGGCGTCCGCCAGGGCGGCCTCGTCGCGGGCCACCTGGGCCTGGGCCTGGGCGACCTTGGCCTCGTCGGCACGCGAGTCGAGCGTGAACAGCAACTCGCCGGCCTTGACGAACTGGCCCTCGCGGATGTGCACCTGCGACACCGTGCCAGACACCTGCGGCTTCACGTCCACGCTGGACAGCGGCGTGACGGTGCCAGTGGCGCTCAGCGTCACCGGCATGTCCTGCTGGCGGGCGGCCACAGTGGTCACGCCCACGGGCGGTGCGGATGCGGCCGCAGCGGCGCCCGACGCCGCCGCATTGGCGCCGCCGGCTTCGGTCGACCGCCCGCAAGCGGCCAGCAGCAGCGATGCGCCCAGGGCCAGGGCGGTGACATGGGCGAGGTAGGGGACAGGCCTGGTCATGGGTGATCGGTTGTTGGTGTTTTCGATTCAGGTCGGGTCAGGTGTGACGAAGACGTCACGCAGCACGGCCAGGCCGGCATGCAGGGCGTTCAACTCGTCCGCACTGCGAGCGGCGAGCACCTGCGCCAGTTCCGTGCGGGCACCGCGGCGGATCTGGGCCAGTTGCGTTGCGCCAGCGTCCGTCAGGCGCAGGCGCAGGCGGCGGCGGTCTTCGGTGTCGGTGTCCGGCGTCACAGCGCCGGCACGCACCAGGCGGTCGACCATGGTCGACGCGGTGGGCAGCGTCACGCCGAGAAAGCCCGCCACCGCGCTGACCGAGGCGCCCGGTTGCTTGGCGATGAAGTTCAGGCAGCGGAACTGCGGCACCGACAGCTGCTCGCCCACGTGGTGGCGCATCGCGTTTCGCAGCGCGTCCATCACGGCCGGCACCACGTCCAGCACTTCGGCAGCGCCGTCTTCGGGCCGCGGTAGCGGTGGGGGGGACGGGCGGGTGCGGCTCATTACTTAGCTGTGCTAACCAATTGCCAAGCGTAACACCTTGTGCGCGCCGCAGGCCACGCCAGGGGCAGGGCTTTACCCCTGGGAAACACCCGCGCCGCGTGGGCTCAGGCGGCCGCGCCCACGCGGTTGCGACCCTCGCGCTTGGCGAGCAGCAACTGGTCGTCCGCAGCCTTCAGCAAGCTGTCCGGCGTGGCGCCGTCGAGCCCGGTGTCGGCCACGCCGGCCGAAAAGCTGAGGCCGCCGAGGCGCGTGCCCGCGAGATCGAAGCTCTGGCCACGCCAGCGCCGCAGCAGGGCCTGCACCTTGCGCCGCGCGCCGGCGGCGTCGGTGCGTGGCATCAGCAGACAGAACTCCTCGCCACCATAGCGGCAGGCCACGTCGCTGCGCCGGCATTGGTGGGCCAGCAGCTCGCCGAAGGCGGCCAGCAACTGGTCGCCGGCGGCATGGCCATGCTCGTCGTTGACGCGTTTGAAGTGGTCCAGGTCGATGATCGCCAGCGCCATGGTCTGGCCTTCGCGCCGGGCCAGCGCGAACAGGGTCGGCAGGGCGTCGTTCAGGTGGCGGCGGTTGAACAGGCCGGTCAGCGGGTCGTGCGTGGCCTGCTGCAGCAGGGCCTGCTGCAGCGACTGCACCTGCTGCATCTGGCGGGTCAACTCTTCGTTCATCGCGGCCAGCTCGGCACGGGCGCGCTCGATGCTGCGGCGGTGGGCGTCGTTTTCGTCGAGCCGGTGCTGCAGGCGCAGCAGCTCGGTCTGCAGCGTGGCGGCCTGGTAGCGGGCGAGCGAGGCCATCTGGTTCTGGGTGCGCTGCAGGCGCTGGCATTGGCGCAGCGCGAGCAAGGCCTCGGCCGGCTCGCCATTGGCCTCATGGGCCTCGCTGAGCACGGCAAAGCACTGCGCCCGCATGCGCACGCTCAAGCTGGTGCTGGCGTCGTCGGCCGCCCGGGGCTGCCAGGGCCGCACGGCGGCCAGGGCCGCGGCCACACGGCCCTGGGCCAGCGCCAGCAAGGCCGTGGCGCAGGCGCGCTCGAGCTGCTCTTCGGGCAGCAGCGAGTCGCCCAGCACCCAGGCGCGGTCGACCAGGTCGGCACCCAGGGACACGCGGCCGGCACGCAGGGCGACGATGGCCAGCGTCTCGTAGTGCGCCGCCATGCGGCCGCGGCCGCTGGGGTCGGCCGGCAGGGCCAGCAGCGCGTCGAGGTCCGGCAGCGCTTCGGCCGCGCGGCCGAGCTCGGTGAGCGCGGTCAGGCGGTTGATCCACAGGACGCTTTGCAGCCGCGCGTTCCTCAGCGCGGCGCCGCGCGCCAGGCCCTGCTCGACATGGCGCAGGGCGTGTTCGTAGTCGCCCACCTGAAGCAGCTCGTGCGCGATGTTGCAATGCAAGGCCGTGTCGAAGCCGTGCCCGCTGCGCGGGCCCGCATGGCGCAGCGCCTCGAACATGTAGGCGAAGGCCTGGGACGAGTCTCCGCGGGCCGAGTAGCAGCCGGCCACGGCATTGAGCAGCACGCCGAGCTGCTCGTGGCGCAGCACGCGCAGGCCCTCTTCGCGCAGCGGCAGCACCCGCTGCAGCGCTTCGTCCACGCGGCCCTGGCGCCACAGCGAGCGGGCCAGGCCGGCACTGGCCAGCAGGTGGCCTGGGCGCTCGCCCAGGCGGTCGAAACAGGCCTGGGCCCGCAGCAGCTCGGCGCCCGCCTCGGCAGCGGTGGCGTAGTAGAGCTGGTGGAAGCCCAGCGCCAGGCGCCCCCAGCCCTCGGCCGCCGTGTCGCCACCGGCCTGCGCGCCGCGAATCGCCCGCTCGGCGAGCAGCCGGGCCTGTGCCGAATCGGTGTGCAGCAGGTTCCAGGCGCGGCGCGCGTGACGCATGGCGGTCGACGGGGTACTGCTCGGGGTCGCCATGTGCGGGTAGGGGGCGGCGGGCCGGTTCGGTGACATTTGGTTTGAATCGGCTCATGGTAGCGGTGTCAGGTGCCGATGGCACGGCCGGATAATCCGCTCACGCCGTTTTTTCAAGCGCCCATGCCCGACACGCCCGAGGACCGCCGCCCGACGGACGCCACGCCCCCGGTGGACGAGATCAATGCCCTCCCGGCGGGCACCCGCTTCGGCGAAATCGAGATCCTGCGCACGCTGGGCGTCGGCGGCTTCGGCATCGTCTACCTGGCGCAGGACCACGCGCTGCAGCGCCTGGTGGCGGTGAAGGAGTACATGCCGGGGCAACTCGCCCAGCGCGGCAGCGGCTCGCAGGTGTCGGTGCGTTCCAGCTCGCATGTCGAGACCTTCGAGGTCGGCCGCAAGTCTTTCGTCAACGAGGCGCGCATGCTGGCGCGCTTCGACCACCGCTCACTGCTCAAGGTCTACCAGTTCTGGGAAGCCAACGGCACCGCCTACATGGCCATGCCCTACCTGCAGGGCCAGACGCTGAAGCAGGTGCGCCAGGCCATGGTCCTGCCGCCCGACGAGGCCTTCATGCGCCGCGTG
Source organism: Burkholderiaceae bacterium (assembly GCA_044226465.1). Taxonomy (GTDB): domain Bacteria; phylum Pseudomonadota; class Gammaproteobacteria; order Burkholderiales; family Burkholderiaceae_C; genus Ideonella. The sequence goes on along the minus strand of JBGAGZ010000011.1, from coordinate 73,579 downwards.
CTGCTGCCGCTGCTGGACGGGCTGGCGCTTCTGCACGCCGAGTCGGTCTACCACCGCGACATCGCGCCGGACAACGTGCTGTTGCCCGACACGGGCGGTGACCCCATCTTGCTTGACTTCGGCGCGGCGCGGCACGCGATCACCGACCGTACGCAGACTTTCACCACCATCCTCAAGCCCAGCTTTGCGCCGATCGAGCAGTACGGCGAAACCGACGGCCTGCGCCAGGGCCCGTGGACCGACTTGTACGCTCTGGGCGCGGTGGCGCACTACCTGTTGCTGGGCCGCACCCCACCGGCCGCGACCGGCCGTGCCCTGGCCGACAGCTACCAGCCGCTGGCGGACATGGGCCTCCCGGGCGTGTCCGCGCCGTTCCCGGCGGCGATCGACTGGTCGCTCCGGCTGCGGCCGCAGGACCGGCCGCAGTCGGCCGCCGAGTTGCGCGATGCGCTCACCGGCCAACGGGCCGTGCCAGCCTGGCAGCCGCCGCCAGCGGTGGACCTGGAGCGCACCGTGCCGCTGCAGCGGCCAGAGCAAGCCCCGAACTTCGAGGCCACGTTGCCGGCGATGCGCGTTCCACGAGAGGCCGACCAGCGGACGGTCGCGGTGCCGCCCCCGCCGGTGCCGCGGCAGAAGCGCGCCAAGCCGGTCGCCCGCCCCGCGCGCGCCGCGCGGCCAGACCACGCGAAGTGGCTGCTGGGGTTGGGAGCCGTCTTGCTGGTGGCTGCCGCCGGCGCCTGGTGGGCCAAGCGCGGCCACCCGGTGGACGGCGAGCCATCGGCGGCGCCACAAGAGGCGTTGCCCGTCGTCAAGGCGCAGGACGGGGCCGTGGCACCGCAGGGCGCACCGGCGAGTGCCTCGCTCGCCAGAGACGTCGCCGTCACTGGGGGAGCCGGCCGCATCCGCGCCCGGGCCCGCGACCGCAGCGGCGAGCCCCCACGGCAATGCGGCCAACAGCGCACGCCTGCCGGCGGGCCGCCAGTGCACGACGGGGTGGTGCGCACGGCGGTTCGGCCTGCAGACCAGGCCCGACGTACCGCCAACTGCATGGCCGTGATGACCGTGGGCAGGACCCACCACAGCGCATAGGCGACCAACTCGAAATGCGTGTGGCCCTTGATGAGCTGGACGGCCATGCCCGCCAGCGCGGCCACCACCGACGTGGCGGTGAGCACCAACGCGTTCGCCAGGATCTTGGGCAAGAGGTGGGCCCAGTCCGGCGCGGCGGTCGAATCGACGATCTCGTGCATGCGGCGCTCGCGGTCGCGCCAGACGAGCTCACCGGCGTAGTAGATCGCGATGATCATCTGGATGAAGGCGAAGGCGTCTTGCAAGGCCTTCACCATCAGCCGCGTGACGGGATGAGCATCGGTGCCGTACCAGTCGAACGAGAACCAGAGCGAGAAGCCCGCGTTGATGATGCCGATGCCCAGCAGCACGAAGAACGCCGGGCTGCGGAACACGAAGGCCATGTCGAAGCGCGCCAGGGCCAGCAGCTGGGCGAGGCGCGTGGCGGCATCGGCCCGGGGGGCGGGCAGGGCGCCGATGCGGGCGGCGGCGGCCCCGGCGGCTTCGCGCTCGGCCGGCTTGGCCGCAGCGTTGCCGGTGCGTGTTTCGAAGCGGAAGATGCGCCAGGTGACGGCGAACAACACAGCCGCCACGCCGACCCACAGCAGGCGGTTGGCGAGCAGCAGGCCCGTCAGCGGCGGCAGCATGGTGTTGCGGTCCGAGGCCGTCCAGTACTTGGTCGTGATGGACAGGGCAGAGAGGCCGAACGGGTCGGTCAGCGCCGAGATCGTGTCCTGCTGCAGCTCGCGCAGCCAGATGCGTGAGACCGAAAAGCCCACCAGCATCGCGACGGCACAGACATAGGTCCACATCATCGAGCGCGTGGCCGTGGCCAGCGCGAAGAAGGCGGCGCCGGTGATCAGCAGCGTCGGCAGGCCGAAGACGAAGAGGGCGTACAGGTAGTGCGTCGGCGCGAAGGGGCCGACCTTTTCGGCGTCCAGCCACGGCATGAAGGAGCCGATGGCGACAGCCAGCGGCACCGAGGCCAGCACCAGCAGCGCCGCTGCCACTGCGCCGCTGAAGCGGCCACCGAGGTAGGCCCCCTTGCGCAAGCGCGTGCTGCGCAGGATGGGCGCGAAGCCGGTCTCATCGTCGCGCAGCACCGTGCCAGCCACCATGGCGACGACCACGAAGATCGCGAACACGCTCATGATGCCCATGGTCTGCACGATGGCGAAGGGCGAGTTGATGTTGACGTTGCCGCGGCTGCCGATCTGGATCGTGTCGACCGTGGTGGCGCCGAAGGCGAAAAGGAAGAACAGCAGGCACCCGACCCAGAACACGGGGCTCTTGATCTGGTAGCGCCATTCGAAGCGCGCGATGTGGGCGAACATGGTCAGGCCGCCTTGCGCTGTTGGGGGGCCTCGGCTTCGGCGCGGCGGTGCGTGGTCAGCGTGGCGAAATAGACGTCCTCCAGGCCGGCTTCGACCGGGGCGAAGCCCACGCCCGGGGCGTCGTCCGCCAACACCCGGATCACGGTGCGCCCGCCGCGCAGCCGGGTGGCGATCACCTCGTGCGCCTCGCGTGCGGCGTCGAGCTCGTGCTTGTCGATGCTGGCCTGCCAGACGCGGCCTTGCAGCGCGGCGATCAGGGCGGCCGGCGTGCCGGTCTGCACGATGCGCCCACCCACCAGGATGGCCATGCGCGGGCACAGGTCGGTCACGTCGTCGACGATGTGGGTGGACAGGATGACGACCACGCTCTCGCCGATCTCGGACAGCAGGTTGTTGAAGCGGTTGCGCTCCTCCGGGTCCAGCCCGGCGGTGGGCTCGTCGACGATGATCAGCCGCGGATTGCCGATCAGTGCCTGGGCGATGCCGAAGCGCTGGCGCATGCCGCCGGAAAAGCCGGCGATGGCCTTCTTGCGCACGTCCCACAGGTTGACCTGGCGCAGCAGGGCATCGACGGTGTCGCGCCGCTCGCCGCGGCCGGCCACGCCCTTGAGCACGGCCAGGTGGTCCAGCATGTCTTCGGCCGAGACCCGCGGGTAGACCCCGAAGTCCTGCGGCAGGTAGCCCAGCGTGGCGCGCAGCGCGGCCGGGTCTTTGAGCACATCGATCTCGCCGAAGCGGATCTGCCCGGCGGTGGGCACCTGCAGCGTGGCCAGGCAGCGCATCAGCGAGGACTTCCCGGCACCGTTGGGCCCGAGCAGGCCGAACATGCCGGCCGGGATGTCCAGCGACACCGCGTCGAGCGCGCGCGTGCCGTTGGGGTAGACGTGGGTCAGGTTCTGGATGGTCAGCATGGTGAAGTGGCCTTTTCGCGCGGACGTTGGGCCGCGAGGTGGCCGCACTGTAGGCAGCCAGGCCTCGCCTGCCACGCGCCGACCGACGGGCTGCAGGCCGCCGGTGACAGACTGCAAGCAGCAGGGAACGAATGGCGGAACCCGGCGCTCCAACGGCCATGAACCGGACCTTGGCATCCATGGGCTGGTCGCTTGTCGCGTGCGCGGCGGCCTGCTGGGCCGGTGGCGCCGTGGCAGCGCCGGCCGATCCCTTTGACACGCCCGCGTGCCATCAGGCCATGGACGTGGTGAAGGCGCGCGAGGCGCAGGCGCTGCAAGCCCGGGCTGCCGCCGCGTCGTCCGTTGGAGATGGCGCCTTGCGCGCGGCCCAGGCGCAATTGCAGGCCTCGCGCGAATCAGCGGCGCGCATCTGCCTGGGAGCCACCGACGCGACCCCGATGCCGCAGGCGACGGCCCGGGATCCGGTGACGGTGCCCCCGGTGTCGCAGCCCCGTCCGCTGCCCCAGCGCCCACCGCCCTTGGTGGCGCCACCGCCCCCGGTGATCAACCCGACACCCGCGTCGGTGCCGTTGACGGTCGTGGCCTGCGACCCGTCGGCCTGCTGGGCCAGCGACGGCAGCCGGCTCGAGCGGGCCGGCCCGACCCTGGTCGGGCCGCGAGGGGCGTGCACCTTGCAGGGGGTGCAGTTGCGCTGCCCTTGAGCTGCTTCAAAAGCGACAAAGCCGCCAAGGCGATGGCCCTGGCGGCTTTGTTTTCAAGAAGACGGGTGACGAGCCTGATCTCGGCACTGGTCACAACAGTTAGGGCTGCTTGGTTCCCCACCTGACCCGGTTGGCCGCGCTTCCATGCGAGGAGGCCCGTCGGGGTCGATTGTAGTCGACGCTCCCGTTGCGCTCGGGGCTTCAATCGGCCAGTGCCAGCCACAGCAGACCGCCGCCCACGCCCAGCGCGCCGACCGGCAGGCCCCAGCGTTCGAGGCGCGAAACGGCTTCACCAGCCACCACTTCCACCGGCACGGTCGTGGTTTCCAGCACCCTGTGGGTCACCGAGTCTTCCAGCATGCGGGTGATGGAGTTCTTGCGTGCGGTTCCCATCACGATGTGGTGGACCTGCAGCCGCTTCGCCGCCGCGCAGATCTCGTGCGCCCGCTCACCCACCGCCCAATGCAATTGCTGCGGCACGCCGGCGCTGTCGAGCAGGGCGCGGGCCTCGGCTAAGGACTGATCCGCCTGCTGCTTGTGCCAGGCGTCGCGGTCCGCGCGGGCCAGGTAGCGCGCCACGTGGCGCGAGAAGCGCGGCTGCACGTTCAGCAGGTGCACCTGCAGCTCGTGGTGGCGCTGGTGCTCGGCGATCGCATGGCGCACGGCGCACAGCGCATTGGCCGAGCCGTCCACCGGCACGAGGACTTTCAGCATGGCGGTGTCTCCTGTGGGGTTGTCTGGGAAGGCAGAGCGATCGGGCGCACGGGTGGTGGGCCGCCAGGGCGCCAACTCGCCCAGCCGCGCGTGGATGCGTGATTCGAGCTGCCGGTGGTTCTTGACGAAGCCGGCCCAAAGCACGGCGGGAATGAGCAGCCAGAGGGCCGCCCGGGCAGCGGGGTGCTCGGCCAGCCAGGGATGCACAAGGGGTTCGCCGACGAGCATCTTCACCGCCGTCCACACCAGCACCCCGGCGCCGAGGTAGACCACGCCCGGGAAGCGGTCGACGACCTTGAGCACCAGGGTGCTGCCCCAGATCACGATGGGCACGCTGATGGCGAGCCCGGCCACCACCAGCCCGTAGCTGCCGTGCGCTGCACCGGCCACGGCGAGAACGTTGTCCAGGCCCATCACCGCGTCAGCGACGACGATGGTGCGCATGGCCCCCCAGAAGGTGGTGGCCGCCGGGCCGTGCGCGTCGTCGTGCGGGGCTTCGGGCAACAGCAGCTTGTAGGCGATCCACAGCAGCAGCAGGCCGCCGGCGAGCAGCAGGCCGGGGATCTTCAGCAGCCAGACGACGATCACGGTCATCAAGCTCCGCACGGCGATGGCGCCGAGTGCACCCCAGACCACAGCCCGCTTCTGCAGGTGGGCCGGCAGGGCGCGGGCGGCCAGCGCAATGACGATGGCGTTGTCGCCGGCCAGCACGATGTCGATCACGACGATCGCCAGCAAGGCCGTGAAGAAGGCGCCCAGGTCCATGGGGCCATGGTGCGGCGGGCGGGCGCGGCGTGGATCGAGAAATGCAATGGATCGCGAAACGCGATCGTGCTACAACGCAGTCGACGCCGATCGCTTGATCGCGAACCGGCGCCAAGCAAAGCGGGAGTAGTTCCGCGCCCGGCAAGCCGGGTGTGCCGTGCCGTCGTCAGTACGGGCTGGTCGCGCAGGCGAACGGCCCCGGCGCACGGGCAGCGAGGGTCGTTCGTGGCCGGCGCTTGAACCAGACCTTTGCCGTCCCCCGTCACTTCGAGGAATGGCAATGGAACACGACCGCGATGGCCTGCGGGCCGACCTGCGTGGCGAACTTCGCCGCTACCTGCGCCACGGCATGCTCCCGCAGCTGGCGGCCTTCGAGGCCGTGGTGCGGCTGGGCAGCGCCACCCGTGCCGCCGAATCGTTGTGCATGGCGCAGCCCACCTTGTCCGGCCACCTGCGAAAGCTCGGCGACGCCCTGGGCGTGCGCTTGTTCGAGCAGCAGGGCAAGCGGCTTGTGCCCACGGAGGCCGCACAGGTGCTGCTGGCCGGCGCGCAGGACGCGTTCGTCGCCCTGGCGCGTTGCGAACGACGCCTGCAGGGCTTGCGGATGTCGACCGGGGCTGGCGTCAAAGCCTGTTACCACGAGCCCGTCAGAGTTGACTATGCTGCGTGCGCTGCGGAGGCCTGGTCAGGCCCGGCGGCTCTTCTCACAAACTCTCTGGAGCGATCGCATGAAACTGATCCCCTCGCTGACCCTGGCGGGCCTGATGGCCGCATCGTCGATGGCCTACGCCGCCCAACCGCACATGGAGGCGGCCATGGCCAGCCTGCAGCAGGCCCTGGCCGAGCTGAAGCAGGCCAGCGGTGACAAGGGCGGCAACCGCGCAGACGCGATCCGCGCGGTCGAGAAGGCCATCCACGAAGTGCAGAAGGGCATCGACTACGACCGCACCCACCAGTCGGCTGAAGAGGCGGCCAAGAAGGGAATGAAGTAAGCGGGCCGATCAGCGCAACTGCAGGTCGTCGTCGCCGAAGCGGATGCCCAGCGGCTCGATCAGCAGTTGCTTGGGGCCGGCCTCGACGCGGCCGGCCACCATCGCGTCCACGCCCTGCGCGCGGGCGATCTCGACCGTGCGCTCGGCGTCTTCAGCCTTCACGAAGAGCGCGAAGCCGGCCCCCATGTTGAGGGTGGAATAGGCCTCGCGGTCGTCCTGCTGGGCTTGCTGCTGGATGAAGCGCAGCACGGGCGGCACGGCTGGTACGGCGTGGATGCGGTAGGTCAGCGCGCTGGGGTGGCGCAGCAGCTTGCGCCAGCCGTGGCCGGTGACGTTGACGCAGTAGTGCATCGCGATGCCGGCCTTGGCCACCGCCTCGGTCACCGGGCTGTAGAGCACGGTGGGGGCGAGCAGGGCCTCGCCGTAGCTCAGGCCGGGTGCCACCTCAGTGAGGTAACCCTGGGGCAGTCGCTCGACCAGCTTGCGCGCCAGGCTCAGGCCGTTGGCGTGGATGCCGCTGGAGGCCAGCATCACGATCGCGTCGCCCGGGGCCAGCGCGTCGCCCACGCTCAGGCGCGATTTCGGGCTGACGATGCCGGTGCAAGACGCGGCCAGGTCGATGCGGCCGCCTTCCACGATGCCGGCCAGCGCGGGGGTCTCGCCGCCGCCCCATGCCACTTGGCAGACGTCGCAGGCCTTCTTCCAGCCCTCGACCAGGGCCTGGGCGCGCTGCGCGTCGCCGAACCAGTCGCTGCCACCGGCGGCCCAGTAGGCCTGCACGACCAGCGGCGTGGCGCCGACCGTGATCAGGTCGTTCACCGCCATCGCGATCGTGTCCTGCGCGATGCCGGCGTAGTAGCTGTTGCCCGTGAGCGCCTTCATCTCGTCGGCCACCAGGGCCTTGGAGCCCAGGCATTCGACGATGCTGGCCAGGTAGAACGGCCCCACGTCCACCACGTAGGCCGATTCGCCGCGCGAGGCCTTCACTTCGGTGAAGCCGTGCCCGCCCAGGTGGGTGGCGGTGGCGGCGGCGGCGCGCTGGGCGGCCACCTTCAATGGGTCGATCAGGTCGTAGTTGACGCCGGCCTGCTCGTAGCTCAGCGTGCCGGGGGTGGAGGGGGTCGAATTCATGGGGCGCAATTATCCGCCAGGGCCTGCGCCACCGGCCCGGAACGGCACGTGGTGCCTCGTAGAATGAGCCGATGAGCTATGTCGTCCTGGCGCGCAAGTACCGTTCGCGCAACTTCGAGGAAATGGTCGGCCAGGACCACGTTGTGCGCGCGCTCACCCATGCGCTGGAGCAGGGGCGCCTGCACCACGCCTACCTGTTCACCGGCACGCGCGGCATCGGCAAGACCACGGTCTCGCGCATCCTGGCCAAGTGCCTGAACTGCGTCGGGCCGGACGGCAATGGCGGCATCACCGCCAAGCCGTGCGGCGTCTGCACCGCCTGCCGCGAGATCGACGCCGACCGCTACATCGACTACACCGAGCTCGACGCCGCCAGCAACCGCGGCATCGACGAGGCGCGCGACCTGATCGAGCGCGCCAGCTACAAGCCCAGCGTCGGCCGCTTCAAGGTCTTCATGATCGACGAGGCGCACCAGCTCACCAAGGACGCCTTCAACGCCTTGCTGAAGACGCTGGAAGAGCCACCCGAGTACCTGAAATTCGTGCTCGCGACGACCGACCCCGAGAAGATGCTGCCCACGGTGCTGAGCCGCTGCCTGCAGTTCAACCTGCGGCCGATGGCGCCGCAGACCGTGGCCGAGCATTTGCAGAACGTGCTGGACAAGGAAAGCGTGCCGGTCGAGCCTGGCGCGCTGCGCCTGCTGGCCCGAGCGGCCCGTGGCTCGATGCGCGACGCGTTGAGCCTCACCGACCAGGCCATCGCCTACGGCGGCGGCCAGCTGCAAGAGGCCGGCGTGCGCGCCATGCTGGGCTCGGTGGACCGCCGCCATGCGCAGCGGCTGATCGAGGCGCTGGCCGCGCGCGACGGCGCGGCCCTGCTGGCCGAGGCCGAGGGCCTGCGCAGCCAGGGCCTATCCGCCGCCGGCACGCTGGAAGAGCTGGCCCGGCTGCTGCAGCAGATGGCGGTCGAGCAGGCAGTACCGGGCGCGCTGGACGCGACGGACCCCGACACCGAAGCTGGCCGTCAGCTGGCGCCGTTGCTGGCGCCGGACGAGACCCAGTTGCTCTACAGCATGGCGCTGCAGGGCCGAGCCGAGCTGAGCCTGGCGCCGGACGAGTACGCCGGCTTGGTGATGGTGCTGTTGCGCTTCCTGGCGTTTCCGTCCGAAGGTGGCGGCGGTGCCCGTGCGGCCGAGCGACCCACCAGCGCGCCGCCGGCGTCGGCAGCCCTGCAGGCCCGCGTGGCCGAGCGGGCCCGGGCCGTGGTGCCCCCGCCTGCAGTGCCAGCGCCACCCCGCATCGTGCCGCCGCCCAACCTCGCGCCTGCGGCGGTTGCTCCGGTGCCCGCACCGGCGACAGCATCCGCACCAGCAGCGGCGCCAGTGGCCAAGGCGTCGGACGAGCCGCCACCCTGGATGGACGAAGCGCCGCCCGAGGACGACACGGTGGTGGTCCCGCGCCCTAACGCGCAGCGCCCGGTGGTCGCTGCCGCGACTCGCCCAGCCCCGACGCCGCAGCAGGCGGTCGCTCCGGCGCCCACGCCGCCCGCGCCAGTGGTTGAACTGCAGCGCACCGCGCTCGGTGACCGCTGGGCCGAGGTCGTGGCGGCCCTGGTGGCCGCCAACGCGGTGGCCGCGCTGGCCCGCGAGCTGGCCATGCAGGCCGAGCTGATCGCCATCGAGGCCAGCGAGGGCGGGGCCGAGCAATGGCGACTGCGGGTCGAGCGCGAGACCCTGCGCGCACCGACGCTGGCCGACAAGCTGCAAGCCGCGCTGGTCGGCCACACCGGCTTGAGCCTGCGGCTCGAGGTGGTGGCCGGCGTGCCAATCGATTCGCCCGCCCGCCGCGACGCCGAAGCCGCAGCCCAGCGCCAGCGCGAGGCCGAGGCCATCATCCACGGCGATCCGCTGGTGCAGGCCATGCTGGCCCAGTTTTCCACGGCGCGCATCGTGCCGGGCTCGATCCGGCCCGCCTGATCCAGCCCGCTCGACGGCGCCTTTTCAACGAACGAATCTCCGAAGGACGACACACCATGATGAAGGGTCAACTCGCCGGCCTGATGAAGCAGGCCCAGGCCATGCAGGACAACCTGCGCAAGGCGCAGGAGGAACTGGCGCTGATCGAGGTCGAGGGCCAGTCTGGCGCTGGCCTGGTCAAGGTCGTGATGACCTGCAAGAACGACGTCAAGCGCGTCACCATCGACCCCAGCCTGCTGGCCGACGACAAAGACATGCTGGAAGATCTGGTCGCTGCGGCCTTCAACGACGCGGTGCGCCGCGCCGAGGCCACCAGCCAGGAAAAGCTGGGCAAGCTGACGGCCGGGATGCCGCTGCCCCCCGGCATGAAGATGCCGTTCTGACACCCGCGTGGCGGCCTCGCACCTCGACGCGCTGATCGACGCGCTGCGCAAGCTCCCCGGCGTGGGGGTGAAGTCTGCGCAGCGCATGGCCTTTCACCTGCTGCAGCATGACCGCGTCGGCGCGCAGCAGCTGGCGCGCGCGCTGGACCAGGCGGTGCAGTCGGTGCACCACTGCCGCCGCTGCCACACCTTCACCGACGGCGAGCTCTGCGCCGTCTGCAGTGACCTGCAGCGCGACGCACGGCAGCTGTGCGTGGTCGAGTCGCCGGCCGACCAGGCGGCGCTCGAGCGCACCGGCAGTTACCGTGGCTACTACTACGTGCTGATGGGCCGCATCAGCCCGCTCGACGGTGTCGGCGCCAGTGCCCTGGGCGCGCCGGGCCTGCTGGCGCGTGAGTCCGATGCAGGCGTCGAAGAGGTGATCCTCGCGACCAGTTTCACCGCCGAGGGCGAGGCCACGGCCCATGTGCTGGCCGAAAGCCTGAAGTCGCGCGGCCTGAAGGTCACCCGGCTGGCGCGCGGCGTGCCGGCGGGCAGCGAGCTCGAATACGTCGACCTGTCGACCATCGCCCACGCGCTGGTCGACCGCCGCTGACCCCGCTTTAGCGGCGCTGCGCCACGCGCACCGGGCGCGCCTTGGCCGTGGCGGCGGCGGGGCGGGCCGCCGGCCTTGCCGCCGTGCGCGCGCCCGGCTTGGCGCTGGCAACCCGCGTGGCGGCCGGCTTGTTGGGCACGTAGACCACGATGCTGCTGCCGGCTTTGAACGACGACCCGGCACCGACCTTGTTCCACTGCGCCACCTGCGATGCGGTGACACCGTAGCGCTTGGCCACCGAGGCCACCGATTCGCCCTTCTTGCCGGCCCGCAACGTGACGCGCTTCATCGGCGGCAGGTCGGGGGCCAGGGCGATCATGGCGTTGTCCGCCACGTCGCCGGTCACGTCGGCCTCGTGGCGCGCCGTGCGCGGCACCATCAGGGTCGAGCCGGCCTTGACCAGCATGCGCGGCGGAATGTGGTTGACCTCGCGCAGCGCGCCTTCGCTGATGCCCAGCTGCTTGGCCGCTTCGGCCGGGCGCAGTGTCTTGGGCGCCACCCAGGCCGTCCAGGTGGCCAACGGGCCATGGTGGTTGCGCAGCGAGCGGGCGAACTGGTTGGCGTTGTCGTAGGGCAGCAGGATCTGCTCGGTGCCCGCGGCCAGGATCACCGGCTTGTTCATCTGCGGGTTCAGGTAGCGGAACTCCTCGAGCGACACGTCGGCCAGCTTGACTGCCACGCTGACATCGATGTCGCGCTCGATCGGCACGCTCAGGAAGTACGGGTGGTTCTTGAGCTCGGGCAGCGCCAGGCCGAAGGCCTCGGGGCGGGCCACGATGTTCTTGACCGCCTGCAGCTTGGGCACGTACAGCCGTGTCTCGTCCGGCATGCGCAGGCTGAGGTAATCGGTGGGCAGGCCGGCCTTTTCGTTGCGCGCAATCGCGCGCTGCACGTTGCCTTCGCCCCAGTTGTAGGCGGCCAGGGCCAGGTGCCAGTCGCCAAACAGCTTGTACAGGCGGCCGAGGTAGTCGAGCGCAGCACGCGTCGAGGCGAGCACGTCGCGTCGGTCGTCGCGGAAGATGTTCTGCTTGAGGTCGTAGTCCTTGCCCGTGGACGGGATGAACTGCCACATGCCCGAGGCGCGCGCCACCGACTGGGCCTGCGGGTTGAACGCGCTCTCGATGAAGGGCAGCAGTGCCAGCTCGGTGGGCATGCCGCGCTTGTCCAGCTCTTCGACGACGTGGAAGAGGTAGCGGCTGCCGCGCTCGGTCATGCGCTGCACGTAGTCCGGGCGCTGCGCATACCACTGCTCGCGGCCGCGGACCAGGTCGGTGTCCAGGTCGGGCATCGCGAAGCCACGGCGCACGCGGGCCCACAGGTCGGTGGCGGCGGTGTCGTTGTAGAGATCGATCGGCCGGTCGGGCTGGACAAGGTCGATCGGTGTGGCGACGAAGCTCTCGTCGTCCGAAGGGGTGCCCGCGGCCGTTGGCTGCGAGGCGGTGGAAAGCTCGGCGGCAGGGGCTGCCGGCGAGGCTGCCGGTGCCGCCGGCTGGAGCGCCGGGCTCGTCGTGCCGGTGGGCACCACGCTGGCCTCGGGGGCCGTGGCGCAACCGGTGAACGACGCCGCAGCGGCGGCCAGCGCCAACAGGAGCATCGGGCGGCGCAGCGGGGAGGGTGGTGTCATCGGTGCTGGTACTTTCAGGTGCGCCGCGCGGCGAGGGCATCGCCTCGCTGGCGCAGATGATCGCCGAATGGGTGCGTCACTAGAATGCCCGTCAGCGCCAGCCCGAAGTGGTCGTGCAGCAAGCGCAAGCCGTGGTGAGCGAAGGCGGGCAGGACGATCAGATTCATGACGCGAGACGAGTCGATTATAGAGTTGGGGCTCTGGCTGACGACCCCGCCAGGCCGCTACCTACTGGGCTGGGAGCAAGAGCGCCTGGACCAGGCCGTGGCCGACATCTTCGGCTTCCACGCGCTGCAACTCGGGCTGCCCGAAGTCGACACGCTGCGCAGCAACCGCATGCCGCACCGGTGGGTGGCCAACGACGGCCTGGTGGTGCCCGACCCGATCGAGCTGCCGCCGCCGCACGAAGCCATTGACAGCTTGCCGACGGCCGGCCCGCTGCCCGTGGCCCTGCATTGCGAGCCCGACGCCCTGCCGTTCGCGGACCAGGCGCTGGACCTGGTCGTGATGCCGCACACGCTGGAGCTGGCCGCCGACCCGCACCGCACGCTGGCGGAGGTGGCACGCGTGCTGCGGCCGGAAGGCAAGGTGGTGGTCCTCGGGCTCAACCCGGTGAGCCTGTGGGGCCTGCGGCAACGCCTGGGCCGCGCGCGCGTGAAGCTCGCGGGGGGGCAGCGCAGTCTGTTCCTGCCGCGGTCGGGCGAGTTCATCGGCTACTGGCGCCTGCGTGACTGGTTGCGCCTGCTGGACTTCGAGATCGAGGCCGGCGGCTTTGGCTGCTGGCGCCCGCCGATGGCGTCGCAGCGCTGGCTCGACCGGTTCGGCTGGATGGACAGCGTCGGCTCGCACTGGTGGCCGGTCTTCGGCGCGGTGTATTGCCTGGTTGCCGTCAAGCGGGTGCGCGGCATGCGCTTGATCGGCCTGGCGCGCAGCGAGCGCGTGGCACCCAAGGCCGCCCAGGTGGTCGTCAACCACACCATTCATCATCGAGACAACCAAGGAACACAGTGAGCGAAGAAGCAAGCCAGGTCACGATCTATACCGACGGTGCCTGCAAGGGCAACCCGGGCCCGGGCGGCTGGGGCGCCTGGCTGAGCGCCGGCGGCCACGAGAAAGAGTTGTTCGGCGGCGAGAAGCTGACCACCAACAACCGCATGGAGCTCACCGCGGTGATCGAATCCCTGGCCACGCTGAAGCGGCCGTGCAAGGTGGCGATCTACACCGACAGCGAGTACGTCAAGAACGGCATGACGACCTGGATCCACAACTGGAAACGGCGCGGCTGGCGCACGGCCGACAACAAGCCGGTTAAGAACGCCGAGCTGTGGCAGAAGCTGGACGGCCTGGTCCAGCAGCACAGGGTGGCTTGGCACTGGGTCAAGGGCCATGCCGGCGACCCCGGCAACGAGCGCGCCGACGCGCTGGCCAACAAAGGCGTCGAGTCGGTGACCCGAGCCTAGCGAGAAACTCCGCGCGAGGCTCAGCCTCCGATGTAGTGCATCTCGACGCGGCGCTCACCGGCCGATGGTGCCTGGGCCGAGCCACGCAACTCGGAATAGCGGTCGGCCCGGCCGGACCACAGGTGGGCAATGGCGGACGTCACGGTGTCGTCGTCTGCGCCACCGCGCAGCATGGCGCGCAGGTCGTGGCCGTGGGTGCCGAACAGGCACATGAACAGCTGCCCTTCGGTGGACAGCCGGGCGCGGTTGCAGTCGCGGCAGAAGGCCTGGGTGACGCTGGAGATCAGGCCGATCTCGCCCCGGCCGTCCTCGTACGCCCAGCGCTCGGCCGTTTCGCCTGGCGTCAGCGGGTCCAGGGACGTCAGCGGCCACCGGGCCTGCAGGCGCTTCAGCACTTGCGCCGAGGGCACCACATCGTCCATGCGCCAGCCGTTGGTCGCGCCGACGTCCATGAACTCGATGAAGCGCAGCGTCACTGCGGGGCCGTAGCGGTCGCGGAAGTGGCCGGCCATCGTCAGCACTTCGTGGTCGTTCACGCCGCGCTTGACCACCATGTTGACCTTGATCGGCCCGAAGCCGGCGGCCAGTGCCGTGTCGATGCCTTGCAGCACTTCGGCGACGGGGAAGCCGACGTCGTTCATGCGCTGGAAGATGGCGTCGTCCAGCGCGTCCAGGCTCACGGTCAGGCGCCGAAGCCCTGCCGCGCGCAGGGCGGCCGCCTTGCGCGCCAGCAGCGAGCCATTGGTGGTCAGCGTCAGGTCCAGCGGCTCGCCCGCGGGCGTGCGCAAGGCCGACAGCATCTCGACGAGGCGTTCCAGGTTCGTCGGACGACGAGGCGGCGAGTGCAGGTGCAGGCGCGCGGCGGTCTCGTCGATCGGCGCGACCGCCACGGCAGCCGGTTCGGCTGGCTGGCAGCGCGGCGCTGGTTGCACCGGCGGGCGAAACACCCGCCTCGGGGGCGGGCGCAGCCAATGAACGACGCCGCAGCGGCGGCCAGCGCCAGCGCGAAGATCGGGCGGCGCGGCGGGGAAGGTGGTGTCATCGGTGCTGGCAATTTCAGGTGCGCCGCGCGGCGAGGGCATCGCCTCGCTGGCGCAGATGATCGCCGAGGGTGCGTCACTAGAATGCCCGTCAGCGCCAGCCCGAAGTGGTCGTGCAGCAAGCGCAAGCCGTGGTGAGCGAAGGCGGGCAGGACGATCAGATTCATGACGCGAGACGAGTCGATTATAGAGTTGGGGCCTCTGGCTGACGACCTCGCCAGGCCGCTACCTACTGGGCTGGGAGCAAGAGCGCCTGGACCAGGCCGTGGCCGACATCTTCGGCACGCGCTGCAACTCGGCCTGCCCGAAGTCGACACCCTGCGCAGCAACTACATGCCGCACCGGTGGGTGGCCAACGACGCCTGGTGGTGCCCGACCCGATCGAGCTGCCGCCGCCGCCCGATGCCGACGACAGCCTGATCGACGGCCGGCCCGCTGCCCGTGGCCTTGCATTGCGAGCCCGACGCCCTGCCGTTCGACCAGGCGCTGGACTGGTGGTGATGCCGCACACGCTGGAACTGGCCGCCGACCCGCACCGCACGCTGGCCGAGGTGGCACGTGTGCTGCGGCCGGAGGGCAAGGTGGTGGTCCTCGGGTCGCCTGGTGAGCCTCTGGGGACTGCGTCAACGCCTGGGCCGCGCGCGTGAAGGTTACGGGGCAGCGCAGCCTGTTCTGCCGCGGTCGGGTGAGTTCATC
Organism: Burkholderiaceae bacterium; assembly: GCA_044226465.1. Taxonomy (GTDB): domain Bacteria; phylum Pseudomonadota; class Gammaproteobacteria; order Burkholderiales; family Burkholderiaceae_C; genus Ideonella. The sequence continues at coordinate 58,189 of JBGAGZ010000011.1, read as the reverse complement.
GGCTACTGGCGCCTGCGTGACTGGCTGCGCCTGCTGGACTTCGAGATCGAGGCCGGCGGATTTGGCTGCTGGCGTCCGCCGATGGCGTCGCAGCGCTGGCTCGACCGGTTCGGCTGGATGGACAGCGTCGGCTTCGCACTGGTGGCCGGTCTTCGGCGCGGTGTATTGCCTGGTTGCCGTCAGCGGGTGCGTGGCATGCGCCTGATCGGCCTGGCGCGCAGCGAGCGCGTGGCACCCAAGGCCGCCCAGGTGGCCGTCAACCACACCATTCCATCGTCGAGACAACCAAGGAACACAAGTGAGCGAACAAGCAACGAAGGTCACGATCTATACCGACGGTGCCTGCAAGGGCAACCGGGGCCCGGGCGGCTGCCCGTAGCTGAGCGCCGGTGGCCGAGAAAGAGTTGTTCGGCGGCGAGAAGCTGACCACCAACAACCGCATGGAGCTCACCGTGATCGAATCGCTGGCCACGGCAAGCGGCCGTGCAAGGTGGCGATCTACACCGACAGCGAGTACGTCAAGAACGGCATGACGACCTGGATCCACAACTGGAAACGGCGCGGTTGGCGCACCGCCGACAACAAGCCCGTGAAGAACGCCGAGCTGTGGCAGAAGCTGGACGGCCTGGTCCAGCAGCACAAGGTGGCTTCTGCTCCTGGTCAAGGCCATGCCGGCGACCGACGCGGGCAACGAGCGCGCCGACGCGCTGGCCAACAAAGGCGTCGAGTCGGTGACTTCAAGCGGCGTGCGCGAAACTCCGCGCGAGGCTCAGCCTCCGATGTAGTGCATCTCGACGCGGCGCTCACCGGCCGATGGTGCCTGGGCCGAGCCACGCAACTCGGAATAGCGGTCATCCCGGCCGGACCAGGTGGGCGATGGCGGACGTCATGGTGTCGTCGTCGGCGCCGCTGCGCAGCATGGCGCGCAGGTCGTGGCCGTGGGTGCCGAACAGGCACATGAACAGCTGCCCTTCGGTCGACAGCCGGCGCGCGGTTGCAGTCGCGGCAGAACGCCTGGGTAACGCTGGAGATGAGGCCGATCTCGCCCCGCCCGTCTTCGTAGGCCCAGCGCTCCGCCGTCTCGCCCGGCGTGAGCGGGTCCAGCGACCGCAGCGGCCACCGGGCCTGCAGGCGCTTCAGCACTTGCGCCGAGGGCACCACGTCGTCCATGCGCCAGCCATTGGTCGCGCCGACGTCCATGAACTCGATGAAGCGCAGCGTCACCGCGGGGCCGTAGCGGTCGCGGAAGTGGCTGGCCATCGGCAGCACTTCGTGGTCGTTCACGCCGCGCTTGACCACCATGTTGACCTTGATCGGGCCGAAGCCGGCGGCCAGCGCCGTGTCGATGCCTTGCAGCACCTCGGCGACGGGGAAGCCGACGTCGTTCATGCGCTGGAAGATGGCGTCGTCCAGCGCGTCCAGGCTCACGGTCAGGCGCCGAAGCCCGGCCGCGCGCAGGGCGGCCGCCTTGCGCGCCAGCAGCGAGCCATTGGTGGTCAGCGTCAGGTCCAGCGGCTCGCCCGCGGGCGTGCGCAAGGCCGACAGCATCTCGACGAGGCGTTCCAGGTTCTTGCGCAGCAGCGGCTCGCCGCCGGTCAGGCGCAGCTTCGTCACCCCGTGCGCGACGAACAGGCGCGCCAGGCGGGTGATCTCTTCGAAGCTCAGCAACTCGCGGTGCGGCAGGAACGCATGCTGGTTGTCGAAGATCTCCTTCGGCATGCAGTAGCTGCAGCGGAAGTTGCAGCGGTCCGTCACCGAGATGCGCAGGTCGCGCAAAGGGCGGCCCAAGGCGTCCGTCAGCAGGCCGGAGGCCCTCACGGGCACCGGCGACAAGGGCACCTGGGCCTGTCGCCAATCGGTCAAAGGAATCACGCGCTCACCCATGGCGCGATTGTGACCTGCAAACCAAGGCCGCCCCCGGACCAGGGGCGTGGCTCAGGGCGTGGTGGCGGTGGCGCGAGGGGCCAAGTCGCCAGCCGAGGCCGTGGCCTGCGGGGCACGGCGGGCGCCGTTGTAGCGCTTGGCCCAGTAGTCGACGCGCAGGTCCTCGACCCGCACTTCGCCGCCGGCACGCGGCGAGTGGATGAACTTGCCGTCGCCGACGTAGATGCCCACGTGCGAGAAGGCGCGGCGCATGGTGTTGAAGAACACCAGGTCGCCCGGCTTGAGTTCGTCCTTGTTGATGCTGAACAGGCCCGGCGCATGGGCCTGCTCGTCGGCGCGGCGCGGCAGCACCAGGCCGACGCTGTTCTCGAAGACGTAGCGCGTGAAGCCCGAGCAGTCGAAGCCTTCTTCGGCAGTGTTGCCACCGCGGCGGTAGCGCACGCCGATGAAGTTCATTGCGCCCATGACCAGGTCCGAGGCGCGTTCGCGCACCTGACCGAGCAGGGTGTTGTCCGCAGCCGGGCTGGCGGCCGCGACCGGACCACCGCTCTGCACCAGGCCCCGGTCTTGCAGCAACTGCATCACCGGGTCGTGCGCGCTGCCCTGGGGAGCGGCCTGACACACGCCCGCGGACAACGCCAAGGCGCAGCCGGCCAGCAGTTGTCGGGGAGCGAGGCGGAGCCGGGAGGGGCTCTTCGCAATTAGGGGGGTCCTGAGCACGGGCGGCAGGATAAGCGGGGCGCGCAAGCGGTGTCAAGCCGAAAAACCAGTGTTTTCAAACACTTGCACGTGTTTCCCCGGGTGGGATGCCATGCCCTGCAGCCGGTGCCGATGACGCCGAACGGGCCTTTCTGCGACGAAACGCTTGCGTTCCCGGGCCAGAATCGCCGTTTTGAGTCGCTTTCCGGAGCCCTGTGGGTTCTGCCATGCCGGCTCGGCATTCTTGAACACAGGATTTCCCAGATGATGAAAAAGCCTTGGATGGCTGCGGCGCTTGCCATGGTCGCGGCAGGCGCTACCCAAGCCGCCGGCGTTGAACTGCCTGGACCGGCGTTTCCCAACTACCGCAACGCGGTCCAGGTGCGCCAGGCCTGCGACGCAGGCTTGCGGGATGCCCAGAACAAACTGAAGACTCTGGAAAAGCTGCCGGCCTCGCCAACCTGGCTGGCGTCCTACGACGCTTTCAACGCGGCGGTCGAGGACTCGTTCGGCCCGGTGGCCTTCGTCAGCAACGTGCACCCGGACGAAGCGGTGCGCACCGCCTCTGAGGCCTGCGAACAGCGCTGGCAGGGCTTCTTCACCAGCCTGGGCCAGAACGCCAGGCTCTACCGCGCCGCCAAGGCCACCGAGCCGGCCGACGACATCGACCACGAAACCCTGCGCACGACCATCGAGAACTTCGAGGACTCGGGCGTGGGCCTGTCGCCTGCGGCGCGTGCCAAGGCCAAGAAGCTGGCCGACCGCATCAGCCTGCTCGGGCAGCAGTTCGAGAAGAACGTGCGCGACGACAAGACCCTGGTGCCGTTCACTGACGCCGAACTGGCCGGCGTTCCCGAGGGCATCGTGAAGGCCGCCAAGCGCGACCACCAGGGCCGCGTGCTGCTGGGCCTGGACTACCCGACCTACTTCCCGGTGATGGAACGGGCCGAGAAGGGCGAGGCGCGCGAGCGCATGTGGCGCGCCAAGATGGGCGAAGGCGGCAAGCCCAACCTCAAGATCCTCGCCGAGATTGCCACGCTGCGGCGCGACTACGCGCGGCTGTTTGGCTTCGACAGCTATGCCGATTTCAACCTGCGGCACCGCATGGTCAAGAGCACGGCGAACGCGACCCGCTTTCTGGACGAGGTGCGCAGTGCCGTCGACGAGGGCGAGCGCCGTGACAACGCGCTGCTGCGCGAGGCCAAGGCCCGCCACCTGGGCCAGCCGCTGGAGCAGACGACGCTGGCGCGCTGGGACGTGTCGTTCTACACCGAGCGGCTGCGCAAGGAGCGCTACTCGGTCGACGAGGAATCGATGCGGGCCTATTTCCCGCCGCAGGAAAGCCTGCAGTTCGTGATGCGCATCGCGGAAAAGATGTTCGGCGTGCGCTACACCCAGGTGCCCGCCAAGCTGTGGCACGCGGACGCGCAGGCCTATGCCGTCAGCGACGCGGGTACGGGCAAGCCGCTCGCCAGCCTGATCGTCGACCTGTACCCGCGCGAAGGCAAGTTCGGCCACGCGGCGGTGTGGCCCTACCGCAGTGGCTCGGCGCTGACCGGCCGCGTGCCGCAGGCGGCCCTGGTGGTCAACTTCAACCGCAAGGGCTTGACCATGGACGAGTTGAACACCCTGCTGCACGAGTTCGGCCACGCCCTGCACAGCAACCTGTCGACCACCCGCTACACCCTGAATTCGGGCACCAGCACCAAGCACGACTTCTCCGAGGCGCCTTCGCAGATGCTGGAGGACTGGGTCTTCGATCGCAAGGTGCTCAAGCTGTTCCAGGAGGTCTGCCCCGCCTGCAAGCCGGTGCCTGACGAACTGGTCGACAAGGCCCGGGCGGCGCACGACTTCACCAAGGGCAGCAAGACCGCTCGGCAGCACCTGTACGCCAGCTTCGACCTCGCCCTGCACGGCCCCGACGCACCCGAGCCGATGGCGCTGTGGGCGAAGATGGAAGGCGCCACGCCGTTGGGTTATGTGCCGGGCACCATGTTCCCGGCCGGCTTCAGCCATGTGGCCGGCAGCTACGGTGCGGGCTACTATGGGTACCTGTGGAGCCTGGTCGTGGCCATGGACCTGCGCACCGCCTTTGCCGCCAATCGGCTGGACCCGGCGGTGGGCAAGCGCTACCGCGACACCGTGCTCAGCCAGGGCGGCCAGCGCGAGCCCGAGTTGCTGGTCAAGGACTTCCTCGGCCGTGAGATGAGCCCCAAGGCCTTTTTCGACGATCTGAAGAAGTAGCCCATGCCCCGGTGGGGCTACAGCACCTCGGACGCGTAGTCGGCGAGGCGGGAGCGCTCGCCGCGGGCCAGGGTGACGTGGCCGGAGTGCGGCCAGCCCTTGAAGCGGTCCACGGCGTAGGTCAGGCCCGAGCTGCCTTCGGTGAGGTAGGGCGTGTCGATCTGCGCCAGGTTGCCCAGGCAGACGATCTTGGTGCCGGGGCCGGCACGGGTGATCAGGGTCTTCATCTGCTTGGGCGTCAGGTTCTGCGCCTCGTCGATCAGCACGAACTTGTTCAGGAAGGTGCGCCCGCGCATGAAGTTCAGGCTCTTGATCTTGATCTTCGAGCGCACCAGGTCGTTGGTGGCGGCACGGCCCCATTCACCGGCCGAGTTGTCGCTCTTGGCCAGCACCTCGAGGTTGTCGTCCAGCGCGCCCATCCAGGGCCCCATCTTCTCTTCCTCGTTGCCGGGAAGGAAGCCGATGTCCTCGCCCACCGGCACGGTGACGCGGGTGACGATGATCTCGGTGTAGCGGCGGTCCTCCATCACCTGGCTCAGGCCCGCGGCCAGCGTCATCAGCGTCTTGCCCGTGCCGGCGGTGCCGGTGAGGGTGATGAAATCGCAGTCCGGGTCCATCAGCAGGTTGAGCGCGAAGTTCTGCTCGCGGTTGCGCGCCGTCACGCCCCAAACGGCGTTCTTGCCGTGGGTGTAGTCGCGCAGCGTCTTGAGCACGGCGCTCTTGCCGGTGATCTCGATCACGCGGGCGAACAGCGGCGCTTCGCCGGGGGTTTCGAGGTAGACGAACTGGTTGACCATCAGCGCCGGCACCAACGGCCCGCTGATGCGGTAAAAGGTATGGCCGCCCTGGCTCCAGCTTTCCATGGTCTTGCCATGGCGCTCCCAGAAGTCGGCGGGCAAGGGCAGCACGCCGGTGTAGAGCAGGTCGCCGTCTTCGAGCGTCTTGTCGTTGAAATAGTCCTCCGCCGCCAGGCCCAATGCGCGGGCCTTGATGCGCATGTTGATGTCCTTGGACACCAGCACCACTTCGCGCGACGGGTGCTGCTCTCGCAGCGACTGCACCACGCCGAGGATCTGGTTGTCGGCCTTGCCCTGCGGCAGGCCGTCCGGCAGCTTCACGTCGAGCAAAGTGGTCTGGAAGAACAGCTTGCCGCCCGCCTCGCGGTGGCCGGTCTTGGCCAGCGGGATGCCGGCGGCAGGGTCGAACTTGCCGGTGTGGCTGTCGGTGGCCAGGGCGTCCAGCTCGCGGCTGACCTGGCGCACATTGCGCGAGACCTCGCTCATGCCCTTCTTGTGGCCGTCGAGCTCTTCGAGCGTGATCATCGGCAGGTAGATGTCGTGCTCTTCGAAGCGGAAGAGCGACATCGGGTCGTGCATCAACACGTTGGTGTCGAGCACGAACAGCTTGGCCGGGCCGGTGTTGCGGGGTTTGCGCGGTTTGGGCTCGACCGCTGGGGCCCGAGCGGCCAGCGGCGCGGCTTTGGCTTTGGCGGGTGGGCGAGGTGCTGCCACGGCACCGGCGCCGTCGTTGCGCAGCGCGAGCCGAGGAGTGTCGTCATCGGCGCTCGCGGCGCCGGCCTGGGGGCTGTGTCGCGCCGATTTCGGCGCGGCTTGGGTTTCGTAGGCGGAAGCGGGGAGGATGGCGGCGCGGGTGGCTGGTGGCTTCGGCAGTGGCATGGACGGCGGGGTCAGTGGCGGGGATGCACCGGGGCCGGTGCGAAAGCCAGAGACAAAAAAGCCGCACAGACGACTGTGCGGCTTTTGGTGGAGATGCTCGGCATCAGGGTCTCGGGCATGGACCCATTATGCACATCCGCCGTGACACGTCACCTGGCCAATCAGGCGGCCTTTTTCAGGTCCTTCACAGCCTTGAGGACCTCGTCCACATGGCCGGCGACCTTGATGCCGCGCCACTCGGCGCGCAGCACGCCGGCGGCGTCGATCAGGAAGGTTGAGCGCTCGATGCCCTTGACCTTCTTGCCGTACATGATCTTGTTTTTGACCACGCCGAACATGTGACAGAGTTTTTCCTCGGTGTCGGCGATCAGCTCGAAGGGCAACTCGAGGTTCTGCTTGAACTTCTCGTGCGAGGCCATGTTGTCGCGCGACACACCGAAGACCACCGCGCCGGCCTTGACGAATTCCTTGTGCTGGTCGCGGAACTGCATGGCTTCGGTGGTGCAGCCAGGCGTGTTGTCCTTCGGGTAGAAGTACAGCACGATGGCCTGACCCTTGAAGGCCTGGTGGGTGAACTTGACACCCCCTGTGGCTTGCGCTTCAAGTTCCGGCAGGGGTTTGTTGAGGGCTGGCGTCATGAGGGTGGTGTCTTATGCGGGCGCCCCTGGGAGGCATAGCCTGTGATTATAAGTTGAAGCGTGAGCTATTCCTCGGCCCGGGGTTCCCCGAGGCCCATCATTTCAAGGGGGATGCCGCGGGATCGAGCAGCAGGGCGCCCAGCACCTTGCGCCCCTCGTGCACCAGCACGTTGAACGTGCGGCAGGCGGCGGCGGTGTCCATGGTCTCGATGCCGATGCGGCGCTCGATGAGCGCGCGGTAGAGGGCCGGCGAAACGAACCGGTGCGTTGGGCCGCTGCCGAAGATCACCAACTCGGGCCCGAAGGCGACGATGGCCTCGAAATGCGAGGCCTGCAGATCGCCGGCCTGCCGCGCCGGCCAGGGCTGCACCTCACCGCGCCACGGCACCAACACGCTGCTGTCGAAGGGGCTGGCGTGCACCCAGATCCGGCCGGTTTCGAGCTTGGAAACGGCGTTCACGCCATCGAGGTGATCGGGCTGGAATTTCATCGTGCTCCCTGGCCTGGCGCAGCCGGGCTCGAACGCACCGGGCCCGCAAGTGGCCTATGGTTAAATTGTACGTTTTGCGGCGCAACATTTGCCGCCGTGAGGGCGTTGCCGCCTGCGTCAACGCCCGCGCCGAGGAGCCCCAGGTTTGAAGCCCATTGCCAAGTCCGCCAAGCTCGCCAACGTCGGCTACGACATCCGCGGCCCGGTGCTCGACAAGGCACGCCAGATGGAGGAAGAGGGCCACAAGATCATCAAGCTGAACATCGGCAACGTGGCCGCGTTCGGCCTGTTGCCGCCCGACGAGATCGTGCAGGACATGATCCGCAACCTGCCCAGCCAGGTGGCGGCGGGCTACACCGATTCCAAGGGCTTGTTCGCGCCGCGCAAGGCAGTGGTTCACTACTGCCAGGAAAAGAGAATAGCCGGCGTCACGGTCGATGACGTCTACCTCGGCAACGGTGCGTCCGAGCTGATTGCGATGAGCATGAACGCCCTGCTCGACGCGGGCGACGAAGTCCTGATCCCCTCGCCCGACTACCCGCTGTACACGGCGGTGGTGGCCTTGTCCGGCGGCACGCCGGTGCACTACCGCTGCGATGAAGCCTCTGGCTGGCTGCCCGACCTGGCCGACATGAAGGCCAAGGTCACACCGCGCACCAAGGCCATCGTCATCATCAATCCCAACAATCCGACCGGCGCGCTGTACCCGGTCGAGGTGCTGCAGGGCATCGTTGAAGTCGCTCGCCAGCACCAGCTGATCGTCTTCGCCGACGAGATCTACGACAAGACGCTGTTCGACGGCGTCGAGCACACCAGCATCGCCTCGCTGGCCGACGACGTGCTGTTCCTGACCTTCAACGGCCTGTCGAAGAACTACCGCTCCTGCGGCTACCGTGCCGGCTGGATGGTCGTCTCGGGTGACAAGCGCCACGCCAAGGACTACATCGAAGGCCTGAACATGCTGGCCTCGATGCGCCTGTGCGCCAACACCCCGGGCCAGCTCGCGATCCAGACCGCGCTCGGCGGCTACCAGAGCATCAAGGACCTCGTCGCGCCCGGTGGCCGCCTGGCCCGCCAGCGCGACCTGGCCTACTCGCTGCTCACCCAGATCCCCGGCGTTTCGGTTGTCAAGCCCAGCGCCGCGTTGTACATGTTCCCCCGCCTGGACCCGAAGGTCTACCCGATCGAGGACGACCAGCAGTTTGCCTACGAACTGCTGGCCGAGGAAAAGGTGCTGATCGTGCAGGGAACCGGCTTCAACTGGCCGACGCCCGATCACTTCCGCCTGGTGTTCCTGCCCAACACCGACGACCTCACCGAGGCCGTGGGCCGCATCGCCCGCTTCCTCGACCACTACCGCAAGCGTCACTCGTCCTGACTGAACCCCTATGAAGCCCATCCAGGTCGGCCTTCTCGGCATCGGCACCGTCGGCTCCGGCACCTTCAAGGTGCTGCAGCGCAACCAGCATGAAATCCAGCGCCGCGCCGGCCGCGGCATCGAGATCGCCATGGTGGCGGACCTCGACGTCGCCCGCGCCAAATCCATCGTCGGCGAGGGTGTCGAGGTCGTGGCCGACGCGCGCGCGGTGATTACCAACCCGGCCATCGACATCGTCATCGAGCTGATCGGCGGCTACGGCATCGCCAAGGCCCTGGTGCTGGAAGCCATCGCTGCCGGCAAGCATGTGGTCACCGCCAACAAGGCGCTGCTGGCCGTGCACGGCACCGAGATCTTTGCCGCCGCCCGCGACAAGGGCGTGATGGTTGGGTTCGAAGCGGCCGTGGCCGGCGGCATCCCCATCATCAAGGCGCTGCGTGAGGGCCTCACGGCCAACCGCATCGAATGGATCGCCGGCATCATCAACGGCACGACGAACTTCATCCTCAGCGAGATGCGCGACAAGGGGCTGGACTTCGCCGTGGTGCTGAAGGAAGCCCAGCGCCTGGGTTACGCCGAGGCCGACCCGACCTTCGACATCGAGGGTGTCGATGCCGCTCACAAGGCGACCATCATGAGCGCCATCGCCTTCGGCGTGCCGGTGCAGTTCGACAAGGCCCATGTCGAGGGCATCACCAGGCTGGGCGCCATCGACATCCGCTACGCCGAGCAACTGGGCTACCGCATCAAGCTGCTGGGCATCACGAGGCGACGCGAGCAGGGCATCGAGCTGCGCGTGCACCCCACCCTGATCCCGGCCAAGCGCCTGATCGCCAACGTCGAGGGGGCGATGAACGCGGTGGTGGTGCAGGGCGACGCCGTGGGCACCACGCTGTACTACGGCAAGGGCGCCGGCTCGGAGCCCACCGCGTCCGCCGTGGTGGCCGACCTGGTCGACATCACCCGGCTCCACACCGCCGACCCCGATCACCGCGTGCCGCACCTGGCTTTCCAGCCAGACGCGATGGCCGACACCGCCATCCTGCCGATCGACCAGGTCGTGACCGCCTTCTACCTGCGCCTGCGGGTGGCCGACGAGGCCGGTGTGCTGTCGCGCATCACCACCATCCTGGCCGAGCACGACATCTCGATCGACGCCTTGCTGCAGCGCGAGTCCGCCGAGGGCGAGAAGTCCACCGACGTGATCATCCTGACCCACGACACCGTCGAGGGCCGCATGCGCCAGGCGCTCGCCAAGATGCAGGCCCTGCCCAGCGTGCTCGCGCCCATCGTCTCGATCCGCAAGGAAGAGCTGGCGTGACGGGCCCCCAAGCTCACGTGCGTTCGCTACCCCCCGGGGGGGCTGCCTCCCTTGGGGCGGCCCGGCGGGAGGCCTGATGCAATACCTCAGCACCCGCGGCGACCTCGCCCCCAAACGCTTCTGCGAGATCCTGCTCGAAGGCCTGGCGCCGGACGGCGGCTTGTACCTGCCGGCGGCCTACCCGAAGGTCGACACGGCGACGCTGGCCCGCTGGCGCGGTCTGACCTACGCCGACCTGGCCTTCGAGATCCTGTCGCTCTACATCGACGACATCCCGCCGGCCGACCTGAAGGCCCTGGTCGACAAGACTTACACCAAGGCCGTCTTCGGCACCGACGCGATCGTGCCGGTGCGCAAGCTCGGCGATTCCGGCCTGCTGATCGAAGCCCTGTCCAACGGCCCCACGCTGGCCTTCAAAGACATGGCCATGCAGTTGCTGGGCAACCTGTTCGAGTACGAGCTGGCCCGGCGCGGCGAGCAGCTCAACATCCTGGGCGCCACCTCGGGTGACACCGGCAGCGCGGCCGAATACGCGATGCGCGGCAAGCAGGGCGTGCGTGTCTTCATGCTCAGCCCGCACGGGCGCATGAGCCCTTTCCAGCAGGCGCAGATGTTCAGTCTGCCCGACGAGAACATCCACAACATCGCGGTCGAGGGCGTGTTCGACGACGCGCAGGACATCGTCAAGGCGGTGTCCAACGACCTGGCGTTCAAGCGCGCGCAGAAGATCGGCACGGTCAACTCGATCAACTGGGCCCGGCTGCTGGCGCAGGTCGTCTACTACTTCGCCGGCTACTTCCAGGCCTCGGCATCGAATGCCGAGCAGGTCAGCTTCACCGTGCCCTCGGGCAACTTCGGCAACGTCTGCGCCGGCCATGTGGCCCGCATGATGGGCCTGCCGATCAGGCACCTGGTGGTCGCCACCAACGAGAACGACGTGCTCGACGAGTTTTTCCGCACCGGTACCTACCGGGTGCGCAAGGGCGCCGAGACGCACGAGACCTCCAGCCCGTCGATGGACATCTCCAAGGCCTCGAACTTCGAGCGCTTCGTGTTCGACCTGCTGGGCCGCGACGGGGCCCGCACGCGCGAGCTGTTCAGCACCCAGGTCGAGCGGCAGGGCGCCTTCAGCCTGACGCCGGCCGAGTTCGCCCGCATCGCCGACTTCGGCTTCCAGTCCGGCAAGAGCACCCACGCTGACCGCCTGGCCACCATCCGCGCCACGTGGGAGCGGCACGGCACGATGATCGACACGCACACGGCCGACGGCGTGAAGGTGGCGGCCGAGCGCGCCGAGCCGGGCGTGCCGATGGTCGTGCTCGAGACCGCGCTGCCGGCGAAGTTCGCCGAGACCATCCGCGAGGCGCTGGGCCGCGAGCCCGAGCGCCCGGCGGGGCTGGACGGCATCGAGGCGCTGCCCAAGCGTTTCACGGTGATGCCGCCGGACGCTGCCCGGGTAAAGGCCTACATCGCGCAGCACACCGGCCTGGCCGGCTGACGCGCGTCGCGGCAAGCGTGTAGGCTGCTGCCCGTCATGGCCGATACCCCAGCAACTCCCCCCATATCCGGCAAAAGGCCGCCCCTGATGCCGCTGGACGAGGCGCTCGCCCGCCTCGTCGAGGTGGCCAGCGCCCGCCGTTGGCAAGACACCGAGACGCTGCCGACCAGCGCGGCGCTCGGCCGCGTGCTGGCGGCACCTGTCGTCTCCGCGCTGGACGTGCCGCCGGCCGACAACAGCTCGATGGACGGCTACGCGCTGCGCTTTGCCGACCTGGCTGCCGGCGCTCCGCTGGTCGTCAGCCAGCGCATTCCCGCCGGCGTGGTCGGCGCGGCGCTGCAGCCGGGCACGGCTGCGCGCATCTTCACCGGGGCCCAGATCCCGCCGGGTGCCGACACGGTGGTGATGCAGGAGCAGTGCGAAGCCCTCGCGGGTGAGCCACCTCAGGTGCGCGTGGGTGGCCCGGTCGAATCCGGCCAATGGGTGCGGCGGCGCGGCGAAGACGTGCAGCGCGGCAGCACCGTGCTGGCCGCCGGACAGCGCCTGACGCCGCAGGCCCTGGGCCTGGCCGCTTCGGTCGGTGCGGCCACGCTGCAGGTGCTGCGCCGGCCGCGCGTGGCCCTCTTTTCCACCGGCGACGAACTGGTGATGCCCGGCGAGCCGCTGCCGCCCGGCGCGATCTACAACTCCAACCGCTTCACGCTGCGCGCGCTGCTGGAGGCGGGGGGATGCCTGGTCGACGACCTGGGCATCGTACCGGACCGGCTGGACGCCACCCGCGCAGCCCTGCGGCGCGCTGCCGAGGGCAACGACCTGATCATCACCTCCGGCGGCGTGTCGGTGGGCGAAGAAGACCACCTCAAGCCCGCCGTGCAGGCCGAAGGCCGGCTGGACCTGTGGCAGATGGCCATCAAGCCGGGCAAGCCGCTCGCCTTTGGCGCGGTGCGGAGGGCGGGGGACGGCGAGGCCCTGTTCATGGGCCTGCCCGGCAACCCGGTGTCGAGCTTCGTGACCTTCCTGCTGGCCGTGGCCCCGGTGCTGCGCGCCTTGCAGGGTCTGCCGGCGGCGTTGCCCCAGGCCCTGCCGCTGCCGGCCGGCTTCGACTGGCCCAAGCCCGACAAGCGGCGCGAGTTCCTCCGCGCGCGCCTGGGGCCCGATGGCCGGCTGGCGCTGTTTCCCAACCAGAGCTCGGGCGTGCTGACCTCGGCGGTGTGGGCCGACGGCCTGGTCGACAACCCACCCGGCCGTGCGATCGCCCCCGGCGACACCGTGCGCTTCCTGCCGCTGGCCAGCCTGGTCGGTGCCTGAGCACGACAGCCGACGTTCCCATGCAAGTCAGTCTCCGATTCTTCGCCTCGCTGCGCGAGGCCCTGGGCCCGCAAGGGCAGCTCGACCTGCCCGAGGGCGCCACGGTGGGCGAGGCCCGCGACCTCTTGATCGCCCGTGGCGCCCCCTTCGACGCGGGCCTGGCCCGGGGCCGCGCCTTGCGCGCAGCGGTGAACCAAGCGCTCAGCGACGAAGCCGCGGTGCTGGCCGACGGCGACGAGCTGGCGTTTTTCCCGCCGGTGACGGGCGGCTGAGGCATGTCGCCAGCGCGCGTCAGCATCCAGACCGCCGACTTCGACCTCGGCGCCGAAGTGGCTGCGCTGCGCGCCGGCGACAACGGGGTGGGCGCGGTGGCCAGCTTCGTAGGCACGGTGCGCGACCGCAGCGCCGGCCAGGCCACGCCGGGCCACATCAGCGCGATGGAGCTGGAGCATTACCCCGGCATGACCGAGAAGGCCATCGAGGCCATGATCGACGCGGCCCAAGCCCGCTTCGACATCCGCGGCGCACGGGTCATCCACCGCGTCGGCCTGCTGCAGCCCGGCGACCAGATCGTGCTGGTGGTGGTGACCAGCATGCACCGCGGCGAAGCCTTCCAGGCCTGCGAGTTCCTGATGGACTACCTGAAGACGCAGGCGCCGTTCTGGAAGAAAGAGACCACGCCCGGGGGTGCACGCTGGGTGGACGCCCGCGAGAGCGACGACGCAGCGCTGGCACGCTGGGGCCAATTCACGCCCAACGCCAAAGCGTGAGCGGCGATGCGGCCCCGGCGCCGCCCTTTGGCCCTACCATGACAGCCGACATGCCGCCCATCGACGCCAAGGCTCTGCGCACCGCGCTCGGCCGTTTCACCACCGGGGTGACCATCGCCACCTGCCGCGATGCGGCGGGCGCGGCCGTGGGCCTGACGGCGAATTCCTTCAACGCGTTGTCGCTCGAGCCGCCGCTGGTGCTGTGGTCGCTGCGCCGTGTCAGTCCGGCGTTGCCGGCGTTCCAGCAGGCCAGCCACTTCGCGATCAATGTGTTGGCCGAGGCGCAGGTCGCCTTGTCGCGCCGCTTCGCCAGCCAGGTGCCCGACCGTTTCGCCGAGGGCCAGTGGGCCGAAGGCGAGGGCGGCGCGCCGGTGCTGGCCGGCTGCGCCGCGGTGTTCGAATGCGCGCTGCACCACCAGCAGGTGGCGGGCGACCATGTGCTCTTCATCGGCCAGGTGCTGCGCCTGCACGAGGCCGCTTTGCCGCCGCTCATCTTCCAGGCCGGGCACTACCGGCTGCTGGGCGAGATCCTCTGAACCGCCGGGAGGCCACCATGACCGCCTCTGTCCATGCCGTTCCCCACATTGCCGGCGACCCCGCCTGGCTGACGCCGCGCCAGCGCGAGCTGGTGGCCCTGGCCGCCGAGCTGGGCCGCAGCCGGTTCGCGCCGCGGGCCGCCCAGCATGACCGCGACGCCAGCTTCCCGGTCGAGAACCTGCGCGACCTGCGCGACAGCGGCCTGCTGGCCCTGTGCGTGCCCGCCGAGCGCGGCGGCCTGGGGGGCGACTTCGGTACCTTCATGCTGGTGACGGCCGAGCTGGGCCGCCACTGTGGCGCCACCGCGCTGTCGTTCAACATGCACGTCAGCGCCACGCTCTGGGCCGGCCCGGTGGCCGACGCGCTGGCGCTCACCCCCGCCGAGCGGGCCGACCACGAGGCCCACCGCGCGCTGCACTACGAGCGCATCGTGCGCCACGGCAAGCTCTACGCCCAGCCCTTCTCCGAAGGCGGGGCCGCTTCGGCCGGCAAGGCGCCCTGGGGCACGCTGGCCAGGAAGGTCGAGGGCGGCTACCTGGTCACCGGGCGCAAGCTGTTCGCCACGCTGGCTGGCGTGGCCGACTACTACGGCGTGCTGTGCACCCTGGACACGCCCGGCGCCTCGCAGCGCGACGCCTTGTTCCTGGCCATCCCGGCCGATGCGCCGGGCGTCAGCATCAGCGGCGAATGGGACCCGCTGGGCATGCGCGCCACTGTGTCGCGCGACCTGCGCTTCAACGAGGTCTTCGTGCGCGACAACGCCCGGCTGCTGCCCGAGGGCCGCTACTTCGAGGCCACCCAGCGCTGCCCACACCTGTTTGCCACGCTGTCGGCCACCTACATGGGCATCGCCCAGGCGGCCTACGACTTCACCGTGCAGTACCTGCGCGCCGAGTTGCCCGGCATGCCGCCGGTGCAGCGCCGCATGTACCCCACCAAGCAGCTGGCCGTGGCCCAGATGCGCATCATGCTGGAGCAGGCGAGGGCGCAGTTCCTTCAGACCGCGCGCGACGCCGGGCCCGACCCCGATGCCGATGCCCGCCTGCGCCTGCTGGCCGGCCACTACACCATCATGGAAGGCGCCAGCGCGCTGTGCTCGCTGGCCATTCGCACCTGCGGCGGTGCGTCGATGGCCAAGGCCCTGCCGCTGGAGCGGCTGTACCGTGACGCGCGCTGCGGCTCGTTGATGCTGCCGTGGACCGCCGAGCTCTGCCTGGACCAGCTGGGCCGCGACGGCCTGTACGACCCGGGCGAAGACGACGAGGCGATCGAGTCGATCTGAGCGAGGCCTGAAGCGCCGGGCTTGACCTGGCGCAAGCTCGCCCGGGTGCCGCCGCTCTGGCCCTTGAAAACACGGGGTTTCCGCCCCATGTCCCACCGCAACGGAGGTTTTCACCCATGCGTCTGGACAAACTCACCACCGCCTTCCAGCAGGCCCTGGCCGATGCGCAAAGCCTGGCGGTTGCGCGCGACAACCCTTACATCGAGCCCTCGCACCTGCTGGCGGCCATGCTCGCGCAGCCCGATGGCCCCAAGGCCTTGCTCGACCGTGCCGGTGCCAACACCGCGGCGCTGAAGACCGCGATGGAGACGGCCAACAACGGCCTGCCCAGCGTTCAGGGCGGCGGGCCGGTGCAGGCCGGGCGAGACTTGGTCCAGTTGCTGCAGGCGGCCGACAAGGAGGCCACCAAGCGCGGCGACCAGTTCATCGCCAGCGAGATGTTCCTGCTCGCGCTGGCCGACGCCAAGAGCGACATGGGCGGCATCGTGCGCGGCCACGGCCTGACCCGCAAGGCGCTCGAAGCCGCGATCACCGCGGTGCGTGGCGGCCAGACGGTCGACTCGGCCGAGGCCGAAGGCCAGCGCGAGGCGCTGAAAAAGTACACGCTCGACCTCACCGACCGCGCCCGCCAGGGCAAGCTGGACCCGGTGATCGGCCGCGACGACGAGATCCGCCGCGCCATCCAGGTGCTGCAGCGCCGCTCGAAGAACAACCCGGTGCTGATCGGCGAGCCGGGCGTCGGCAAGACGGCCATCGTCGAAGGCTTGGCACAGCGCATCGTCAACGGCGAAGTGCCCGACACGCTGAAGAACAAGCGCGTGCTGGTGCTGGACATGGCCGGCCTGCTGGCCGGGGCCAAGTTCCGCGGCGAGTTCGAAGAGCGACTGAAGGCCGTGCTGAAGGAAGTGGCGGCCGACGAGGGCCGCATCATCCTGTTCATCGACGAACTGCACACCATGGTGGGCGCCGGCAAGGCCGAGGGCGCGATCGACGCCGGCAACATGCTCAAGCCGGCGCTGGCACGCGGCGAGCTGCACTGCATCGGCGCCACCACGCTGGACGAATACCGCAAGTACGTCGAAAAGGACGCCGCGCTGGAGCGCCGCTTCCAGAAGGTGCTGGTCGACGAGCCGAGCGTCGAGGCGACCATCGCCATCCTGCGCGGCCTGCAGGAAAAGTACGAGGTGCACCATGGCGTCGAGATCACCGACCCGGCCATCGTGGCCGCGGCCGAGCTGTCGCACCGTTACATCACCGACCGCTTCCTGCCCGACAAGGCGATCGACCTGATCGACGAGGCAGCGGCCAAGATCAAGATCGAGATCGACTCCAAGCCCGAGGTCATGGACCGGCTGGACCGCCGCATGATCCAGCTGAAGATCGAGCGCGAAGCGGTCAAGAAGGAGCATGACGAGGCCTCGCAGCGCCGCCTGGGCCTGATCGAGGACGAGTTGGTCAAGCTGCAGCGCGAGTACGCCGACCTGGACGAGATCTGGAAGGCCGAGAAGGCAACGGCCCAGGGCTCGGCCCAGGTCAAGGAAGAGATTGAGCGCATCAAGATCCAGGTCGAGGAGCTGAAGCGCAAGGGCAACTTCGACAAGGTCGCCGAGCTGCAGTACGGCAAGCTGCCCGAGCTGGAAAAGCGATTGAAGGAAGCCCAGGCCAAGGAATCCGGCAAGAAGGGCACGGCCGGCGCGCCGCAGCTGCTGCGCACCATGGTCGGCGCCGAAGAGATCGCCGAGGTGGTGTCGCGTTCGACCGGCATCCCGGTCAGCAAGCTGATGCAGGGCGAGCGTGACAAGCTGCTGCAGATGGAAGCCAAGCTGCACGAGCGCGTGGTCGGCCAGGACGAGGCCATCGTGGCCGTGGCCGACGCCATCCGCCGCAGCCGCGCGGGCCTGTCGGACCCGAACCGACCGCTGGGCTCGTTCCTGTTCCTCGGCCCCACGGGCGTCGGCAAGACCGAGCTGTGCAAGGCGCTGGCGGGCTTCCTGTTCGACAGCGAAGACCACATGATCCGCGTCGACATGAGCGAGTTCATGGAAAAGCACAGCGTGAGCCGCCTGATCGGCGCGCCCCCGGGCTACGTGGGCTACGAAGAGGGCGGTGCGCTGACCGAGGCCGTGCGCCGCAAGCCCTACAGCGTGCTGCTGCTCGACGAGGTGGAGAAGGCCCACCCGGATGTCTTCAACGTGCTGCTGCAGGTGCTGGACGACGGCCGCCTGACCGATGGCCAGGGCCGCACCGTGGACTTCAAGAACACCGTGATCGTGATGACCAGCAACCTGGGCTCGCAGATGATCATGCAGATGGTCGGCCAGCCGAGCGAGGACATCCGCGAGGCGGTGTGGGGCGAGGTCAAGGCGCATTTCAGGCCCGAGTTCCTCAACCGCATCGACGAGACGGTGGTCTTCCACGCGCTGGACCGCGCCAACATCGAGGCGATCGCGAAGATCCAGCTCAAGGGGCTGGAGGCACGCCTGGCCAAGATGGAGATGAAGCTCGACGTGTCGCCCGAGGCACTGGCCGAGATCGCCAAGGTCGGCTTTGACCCGGTGTTCGGCGCGCGGCCCCTGAAGCGCGCGATCCAGCAGCAGATCGAGAACCCGGTGGCGCGGCTGATCCTCGAAGGCAAGTTTGGGGCGAAAGACGTGATCCCGGTGAACTTCGAAGGCGGCGAGTTCAGCTTCGGTCGGGTCGTCCACTGAGCGCATGCGAGCGGTGGCAACGCCCGGTTGCCATCGCCTCACGATTCTTTGCAAAGCCTCCGTCAACAGGCGCTTGATCGCCTCGTTCAATGGTGACGTGTGTCATCGCACGTCACCATTGAGCAACGAGAGGAAGCCAGATGAAGATTCGTACCGCCATCGTCCTGGCCGGCTTGGCCGCCACCGGCTCGGCCTTCGCCCAGTTCGCCGACAACGCCGGCCAGCGCGACATCAACCAGCAGCAGCGCATTGAGCAGGGTTTGAAGTCCGGTGACCTGTCCACCAGCGAAGCGGCCCGGCTGCAGCGCGACGAGGCTCGGGTTGATCGCATGGAAGCCGATGCCATGAAGGACGGCAAGCTGAACCCGGCTGAGCGGGCCCGGCTGTCGGCGGCGCAAAACCAGACCAGCCGCGAAATCCAGGCCGCGCGCACCAACAACATCCGTGGCAATCCCAACTCGGTCTCTTCGCAGGCGATGCAGTCGAACACGCAGCGCAACATCAATCAGGACAGCCGCATCCAGCACGGTCTACAAGACGGTTCGCTGACCCGTCAAGAGGCGGCCCATCTCGAGCGCCAGCAAGCCCACGCCGACCGTGCGCAGTACCGCGCGGGTGCCGACGGCAACATCAGCGCCGCCGACCAGGCCAAGTTGACCCGACGCGAGAACCGCGACGGCGCCCGCATCTACGCCCAGCGTCACGACCAGCAGACCAAGCAGACCCAGCGCGACCAGCGCTGATGAGCCCGAGGCAGGGGTATGCGGGGCGGCTTCTAGAATGACCGTCCCGTGACAAGGTGCCCCTAGCCATGCAAGACGAGCGTTCTGCCCAGCCTGCCAACACCGAGGCCCCGGTGGTGGTCGTGGGGGCTGGCCTGGCCGGGTTGACCGTGGCCCTGCACCTGGCCTCGCAAGGCCAGCCCGTGGTCGTGCTCGCCAAGCGCAACCTGGGCGAAGGCGCCACGGCCTGGGCCCAGGGCGGCATCGTCGGCGTGCTGGGCTCGGACGACAGCGTCGAGTCCCACGTGCGCGACACGCAGGACGCCGGTGCCGGCCTGGTCGACGAGAACGCCGCGCGCTTCATCGCCGAGCACAGCCCCGAGGCCATCGAGTGGCTGGTGGCGCAGGGTGTGCCGTTCTCGCCCGACCCCGCCGGCCCGCTGGGCCTGCACCTGACCCGCGAAGGCGGCCACGCGGTGCGCCGCATCGCGCATGCAGCGGACGCGACCGGCCGCGCCATCCACGAGGCCTTGCTCGCCCGCGCCAAGGCCGACCCGCTGGTGACGCTGCGCGAGCGCTGGATGGCGGTCGACCTGATCACCGAGCGCCACCTGAAGCGCGACGACGCGCCGCCGCGCTGCCACGGGGTCTACGCGTTGGACATCGACCGCCAGCGCGTCGAAACCCTGCCGGCGCGCGCCGTCGTGCTGGCCACCGGCGGCGTCGGCAAGACCTACCGCTACACGACCAACCCCGACACCGCCACCGGTGATGGCATCGCCATGGCCTGGCGGGCCGGCTGCCGGGTGGCGAACATGGAGTTCATCCAGTTCCACCCCACCTGCCTGTACCACCCGCAGGAGCGCAGCTTCCTGATCACTGAGGCAATGCGGGGCGAGGGCGCGGTGCTGCGATTGCCCGCCAATGCCAGCAACGGCCTGGCCGCAGACGGCGAGTCGCCCTGGGGCCCGCGCTTCATGCCGGCGCACGACGAGCGGGCCGAGCTGGCGCCGCGTGACATCGTGGCCCGGGCCATCGACTTCGAGATGAAGAAGCACGGCGTCGACCATGTGTGGCTGGACGCCACCCACCTGGGCGAGGCCTTCCTCAAGGAACACTTCCCGACCATCCACGCCCGTTGCCTTCAGCTGGGCATCGACATTGCACGCCAGCCCATCCCCGTGGTGCCGGCAGCGCACTACACCTGCGGCGGCGTGGTGACCGACCTGAATGGCCGCAGCGACCTGCCCGGGCTCTACGCTGTGGGCGAGGCCACCTACACCGGCCTGCACGGTGCCAACCGGTTGGCCAGCAATTCGCTGCTCGAATGCGCGGTGATCGGCCGCACCTGCGCCGCGGCCATCCTGCAGTCCGAACGCATCGCCGTGCCGGCGGTGCCCCCCTGGGACGAAAGCCTGGTCGAGAGCGCCGACGAGCAGGTCGTGATCTCGCACAACTGGGACGAGCTGCGCCTGCTGATGTGGAACTACGTCGGCATCGTGCGCACGACCAAGCGGCTGGAGCGGGCCCTGCACCGCATCAAGCTGCTCAGAAGTGAGATCGATGATTACTACGCCAACTTCCGGGTCACGCGCGACCTGCTGGAGTTGCGCAACCTGGTGGCCTGCGCCGAACTCATCGTGCGCTCCGCCCTGGTCCGCCACGAGAGCCGGGGGCTGCATTTCAGCCGTGACTTCCCCCAGACGCTGCCCGTGAGCTTTCCCACGGTCCTGACCCGGCCGGCACGCAGCCGGCCCGAGTGAGCGGGCCGCTCCCGTTGCGGCGCGGCTTGGCATCGGGTACATCTGCGCACCTGGGGCCTGGAGTTTTCGGGCCCGGAGGGAACCCCACATGGGTGACGCGCAACGCGCACCGCTGGCCACGGTCCGAGACCTGATCGTGCTCGGCCAGCCGCTGCCGTTCCACGTGCATGATGCGCAGGGGCGGCGGCTGCTGGCGGCGGGGCAGACCGTCGCCGGCGAAACCCAGCTGAACAGCCTGCTGGAGCGTGGCGCCTGGGTGGACGCCGACGAGGCGGCCGGCGCGCGGCAGAAGCGGCAAGCACCGGCGAGCGGTGGCGACCCCTTGCTCTCGACCTACCGCGAGCCGACGCTGTTCGACCGCTGGGAAAAGATGGTCTGGGAGCTCGACGGCGTGCTGCGCCGCGTGCTGGCGGGCCAGAACCAGGCGCAGGCGATCGCGACGCTGGGGCAACAGGTGGTGGACCAGGTCGAGCGCGACGTCGACGTCGCCTTGTTCGTCACGGTGCGCCACAACGAGCCGCGCTACGCCCTCTATGCGCTGACCCACGCCCTGCACACGGCCACCGTGCTGGTGGTGCTGGCCCGCCAACTGGGCTGGCCGGACGAGCAACTGCATTGCCTGGTCCGCGGCGCGCTGACGATGAACGTGTCCATCCTCGAGTTGCAGGCCCACATGGCGATGCAGCCCGACCCGCCCACGGCCAGGCAGAAGCAGACGATTCGCTCGCATCCCGAAGCGTCGTCCGCCTTGCTGCAGGCCGCCGGAGTGATCGACGAGGTGTGGCTGGGCATGGTGCGGGCCCACCATGAGCGGCCGGACGGAACGGGCTACCCGCTGGGGGTGACGGACTCGGCCGACCTCGCCCACGCGCTGCGCGTGGCAGACGTCTTCACCGCCAAGATCAGCCCACGAGCGATCCGGCCTGCCTTGCCCATCCAACTGGCGGCACGCCAGTTGTTCCAGGAAGAGCGCGGCGGGCCGCTGGCCACAGGCATGATCAAGGCCCTCGGCCTGTACCCTCCGGGCGACTTGGTGCAGTTGAAGAACGGCGAGATCGCCGTGGTGGTTCGGCGCGGCCAGACGGCGACGACGCCGTTGGTGGCCAGCCTGACGAACACCCAGGGGCTTCCGGTGGCCACCACCACGCACCGCGACACCTCGCGGCTTGAATTCGCCATCACCGGCGCGGCCGTCGCGCACAAGGGCTTGTCGCGCGTGCTGCCCGAGCGCGTCTACGGCCTCATGAACTAGCGTCTCTGCCGAGCTGGTTTTCTGCTCGGCGGGTTTGCGGGCTCAGCGCCGTGCGCGCATCGCGTTGCGGGCCTGTACGAAGCCGAAGGCGAACTCGACCGCTTCTTGCACGGCGCGCTCGGACTCGGTGCGCTCATGCTCGGTCTGGAAGAAGGCGAAGTCCACGTCGTGGCGGATGTAGCGCGGCGGCAGCCGATTCAGTGCCACGCAGGCGATGTCGGCCAGCGTGTCGTCGTTGTCCGCCAGGTGGGGGTAGTTCGCGGCCTGTTCCTGCACGGCGGCGAACACGGCTTTTTCGTAGAAGTTGTGGATCGAGGCGGTGTCCATGCGTCGTTCGGCCTTCTTGTGCAAGGGTTGGGCAGGGGAGGGCAGGCTGAAAGTGTCGCTCGCAGGGCGGCCAGCAGTCCGGTGAATAGCGTGACTTTTCGGGCGGCCGGGCTGCCGGGCGGTCAGGAGCGCTTACAGGTGATCGAGCACGCGCATTGAATAGTCGACCGCGATCACGTCCTTGGTCAGCTTGCCGATCGAGATGCGGTCGACCCCCGTGGCGGCGATCTCGCGCAGGCCTTCGAGTGCGATGCCGCCAGACGCTTCCAGCAGGGCGCGGCCCGCGGTGAGTGCGACGGCCTCGCGCATGCGGGCGGTGTCGAAGTTGTCGAGCAGCACGCTGGTGGCGCCGTGCGCCAGCGCCTCCGCCAGTTGCGCAAGCGACTCGACCTCGATCTGGATGTCCACGCCCGCGTTCAGCTCGCGCGCATTGCGCAGCACCGGCCCGATGCCGCCGGCCGCGGCGATGTGGTTTTCCTTGATCAGGATGCCGTGCCAAAGCGCCAGGCGCTGGTTCTGGCCGCCGCCGATGCGCACCGCGTACTTCTGCGCCTGGCGCAGGCCGGGGATGGTCTTGCGCGTGTCCAGCACCGCGCAGCCGCGCGGGTTGGGCGACGCGCCCGCGATCGCCTCGACATGGCGGCGCGTGACCGTGGCCGTAGCCGACAACAACTGCAGGAAGTTCAGCGCGGGCCGCTCGGCCGACAGCACAGCGCGGGCGTCGGCCTCGATGGCGCAGACCGGCGTGTTCGCGGCCATCGCCGCGCCCTCGGCGTAGTGCCAGTCGATGCGGCCTTGGGCGTCCAGCGCATGCAGGCAGGCCTCGAACCAGTCGCGGCCGCAGAGCACGGCGTCTTCGCGCACGGTCACGCGCGCCTGCACCCGCCGGCCGGCGGGCACCAGCAGGCCGGTCCAGTCGGCACGGCCGATGTCTTCGAAGAGCGCATCGCGCACGTTGCGCGCGCGGGCCTCGTCCAGGGTTTCGTCGTGGTCGAACATGAGGAGGGCAGTCAGAGGTCAGGCGGCGCCGATGCCGCGCACCATGCCTTGCACGCGAGGTGCCAGGGCGCTTGGGTTCTTGGCGACGAAGTCCAGCATGCGGTCGATGCAGCGCACGGCCCGGCGGCCGACGGCCGGGTCGACAGCGATTTCGCCGTGGCCGCTTTCCAGGCAGTCGACCACGCCCTGCAGCCCGTTCATGGCCATCCAGGGGCAATGCGCGCAGCTCTTGCAGGTGGCCGAATTGCCGGCGGTGGGGGCCTCGATCAGCGTCTTGCCCGGTGCCAGTTGGCGCATGCGGTGCATGATCAGGTTGTCGGTGGCGACGATGTATTCCTTTGCCTTGCCGTCGATCACCGCCTTGAGCATCTGCGAGGTCGAGCCCACCACGTCAGCCAGCTCGACCACGGCTTGCGGCGACTCGGGGTGCACCAGCACCATGGCCTTCGGGTGCTCGGCCTTCAACAGTTCCAGCTCGGTGGCGCGGAACTCGTCGTGCACGATGCAGGCGCCGTTCCACAGCAGCATGTCGGCGCCGGTGTGCTGCTGGATGTAGCGGCCCAGGTGCTTGTCGGGCGCCCACAGCACCTTCTGGCCCTGGTCTTTCAGATGCTGCACGATGGCCAGCGCGCAGGAACTCGTGACCATCCAGTCGGCGCGGGCCTTCACGGCGGCGCTGGTGTTGGCGTAGACGACCACCTGGCGGTCGGGGTGCGCGTCGCAGAAGGCGGCGAAGTCGTCCGGCGGGCAGCCCAGGTCCAGCGAGCAGGTGGCGTCCAGGTCGGGCATCAGCACCCGCTTGTCGGGCGACAGGATCTTGGCCGACTCGCCCATGAATCGCACACCCGCCACGACCAGGGTCTGGCTAGCATGGTCGCGGCCGAAGCGGGCCATCTCCAGCGAATCGGCGACGCAGCCGCCTGTTTCGAGCGCCAGGTCCTGCAGGTCGCCCTCGACGTAGTAGTGGGCGACGAGCACCGCGTTCTTCGCCTTCAGCAGCGCAGCGGCTTTGGCCTTCAAGGCCTCGCGCTGCGGCTTGGTCAGCGGGGCGGGCACCTTGGCCCAGGCATGGGCGGTGCAGGTGGCGCCGGTCGCGTCCTGCCGGGTGTAGTCGTAGACGGCTTCTGTCATGGCGGAATTTTAGGTGGGGGCCTCGGCCGCGGCCGGCAACAGGGTCAAGCTTCCGCGAAGAAGCGGCTGGGCGGCATGCCGACCGCGCGCGTGACCATCGCGCTGAAGGCGCTGGGGCTGGCGTAGCCCAGCTCGGCGGCGATCAGGTTCATCGGCTGCTTGCGCGCGGCCAGGGCCAGGGCCTTGGCCAGCAGCAGCTGCTGGCGCCACTGGCCGTAGCTGGTGCCCAGCTCGTCGGTGAACCAGCGCGACAAGGTGCGCGCGCTGGTCGCAGCCTCGGCGGCCCAGCCCTCGATGTCGGCGTGGCGCAGCGGTTGGTCGAGCATGGCCTCGCAGACGCGACGCAGGCGGCCCTCGCGCGGCAGCGGCAGGCCGAGCTGCAGGCTGCGTGCGCGCCGCAGCTCGTCCAGGATCAGGGCGCTGATGCCTTGCTCACGGGCGCGGTCGGTGGCTTTGTCGGGCATGGTGTCCGGGTCGACCGCGAGCTGCAACACCAGCTCGCGCAGCAGCGGGGTCACCTCCAGCACACGGCAGCGCGCCCAGTCGCTTTCGGCCGCCAGGGCCTGCACAGCGCCCTCGTGCAGGTACAGCGTGCGCAGGTCCGCCTGCTCGACCGCCGTGACGGCATGCACAACGCCCGGCGGGATCCACACCGCGCGCGAGGGCGGCACCAGGTAGCTGCTGTCCGACGCATCGCCTCGGGCCGACACGCGCACCGCGCCGGTGACCGAGAACACCAGCTGCGCCCAGGCGTGCCAATGCGGCTGGATGTCCATGTGCGAAGCCATGTGCCGCGCCTTGCCACGCAGCGGTCGCTCCGGCGTGGGGGCGTAGCGCATCGGGTCCAGCGGCGGCAGGCTGGCCCGGCGGTGTGAGGCGGTGGCGTTTGGCATGAATTCGATAGATGTTGTCGATCTATCGTAACCCTGCCGGGCAAGCCCTGCCTACAGTCCGGGCATGAGTTCTGTCACCGTTCCGCTCACCGCCGAGGCGTCTGCCCGGCGCGACTTCACGACCATCGGCCTGATCGGCGTGGCGCATGGCTGCTCGCACTTCTTCCACATGCTGCTGCCGCCGCTTTTCCCGGCCTTCATCCGCGACTTCGGGCTGAGCTATTCCGAACTGGGCCTGCTGGTCACCACCTTCTTCGTGATCTCGGGCATCGGCCAGGCGCTGGCCGGCTTCCTGGTTGACCGCACCGGCGCGCGGCCGGTGCTGTTCGCGGCGCTGGCCTGCTTCGTCCTGGCTGCCCTGGCGGCGGCCAGTGCGCAGGGTTTTGGCGGCCTGGCACTCGCAGCCTCGCTGGCCGGCCTGGGCAACTCGCCGTTCCACCCGGTGGACTTCACCATCCTGAACAAGCGGGTCTCGCAGCCCCGACTCGGGCACGCCTTCTCGGTGCACGGCATCTCGGGCAACCTGGGTTGGGCGCTCGCGCCGGTGTTCAGCATCGGCATCAGCGAGGCCACGGGCAACTGGCGCATGGCCTACGTGGGCTGTGCCCTGGTGGCCATGGCCGTGATGCTGCTGCTGGCAATCAACCGTGGCGCCATCGACGACCGCCAGGGCAGTTGGGGCCACGAGCGGGCCGGCGCCAAGACTGCAGCGCCCAACGAGCACCCGATGGCCTTCCTGCGGCTGCCCTCGGTCTGGCTGTGCTTCTCGTTCTTCTTCTTCACCACCGCGGCGCTGGCGGCGATCCAGAGCTTTGCCAGCCCGGCGTTGCAGAAGATGTTCGGCCTGCCGGCCACGATCACCGCGTTCGTCGTCACTGGCTACATGCTGTGCGGCGCCGTGGGCATGGTGATCGGCGGCTTCCTGGTGGCGCGCACCGACTCGCTGGAGCGCAACATCGGCTTCGCGATGGCCGGGTCGGCGCTGCTGCTGCTGCTGGCCGGTTCGGGCTGGTTGCCCGGGCTGGCCACGGCGGGCGTGGCGGCGCTGGCCGGCTTTGGCACCGGCATCGCCGGGC
This sequence comes from Burkholderiaceae bacterium, assembly GCA_044226465.1. GTDB lineage: Bacteria > Pseudomonadota > Gammaproteobacteria > Burkholderiales > Burkholderiaceae_C > Ideonella. The sequence continues at coordinate 31,593 of JBGAGZ010000011.1, read as the reverse complement.
CTTCGCGCGACATGCTGATCAAGCGCGCCGCGCCGCCGGGCGCCACCGGCCGCGTCTACGGCACGGTGTATTCGGGGCTGGACGTGGGCTTCGCCATGGCGGCACCGATCTTCGGCGCGCTGATGGACCGTGGCGCCGCCAACGGCATTTTCCTCGGCTCGGCGCTGGCCCTGGTGCTGGGCATCGTGGCGGCGAGCTTCGTGGGCTTGGTGCGCCGGAAAGCCTGAGCGAGCCCGCGCAAGGCCGCGCGCTACAGTGGCGCGCATGCCTGCTTCATCTGAATCGACCGCCCCGCGCCTGGCCGGCCATGCGCTGGTCGAGGCGCTCGTTGCCCAGGGAGTCGACACCGTGTTCGGCGTGCCCGGCGAGAGCTACCTGGCGGTGCTCGATGGCTTCCACGAGCACCGCGAGCGCATCCGCTTCATCGCCTGCCGGCAAGAGGGTGGGGCGGCCTTCATGGCCGACGCCCATGCGCGGCTGACGGGGCGCCCCGGCGTCTGCTGCGTGACCCGCGGCCCCGGCGCCACCAATGCGGCGATCGGGGTGCACACCGCGTTCCAGGACAGTGTGCCGCTCATCCTGCTGGTGGGCCAGGTGGCCTCGGACCAGCGCGACCGCGAGGCCTTCCAGGAGCTGGACTACCGCCAGGTCTTCGGCCCGGGCACGCTGGGCATGGCCAAGTGGGTGGCCGAGGTGCAGAGCGCCGACCGCCTGCCCGAGTACGTGGCACGCGCCTTCCACGTGGCGATGCAAGGCCGCCCCGGCCCGGTGGTGCTGGCGCTGCCCGAAGACCTGCTGACCACGGCCACCGCCGCGCCGGTGCTGGCGCGCGTCGAGCCGGCCGAGGCCTGGCCGGCACCCGGCGCCTTGCGCGTGCTGCGCCAGAAGCTGCTGGCGGCCGAGCGGCCGTTCATGATCGTCGGCGGCCACGGCTGGACGCGCGACAGCGCACTGGCGCTGCAGCGCTTCGCCGAGAACTGGCAGTTGCCGGTGGGCTGCGCCTTCCGCTACCAGGACGGCTTCGACAACCACCACCCGCAGTACGCCGGCGACGTGGGCATCGCCATCAACCCGGCGCTGGCCCGGCGCATCCGCGACGAGGCCGACCTGGTGCTCGCCATCGGCGTGCGCCTGGGCGAGATGACGACCAGCGGCTACACCCTGCTGAAGGCGCCACGGCCGCGGCAGGTGCTGGTGCACCTGCTCCCAGGTCCCGAAGAGCTCGGCCGTGTCTACACGCCCGATGTGGCACTGCAGGCTTCGCTCTCGGCTGCGGGCAAGGCACTGGAGTCTCTGGCCGCGCCGGCTTCGCTGCCCTGGTCGGACTGGACGGCCGCGGCACACGCCGACTACGAGGCCAACCGGGTGCACCTGCCGGTGGCGCCGCTGGACATGGCCGAGGTGGTCGAGACCATCGAGCGCCTGGCGCCGGTCGACACCATCTACACCAACGGCGCCGGCAACTACGCCGGCTGGTTGCACCGCTACCTGCGCTACCGCGGCCTGGCCGCGGCGGGCAAGACCCAGCTGGCGCCGACCGCCGGCGCCATGGGCTATGGCCTGCCCGCCGCGGTGGCGGCCAGCCTGACGCAGCCGGAGCGGCTGGTGGTCAATCTGACCGGTGACGGCGACTTCCTGATGAACGGGCAGGAATTGGCCACGGCCAGTGCCCACGGCGCCGCGCGGTTGATCAGCATCGTCGTCGACAACGGCGGCTACGGCACCATCCGCATGCACCAGGAGCGCGAGTACCCCGGCCGCGTCAGCGGCACCCAGTTGGCCAACCCGGACTTCGCGGCGCTGGCCCGTGCCTACGGCTGGCAGGCTGCAGCGGTCGGGCGCACAGAGGACTTCGAGGCCACATTCCAGGCTGCCGTCGATGCCAGCGTGCCCACGCTGTTGCACCTGAAGCTGGACGCCGACGTGAGCCACACGCGAGGCACGCTCGGTGCCATTCGCGCGGCGGCGCTGGCTCGCCGACGACCTTGACGCTCTGGGCCGCTACTTGCGGCTGCCGACCAGCAGCACCACGCCGGCCAGCACCACGGCCACGGCCGACCACTCGTAGCCGGTCACCGTTTCGCCGGCGATGGCCACGCCCAGCAGCATCGCGATCACCGGGTTGACGAAGGCGTAGCTGGAGGCCAGGCCCGCCGACGACTGCTGCAGCAGCACCATGTAGGCGTTGAAAGCGATCAGCGACCCGAAGACGACGAGGAAGAACCAGGCGGCCACGGCCTCGGACTGCGGCGGCCAGCTCGGTGCCTCGCCGGTCAGGGCCGACAGGACAAGCAGCACCACGCCGCCGCACAGCATCTCGCTGGCAAAGCCCATGGCGCCGGGCGCCAGGGGCAGGGTGCGCTGGCTCAGCACACTGCCGATCGACCAGCTCACGCAAGCCACCGTCACCGCGATCAGGCCATGGGTGGACGCCTGGAAGCTCGCGCCCTGGGTTAGCATCAGCACACCGACCAGGCCCACGGCGATGCCGGCTGCCTCCATGCGGCCGGGCTTCACGCCATAGACCAGGTTGACCAGGGCAATCATCAGCGGCAGCACCGCGATGAAGGCCACGACCAGACCCGAGCCGACCGAGGTCTCGGCCACGGCCGTGCCGCCCATGCCGCCGCCCAGCATCAGCGTGCCGCAGACCAGCGCGTTGCGCCACTCGGTGCGTGTCGGCATGGGCGCGCCGCGCCAGCGCATCCAGGCCAGCAGCAGGGCACCGGCAGTGATGAAGCGCGTGCCCATCTGGAAGAAGGGCGGGAAGCTGATCAGCGCGTACTTGATCGCCAGGTAGGTCGAGCCCCAGACCAGCCAGGTGGCGGCGAGGCAGGCGACGATCAGCGGCGACAGGCCGAACCACATGCGGCGAGGGGTTGGGCGGGTGGTGGCAAGAGAGGTCGACATGGCCGAAATCTTAGTTTTTGGCGCGATTTCGCTCCAGCGTCTGACCAAGGTGTTCTTGCCGAGTGGCCTTTGATTTCAAGGTCATGTGCGTGCTACGCTTTGCGCATGGCTGCTGCCCCTGAGTTTGACGCCTACGATGCCCGGATCCTGGCCGAGTTGCAGGCCGATGCCCGGCTCTCCATGACCGAGCTCGGCCGGCGGGTGCACCTGTCGCAACCGGCCGTCACCGAGCGGGTGCGCAAGCTCGAGGCCGCCAACGTCATCACCGGCTACCGCGCCACGGTCAACCTGAAGGCACTGGGCTACGGCATCCGCGCTGTCATCCGGGTCGGTCGGGCCGAGTTCATGCGCGTGGTCAAGCTGGTCGAAGACACGCCCGAGGTGGTCAATGCCTACAACGTGACCGGCGAAGACAGCTGGGTGCTGGACATCGCCGTGACCGACGTGGCCCACCTGGACGCGGTCGTCTCACGGTTTTGCGAACTCTCCGAAACCAGCACCTCGATCATCCTCAAGGTGGCCCGCGAGCACCAGCCCATGGGGCCGGCGCGCGGCCCGGCGCCGCCGACCTGAACCCCACGAAACCCTGGAGCCCCTGCATGGCGCAAACCACCCCGTCCACCTGCGACCTGTGCGATCGCTTCCGCGACGCCACCGACGGCGCCTTCCGCGTGTTGCCTGGCGTATTCCGCTCCTTCGGCGGCCGCGCGGCCTTCCACGGCCTGGTGCGCACCGTGCGCTGCTTCGAAGACAACTCGGTGCTGCGCGAGCTGGTGCAGCAGCCGGGCAACGGGCAGGTGATCGTCGTCGACGGCGGAGCCTCGCTGCGGCGCGCCCTGCTGGGCGGCAACCTGGCCAACTTCGCGGCCAAGAACGGCTGGGCCGGCGTGCTGGTCAACGGCGCGGTGCGCGACCTGGCCGAGTTGCGCGCGGCCGACGTGGGCATCTTCGCACTCGGCCATTGCCCGCTGCCCACCGCCAAGCGCAACGAGGGCAGCGAGGGCGAGCCGGTGCGCGTGCAGGGCGAGTGGGTCCGCCCCGGCGAGTGGCTCTACGCCGACGAGGACGGCGTGGTCGTCCACCCCACGGCGCTCTGACTCTGGGCGGCTACAATGCGCCCCTTCGTCGGGGCGTAGCGCAGTCTGGTAGCGCATCTGGTTTGGGACCAGAGGGTCGGAGGTTCGAATCCTCTCGCCCCGACCAACATCTTCCGGCCCGCGGCATCCAGCCGTTCGCGCGCCGCGTATCGATGGGCAGTTGAACAAGCTTCCTCATCCTGTCGATGCCCACCCGCCTGCTTTCACGTCCTGCCGCCCGTTGGCTGTTGGCCCTGGCCGGCCTGCCGCTGCTGCTGTACCTGCTGGCCATCACCTGGCTCTGGTTTCGCCAGGAGCGCCTGCTGTTCCAGCCCGAGCCCTGGCCAGCGCAGGACCCACCGGCCCTGACGGCCCCCGACGTGCACAGCGTCTGGGTCGACGTGCCCGGCGCTCGCCTGCATGCGCTGCACCTGCAGCAGCCGAATGCCCGCGGCCTCGTCTTCTTCCTCCACGGCAATGGCGGCAACCTGACCAACTGGTTCGTCAACCCCGAGTTCTACCGCCGTGCCGGCTTCGACCTGTTCATGCTGGACTACCGCGGCTACGGCCGCAGCAGCGGCCACATCGCCAGCGAAGCACAGCTGATGGACGACGTGCGTGCCGCCTGGGCCCAGGTGGCGCCGCAGTACGCCGGGCGGCCTTGCGTGGTCTACGGCCGCTCGCTGGGCACGGGCTTGGCGGCCCAGCTGGCGGCCGAGGTGCAGCCAGCGCTGACGGTCCTGGTCTCACCCTACCGCAGCATGGCCGCCCTGGCCGACGAGCAATACCCCTGGGTGCCCGGGGCGGTGTTGCGCTACCCCTTGCACACCGACACGGTCTTGCCTCGCATCCGCGGCCCGATCTGGCTGGTGCACGGCGAGCGCGACCCGTTGATCCCGCTGGCCCACAGCCTGGCCCTGCAGCAGATTGCCGGGGGCCGTGCCCAGCTGCTGCGCCTGCCCGAGGCCGGGCACAACGACGTGCACGAGTTCCCGGCCTACCTGGACGGGCTGCGCGGGGAACTGGGCCGCCTTTGAATCCAGGCGGTTTCCGGCGGCGTATGGCAAACAGGGGCCGCGCCGCTCGCCCGGACTGAGAGCGCCCCCAAACCTGTCGCTTCGCGCCAGGCCCCCCGAGAGGGTCAATGAAACTCGGGATCGGCGCTTCGTTTCCCTGAGGAGCCGAGCCGTGCTGGAAACCGCCGCCATCACCCCGCCCCTGGCCGCCGTGCAATGCCGTGCGCTTGCCGGGCTGGCCCATGCTGCGGCGGGAATCCGGGTGTTCCACTCGGGCATCCTGCATCCAAGGTCTTGCGACTGGCGTAAACCCGCTTTTGCCGGTGCGTGCGACATGGCGCAATGGGCCGGTGTGATCGCCAGGAGGGACCATGGACGACACCCGTCAACCCAGCCGCCCATGCCGGCGGCAGGCGCCAGGCCAAGCGCCCAGCACCGGCCTGCGCCCGTGACGCCCCAACCGGCGCCCCGCGACATGCCGAGCCGTGCCTCCGTCGCGGACGATGGCCTCTTCGACGATCTGGCCGCGCTGCAGGCCGACCCGGCGGCTGCGGACGAACTCGCAGAGACGGCCGCCAGCTTGGCACCGTCGCCAGCGGCAGCGGCGAGCCGCCTGGACGATGCCGGCCTCGCGGCCCTGATCGAGCGCATCGGTCACCATGACGACAAGGCGCTGGCGGCGCTGTACGACGCCACCGCCCCGCGCGTGTTCGGCCTGGTCGGCTGCATGCTCAACGACAGCGGCCTTGCCGAGGAGGTGGTCGAAGACACCTACTGGCAGGTCTGGCGCCAGGCCGAGCGCTTCGACGCCAGCCGCGGGCGCCCGGTGACCTGGCTGCTGGCCATGGCCCGGTCGCGCGCCATCGACGCCATCCGGCGCCGCGAGCGTCGCGCGCTTGCGCCGCTCAGCGACGACGAGCAGGCCGCCCTTTGCGACGAGACCATGCTGTCGCCACCCGAGCTGCTGGCCGCCACGAACAGCCAGCACCTGCTGCACCGCGCCCTTGAAACCCTGGAGCCGCAGCCGCGCCAGCTCATTGCCCTGGCCTTCTTCCGCGGGCTGACCCACGAAGAGATCGCCGAATGCACGCACCTGCCGCTGGGCACGGTGAAGTCGCAGATCCGACGGTCGCTGTTGGCCCTCAAGCACTGCCTCGAACAGGCGGGCTGCCCCGATCTGCCGCTGTGAGCGTCCGCGATCGCCCGAGCCTTCGAAAGCACACCGCCATGAACACCCCCAACCAACCCGCACGGGGCCCGGCCGACCTGGTCCGGCCCGCCCCGGACCCACTGGCCGACGAAGCGGCCGGGCTGCTGCAAGGCGCACTCGCCGAGGCCTGGCCCGAGGCTGCACCGCATGGCCGGCTGCGCGACCGCCTGGCCCGCCGCGCCGGCGCCAGTGCCCAGGCGAGCCGCGCGATGGTGAACGTGCGGGCACGCGACCGCAGCGCGCGGCAGGCCGCGCCCGGCGTGCAGGTCGAGCAGGTCTACGCCAGCCAACCCGGCCAGGCGCAGCGCGCGGGCGAGCCACTGCGCCTGCAGTTGGTCGATCTGGCGCCGGGCGCGGCCTGGCTGCTGCCCGAAGGCCCAGTCGACTGCGGCCGCGATTGGCTGGTCGTGCACGGCGATGCCAGCCTGGAGGCCGAAGGCCGGCCGGCGGTCTGGCTGCATGCGCTGGACCACATGGCCCAGGCGGCCGCCGACGGCCGCGCCGCCGCCTGCCTGACCGCGGGCGCGCAGGGTGCGACCGTGCTGTTGCGCGAGCGGCGCCTGGCGGCCGGCGAGGCCGTCGCGCAAGGCACGCAGGCTTCGCGCGACGAGCCTGCGGCCTGGGAAGACTACGCCCCCCTGGTCAAGCGCCGGGTGCTGTGGCGCCAGGGCGGCCAGGCGGCGATGCTGTGGCTGGCCGAGCCGGGCGCCACCGTACCGCAGCACCGCCACGGCCACGATGAGGAATGCCTGATGCTGCGCGGCGACCTGTTCCAGGACGACTACCTGCTGCGAGAAGGCGACTACCAGCTGGCCCCGCAGGGCAGCATGCACCACACGGTCAGCACCGACACCGGCGCACTGATCTACGCCCACGGTGACCTGAACATGCAGGTGCTGCCCACCGAAGGCTGAGGCCGGCCCGCGCATCGCCGCCGCGACGATGCCGGTATGGTGCCGAGGCGGCGCCGCGGGCCATGCGAGACTACGAGCGCATCGCCGACCGGGCCGACGGCCCCAGGCAGTCCAGTGGGCTGCACCAAAGCCCGGCCATGCCCGAACGATGAGCAGCACTTTCGACCTGGCGGAGCACTCGCACCGCCGCCGCAACCCGCTCACCGGCCAATGGGTGCTGGTGTCGCCGCACCGATCGAAAAGGCCCTGGCAAGGGCGCGAGGAGCCGGCCCGCGAACAGCGGCCCCCCGCCTACGACCCCGCCTGCTACTTGTGCGCTGGCAACACGCGCGTCAGTGGCGACGTCAACCCGCGCTATGAAGGCAGCTTCGTCTTCACCAACGACCATGCCGCGCTGATGCCGGACGTGCCCGAGCCGCCCGCGCCGCTGGCGGCCGACCCGCTGTTCGCGCTGCAGCCGGCGCGCGGCACCAGCCGGGTGGTGTGCTTTTCGCCGGACCATGCGCGCACCTTGCCCGAACTGGGCCTGGCGGCCATCGGCGAGGTGGTCTACACCTGGTGCGAGCAGACCGCCGAGCTGGGCCGGACGCACGCCTGGGTGCAGGTGTTCGAGAACAAGGGCGAGATGATGGGCTGCTCGCAGCCGCACCCGCACGGGCAGATCTGGGCTACCGGCTACCTGCCGCACGAGGCCTCCACGGAGGACGCGCAGCAACGCGCTTACTTCGCGCAGCATGGCCGGCCGATGCTGCTGGACGTGGCCGAGCGCGAGGCGGCTTCGGGCGAGCGCCTGGTGCTGCAGACGGCGCATTGGCTGGCTGTCGTGCCGTTCTGGGCCACTTGGCCGTTCGAGACGCTGCTGCTGCCGCGCTTCGCAGTCCAGCGGCTGCCGCAACTGGAAGCCGCGCAGCGCGCCGACCTGGCCCTCGCCCTGAAGCGGCTGACCGCGCGCTACGACAACCTGTTCCGCTGCTCGTTCCCGTATTCGATGGGCTGGCACGGCGCCCCCTTTGACAGCCGTGACCCGGCGCCTTGGCAGTTGCATGCGCATTTCTACCCGCCGCTGCTGCGCTCGGCCACGGTGCGCAAGTTCATGGTCGGCTTCGAGATGCTGGCCGAGGCGCAGCGCGACCTGACACCCGAGCAGGCCGCCGAACGCCTGCGCGCCGTGCCCGACCAGCACTACCTCGACGAGGCCGCTGAGTGAGCCCGCTGTACGACCGTGTCACGGCCGCCTTCCAGCAGGCCTTTGGTGCCGAGCCGGCACGCATGGTGCGCGCGCCTGGCCGCGTCAACCTGATCGGCGAGCACACCGACTACAACGACGGCTTCGTGCTGCCCTGCGCGATCGACTACCAGACCCTGGTGGCCGCGTTGCCGCGCCAAGATGGCCGGCTGCGCGTCGTGGCGGCGGACCTGGGCCACGAGGTCGACGAGTTCAGGCTCGACGCGCCCATTCCGGTCCACACCGAGGCGCCATGGGCCAACTACGTCAGGGGGGTGGCCGAGATGCTGCGCCAGCGGGGCGCGCCGCTGCAAGGGGCCGACCTGGCGATCGCCGGCGACGTGCCGCAGGGCGCCGGCCTGTCGTCGTCGGCCTCGCTCGAGGTGGCCGTGGCGCACGCCTTGAGCACGCTGCAGGGTTTGGGCCTGAGCCCCACCGACACGGCGCTGCTGGCCCAGCGGGCCGAAAACGACTTCGTCGGCTGCCAGTGCGGCATCATGGACCAGCTGATCTCGGCGCGCGGCCAGGCCGGCCATGCGCTGCTGATCGACTGCCGCTCGCTCGAGACGCGGCCCGTGCCCTTGCCCGCCGGCCTGGCGGTGATGATCGTCCACTCGCGCGTGGCCCGCGGCCTGGTCGACAGCGCCTACAACGAGCGCCGGCGTCAATGCGAAGCGGCGGCACGCCACCACGGCGTGAAGGCGCTGCGCGATCTCGACCTCGCTGCGCTCGAAGCAGGCGCCGCGGGCCTGGACCCGCTGGTCCTGCGCCGTGCCCGCCACATCGTCACCGAGAACCAGCGCACCCTGGACGCCGCCGATGCGCTGGCGACGGGCGATCTGCCGCGCCTGGGCGAACTGATGGCCGCGTCGCACGCCTCGATGCGCGACGACTTCCAGATCACCGTCCCGGCGATCGATCGTCTGGTCGAGATCGCCCAGGCGGCCATCGCGCAACAAGGCGGGCAGGGTGGGGCGCGCATGACCGGCGGCGGCTTCGGCGGCTGCATCGTCGCGTTGATGCCGCAGGCCGCCGTGCCGGCGGTGCGCTCGGCCATCGAGGGAGGGTACCGGTCGCCGGCGGGTGACGCACCGTGGGTGTGGGTCTGCCATGCCTGCGATGGCGTCGGCGAGTGGCCCCGGCCTCAATAGAATCTGCGATCCGCCCCCGCGGTGCGACGAGAGTGACAGCCCGATGAGCAAGAGCCCGCAGCCCACCGCGCCCCGCGCCGCGCCGCGCGCGCCAGAGACCGATCCTGACGGGTTTGCGCTTGCCGCTGCGCGGCTCAGCATCGACAAGCCGCTGCGCAATGCGCGGCTGCAGCAGATCCAGCAGCACCTGGTCAACAACCGCTTCTTGCAGGCCGAGCGCGAGCTGAAAGACTTTCTCGCGCGCCAGCCCGACGACGCGGACGCGCTGAGCCTGATGGCGCGTGCCCAAGTGCGCCAGGGGCGCCCCCTGGAGGCCTTGCCCTTCCTGGACCGTTGCCTCGCCGCTGCACCCGGCTTCGCCTCGGCGCGCTACAACCGGGCCCACCTGAACTTCCAGCGGGCGCGGCAGGACGCGGCCTTGGCCGACCTGGATCAGCTGCTGGCCGATGAGCCGGGGAACCCGGTGTTCATGGAAATGCAGGCCCAGGTGCTGGAGACCGTGGGCCGCAGTGAAGAGGCCCTGGCCATCTGGGAGCAGCTGGCGCGCTCGCACCCCAGGCGCGCCGAGTCGTGGATCCGGTACGGCCATGCGCTGCGCGCCCTCGGCCACCCTGAGCGCTGCATCGAGGCGTACCGGGCGGCGATTGCAGTGCAGCCGACGAGCGGGCGCGCCTACTGGGCCTTGGCCGACCTGCGGACCTTCCGCTTCGACGACACCGATATCGAGGCGATGCGCGCCCAGTTGACGCGGCGCGACATGACGCCGCACGACCACTCCGCCCTGCAGTACGCCCTGGGCAAGGCGCTGGAGGACCGCGGGGCCTACGAGCAATCGTTCCATCACTACGATCAGGGCGCACAGGCTTTGCGGCAGCAGATCCAGTACGACGCGAGCACCTTGACCCGAGGCGTGGACGACAACATCCGCATCTTTACCCCCGCGTTCTTCGCGCAGCGCGCCGAAGCGGGCTGCATGGCCCCGGACCCGATCTTCGTGCTCAGCCGGCCGCGTTCCGGCTCGACCCTGGTCGAGCAGATGCTGTCCAGCCATTCGGCCGTCGAAGGGGTGGGCGAGCTGCCGTTCATCCGCAACCTCGCCAAGCGCCTGGGCAAAGGGCGTGACAAGGAGTACGCCACCGGCTACCTGCAAACCCTGCAGGAGCTGGACGCGGCGTCGATCCGGGCCCTGGGCGAGGAATACCTGGCCAGCGTGGCGCCGATGCGGAAGCTCGGCCGGCCGTTCTTCGTGGACAAGATGCCGGCGAACGCCTATTTCGTCGGGCTGATCCGCACGATCCTGCCACAGGCACGGATCATCGACGTGCGGCGCCACCCGGCGGGCTGTTGCCTGTCGATCTTCAAATCGTTCACCCGCAGCGGCGTGTTGCGCCTGTCCGAGCTGGGCTTGTTCTACCGCGACTACGTGCGGCTGATGGCCCACTTCGACCGATCGCAGCCAGGGCTGGTCCATCGCGTGATCTACGAAGACCTGGTGAACGACCCACGGGCCGCGCTGGAGGCGACGCTCGACTACCTGGGCTTGCCCTTCGAGGAGGGATGCCTCCGGTTTCACGACAACCAGCGGCGGGTGGTGACCCCCAGTTCCGAGCAGGTGCGGCGCCCCATCTCGCGAGCCGCCGTCGACCATTGGCGCCACTATGAGCCCTGGCTCGGGCCGCTGCTGGATAGCCTCGGCGCGGTGGCCGAGCAGTACCCGGCCGTCCCAAACGAATGGCGCTGAAGCCCGAAAAAAAGCGGCCCGAGGGCCGCTTTGGTCTTGAGGGGCCGCCCAGGAGGGCCAGCCCACCATCGCCTTGATTACTTGGCGACCGACTTGCCGCCCAGAGCGAACATGTAGTCGGGGCCGTAGCCCAGGCAGGTCTGCACAGGGCCCCAGGTGTTGCAGCCGGTGCCGAAGCCGCCACCCGGGTTCTGCCAAGCCGCGCCGCTGCCGGATTGGACGCTGCGGATTTCCCAGCCCCACTGGCCGCCCACCTGGAAGTCCATGTTGGCTTGCACGCCGACCCAGTAGGTGCCCTTCTTCAGCTTGGCCTTCACCGGGATCGAGAACGAGCCACCGGAGTCGCTGCCGACAGCGGCCGGGAAGTCGGCCACCGCAGCGCCAGGCAGGCCGGACGCATTGGCGTAGAACGTGACGTGCTCAGAGGCAGCCGGGCCGGAACCGTTGTAGTACACGCCGGTCACGTCGACGCTCTTGACCGACCACACGACGCCCTTCGGCACCTTGAAGTCGTCGGCGCCGGAGTTGTCGTACGCGTCGAAGGTGGCTTCGAAATTCTGCGACGTGAGGCCGTTGCCACCGTCGTTGTCGTTTTGGCTGTACAGCACAGCGTCGGTCTTGATGCCGGAATTGCCCTTCACGGTGCCCTTGCCGACGGCGGCGGGCGCCGCAGCCATCGACGCACCGCTGGTCAGTGCGAGAACCGCCGCAGCAGCCAAAAGTTGAGTCTTCTTCATGAAAATCCTCGTGTTTGATACAGGAATGAATGTCCCGCTTGTTGCCGCAAACTGAGCCCTAACTCCTCAGTGGATTTTTCTGAATATAAAGCTGGTGAATCCAGCCAAGTACAAGGTAACGATGCGCTGGTACCGTTGTCATGCGTACAAACGCTAGCCGCAGGTTGCCATAGCCCATTCAAGGGACGAAGCCCCATGTTCTAGGGGGCGCTGAACAGATCATTCGTGGGGGGTGAGTCGTCATCAATGTGACGTGGCGCCGTTCGGTGGCTGTACCAGCCTGCAGCGCCGGACGTTTGCGCCGCACTGCGCCAGGCTGCGACAACTCGACTCGCTCCAGGCCGCGATGGCAAGGGTCTTCCCTCAGCTGAGGGCTGCTTCGCAGCCCTTTGGCAGCGTGGCATGCGGATTGCGCAGTGGCGTCGGCGCGCTGACCCGACGGCTGCTTGGTGGCAGCCCGGGCGCGCCCACACCGCAACAGGAGACAACCCACCATGCGCCCACGTGTTTTCTTGCTCGCCGCCATCGCCTGCGCGAGTGCCGCGGCCAGCGCCGCCGTGTCCGACCAGATGCTGCAGAACGACGCCAAGACCGGCAAGAACGTGCTGTCGTGGGGGCTGTCCAGCGACGGGCAACGCTACTCGCCGCTCAAGCAGGTGAACACGGGCAACGTGGCCAAGCTCACGCCGGTGTGGGCCTTCTCGTTTGGTGGTGAAAAGCAGCGCGGGCAGGAAAGCCAGCCGCTGATCTACAACGGCAAGATGTTCGTCACCGCCTCGTACTCGCGCATCTTTGCGCTCGACGCGGCCACTGGCAAGAAGCTGTGGAAGTACGAGCACCGCCTGCCCGAGGGCATCATGCCCTGCTGTGACGTGGTCAACCGCGGTGCCGCGCTGTACGACAACCTGGTCATCTTCAGCACGCTCGACGCCCAGCTCGTCGCGCTGAACCAGGACACCGGCGAACTGGTGTGGAAGGAGAAGATCGACGACTACCAGGCCGGCTACTCCAACACCGCCGCGCCCATCATCGCCAACGGCCTGGTGCTGACCGGCGTGTCCGGCGGCGAGTTCGGTGTGGTCGGCCGCGTCGAGGCGCGTGACGCCAAGACCGGCAAGATGGTCTGGACCCGCCCGACCGTCGAAGGCCACATGGGCTACAAGTACGACGCCGCGGGCGCCAAGACCGAAAACGGCATCTCCGGCACGACCAACCAGACCTGGCCCGGCGACCTGTGGAAGACCGGCGGCGCGGCCACCTGGCTGGGCGGCACCTTCGACCCCAAGACCGGCCTGGCCTACTTCGGCACCGGCAACCCCGCGCCGTGGAACAGCCACCTGCGCAAGGGCGACAACCTGTTCTCGTGCTCCACGCTGGCCATCGACGTGAAGACCGGCCAGATCAAGTGGCACTACCAGGGCACGCCCAACGACGGCTGGGATTTCGACGGTGTCAACGAATTCGTCACCTACGACGCCGGCGACGGCAAGCGCTTCGGCGGCAAGGCCGACCGCAACGGCTTCTTCTACGTGATCGATGCCAACTCGGGCCACCTCGAGAACGCCTTCCCGTTCGTCAAGAAGATCACCTGGGCCTCGAGCATCGACCTGAAGACCGGCCGGCCGAACTTCAACGCCGACAACCGCCCGGGCGACCCCACGGCCGGCGACGGCAAGAAGGGCAACTCGGTGTTCTCGGCGCCGTCCTTCCTGGGCGGCAAGAACCAGATGCCGATGGCCTACTCGCCCGACACCAAGCTGTTCTACGTGCCGGCCAACGAGTGGGGCATGGAGATCTGGAACGAGCCCATCGCCTACAAGAAGGGCGCGGCCTACCTGGGCGCCGGCTTCACGATCAAGACGATCAACGACGACTACATCGGTGCCCTGCGCGCGATGGACCCGAAGACCGGCAAGATCGTCTGGGAAGTGAAGAACGGCGCGCCGCTGTGGGGCGGCGTGCTGACCACCGCCGGCAACCTGGTGTTCTGGGGCACGCCCGAGGGCTACCTCAAGGCCGCCGACGCGAAGACGGGCAAGGTCGTCTGGGAATACCAGACCGGCTCGGGCGTCGTCGCGCCGCCGGTGACCTGGGAACAAGGCGGCAGCCAGTACATCGGCGTCGTGTCCGGCTGGGGCGGTGCCGTGCCGCTGTGGGGTGGCGACGTGGCCAAGAAGGTCAACTACCTCGAGCAGGGCGGCATGGTCTGGGTGTTCAAGCTGCCCAAGTAAGCCAGCCACCCGCCTGCCCAGCACTCGCACAGGGGCGGCCGACCAGCCGCCCCTTTTTTTTGCCGGAGACCGCCATGAGCACCCCCAACCACCGCCGCATCTTCATCCAGCTCGCCTGCGGCTCGGCCGCGCTGGCGGCGCTGCCCCTGCGGGCCCAGTCGGCCCATGTCGACGAGGACGGCGAGGCCGCCGTCGCGCTTGGCTACCGCCACGACACCACCAAGGTGGACACGAAGAAGTTCCCCACCCACCAGCCCGACCAGCACTGCGCGAACTGCGGCTTCTGGCAAGGGCAGGGCAGCGATGCCTGGGCCGGCTGCTCGATGTTCGGCCGCAAGCAGGTGGCCGCCACCGGCTGGTGCGTGGCCTGGCGCAAGCCCTGACCGGCGGGCGCTGATCAGGCGGCGGCTTCGGTCGCTGCCCGGGCCACGGCAGCTGGCGGGTTGCCCACCGGTGCCCAGCGCACGCAGTTGCGGCCGCTGCGCTTGGCCTCGTAGAGCGCATCGTCCGCACGGCGCAGCACGGTGCTGAGCGTGTCGCCCCGGCCGAAGGAAGTGGCGCCGATGCTGATCGTCACCGGCCGGTCGGGCAGCCAGGGCGAGGCGTCCAGCGCCGCGACGGCGCTGCGCGCCTGCTCGGCGATCTGCTGCGCCACGGCCGCTTCGGTGCCCGGCAGGATCACGACGAACTCTTCGCCGCCGAGGCGCCCCAGTTCGGCATCGGCCGGCACTGCGGCGCGCAGCACGCCGGAGACCGCGCGCAGGATCTCGTCGCCGACCAGGTGGCCGTGCACGTCGTTGATGGCCTTGAACAGGTCGAGGTCGGCGATCAGCACCGCCCCGCTGGAGCCGTCGGCGATCATGGACTGCAGGCTGCCCAGCACGTGGCGGCGGTTGCGCAGCTGGGTCAGTTCGTCGGTCATCGCCAGGCCGCGCATGTGCGTGCTGTCGCGCCGGTGCCGCCGCAGCAGCACCGACAGCACGACGACCAGCACGCCCGACAGCAGCAGGATCACGGTGCGCAGCCGGTTGGCGCGTTGTTCCTCGGCCAGGGCCCGCTCGGTGGCGGCGTTCTCGCGCTTGAGGGCGCGGTCCTCGCGGTCGGTCGCGGCGGTGTCGAACTCGACCTTCATGCTGGCGAAGCGTTCTTCGATCTGGCGCTTGAGCAACTGGTCCGACAAGGTCTTGAACTCGCTGGCGTGCTCGTAGGCGGCCTTGAAGTCGCCGAGCGCTGCGTGGGTGGCGGCCAGCTCGCCTTGCGCGGCCGTGGCCTCGGCATGCGAGTCGGCCGCGGTGAAGACCTTCAGCGCCTCGTTGAGCGCCGCCAGGCTGTCGCCAGGGCGATTCAGCAGTCGCAGCGCAATGCCCCGCTGCAGCGCGATCTGAGCCTTCAGACGCTCGTCCGGTGCCTTGTCCAGCAAGGCGGTGGCGGCGCCCGCGTACTTGAGCGCGGCCGCACCGTCGCCCATGGCGTTGCTCACGCTGGCCAGCCCTCTCAGCGCATAGGCGCGGCCGCGCGGGTAGGCGAGCTTCTCGCTCAGGGCGAGGCAGGCTTCGTAGGACGCCTTGGCCGCCGCCCGGTCGCCCAGGTTCTCCAGCGCGCGGCCGAGGTTGTGCTGGGTCACCGCCTGCTCGCGCATCAGGCCGGCGTTGCGCTGTGCCGCCAGCGCCTGCTCGAAGTGGACGCGGGCCTGGCCCGAGTCGCCCATGCGGTCGTAAAGCAAGGCCACGGCCAGCAGCGTGTTCAGGCCTTCCTCGGTCTTGTGCAGGCGCTCGAAGAGGTCGCTGGCGCGGCGCAGATCGTTCAGTCCTGCGGCCAGCTCGCCGCGCACGCCGCGCAGGTAGCCGAGCTGGTACAGCGCATTGGCCAGCACCTCGTCGTCGCCCGCCACCTCGGCCGCGGCCACGGCGCGCTGGTACAGCGACATGGCGGCGGCGGTGTCGCCGGCCAGCTCGCGCAGGTCGCCCTCGCACTCCAGCAACTGCGCGGCGAGTGCGGGCTGAGTGGTGCGCGGCAGCAGCGCCTGGCCAGCCTTCAGGTGCTGCTCGGCGACCGCACGCTCGCGCTCGCCGAAATAGTCGCACAGCTGGATGCGCGCCAGCAGCTCGACGTTGGGGTCGGGTTGCCGCGCCACCACGGCCAGGGCTTGCTCCGCCAGCGCACGGCTTTGCTCGGGGTCGTTGCGCATTGCAGCGCGGCTTTGCTCGACCAGCGCCCGTGCTGTGGGCTCGTCCGCGGCCGTGGGCAGGCTGGCCACCGCGGCGGCGAACAGCAAGGGCAGGGCGCGAACGGAAATGGCGGCTCTCATGGGGGCGCCGGCCAGACGACGCCCGGCGCAGCGCGATTGTCGTCGCTTGGCGCTGGCGGCAGGCGCTCGGAGCGTGCCTCCTGTCACACGCCATCGGCTCTCGCTCGGCTGTCCCGCGGACTTGGGACAGCCCAGGCGTCAGCCCGCCGTCAGCTGCCAGCCGGCGGTGGCACCGCGCCGGCCCAGCTTGTCCATCCACAGCACGTCCACCTGCCAGCGCCGGGCAAGGGCCTCGACCTGCTGCGGGCCGGCGACGAACATCACCTTGGTCAGCGCGTCGGCCAGCGCGCCGCTTCGCGCAGCCACGGTCACGCTGGCCAGGCCGGGGGGCGAGTAGCCGCTGGTGGGGTCGAAGATGTGGTGGTGGCGGTGGTCGGGCGAGAAGCTGCTGGGCTCGTCGGCCGAGGTGGCCAGGCAACGGCCGTCGGCCAACACGCGGGCCAGCATCTGCGGGTCGTGGCGCGGGTCCACCACGCCCAGGCGCCAGGGCCCGTCGTCCGGGTTGCGGCCTAGCGGGCCCAACTCGCCGGTGTCGATCAGCGCATGGCGCACGCCGTGGGCGCGCAGCACGTCACGCACGCGGTCGCAGGCGTAGCCCTGGGCCACGCCATTGAGCGTGATCGCCATGCCGGGCTGGGTGAAGGCCACGCCGCTCGGGTCGGCCTTCACGGCGCGCCAGTCCACCCGCGCGCGGGCTGAGGCCACCTCGGCGGCGCGCGGCAAGCGCCCGTCGAGCCGCGCTGCTTCGAAGGCCAGCCACAACGGTTGCACGGTCGCGTCGAAGCCGCCGCCGCTTTGGCTCGACACCCATTGCGACAGGCGCAGCACGGCCAGCAGGTCCGGCGGCGGAGCGTGGAGCCGGCCGTGCCGGTTCAGGCGCGACAAGGCGCTGTCGGGGTCGTACAGGCTCATCTGGGCCTCGATGCCGCGCACGGCCTGCACGGCGGCGTCCAGCGCCTCGTCCAGACGGCCGGCGTCGCCGCCGCCGGCGCGCAGGGACAGCGTGGTGCCGAAACCCAGCCAGGCGCGGCGGCGCCACAGCAGCGGTGCCGGCTGGGCGACCACGGTGCTGGCCATGCCGGCACCCATCGCCGCGTTCAGGATCTGGCGTCGTCTCATGTCAACACTCCGTCGGGTTCGCCGTCGGCCGGCAGGGCGCGGATCGGCACGATGCGCCGGCCACCGCGCGCCTGAGCGATCAGCGGGGCGCAGCGCTGCGGGTCGTCGTGAATGGCCACGCAATCCAGGCACTGGAAGCATTCGGCGTAGACCACCGCGCCGTCGGGCCGGATGGCCTGGTATTCGCAGCGGTGGCGGCAGGTCTGGCAGGGCGTGCCGCACTCGGCGCGCCGGGCGATCCAGCCCCAACGCCGCAGCCGGCCCAGCAGCGCCAGCCCTGCGCCCAACGGGCACAGGTAGCGGCAATAGCCCTTGTAGAGGAAGGCGCTGAGCACGACCAACCCGGCGGCCCACAGCACGTAGGGCCAGGCCCGCACAAAGCCCAGCGTGATGGCGGTCTTGAAGGGCTCGACCTCGACCAGGGTGTCGGTGGCATTGCCGGGCCCCAGCGCGCTGCCCAGCACCACGGCGAGCACCGCGTATTTCAGCCATTTCAACCGCGCATCCACCCGGCGGTGCAGCCGCCAGCGCGGCAGGCGCAGCCGAGCGGCGAGCTGGCTCACCAGCTCTTGCAGCGCGCCGAAAGGGCAGAGCCAGCCGCAGAAGGTGCCCCGGCCCCAGATGACCAAGGTGACGAGCACGAAGGCCCACAGCACCAGCGTGACCGGGTCGTAGAGGAAGAAGCCGAGCGAGTGGCCCTGCTTCAAGGCCTGCAGCAGCGCGGTCAGGTTGACGATGGACAGCTGCCCCTGGGCATACCAGCCGACGAAGACCAGCGTGAACGCGAGGTAGGCATTGCGGCTCCAGGCGAGGCGGCGCGAGCTGGCGGTGAGCCAGCGCGGGCGCAGCAGCAGCACCGTCAGCAGCGCCAGGGCCGCCCCCAGCAGTGCCAACTCGGCGGCGCGGGCGGCCCAGATGCCGCGCCAGGACTTGGCGTCGCTCTCCGGCGCGGTCACGTAGGACGAGGGCAGGGTGTAGGGCAGGGTGAAGTCACGGCTGACCCGCTCGGGGTAGACGATGCCGTTGCTGCGCGTGATGCGAAACGCGAAGGCCAGCGGCTGCGACGGGTCCAGCCCCGCGGGGCCGATGACGCGGAAGACCTTGGATTCGAGCTTGGCGCCCGTGCCGCTCAGACCCGGCGGCAAGGCCAGCGGGTCGTCCAGGTCCAGGTCGCGAAGTTCCAGTGGCAGGTCGCCCTGGCGCAGGCTCAGGCGGTCGGGCACGGCGCCGCGCACGAAGTTGTCGCCGACGAAGCTGTCGTCGCCGGTTGCCACCACCAGCAGTGCGTGGTCGCCGCTGTCGAGCCGGCTCTGCAAGTGGCGCCAACCGGGCTCGCCCAGCAGGTTGCGGCCCACGGCAGGCACGCTCAGGTGCGCCAGCCAGAAGCGCATCGAGGGCGTGTCCGGCGCGCCGCCGGGGCCCTGGCCCTCGCCGAGCGTGCCGGCGAAAGCCTGCTCGACCTGGCCGCGCGTCAGCGTCACCGGCTGCACCAGGCCCTCGCGCAGCAGGCCGGCCCAGTCGAGCACGGCGTGGCGGTCGTCGCGGATGCGGCCCACCAGCTCGGGGTCGCGGCCCGCGGCGTAGCCCAGCTTGGCCCGCGCCACCTTGAGCGACGCGGCCAACAGGCTCTGGTTGATGATGCGCACCGACGCCGTGGCCTTGGCCACGCCGTCGATGTAGACGTTGGCGCTGTTGGCGCGGCCGGCATTGGTGAGGTTGCTGCCGACCTTGATGCTCTGCTTCAGCGACAGGCCCCGGTACTGCTCGACGAAGCGGAACAGCGGCGCCTCGCCCAGCCCGTCCAGGAACACCGGCTCATGGTGCGACAGCACGCGCACGTCCATGAAGCTGCCTTGCGCATCCAGCGCCACCAGCAGGTTCAGCGGCGTGCCCGAGAAGCCGGGCACGGGCGCCAGGTCGATCGACTCGAACACATAGGCGACGAGCGGTGTGGCGGTCGCGTCCTGCTTGAACACCGGCCAGACGGGTAGGCTGGCATCGCGCTCGCCGAGGATCAGCGGCGCCGGAAACAACTGCTGCAGCCGCTCGCGGGTCATCACGCCCGCATGCGCCGGCATGGCCACCGCCAGCGCCAGACACCACCACCACAGCCTTCTCCACCAAACCGGCATCGCACCCACCCGACCGAGTTGCCGCTGTGCTTGCAACCCGTGTGCCTTGCCCTGGCGCGAGGAATCGGCGGCCGGTTGTGTCAAGCGGGCGCGGCCCGGGCGCCCAGCCTGTCCCCTGGGCCGTGACAGTTGTCCCGCTGTCTTGATTTGGAGCAGGCCGCCGGTCGTTTTCCCTGACAGGGTTGGCCATGGAAACGCTTGTGGGGCGGGTGGCACAGGCTTTGCGGACAAGCTGGCGATTGCATCAACCGCCACCAGGAGTTCGAGATGAGGAGACAAGCGATGCACGCCGCTGCCTGGGCAGCCGGCCTGGTCGTGTGCGCCGCCGCGCTGGCGCACGGGGACGTGACGCCGCAGGCGGTGGACACCCACGAGCTGCCCACGCTGGGCGAGGCCTGGCGCGAGCAGAACCCCTTCCGCGACCCGAACGAAGCCCGCGGCACGGCCGTGCGCATCGGCACCTCGGCGTTCAACCAGAACTGCGCCCGCTGCCATGGGCTGGAGGCGATCTCGGGTGGCATTGCGCCGGACCTGCGCCGGCTGGACAACGACTGCGTCGCCTACAAGGACCCGGCCAAGCGCGATGCCTGCGTGGCCGAGAACGACCAGTATTTCCTCACCACCATCCGCCACGGCCGCGCCCGCAACGGCGCCGTCTACATGCCGCCCTTCGAGGGCACGCTGAACCAGGAAGCGATGTGGGCGATCAAGTCCTACCTGGAGACCCGCCGTGAAAAGCCCCTCTGAAATGGAGCCCCCACGCTCGCTGGCGCTCGCTGCCCCCCGAGGGGGCGCTTGCAGCGGCCCGGCAGAGCCGGATCCGCGCAAGAACCTTGGTTTGGGCTGGCGGCGGCGCTCGGTGTTGGCGGTGGCTGGCACGCTTCTGTGGCCAGGCGTTTCATCGGCCGAAGGCAGCGGCAACCTCGCCCGCATCCGCGAGCGCGGCAGCCTCACGGTCGGGCTGTACCAGGAGATGCCGCCGTTCCACGATGCCGGCAAAGGCATCGACTTCGAGCTCGGCCGCGCGTTGGCCGAGGCCCTGGGCGTGAAGTTCAGCCCGATGCCGTTCCAGGCCGGCGAGGGCATGAACGACGACCTGCGCAACATGGTGTGGAAAGGCCACTACCTGGGCTGGGGCCCCGCCGACGTGCTGCTGCACGTGCCGGTGGAGCGGCCGCTGATGCAGGCCAACCCGCAGGTGCAGATCCTCGCGCCCTACTACCGCGAGCGGGTCATGCTGGCGGTGGACAGCGAGCAGCTCGGCGCCATCCAGAACCTGTCCGAGCTGCAAGGCCATGTGGTGGCTGTCGCCGGCCAGTCCATGGCCGGCTGGGTGCTGGCGGGCGCGGACAACGGCGCGCTGAGCGGCAAGCTGCTGACGGCCTTTGCCGACGGCGTGGGGGCCGCCCAGGCCCTGCGCGAAGGCAAGGCGCATGCGGCGGCGGGCCTGGCGTCCGAGCTGGAAACCGTGTTGTCGCCGGACCGGCGCTACAAGCTGCAGCCCCTGCCGTCGCCGCGCATCCCGCCGGGCGGCTGGGCCGTGGGCTGTGCCGTGCGGCAGGACGCGAACGAACTCGCCGGCGCGTTGCAGCAGGCGATGCAGACGCTGCGCGACAGCGGCCGGCTGCAAGCGCTGTTCGACCAGCAGCGCGTGCACTGGATGCTCTGAGCCCCCCGGTTTTCCCGGTGCAGCGTTCCAGAAAATCTGGAGCCGGCCCGCCTGACCCCAGGCCAGAATCCAGGCGAACCCACTCTCCCCACGAGCCCGCCCCTGGCGGGCTTCATCGCATGACCACAAGCCCCACGCCTCCGTTCGCCCCCTGCCGCCTGTCGGCGCTGATGCTGGCCTGCCTGCCCGTGTGGGCCGGCGCTCAAACGGCGGCCCAGCCCTCGGACGGCAGTGCTGGTGCCCAGTCCGTCGTCGTGGTGGGCACGCGCCTGGTCGAGCGGCCCTTCGACGTGCCGGCCTCCGTCGACCGCATCGGCGGCGACCAGATCCGCGACGACCACCTGCAGGTCAACATCTCCGAGTCGCTGGCCGGCGTGCCCGGCCTGCTGGCGCGCGACCGGCAGAACTACGCGCAAGACGTGCAGCTCTCGGTGCGCGGCTTCGGCGCGCGCTCGACCTTCGGCATCCGCGGCGTGCGCTTGTACGTGGACGGCATTCCCGCCACGCTGCCCGACGGCCAGGGCCAGATCAGCCACGCCGACCTGGGCTCGGCCGCCCGCATCGACGTGCTGCGCGGCCCCTTCTCGGCGCTGTACGGCAACTCGTCGGGCGGCGTGATGGAGGTGACCACGGCCGAAGGCTTCGGCGTCCCGACCGTGGGCCTGGGCCTGGCTGGCGGCAGCGACGGCGTGCTGCGCGCCAACCTGCAGGCGCAGGGCGGCGCGGGCGACTTCGGCTACACCGCCAACCTGAGCCATTTCGAGACCGACGGCTACCGCGAGCACAGCGCCGCCCGGCGCGACCAGGGCAACCTCAAGCTCACCTGGCGGCCCGGCGACGGCGCGCTGCAGGGCGACAAGCTCACCGTGGTGGCCAACAGCATGAGCCTGCCCGAAGCGCAGGACCCGCTGGGCCTGACGCGCGCCGAATACGACGCCGACCCGCGCGGCGTGGACCCGGTGGCCCTGGCCTTCAACACCCGCAAGTTCGTCAACCAGACCCAGCTCGGTGCCACCTACGAGCACCGCCTGGGCGCGAACCAGCGCCTGCAGCTGATGGCCTACGGCGGCAGCCGCGGCACCGAGCAGTACCAGGCCATCCCGACCGGGCCGCAGGGCAGCCCCAAGCACCCGGGCGGCGTGATCGACCTGAACCGCGACTACCAGGGCACCGACCTGCGCTGGACGTTGGACCAGCGCAACGGCGCGCTGCCCTTTGCCCTGGTGGCTGGCCTGGCCTACGACGACCTGGACGAGCACCGGCGCGGCTACCTGAACTACATCGGCGACACGCTGGGCGTGAAGGGCGACCTGCGCCGCGACGAAGACAACACCAGCACGGCCTTCGACCAATACGTGCAGGCCACCATCCGGCCGGCGGCCGACTGGCGCTTCGACGTGGGCTTGCGCCACAGCCAGATCAAGGTGCGCAGCCACGACCACTACATCGTGCCGCCCAACCTCGACGACAGCGGCCACACCGACTTCAGCGCCACCACGCCGGTGGCCTCGGTGATGTACATGCTCAGCGACGACCTGCACCTCTATGCCTCGGCCGGCCGCGGTTTCGAGACGCCCACGCTGAACGAGCTGGCCTACCGCCCCGACGGCTCGGCCGGCCTGAACCTGGCGCTCAAGCCGGCGCGCAGCAACAACTTCGAGCTTGGCGCCAAGGCCAGGCTGGGCGAGGGCCAGATGCTCAACGCCGCGGTCTTCGCGGTGCGCACCCAAGACGAGATCGTCACCCAGACCAACCAGGGTGGCCGCGCCAGCTTCCAGAACGCGGGCAAGACCCGCCGCGACGGCCTGGAGCTGGGCTGGACCGGCCAGTTCAGCGGCGACTGGCAGGCCCGCGCAGCATTCACCTGGCTGAACGCGCGCTACGACGACAGCTTCCTCACCTGCGCCGGCACGCCGTGCACCACGCCCACGCTGCTCATCCCCTCCGGCAACAAGCTGCCCGGCGTGGCGCGCACCAGCGCGTTCGCGGCCCTGCAATGGGCGCCGAGCGAGGGCTGGCGCGCCGGTGTGGAGGCCCGCGCGCTGGACAAGGTGCCGGTCAACGATGCCAACACCGACTATGCCGCCAGCTTCACCATCGCCAGCGCCAGCGTGGGCTACCGCGTGCATCGCGGGGCCTGGGACTTCAGCGGCTTCGTGCGCGCGGACAACCTGTTCGACAAGCAGTACGCCGGCTCGGTGATCGTCAACGAGGGCAACGGCCGCTTCTTCGAGCCGGCGCCGGGCCGCACCTGGCTGGCCGGTGTGAACGCGAGCCTGAGTTTCTAGTCCAATGGGGCACCCAAGCCCAGGAGTTGCCGATGACGAATGACGCCGATGCCCGCTACGACCGTGTCGCGATGCTGTTGCACTGGGCCATCGGCCTGGCATTGCTGGGCCAGATCGTGTTCGGCTTCCTGCTGGACGACCTGGCGCCGCGCGGCACTCCGGCGCGCGGGGCGGTGATCAACCTGCACAAGTCCACCGGCCTGGTGCTGCTGGCGCTGGTGGCGCTGCGCCTGGGCTGGCGCCTGGCACACCGGCCGCCGGCCTGGCCCGCCAGCATGAGCTGGGGCGCCCAACGCGCCGCCACCTGGGGCCACCGCGCGCTCTACGGCACCATGCTGGCGCTGCCGATCGCGGGCTATGTGGCGTCGAACTTCAGCCAGCACGGGGTCAAGTTCTTCGGTGTGGCGCTGGCACCATGGGGGCCGAACCTGCCGGCGGTCTACGGCTTCTTCAACGGCCTGCACGTCACCCTGGCCTGGGTGCTGAGCCTGCTCGTGGCCGGGCACGTGGTGGTGGCCCTGCGCCATGCGCTGATGTTGCGCGACGGCGTGTTTCAGCGCATGTGGCCCGGCGGTGGCACTGGCGCCGCGCGTTCGGCGGCCGCGGCAACCGCCGTGGCGGTGGTGGCCGTGGCGACCCTGTCAGGCGCCGGGCCGGCGCGCGCCGCGCCCTTCGCCTATGTGCCCAACGAGGGCTCGGGCACGCTCAGCGTGATCGACATTGCCACCGACCAGGTGGTGGGCGAGATCGCCGCGGGCAAGAAACCGCGCGGCACCGTGATCAGCGTCGACGGCCGTTTCGCGTACGTCAGCGACCAGCCCAACAACCGCCTGGTGGTGGTGGACCTGGCCAAGCGCCAGGTGTCCGGCAACATCGCATTGGGCGAGTCGCCCGAGGGCGTGGGCATCTCGCCCGACGGCCGCTGGTTGGCCGCTGCGGTGGAAGAGAGCAACGACGTGGCCTTCGTCGACACCCAGACCAACACCAAGGCCTTCGTCGTCCAGGTCAGCGGCAAGAACCCCGAGCATGCGGTGTTCTCGCCCGACGGCAAGCTGGTGGTCGTCAGCGCGGAGGAGGGCGAGGCGGTCAACGTCATCGACTTCGCCAAGCGCCAGGAGGTGGCCCGCATCCCGGTCGGCGCGCGGCCACGCGGCGTGGGCTTCTCGCCCGACAGCACGCGCGCCTACGTGGCGGCCGAGAACTCGGACGAGGTCTACGTGATCGACACCCGCAGCATGGCCGTGCTGAACAAGATCAAGGCCGGCTCGCGCAGCAACGGCATCACGGTGCACCCCAACGGCAAGCTGCTGTTCGTCTCGAACGGCGGCGCGGCGTCGGTGTCGGTGATCGACACCACCAGCTTCGCCACGCTGGCCACGGTGCCGGTGGGCCAGCGGCCCTGGAACATGGCCTTGTCGCCCGACGGCAGCAAGCTCTACGTGGCCTGCGGCCGCTCGGGCACGGTGGCGGTGGTGGACGCGGTGAAGTTCGTCAAGCTGGCCGAGATCCCGGTGGGCAAGCTGCCCTGGGGCGTGGCCGTGCGCTGAGCGCACACAGTGCGCGTGGGCAAGAGCCTACGCGCTAAGGGAGTTCGATCTCCATCCCGTCGTGCGCCACCTCGATGCCGTGGGCAGCGAGCTGGCGCCGGGCAGCGCCGTCCTCGTCCAGCAGCGGGTGGTCGTGCGGCAACTGGGTGAGCACCTTGCGGGCGGCGCTCAAGGTGCCCAGCTCGCTCAGCGGCTCGGGCAGGCCACCCACCAGCACGCATTGCGCACGCGCCATCCACTCACGCTCCACCGGCCCGGCTTCTTGCAGCGCGGGGGCATGGAACAGCCGCTCGCCGCTGAGCTCGTCCTCGATCAGCAGGGCGATGGCATCGCCGGCGGCCGGGTCGTTGCGGCGGGGCGAATGAGGCGGCGGCAGGCCTGGCAGGGCCACGGCCCGAAGGCGCAGCCCCGGGCAGCCGGGGATGCGGAAATCGGCGCTGGCATGGTCGCCGGCCAGGTCGCCCGAGATGGGCAGCAGGTGCCAGTGCACCCCACAGTAGTGGTCCAGCACCGGCAGCAGGGCCAGGTCGCCGGTGAGCTCTTCGAACACGCGCGGCGTGCAGTACAGCTCCAGCGGCGGGCCCTCGCGCAGCGACAGCAGGCCGGCCACATGGTCGAGCCGGGCGTCGGTGAGCAACACCGCGCGCAACGGGTCCGCATGGCGCTGGGCGGCATTGATCTGCAACCAGGCCTGGCCGTCCGCCGACACGGCGATGGCACCACCCACGGTGTCGGCGCCGAGCACCTGAATCTTCATGGTTGAAATCGCATCGGTGAACCCGAAGGTTCGATGCGATCAACGTGCAAGACGCGTGCCGCGGACCGTGGCGGCGCTGCGCTGCGTCAGCTTTTTTCGTTGCCCTGCCAGCGCAGCTTGCGGTAGATGGTGTTGCGGCTGATGCCCAGCCGCCGCGAGGCCACCGAGATATTGCCGCCCGCCTCGTCCACCGCGCGCTGGATGGTGCGCAGCTCCATCTCGCCGAGCGTGGCGGGCTCGGCGGCCGGCGCGTTGGCCGCAGCCGGTGTCGGCGCCGCCCCGGTCGAGGCGGCGGTGGCTGTAGGCGTGGCCGCCGCCGGGGCTTGGGGCGCCGCGGCGGTGGTAGGCAGGTCGCGCTGCGCGTCTTCGAGGAAGTCGTCCGACAGGTGGGCCCGGGTGATCAGCATCTCGCTGCCGGCCATCACCGCGGCCGTGCGCAGCACGTTGGTCAGCTGGCGGATGTTGCCGGGCCAGTGGTAGGCCTGCAGCAAGCGCACGACCTCGTCGTCCAGCTCCAGCGGGCGGCCATTGGTCTCGGCGCGCAGGATCTTGCGCACGATGGTCATCAGGTCGGTGCGCTCGCGCAGAGCCGGCAGGCGCACGACCAGGCCGTTCAGGCGGTAGTACAGGTCTTCGCGGAAGGACTGTGCGCCGATCATGTCGCGCACCGGGCGGTGGGTGGCGCTGACCACGGCCACGTCCACCGGCACAGACTTGGCGGAGCCCAGCGGCGTGACCTGGCGCTCTTGCAGCACGCGCAGCAGCCGGGCCTGCAGGGCCAGCGGCATGTCGCCGATCTCGTCGAGGAACAGGGTGCCGCCGTTGGCCTGCAGGATCTTGCCGGTGGCGCCCTTGCGGCGCGCGCCGGTGAAGGCGCCGTCTTCGTAGCCGAAGAGCTCGGCCTCGATCAGGCTCTCGGGGATGGACGCGCAGTTGACCGCCACGAAGGGGTAGCGGGCGCGGTCCGAGTCCTGGTGGATGGCGCGGGCCAGCAGTTCCTTGCCGGTGCCCGTCTCGCCCAGCACCAGCACCGAGATGTCGCGGTTGAGCACGCGCTTGACCTTGGTGATCACGCTTTCCATCTGCGCGTCGCCGGTCTGCAGGTAGCGCAGGCCCGACAGGGGGCTGGGCGAGACGCCCGCCGGCCGCGCGCCGGCAGCGGCGGCGAAGAAGCCGCCTTCGGGTGGCGTGGGTGGCGTGGCCGCGGTCGTGTCGGCCTCGGCGTTCGGCGCGTCGATGGTGACGCTGCCCAGCGCATGCCAGGTCGGCCAGTTGAAGACGGCGCGCATGTGCAGGCGCTGGCCGTTGGGCAGCACCATGGCCATCGGCGGGGCCATGGGCGAGCGGAAATGGTCGATCACCGCACCCACGGTCACGCTGAACAGCGTGGTCAGGCTGTTCATGCGCAGGGCGGCCCCGCTCATGCCGAGCTGGTCCAGCGCGCTTCGGTTGGCGCCCAGCAGCTTGCCGTCGCGGCCGACGGCGACGATGCCTTCCATCAGCGTGCCGATGAACTCGGGCCGGCTGTGGAAGTGGATGCGCAGCGCATGGCGGAAGTCGTCCGAGAGCCAGTGGTTCTCGATCATGCGGGCCGACATCTTCACCAGCCCCATGGTGTGCATGTGGTAGCTCTGGTGGTCGCCGGACACATCGAGCACGCCCAGCATGTTGCCGCGCGGGTCGAAGATGGGCGCGGCCGAGCAGGTGAGGAAGCCGTTGGCGTGCATGTAGTGCTCGCCGGCATGGACGACCGTGGGGATCTCGTCGATCAGCGCGGTGCCGATCGCGTTGGTGCCCTTGCTGTGCTCGGACCAGTTGGCCCCCGGCGCCAGCGCCACCTTGGACGCGCGCTGCAGGAAGCCGTCATGACCCACCGAGTGCAACACCGTGCCCTGGGCGTCGGTCAGCAGCACCATGCTCTGGGTGGCCATGGTCTGCTCCAGCAGCAGCTCCATCACCGGGGCAGCGTGCAGATGCAGGCGCAGGTTGCGCTCGCGAGCCACGGCCAGGTCGGACCGGATGACCGAAGTGTGGTCGGGCCGCTCGATGCGCGACAGGCCCAGCGCAGCGCAGCGTTCGTGCGAGTGCAGGATGGTCTCGGCATGCACAGGGTCGCCCAGGGCGGGCGGGGCACTGCTGCTGTCGCGAGCCAAGGTGGAAGCTGCTGCCATCGCGAGGGTCCTTTCGCGCGGCGCCGGGGGCTCTGGGACAAGAGGCTTGCCGACGGGCGCTGGGCGTCATCCTAGGGCTTTACCCCAGGCCCTGGCAGTGCAGAAATCCCTTGATTTTGGATAGAAATGACGCGAATGATCGTCCCGGTTTGGAGCAATCCAGGTTGAAGCTTGCGTCAAGCTGACGCTCCGAGTGGTCCGCGACGTGGCTGTTTCAACGTGGCGCAACGCTGTGCCATGCACCCGTGGCTGGCGTCTCTGGTGGGAGCAATTTGTCGGCGTAACCCCGGCATTTTCGGGTGGCGGGGGCGGTTGGCGCCCTGGCACGCAAGTTGTGGTGACAGAGCCAGCCGCATGGCTAGGCCACACGACCCACCAACCCCGAAAGAGACACCATGATCTACGCTGCTCCCGGCGCCGCTGGCGCCAAGATAGCCTACAAGGCCCAGTACGACAACTTCATCGGCGGCAAGTGGACGCCGCCGGTCAGGGGTGAGTACTTCAACGTGATCACGCCCACGACGGGCAAGGCCTACACCCTGGCCGCCCGCTCCACGGCAGAGGACATCGAGCTGGCACTCGACGCCGCGCACGCCGCGGCCGACAAATGGGGCAAGACAGATGCCGCCACCCGTTCCAACATCCTGCTGAAGATCGCCGACCGCATCGAGCAGAACCTGGAACTGCTGGCCTACGCCGAGACGGTGGACAACGGCAAGCCGATCCGCGAGACGCTGAACGCCGACATCCCGCTGACGGTGGACCACTTCCGCTACTTCGCCGGCGCGCTGCGCGCCCAGGAAGGCGGCATCAGCGAGATCGACGAGAACACGATGGCGTACCACATCCACGAGCCGCTGGGCGTGGTGGGCCAGATCATCCCGTGGAACTTCCCCATCCTGATGGCCGCGTGGAAGCTGGCCCCGGCCCTGGCCGCCGGCAATGCGGTGGTGCTCAAGCCGGCCGAGAACACCCCGATCTCGATCCTGGTGCTGGCCGAGCTGATCGCCGACCTGCTGCCCCCGGGCGTGCTGAACATCGTCAACGGCTATGGCCGTGAAGCCGGCATGCCGCTGGCCACCAGCAAGCGCATCGCCAAGATCGCGTTCACCGGCTCGACCACCACCGGCCGCGTGATCGCGCAGGCGGCAGCCAACAACCTGATCCCGGCCACTCTGGAGCTGGGCGGCAAGTCGCCCAACATCTTCTTCGCCGACGTGATGGACAAGGACGACGCCTACCTCGACAAGGCGATCGAAGGCCTGGTGCTGTTCGCGTTCAACCAGGGCGAGGTCTGCACCTGCCCCAGCCGCGCGGTGATCCACGAAAGCATCTACGACCAGTTCATGGCCCGCGTGCTGAAGCGCGTGGCGGCGATCAAGCAAGGCAACCCGCTGGACACCGACACCATGCTGGGCGCCCAGGCCTCGAAGGAACAGCTGACCAAGATCCTGTCGTACCTCGACCTGGGCAAGCAGGAAGGCGCCGAGGTGCTGTGCGGCGGCAACCAGGCCAAGCTGGGCGGCGAGCTCGAAGGCGGCTTCTACGTGCAGCCCACGCTGTTCAAGGGCCACAACAAGATGCGCATCTTCCAGGAAGAGATCTTCGGCCCGGTGCTGGCCGTGACCACCTTCAAGACCGAAGCCGAAGCGCTGGAGATCGCCAACGACACGCTGTACGGCCTGGGCGCCGGCGTGTGGAGCCGCAACGGCAACGTGGCCTACCGCATGGGCCGCGCCATCAAGGCCGGCCGCGTCTGGACCAACTGCTACCACGCATACCCGGCGCACGCCGCCTTCGGTGGCTACAAGGAATCGGGCATCGGCCGCGAGACCCACAAGATGATGCTGGACCACTACCAGCAGACCAAGAACCTGCTCGTGAGCTACAGCGAGAACAAGCTCGGCTTCTTCTGATCCCGCCGGGTTTTCAGTGAACGGGGGGAGGCGGGTGACCGCCTCCCCTGTTTGGTTTTCATCGCAAGGAGACAGACAGATGGTCGAGAAAGTCATCGCCACGCCGGCGGCGGTGGAGTTGATCGCGCTCCTCAAGGCCAAGCACGGGCCGGGGCTGATGTTCCACCAGAGCGGCGGCTGCTGCGACAACAGCGCGGCCAACTGCTACCTGCTTGGCGAGATCACCACCGGGGCCGGCGATGTCTACCTGGGAGACATCGGCGGCTGCCCGTTCTACATCGGCAAGGCCCAGTACGAGTACTGGCGGCACACCCAGCTCATCATCGACGTGATCGAGGGCCACGGGGGCACCTTTTCGCTCGAAGGGCCCGAGGGCAAGGCCTTCCACACCCGCTCGCGGGTCTTCACGGCCGACGAGATCGCACAGCTCGATGAAGAGGACAAGGCCGGTCGCTGACGGGCTGTTCGGGGCTGCCCTGACAGTGAATCCCCCCGGAGGGCATAGTACGACGGGCGCCTAGAATCGTTGTGCACGTGCACATACCGCCTGCGCAACGCAGCGCACAAAGGAGTCTTGTCCGATGTCAACCACCCGCCGTACCGCCGAGAGCGCTGCCACCGACAAGGCAGCGCCGCGGGTGTTGAAGAAATACCCCAACCGGCGGCTCTACGACACCAACGCCAGCAGCTACATCACGCTGGCCGACGTGAAGCAGATGGTGCTGGACGGCATCGACTTCGAGGTGCGCGACGCCAAGACCGGCGACGAGCTGACGCGCAGCATCCTGCTGCAGATCATCCTGGAAGAGGAAACCGGCGGCGCGCCGATGTTCACCGCCACCATGCTGGCGCAGATCATCCGCTTCTACGGCCACGCCATGCAAGGCATGATGGGCTCGTACCTGGAAAAGAACCTGCAGACTTTCGTCGAGATGCAGGCCCGGCTGGCCGACCAGGCCCGCGGCCTGTACGACCCCAAGGCCTTCACACCCGAGATGTGGTCGCAGTTCATGAGCGGCCAGGCGCCGATGATGCAGGGGCTGATGGGCAACTATCTGGAACAGTCCAAGAACCTGTTCGTGCAGATGCAGGAGCAGATGCAAAAGCAGGCCGGAGGTCTGTTCCCGGGCTTCCCGACGCCGCCGCAGAAATAACCGACGGTTCGGTCGGCGCGGGCCGAGAGCGCGCCGCCTCGCATGTTCTCCCCGCGGGGGTTTGAGACAATCCGCGGATGACTGCAGATCCCACCGCGCTGGCCCCCACCACCGCCGACAAACCCGCGCCCACCATCGGCTTCGTTTCGCTCGGTTGCCCCAAGGCGCTGACCGACTCCGAACTGATCCTGACCCAGCTATCCGCCGAGGGTTACCAGACCGCCAAGACCTACCAGGGTGCCGACCTGGTGATCGTGAACACCTGCGGCTTCATCGACGACGCGGTGAAGGAGAGCCTGGACACCATCGGCGAGGCACTGG
>JBGAGZ010000111.1:0-11178 GCA_044226465.1 Burkholderiaceae bacterium | reverse complement strand
CCACCGATGTCGTAGGGCTCGACCTCGATCAGGCGGCCGTTGTTGGCGTTGACGTAGGAGGTGACTTGGGCGGCGGTGAGGCCGACGTACCACCACCAGCCGGGCACGGCGTAGGCGCCGCTGTTGGGCACCATGCGCACGGAAAAGCGGGGCACGCCGCCGGTGACGGAGTAGACCTCCAGGTCGGTCAGGCGGGCGCCGTTCTGGCTGAGGTAGGTGCTGATCTGGTCGACCGTGACGTTGGTGTACGTCCACCAGGCGGTGGGCACGTTGATCGAGTGGTCGTCGGTCGCCGCGTTGGCGTCCAGGCCCTCCACCGCAGCATGGGCGGGGACGGTCAGGGCCAGGGCCGCGGCGATGGCGGCCAAGGCATTCAGCAGGGCATTCATGTCGTATCCGCTGTGGGAGAAAAAAGGCGCCCGGCCGAGGCCGGGCGCACCACGGAGCGAGACTCCGGAGCCAGAGATCACCAGGTCTTCAGCGCGTTGCGGATCTCGTCGCGGTACAGCTCGTTGGCGGCGTTGCTGTAGGCGTTGGTGTAGTTGGTGTCCGTCGGGCACTCGACCTGCTGGGTGTCGAAGTCCTCCCAGCACGGCACCGGCGTGTCCGAGATCAGGCGGCCGAAGACGAAGTCGCGGTAGGTCTGCACGCCGCGGGCATAGATGGGCATGCGGATCAGGCCGGTGCCCGAACGCACGATCACCTTCTGGCCGCAGGCGCCGTTGGCGTCCGGCAGGCAGGTGCCGTAGCTGCCACCCTTGCCCCAGGTGCGGATCAGCGAGCCGAACTGCGCTGCGATCGCCGACTTGCCCAGCTTGGCGGCCTCGTCGTTGATGATCGTCTGCAGGGCCGAGCTGGCGCCCGAGTTGGGGTTGGCCGACTCGAGGAACTCGTCGCGCGCCGAGTGGGCGTTGGTCAGCAGGCTCTGGTTCCACACGCCTTCGTAGATGTGGGCCAGGTCGGCGGCCGTGGTGTCGTTGCGGCGGTTCGTCGGGTCGTACTTCTGGGTCGTGAGGTTCCAGTAGGCGCAGCCGATGTTGTGGCGCAGCGTGGTGCCGGTCATGCCGGAGTTGGCGGCCGTGGTGTTGAAGGGCGTGAAGGTGCCGCCGTAGCGCAGCACGGTGCCGCGCGTGGTGCGGTTGTCCGAGATGCGCATCATCTCGTCCAGGCCCATCTCGAAGTTGTAGTTGGTGCGCTTGTTGGCGGGCGTCTCCTTGGCCGGGTCGGGGCAGGCGTCCTTGCCGGCGACCGGGTCGTACTCGTAGTAGGTGAAGGCCGAGGCCAGCGTGTCGGTGCCGGCTTCGATGCGCTTCATCGAGTGCAGCAGGTGCAGCGACTTCAGCGAGCTGGCGGTTTCGGCACGGCGGCCGGCGTTCAGGTCGACCTTGACGGCGCCGCTGACCTGCTTGAGGTAGGACTCGAAGATGCCGCGGGTGGGGTTGCCGTTGGCGTCCAGGAAGGTCTGGCCGAGCAGGCTGCGCATGCGGCGGGTGGAGTCGTTGGCGTTGTCGATGAAGACGGCGTCGTAGCGGCGCACGCCGTTGGCGTCCTTGTAGGTGGTGATGTCGATGGGGCGAGAGGCCACCTGCAGGCTGTAGTTGTTCAGGTCGGCCATGGAGGCGAAGCCGTACTGGTACCACCAGGCCGAGGCGTCGGCGCCGGTGTTCTTGACCTGGATGAAGTTGTAGCTGCCGTTGGCCTGGCGCTCGAGCTTGACGATGCGGCCCTTGAACGAGGCGACCTTGCTGGCGATGCTCGACGGCGACTGATTGATCCACCACTGCCAGCTCTTGGCGTCGGTGCCGGTGTTGGCCACGAAGGCGGCGGTGTACTTCTTGACGCCGCCCTCGGTGTAGCTGTCGATGTCGATCATGCGGTGGCCGCTGTTGGCGATGTGGTCGCTGATCTGCGCGGAGCTGACGCCCATCAGGTAGCTCCAGGCGCGGGCGGCATTGCCGGTGTTGGACACCATGACCACGGCGAAGCTGATCACGCCGCCACCGATGTCGTAGGGCTCGACCTCGATCAGGCGGCCGTTGTTGGCGTTGACGTAGGAGGTGACTTGCGCGGCGGTGAGGCCGACGTACCACCACCAGCCGGGCACGGCGTAGGCGCCGCTGTTGGGCACCATGCGCACCGAAAAGCGGGGCACGCCGCCGGTGACGGAGTAGACCTCCAGGTCGGTCAGGCGGGCGCCGTTCTGGCTCAGGTAGGTGCTGATCTGGTCGACCGTGACGTTGGTGTACGTCCACCAGGCGGTGGGCACGTTGATCGAGTGGTCGTCGGTTGTGGCGTTGGCGTCCAGGCCCTCGGGCTGCATCTGGGCCAGGTCGGCGGCCAGCACGTCCTCGTCCATCGTCGGCGCGGTGGCATGGGCAGGGCCCTGGGCCAGCAGGCCGGCGGCCGCGGCCATGGCGGCCAGCAGCAGGGTCGGGCGGGGGCGGCGTTCGAAGCGGGTCATGATCGGTCTCTCCACAGGTGGTTGTTGCGGTTGCATGGTCGGTTGACGATGTCGGGGGCTGCCACGGATCGTCGTGCCGCCCTACTCATCAATTCGTATGAACCACCCGCCACCGGACACGGCGGACCTCCCTCTGATGGGGGAGGGCGCTGTTTCCCCCAAATTGGGGGGTCGGGTCAGAGGACGAAGCGCAGCGGTTGCGGCGCCTCGGCGCCGCTCAGCTCGCGGTAGCGCCCGCGTGCGGTGCGCTCGAGCGTGTCGGCCTCGGCCGGGCGGCCGACCGATCGCAGCCACTGCGCGCGCGCCAGCGAGGCCAGCTGCTGCTCGGGGTGCGGCGCGACGTGGTGCTCGCGCAGCAGCCGCTCGGCGCTGGCGATCAGCGGTTCGGCGCGGGCGGGTTGCCCAGCGACGAGCCAGCCCAGCGCCGCATTGAGCTGCGCGCGCGCCACGCCGATCTGGCCGGCCGCCCCCAGCGACGCACCGGCCGCAACCCAGGCCTCGACGGCTTCCTCGGCGGCCTGCGCGCCTTCGCGGCCGCGGCCCAGGGCATTCAGGGCCCCGGCGCGCAGCATCAGCGTGGCGGCGTGGCGGGTGTCCTTCTGGCCGGCGGCCACTTCCTGCGCGCTCACCTCGTCGAGGTCACGCAGGGCCTCGGCCGGCTTGCCGTTGGCCAGCAGGGCCGAGCCCAGGCGACGCCGCACGCCGCGGACCACCGCCGCCGACAGCGTCGTGCCCGGCCGGCTGGCGAGCCGGACGGACTCGCGTGCCGCCGCCTCGGCTTCGCTCGCCCGCGCGACGCGGTTGAGCGTCATCACCTGGAACGACATGTTCAGCGCCGTCTCGCTGTCTTCCGCGCCGTAGAAGTGGCGCGAGCGTTCGACGTTGCGGCCGAAGACCTCGTCGGCGCGGCGGTAGTCGCCGCTGTCCATCAGCGCCATACCGAGCGTGCGCGAGGCCTGAATCGACGAGGTGTTGTAGGGCCCGGCCAGGCGGTCCAGCTCGGCGATGGCGCGGTCCAGCGTGCGCACGGCCTCGGGGAACAGGCGCATCTGCCATTGCGTGTAGCCCACGTCGGCGCGCAGCGTCGCGGCCCCCATGCCCTCGGTGCGCCATTCGCGGTCGAGCAGCGGCTCGAGCTCGTGCAGGGCCTGGGTCGCCTCGGCGTGGCGGCCTTCGCTGGCCAGCGAGGTGGCGATGCGCACCCGCGTCAGGGCCACCTCGAAGCTGTTGTCGCCGTAGCGCCTGATCTGCGCCGGCAGCTCGGCCTGCAGCGCCTGGCGCCCCTCGGCATAGCGGTTCAGGTCGAGCAGGTTGTCGGCAACCGACAGGCGCAGCGTCAGCAGGTCGTCGGCGGCCTCGTGGCCGTGGGCCTCGAGCATGGGCTGGGCCGAGGCCAGGGTGGCGAGCGACACCTCGTGCTGGCCGAGCGTCTTCTGCACGTCGGCCAGGGCCAACAGCGAGCGGGCATGCGCCAGGCTGCCGTGGCCCTGGCTGCGGGCCAGCAGGTCGCGCCGCGCCTCGGCCAGCGGCAGCGCACGCTTGCCGTCGCCCAGCTTCATGTAGATGTCGACCAGCACGCCGCTGAGTGCGGCGTTCAGCTCCGGCTCGGTGCCGAGCTTGTCGTGCAGGTCGCGCTCGCCGCGGGCCATCAGGTCGCGCACGGTCGGCTCGCGGCCCTGGGCGCGGGCGGGGTCGGCCTCGTTGAACAGGCCGACGAGGAAGTCCTGCACGGCGCGGGTGCGCTGGGTCTCGCGGCGCGCCACGGCGGCCTGGTCCAGCGCCACGGCCATGCCCGCCAGCAGGCCGGCCGCGGCCAGGCCGCTGGCGGCCACCGGCCAGCGGTGGCGCTGCACGAACTTGGTACCGCGGTACCACCAGCTGCCCGGGTGGGCCTGCACCGGCTCGTGGCGCAACCAGCGCCCCAGGTCCTGCTCGAAGGCCTCGGCCGAGGCGTAGCGCTCGGCGGGGTCCTTGCGCAGCGCCTTGAGGGCGATGTTGTCGAGGTCGCCGCGCAGTTGCCGTCGCAGGCCGGCGGGCCGGGCCGCGCGCAGGGCCGCTGCGGTCTCGGTGGTGGGCATGCGGCTGGGCTTGGTCGGGGCCACGCCGAGGATGGCGTCTTCCAGCGCGCCGCGGGTGTCGCGGGTGAGCCGGTAGGGGCGCTGGCCGGTGACCAGCTCGTAGAAGACCACGCCCAGCGAATACACGTCCGAGCCGGTTCCGATGGGCTGGTGGCCGATCTGCTCGGGCGAGGCGTAGTCCGGCGTCATCGGCGCATGGGCCCACTCGGTGCGGGCCATGGTGACGGGGGTGTCGCCCTCGTCCAGCAGGGTGGCGATGCCGAAGTCCAGCAGCCGCACCTGGCCCTCCGTCGTGACGAAAATATTCGAGGGCTTCAGGTCACGGTGCACCACCAGCCGCGCGTGGGCGTACTGCACCGCCTGCAGGACCTGCAGGAACAGCTCGATGCGCGCGTTCAGCGAGAGCTGCGCCTGGTCGCACCAGGTGGTGATGGGCTGGCCCTCGACGTATTCGAGCGCCAACCACGGCTGGCCATCGTCGGCGACGCCGGCGTCGTACAGGCGCGCGATGTGCGGGTGCTCCAGCGCGGCCAGGATGTCGCGCTCGCGCTCGAAGCGGTGCGCCAGGCCGGGCTGCTGCAGCGTGCCGATGTTGGGCAGCTTCAGCGCCACGGCGCGCTGCAGCGTGCCGTCCACCCGCTCGGCCAGCCACACGGTGCCCATGCCGCCCTGGCCCAGCGGCCGCAGCAGGCAGTAGGGGCCAACCTGTCGCATGGCGGGCGTGGCGCCGGACAGGCGCGCCTCGGCGGCCACGCCGGCGAGGCTGGGCAAGGCGTCAAGCAGGCCCAGCAGGCCAGGCTCCGCCTGGTCGGGCGCGTCTTCGCCCAAGGCTTCGGAGTCGGCCAGCAGCGCGGCCAGGCGTGTGCGCAGCGCCGCGTCGGCCGGGGGCAGGGCGTCGAGCCAGGCGCTGCGTTCGCCGACGGGCAGGTCCAGCGCCTGGTCCAACAGCTGGGACAGGCGGGCCAGCTCGGCGCGCGCAAGGCTCATGGCCGGCAACCAGTTATTGCAGCACCGCCTTCAGCAGCAGGCGGGCCTTCTGCCAGTCTCGCCGCACGGTGCGGTCGGTGATGCCCAGCGCCTCGGCGATGGCCATCTCGTCCAGCCCCGCGAAGCAGCGCATCTCGACGATGCGCGCCAGCCGATCGTCGACCTGGGCCAGCTCCTCGATCGCCTCGTGGATGCGCACCACGTCGTCGTCCTTGATGGACACCGACTCGGCGACCTCGGTGTTCAGCGTCACATGCAGGTGGTCGCCCCCACGGCGCTCGGCGTGGCGCTGGCGCACGAAGTCGATGACGACGAAGCGCATCACGCGCGCGGCATAGGCCAGGAACTGGCCCTGCGTCATGCCGCCCAGGTCGCTCTGGTGCTGGAATCGCAGGTAGGACTCGTGCACCAGCGCGGTGGTGTCGAGCAGCGTGACGCTCTCGCTGCGCCGCAGGCGCGAGCTGGCCAGGCGGCGCAGGTCCTGGTACATCAGCCGGAACAACTCGTCGGCAGAGTCCGGCGCCGGGGCTTGCGGGTCCATGCGGACCAGTATGCCAGCGTGATCTGCGTCAATCGATTGGTTCCGGCCCCTAGGGCCTGTTCACACAGACCCTAGGGGTATCACCCGTTGGCGGGCGGGGCTCAGAAACCCATGCGCGCGCCGAAGTTGAAGCCGTCGATGGCGGGCTTGTCGCCGAAGACGTCCGGCGTCACGCGCTGCCATTCGCCGCGCAGCGACACCTGCTTGTTCAGCGCATATTCGGCGCCCAGGCCCAGCTTCAGGCCGTTGCCGGTGCTGTCGCCGAGGCTGGTCTCGACACGGGTGCGCGCGACACCGATGCTGCCCAGCGCCGACCAGTTCTCGTTCAGCGGCAGGAAGCCCACCGCGTCCAGGTACAGGCCCTTGCCACGGATGCGACCGGTGCCGTTGTCGTCGTTGCGGCCCAGCTCCATGTAGCCGCTTTCCAGCGCGAAGTTGGGCGTGAACTTGTAGCCGCCGTACAGCGAGCCGCCGACACCACTGCCTCCGCCGTGGATGCCGTTGATGTCGTCCTGGTAGCGCGGCGCCGACAGGCTGCCACCCAGGTACAGGCCCTCGGCCTGGGCCGGCGCGCCAGCGAGGGCGGTGAGGGCGGCCACGAGGGCGGTGGCGGCAGGGATGGCGAAGCGTTTCATGTGGATTCCTTTCTGGTTCGATGGCATGCACCGCGTTCGGTGCATGGGCTCATGTTCGGAAGGCGGCTGCCAGGGCTTGTGTCACTTGTTCGATCCTGTGTTGCAACTGACACGGAGCGCGTCACATCGCCTGGCTGTTCGCGTCAGCCGAGGCGCAGCGGCACGTAGACCTTGTCGTTGCCGCGCTGTACCAGCAGGGCGGCCGAGCGGCCGGCGGCGCGGGCGCGGGCTTGCGCGTCGGTCACGCTGGCGACGGGGTGGCCGTCGATCGACAGCAGGATGTCTCCCGGCTGCACGCCCGCGCGCTCGGCCGCGCCGGTCACGTCCTCGATCAGCAGGCCGCTGCCGACACGAGCCTGGCGCTTCTCGTCGGGTTGCAGCGGCCGCAGGGCCAGGCCCAGGCGGGCCTGCGGGTCGGCGCTGTCGGGCTGGGCCGCGGCCGTGGTCTTGCCGCGCTGGCTGGCGTCGTCGAGCCGGGCGTGCAACACGCGGCGCTCACCCTGGCGCCAGACCTCGAGGTCCACGCGGTCGCCGGGCAGCGCCTGGCCGACCAGCGACGACAGGTCGCCCGAGCGGTCCACCGGCCGGCCGTTGAAGCTGAGCACCACGTCGCCGCTCTGCAGGCCGGCCTGGTCGGCCGCGCTGCCGGGGTCCACGCTGGCCACCAGCGCGCCGGCGGGCTTGTCGAGCTTGAACGACTCGGCCAGGGTCTGGTTCAGCTCCTGCACGCTCACGCCCAGCCGCGCGTGGCGCACGGTGCCGCCGGCCACGATCTGCTTCTCGACGCGTTGGACCACGTCGATCGGTATGGCGAACGACAGGCCCTGGTAGCCACCCGAGCGGCTGTAGATCTGCGAGTTGATGCCGATGACCTCGCCGCGGGTGTTGAACAGCGGCCCGCCGGAGTTGCCGGGGTTGATCGCCACGTCGGTCTGGATGAAGGGCACGTAGCCGTCGCCCGGCAACGAGCGGCGCGTGGCGCTGACCACGCCGGCGGTCACCGAGTTCTCGAAGCCGAAGGGCGAGCCGATCGCGAGCACCCACTCGCCCACGCGGGGGTTGCTGGTCTCGGGCAACGGCACCCAGGGCAGGTTCTTGGCGTCGATCTTGAGCACGGCCACGTCGGTGGGCTTGTCCACGCCCAGCACCTTGGCGCGGTACTCGCGCCGGTCGGTGAGCTTGACCACCACCTCCTGCGCGCCGTTGACGACATGGGCGTTGGTCAGCACCACGCCGTCGGGCTGCACGATGAAGCCCGAGCCTTCGCCGTGCATCGGCGCGCTGCCGCCGCCACGCGGCACGCCGCGGCCGAAGGGCGCGACGCCGAAGCGGCGCAGGAAGTCGCGCAGCGCCTCGTCGTCGCCGGGATCGGCGTCGTCGCCCTCGTCGTCGGCGCCGCGGTCGGCCACCTTCTGGGTGCCGGTCACGCTGATGTTGACCACGGCCGCGCCGTAGCGGTCGACGATGGACGAGAGGTCGGGCCAGGCACCGGCGACCGCGGCCGCGCCCGGCGTGACGCTCGACGTCATGGCGGCCACCGGCGCTGCC
Organism: Burkholderiaceae bacterium; assembly: GCA_044226465.1. Classification (GTDB taxonomy): domain Bacteria; phylum Pseudomonadota; class Gammaproteobacteria; order Burkholderiales; family Burkholderiaceae_C; genus Ideonella. The sequence goes on along the minus strand of JBGAGZ010000111.1, from coordinate 2,928 downwards.
ATGGCCACCGGGGCGGCGTTTGCATTGGCGCGGCTGTGCTCGTAGTAGCCGACGCCGCCCACGGCCAGCGCGGCCACCACGGCGGCGACCCGCAACGAGGTCTTGCCCACAGGGGAGATCGTGTTCATGTTCGAGTCCTTGCCAGGGTTGCAGGGAAGAAGGGGACCCGCGGAGAGCAGGGTTGGCGGCATGCTCGCGTGCGCGTGGTGCATGCGCATGACGTGCGCGCCGCGCGTCGATGACATTTGTCATCGAGCCTGGTTGGGGGCCCGACTCAGGCGGGGCTCAGGCCAGCAGGGCTTCGAGCGCGCGCGCCAGGTCGGCGCGGCGCAGCGGCTTGCCGAGCACGCCCTGCACGCCGGCCTGCGCCGCGCGCTGGGCCAGCATGGCGCCGCCGTAGCCGCTGATCAGCAGCACCGGCAGGCCGGGCACCAGCGCCCGCGCGGCCTGGGCGAACTGGGTGCCGTTCATGCCGGGCATGACCTCGTCGGTCAGCACCGCAGCAAAGCCATCCGGGGTGTCGCGCAGCGCGTCCAGCGCCCGCTGCGGGTCGTCGAAGCCGGTGGGCGCGTAGCCCAGGCCGCGCAGCAGCTCGCAGCCCATGGCGACCAGGGCCGGGTCGTCGTCCAGCACCAGCACGGGTTGGCCCTGGCCCTGCCGCGCCGGGCGGTCTTGCGCCGGCCTCGGGGCCGCGGCGGCCTCGCTGGCCGGGAAATACAGCGTGAAGCTGGCGCCCTGGCCTGGCGCGCTGGCCACGTCGATGGCGCCGCCGAACTCGGCCACCACGCCGTGCACCACGGCCAGGCCCAGGCCGGTGCCGCCGTCCTTGCCGCGGGTGGTGAAGAAGGGCTCGAACAGGTGCTCCAGGGTGTCGGGCTCGATGCCGGCACCCTGGTCCGACACCCGCAGCGCCAGGTAGTGGCCCGGCGCCAGGCGGCTGTGCGACAGCACCTGCTCGCCCACCGCGCGGTGGCGCCGCAGGCCGACCTCGATCACCCCGCCGGCCGGCATCGCCTGCCAGGCGTTGGTGCACAGGTTCATCACCGCCTCGAAGGCCTGGGTCGGGTCACCCTGCAGGCAGGCACCGGCGGCGTCGAGCCGGGGCTCGATGCGCACGCCCGCGGGCAGCGAGCCACCCAGCAGGGCCAGCGCCTCTTGCACCACGGCCTGCAGCTCGAACACCACCGAGGCTCGCGCGCCGCCCTTGCTGAAGGCGAGGATGCGCTCGACCAGCCCCTTGCCGCGCATGGCGGCCTGCATCAGCTTGTCCAGGTGGCGGGCCTGGGCGCTGCCGGCGGGGGCCGCGTCTTGCGCCATCTCGCCGAAGCCGACGACCGCGGCCAGCACGTTGTTGAAGTCGTGCGCCACGCTGCCCGCCAGCGTGCCCAGCGACTCGAGCTTACTCTGGCGCGCGCGCTGCGTCTGCAGGGCCTGCAGCGCCCGGGTGTGCCGGCGGTCGGCGCGCTGGATGGCCAGCACCGCGCCTGCCATGGCGGCCAGCAGCAGCACGCAGCCCAGCGCCACCAGGCCGGCCGTTTCGCGCCAGCCCTTGAGCAGGGCCTCGCGGTTGCGCGAGAGCTCCACCCGCAGGCCGAAGCGGGCCAGGTCCTGGTGGTGGACCAGGCTGAGGCCCACGTCAACGGCCGGCGGGGCCTCGGCCGAGCCCGCCGCCAGGGTGCCGCGCGGCGTGGCGGCCAGCAGCGCGCCGTCTTGCCGGTACACGCCCATGCGGGCATCGCCCGCCGGCATGGCGGCGACGAAGGCGCCCAGCAGGCTGGACGCCGGCAGGGCGCCCACCACCCACAGCGGCTCGTCGGTGCCGCGCTCGTGCAGGCGCAGGGCCAGCGCGACCAGGGCCTGGTTCGAGCCCGGCACCTGGAAGCGCGTGCTGACCGCGATGGCGTGGTCGTCCAGGCTGGCGGGCGGAGGCAGGAAGCTGCCCAGGTCGGGCGGGGGCGAAACGTCCGACGACACGGTGACCTGACCACGGCCATCGAGCACCCACACGGCCGACAGGGCCGGCATCAACACCGTGCGCGCCTGCAGCGACGGGTGGCCGCGCCCGCCTTCGGCCGGCAGGCGGCCGGCGGTGAGCTCGCCACGCAGGCCGCGCAGGCCGGTCTCGGCACTTTGCAGGCCGCGCTCCACCTCGTCGGCCAGGGCCAGCGTGAGCACCTCGAGCGTGCGGGCCTCGTCGGCCAGCTCGATGCGGCGCACGTGCCACATCGCCGCCGCGGCCCCGGCGCTCAGCGCCAGCCACAAGGCCAGGGCGATCCACCAGGGACGAGGGCTTGTGCCAGTTGCCGTAGGATGACGATTGCCCATGAACGATACGTTGCCGCCGCACATCCTGATCGTCGACGACGATCCCAGTATCCGCGATCTGGTCGACGAGTACCTGAGCGCCAACGACCTGCGCGTCACCGCCGTGGCCAATGGCCAGGCGATGTTCGAGGCCATCGACCGCGAGGCCATCGACTTGGTGCTGCTCGACCTGAAGCTGCCCGGGGAGGACGGCCTGACGCTGGCCCGCACGCTGCGCGAGCGCGGCACGCTGCCCATCATCCTGCTCACCGGCCGGCAGGAAGAGGCCGACCGCGTGATGGGGCTGGAGCTGGGGGCCGACGACTACGTGACCAAGCCCTTCAGCCCGCGCGAGTTGCTGGCCCGCGTGCGCGCGGTGCTGCGCCGCTACCGGGTGCAGGCCACGCTGCCCGAGCGCGACAACGCGCGCCGCGCCTTCCGCTTCGCTGGCTGGGAGCTGAACCTGCGCACCCGGCGCCTCACCGCGCCGGACGGGCAGGCGGTGGAGCTGTCGAACGGCGAGTTCAGCCTGCTCGGCGCGCTGTGCCGCGCGCCGCAGCGGGTGCTGAGCCGCGACCAGCTGCTGTCGATGTCGCGCCTGCACGAGGCCGAGGTCTACGACCG
>JBGAGZ010000110.1:0-10701 GCA_044226465.1 Burkholderiaceae bacterium | reverse complement strand
AGCGTCAACTCGTCGGTCGGCCCGTGCAGGCTGACCTGGTCGATCAGGTTGTCCAGGTCGGCGTGCTCCATCCGCAATTCAATCAGGCGTCTCTGCGGAGAATGCAGGCTATCGGGGGAGTCCGGGGCGTCGTTCACAGCTTGGGCAGTTTATATTGCCGGCCATGATCACCGCGCCTCAAGGATTCCGACTTTCCGCCGCCACCGGCCTGCACCGGGGGGACCGCGCCTACCAGCAGGACCAAGTCGAGGTGCTGGCCCACAGCCGCGTAGCCGGCTGCGCGCTGGCGCTGGTGGCCGATGGCATGGGCGGCAAAAGCGGTGGCCGCACCGCGGCCGACCAGGTGGTGATGACGGCGCGGCAGATCTTCGACCGCTTCAGCCCCGCGACCGACAACCCCGAGACCATGCTGGAGCAGTTGATCGTCGAATCGCACCTGATGATCAAGCTGACCGCCATCACGGCGGACGAGGAGCCGCACAGCACGCTCGCCGCCTTCCTGATCCTGCCCAACCTCAGCGGCTGGACGGCCCATGCCGGCGATTCACGCGTCTACCACTTTCGCGGCTCCGAGCTGGTGCGCCGCACCATCGACCACTCGTACGTGCAGCGCTTGATCGACGAGGGCAAGATCACCGAAGCCCAGGCCAACACGCACCCGCAGTCCAACCTGCTCACCGGCTGCCTCGGCACCCAGGCCGACCCGCCGATGGAGATCACCGAGATCGAGCGCCTGGAGGTCGGTGACACGCTGCTGGCCTGCTCTGACGGGCTGTGGCACTACCTCAGCCCCAAGGAACTGGGTGCCATCGTCAACGCGCTGAACCCGCGTGAGGCCAGCGAGATGCTGATCAGCAAGGCCCGCCAGCGTGCGCGGGGCACGGGCGACAACTTGTCGCTGGCGATGATCCGTGTCGAGGCGCTGAAGACCTGAGCCGGCTCAGGTCAGCGAGGTGTCCACGTCTCGCCGCTCCAGGGCGAGGAATTCGGCCGACTGCATCTCGTTCAGCCGCGACACCGTGCGCGGGAACTCGTGTGCCAGCGGCCCCTCGGTGTACAGCTCTTCGGCCGGCACAGCGGCCGACATGATCAGTTTGACGCGCCGGTCGTAAAGCACGTCCACCAGCCAGGTGAAGCGGCGGGCCTCCGAGGCCAGCCGCGGCGGCATCTGCGGCACGTCCGACAGCAGCACCGTGTGGAACTGGCTCGCCAGCTCCAGGTAGTCGTTCTGCGAGCGCGGCCCGCCGCACAGTGTGGCGAAGTCGAACCACACCACGCCGCCGGCGCGGCGCCGTGCACGGATCGTGCGCTGCTCGATGTGCAGCAGCGGTGATTCTTCCTTGGCCTCGGCCAGCTCATCGAAGGCCTGTGCCATCGCCGCGTCCGCTTCAGCGCCCAGCGGCGTGTGGTAAAGCTTGACGTGCTCCAGCGTGCGCTGGCGGTAGTCGGTGCCAGCGTCCACGTTGATCACTTCCAGCTTCGCCTTCAGCAGCTCGATCGCCGGCAGGATGCGGTCGCGGTGCAGTCCGTTCGGATACAGGCCATCGGGGTGAAAGTTCGACGTGGTGACGATGGACACCCGGTGCTCGAACATTGATTCGAGCAACCGGTGCAGGATCATCGCGTCGGTCACGTCGGCGACGTGAAACTCGTCGAAGCAGATCAGGCGGTGGCGTCGGGCGATGCGAGCGCCCAACTCGCTCAGCGGGTTCTGCACGCCTTTCAAGTCTTGCAGCTCGCGGTGCACCTCGCGCATGAACTCGTGAAAGTGCAGGCGCGTCTTGCGGGTGAGCGGCACGGACTGGAAGAAGCAGTCCATCAGGAAACTCTTGCCGCGCCCCACCCCGCCGTACATGTAGACCCCGCGCGGGATCGGCGGGCGCACCAGCAGCTTGGTGACCGCGTTGGACCGGCGGGCCTTGTAGTCGGCCCATTCGTTCTCACAGCGCTCCAGCGCGTCGACCGCGCGCAACTGAGCGGGGTCACTGCGGTAACCCCGCTCAGCCAGCGTCTGCTCGTACAGCGCGCGGACTGCCACGGTCAGCGATCGCTCAGAAGTTCAGCGTGCGCTTGTCGACGGCCAGCGCCGCTTCCTTGGTCGATTCCGACAAGGAAGGGTGGGCATGGCAGATGCGCGCGATGTCTTCCGACGACGCGCGGAACTCCATCGCCACCACGGCTTCCGAGATCAGCTCTGAAGCCATCGGGCCGATGATGTGCACGCCCAGGATCTCGTCGGTCTTCGCATCGGCGATCACCTTGACGAAGCCGGTCGTGTCGCCCAGCGCCCGCGCCCGGCCGTTGGCCAGGAAGGGGAACTGGCCGGCCTTGTAGGCGCGGCCCTCGGCCTTGAGCTGCTGCTCGGTCTGCCCCACCCAGGCGATCTCGGGGCTGGTGTAGATCACCCACGGGATGGTGTTGAAGTTGACGTGCCCGTGCTGGCCGGCGATGCGCTCGGCCACGGCCACGCCTTCTTCTTCCGCCTTGTGGGCCAGCATCGGGCCACGCACCACGTCGCCCACGGCCCAGACGCCGGGCAGGTTGGTCTTGCACTCGGCGTCGACCACGATGGCGCCGCGCTCGTCCAGCTTGAGGCCAACGGCCTCGGCGTTCAGGCCGATGGTGTTGGGCATGCGGCCGATCGAGACGATCAGGCGGTCGCAGGCCAGGGCCTGCTCGGCGCCCTTGGCGTCGGTGTACTTGACGGTGACGCCGTCCTTGCGCTTGTCGACGCCGGTGATCTTCACGCCGAGCTGGATGTCCAGGCCCTGCTTCTTGAAGCACTTGGCGGCTTCCTTGGCCACGCCCTCGTCCGCCGCGCCCAGGAAGGCCGGCAGCGCTTCGAGGATGGTCACCTTGGCGCCCAGGCGGCGCCAGACCGAGCCCATCTCCAGGCCGATCACGCCCGAGCCGATGACGCCCAGGGTCTTGGGCACCGCCGCGATGCGCAAGGCGCCGTCGTTGGACAGGATCAGGTCTTCGTCGAAGGCCGCGCCGGGCAGCTGGCGCGCGTTCGAGCCGGTGGCCACGATGACCTGCTTGGCGAACAGCGCTTCCTCGGTGGCACCGGCCACCTTGATCTCGTAGCCGCCGTCCTTGGCCGCCACGAAGGAACCGCGGCCGTGGAAGAAGCTGACCTTGTTCTTCTTGAACAGGTAGAGGATGCCGTCGTTGTTCTGCTTCACGACCGCGTCCTTGCGGCCGACCATCTTGGCCACGTCGATCTTCAGATCGGACAGCGTGATGCCGTGGTCCGCAAAGCCATGGCCAGCGTGCTCGAAGTGCTCGCTGGACTGCAGCAGCGCCTTCGAGGGGATGCAGCCGACATTGGTGCAGGTGCCCCCCGGGGCGGGGCCGCCGGCCGCGTTCTTCCACTCGTCGATGCAGGCGGTGTTGAAGCCGAGCTGTGCCGCACGGATAGCCGCGATGTAGCCGCCCGGGCCACCGCCGATGACGACGACGTCGAATTGCTTGGACATCTTGATTTCCTTGTGATTGTTGTCGTCAGATGTCGAACAGCAGGCGCGCCGGATCTTCCAGCGCTTCCTTCATCGCGACCAGGCCCAGCACGGCCTCGCGGCCGTCGATGATGCGGTGGTCGTAGCTCATCGCCAGGTAGTTCATCGGGCGGACGACGACCTGACCGTTCTCGACCACGGCGCGGTCCTTGGTGGCATGCACCCCCAGGATGGCCGACTGCGGCGGGTTGATGATGGGCGTGGACAGCATTGAGCCAAAGGTGCCGCCGTTGGAGATGGAGAACGTGCCGCCGGTCAGCTCTTCGATGCCCAGCTTGCCGTCCTTGGCCTTCTGGCCGAACTCGGCGATCTTCTTCTCGATCTCGGCAAAGGTCATCTGGTCGGCGTTGCGGATGATGGGCACCACCAGGCCGCGCGGCGAACCTACCGCGATGCCGATGTCGAAGTAGCCGTGGTAGACGATGTCGTTGCCGTCGACCGAGGCGTTCAGCACCGGGTACTTCTTCAGCGCGTGCACGGCGGCCTTGACGAAGAAGCTCATGAAGCCGAGCTTGACGCCGTGTTCCTTCTCGAACCGCTCCTGGAACTTCTTGCGCATGTCCATCACCGGGGCCATGTTGACCTCGTTGAAGGTGGTCAGGATGGCGTTCGTCGACTGCGATTGCACCAGGCGCTCGGCGATGCGGGCGCGCAGGCGCGACATGGCCACGCGCTGCTCGGGGCGGTCGCCCAGGCTGGGGGCGACCGGTGCGGCCACACTGGGCAGCGCGGCCTTGGGCGCGGCAGGCGGCGGGCTCGGCGGCGGCGGGGCGATCACGGGTGGCGCGGCCATCGCGCCCAACACGTCGCCCTTGGTCACGCGGCCGTCCTTGCCAGAGCCCGGCACCGAGCCGGCGGCCAGGTTGTTGTCGGCCATCAGCTTGGCGGCAGCCGGCATGGCCACACCGGCCATGCTGCCACCGGTGGCGGCCGGGGCCGGTGGCGGGCTGGGTGGCGGGGGCGCCACCACGCCCGCGGCCGGGGCCGGGGACGGCGCCGCGCCAGCCTTGCCTTCGGTGTCGATCTGCGCGATCACCTGGTCGCTGACCACGGTGCCGCCATCGGCCACCACGTGGGCGGCCAGCACGCCGGCCGCGGGCGCCGGCACCTCGAGCACGACCTTGTCGGTCTCGATCTCGATCAGGATCTCGTCCATCGCCACGGCTTCGCCGGGCTTCTTCTTCCACTGCAGCAGCGTGGCCTCGGCCACCGATTCGGAGAGCTGCGGAACCTTGACTTCTACGATTGCCATGATGTGACTCTTGTTCGTGTGCGACCGCGCGCCGCGGCGTCACCGCGGCGCTGCGCGTTCAATGCTTACTTCGAGAGGACGAAGCCCTTGAGCTTGCCGAAGGCCTGGTCCAGCAGCGCCTTCTGCTGGTCCTGGTGCAGGTGGGCGTAGCCCACCGCCGGCGAAGCCGAGGCCGGGCGGCCGGCATAGCCGAGCTTCTGCCCGTCGAGCATGTTCTCGTGGATGTAGTGCTGCACGAAGAACCAGGCGCCCTGGTTCTGCGGTTCGTCCTGGCACCACACGATCTCGGTCGCGTTGGGGTACTTCTTCATCTCCGCCGCGAAGGCCTTGTGCGGGAACGGGTAGAGCTGCTCGACGCGCAGGATGGCCACGTCGGCAGACTTCTTGTCCTCGCGCTTCTTGACCAGGTCGTAATAGACCTTGCCCGAGCAGGCGACCACCCGCTTGACCTTGGACGCGTCGAGATCGGCGCTCTGGTCCGGGATCACGGTCTTGAACTCGCCCTTGGTGAAGTCCGACAGCGGCGAGGTCGCGTCCTTGTTGCGAAGCAGCGACTTCGGGGTCAGGATGACCAGCGGCTTGCGGAACATGCGCACCATCTGCCGGCGCAGCAGGTGGAAGATCTGGCTGGCCGAGGTCGGCTGCACCACCTGCATGTTGTTGTCGGCAGCCAGCTGCATGAAGCGCTCGAGGCGCGCCGAGCTGTGCTCGGGGCCCTGGCCTTCGTAGCCGTGCGGCAGCATCATCGTCAGGCCGTTGGCGCGGCCCCATTTCACTTCGCCAGCGGCGATGAACTGGTCGATCACGACCTGGGCACCGTTGACGAAGTCACCGAACTGGGCTTCCCAGATGACCAGCGTATTCGGGTCGGCCGAGGCGTAGCCGTACTCGAAGCCGAGCACCGCCTCTTCGGACAGGATCGAGTCGATCACCACGTACGGGGCCTGGTTCTCAGCAACGTTCTGCAGGGGCACGTAGGTGCCGATGTCCCACTTCTCGCGGTTCTGGTCGTGCAACACGGCGTGGCGGTGCACGAAGGTGCCGCGGCCGCAATCCTCGCCCGACAGGCGCACCGGGTAGCCGGACGCCACCAGCGACGCGTAGGCCAGGTGCTCGCCCATGCCCCAGTCGACGTTGATCTCGCCCCGGCCCATCGCGGCCCGGTCGGCAATGACCTTCTCGACCAGCGGGTGGACCTTGAAGTTGGCCGGGATGGTGGTAATGCGCTCGGCCAGGCGCTTGACCTCGGCCAGCGGCAGCGCGGTGTCGGCCGCGTCCGTCCACTTCTTGCCGAGGAAGGGCTGCCAATCGACGGCGTACTTGCTCTTGAAATTGGTCAGCACCGGGTCGTAGTGGTGCTTGCCCGCGTCCATCGCGGCGCGGAAGGCCTTGACCATCTCGTCCGGCCCGTCGCCCGGCAGCACGCCTTGCGCGACCAGCTTGTCGCCGTACAGCTTGCGCGTGCCAGGGTGCTTGGCGATGGTCTTGTACATCAGCGGCTGGGTCAGTGCGGGCGTGTCCTGCTCGTTGTGCCCCAGCTTGCGGAAGCAGATGATGTCGACGACCACATCCTTCTTGAACTGCTGGCGGTAGTCCAGCGCCAGCTGAGTGCACCAGACGACGGCGTCGGGATCGTCGCCGTTCACGTGCAGCACCGGCGCCTCGATCATCTTGACGACGTCCGAGCAGTACAGCGTAGAGCGGCTGTCGCGCGGGTCGCTGGTGGTGAAGCCGATCTGGTTGTTGATGACGATGTGCAGCGTGCCGCCGGTGAAGTAGCCACGGGTCTGCGCGAGGGCCAGCGTCTCCATCACCACGCCCTGGCCGGCGAAGGCGGCGTCGCCATGCACCAGCACGGGCAGGACCTGCGCGCCTTCCTTGTCGCCACGGCGGTCCATGCGAGCCTTGACCGAGCCCTCGACCACCGGGTTGACGATTTCGAGGTGCGAGGGGTTGAAGGCCAGGCTCAGGTGGACCGGGCCACCGGCCGTGGAGATGTCGCTCGAGAAGCCCTGGTGGTACTTCACGTCACCGGCGGGCAGCTCTTCCTGCGCCGTGTGGTCGAACTCGCTGAACAGGTCCTTCGGCGCCTTGCCCAGGGTGTTGACCAGCACGTTCAGGCGGCCGCGGTGAGCCATGCCGATGACGATTTCCTGCACGCCCTTCTCGCCCGCGCGCTGCACGACTTCGTCCATCGAGGCGATGAAGCTCTCGCCGCCTTCGAGCGAGAAACGCTTCTGGCCGACGTACTTGGTGTGCAGGAAGCGCTCCAGGCCTTCTGCGGCGGTCAGCCGGTCGAGGATGTGCTTGCGCTTGTCGGCCGTGAAGGTGGGCTTGCTGCGCGCGCTTTCCAGGCGCTCTTGCCACCAGCGCTTCTCGGTCGGATCCGAACAGTGCATGAACTCGGCGCCGACCGAACCGCAGTAGGTCTCGCGCAGGGCCTGCATGATCTCGCGCAGCGTCATGTTCTCGGCGCGCGAGAAGTAGGTGTTCGCGGCGCTGAACGTGATGTCCATGTCGGACTCGCTCAGGTCGTAGAACGCCGGCTCCAGCTCGGGGATCTTCGGACGCTCGGTGCGCTTGAGCGGGTCCAGGTCGGCCCAGCGAGAGCCGAGGAAGCGGTAGGCCGCGATCAGCGACTGCACGTGCACCTGCTTGCGGGCCACGGCCAGGTCAGCCGAGCTGGCCTTCACGGCGAACGCGTTCGACTTCGCGCGCTGCGCGAAGGATTCGATCACCGGGGCATGGGCCACGTCGCGGCTGTCGGAGCCGTCGACCGCGGGCACGTTCTGCAGCGCGTCGAAGTAGGCGCGCCAGTTGTCGGGCACGGCGCCCGGATTGTCGAGGTACGCCTCGTACATCTCTTCGACGTACGGCGCATTGCCGCCGAACAGGTACGAGTTCGACCTGTATTGCTGCATCATCTTTCGCTCACCTTTCGCTTCGGTTTCCGAAGCTCCGATGGGTTGATCAACCTTCCGCGGCCCGGCTCTACCGGTTGGCGGACTAGCGACCCGCCTTGCTGTTTATCTCAACCAGCAAGGGGACACAGAAGGACCTGAATTGCACGGGTAGGACTGTAGCACCGCCGTTCCCGCCTTGTTGTGCCTGCAATTGCACGACACCAACCCCTCTACTTTCCTGACAGCTGAGGGGCGAATGGCGCGAAAGTGCCGGGGTGAACGCCGCCAGCACACCCGTTCGTCGGGTGATCCACCTGCATGTCGACGCCCCCGCCAAGCCGGCCGAGGGCGATGCCTGCAATGGCTGCGGCCTGTGCTGTGCCGCCGAGCCTTGCCCGCTGGGCGTGCTGGTCAGCCGCCGGCGCCGCGGCGCCTGCAGGGCGTTGCAATGGAGCGACAGCGCCGGCCGCTACCACTGCGGCCTGGTCAGCGACCCGGTGTCGGTGCTGCCCTGGCTACCACCCGTTCTGGCACCGCGCGTGGCCCACCTGGCGCGGCGGTGGATCGCCGCTGCCACGGGCTGCGACGCTACCCTGGTGGCAGAAGCCGCCTGACGCGCCGGCCGCTCAGGCCGCCACGCGGGCCTGCGCGGCGCGGTATTCGCTGGCCAGCCGGGCCACCAACTGACCCGTGGGCTGCACCTGCTTGACGGCACCGATGCCCTGGCCGCAACCCCAGATGTCCTTCCAGGCCTTCTTGGCGTCACCGCCGAAGTTCATCTTCGACGGGTCGCTCTCGGGCAGGTTGTCCGGGTCCAGGCCCGCGGCGCGGATCGACGGCTTCAGGTAGTTGCCGTGCACACCCGTGAACAGGTTGGAATAGACGATGTCGTCGCTGCTACCTTCGACGATGGCCTGCTTGTAGGCCTCCGTCGCACGCGCCTCTTCGGTGGCGATGAAGGCCGAGCCGATGTAGGCGAAATCGGCCCCCATCGCCCGGGCGGCCAGCACGCCACCGCCGGTGGACATGGCACCAGACAGGGCCAGCGGGCCGTCGAACCACTCGCGGATCTCCTGCACCAGGGCGAACGGGCTCTTGACGCCTGCGTGGCCACCGGCGCCAGCGGCCACCGCGATCAGGCCGTCGGCGCCCTTCTCGATCGCCTTCTTGGCGAAGGTGTTGTTGATGACGTCGTGCAGCACCACACCGCCCCAGGCATGCACCGCGTCGTTCACATCGGTTCGAGCCCCCAGCGACGTGATGATGATGGGCACCTTGTACTTGGCGCAGACCTGCAGGTCGTGCCCCAGCCGCTCGTTGCTCTTGTGCACGATCTGGTTGATCGCGAATGGCGCCGCCGGCTTGTCGGGGTGGGCCAGGTTGTAGGCCGCCAGGGTCTCGGTGATCTCGGCCAGCCACTCGTCCAGCAACTCGGCCGGACGCGCGTTGAGCGCCGGCATCGAGCCGACGACGCCAGCCTTGCACTGCTCGATCACGAGCTTGGGGTTGGAGATGATGAACAGCGGCGCGCCGATGATCGGCAGCGGCAGGTTCGCGAGGACGGCGGGCATCGTCATCAATAGGCCTCCAGAGCCATGTCGGAAATGCTGGCGGCGCCGTCGACGATGCTGTCGCGCAGGCCGGGCACCTTGGAAAGGATGTGGTCGCCGTAGAACCGCGCGGTGGCGATCTTGGCTTTCATGAACGCGGCGTCCTCGCCGGCAGCCAGGTGCTCTTCGGCGACGAGCAGCGCGCGCCCCATCTGCCAGCCGGCGACCAGGTTGCCAGCCAGCATCAGGTAGCTCACGCTGCCTGCGAAGACGGCATTGGGGTTGGTCTTGGACTGGGCGACGACGAAGTCGATCACGTCGAGAAAACCGCGCCGCGCCGCCGCCAACCTGGCCGCCATGGCCCGCGCCGCCTCGCCGCCCTGCTGGGCCAGCGCAGCCTCGGTCGCCTCGACCTGCGCTGCGATCGCCTTGGCCGTGCGGCCGCCGTCACGGGCGGTCTTGCGACCGACCAGATCGTTGGCCTGGATGGCGGTGGTGCCCTCGTAGATGGTCAGGATCTTGGCGTCACGGTAGTGCTGGGCCGCGCCCGTCTCCTCGATGAAGCCCATGCCGCCATGCACCTGCACGCCCAGCGAGGTGACTTCGAGGCTCATCTCGGTGGAGTAGCCCTTGATCAGCGGCACCAGGAACTCGTAGACGGCCTGGTTCTGCTGGCGCGTAGCGCCGTCCGGGTGGTGATGGGCCGCGTCGTAGGCCGCGGCGCCGACCAGGGCCATCGCGCGGCAGCCCTCGGTGTAGGCGCGCATGGTCATCAGCATGCGGCGCACGTCGGGGTGGTGGATGATGGGCGCCGCCGTGTTCATCGAGCCATCGACCGGCCGCGACTGCACGCGCTCACGGGCATAGGCCACTGCGCGCTGGTAGGCGCGGTCCGCCACCGCCAGGCCCTGCACGCCGACGCCGAAGCGCGCGGCGTTCATCATCACGAACATGTACTCGAGGCCGCGGTTCTCTTCGCCCACGAGGTAGCCGATGGCGCCGCCGTTGTCGCCGTACTGCAGCACGGCGGTCGGGCTGGCCTTGATGCCCATCTTGTGTTCGATGCTCACGCAGTGCACGTCGTTGCGGGCGCCCGGCGAACCATCGGCATTGAGCAGGAACTTCGGGCAGATGAACAGCGAGATGCCCTTCACGCCCTCCGGCGCACCGGCCACGCGGGCCAGCACCAGGTGGACGATGTTCTCGGCCATGTCGTGCTCGCCCCAGGTGATGAAGATCTTGGTGCCGAAGAGCTTGTAGCTGCCGTCGGGCATGGGTTCGGCCCGGGTGCGCACCATCGACAGGTCCGAGCCGGCCTGCGGCTCGGTCAGGTTCATCGTGCCGGTCCAGGTGCCGTCGATCAGCTTGGGGATGTAGGTCGACTTCTGCTCGTCGGAGCCGGCCGTCAGCAGGGCCTCGATCGCGCCGTCGGTGAGCAGCGGGCACAGCGCGAAGCTCATGTTGGCGGCGTTGACGAT